>NZ_JAHCMY010000001.1:0-1097600 GCF_018449405.1 Litoribacter ruber
GGACACAGCTTGTCCCGAGCAGCGGAGCGAATCGGGAGGGGGCAGGGGGATGTGAAACGTGAATTAGGAGCGGAAGGACGAAGTAAATAGCTCCGGCGTTTAGGAGTTTATTTCCCGATCATCGCTTCGCGGATCGGGAGGTTTAGGGGTTTAGAAAAGCGCGAGGCGACGCCAAATTGAATTGGTCACGAAGGACACAAAGTTTCTACGAAGTCACACAAAGTCTTCGACGCGGAGACAAATGGGTCACGCAGGGCACAAAGTTTCCACGAAGTCGCACAAAGTTCACTCTTGAAGTACGAGGTAAATAGCTTCGGCGTTTAGGAGTTTATTTCCCGATCATCGCTGCGCGGATCGGGAGGTTTAGAGGTTTAGAAAAGCGCGAGGCGANAAATGGGTCACAAAGGCGAATATGCGATTAGGTCCAAATGGTATAAATGCAGATCTGTCCTAAAAATACTTGGTACATGGTACCTAGTACTCGTACCCAAATTAGCTCCGGCGTTTAGAAGGTTATTTCCAATCAGCGCTGCGCGGATCGGGAGGTTTAGGGGTTTAGAAAAGCGCGAGGCGACGCCAAATTGAATTGGTCACGAAGGACACAAAGTTTCTACGAAGTCACACCAAGTCTTCGACGCGGAGACAAATGGGTCACGAAGGGCACAAAGTTTCCACGAAGTCGCACAAAGTTCACTCTTGAAGTACGAAGTAAATAGCTTCGGCGTTTAGGAGTTTATTTCCCGATCAGCGCTGCGCGGATCGGGAGGTTTAGGGGTTTAGAAAAGCGCGAGGCGGCGCTAGGCTGAAAGGAAATGGGTCACGAACTTGCCTGCCAGCCAAAGGCAGGGTCGAATAAGTAAAAAATAAGNACTTGCCTGACGGCAGTCAGGGTTCTCACGAAGTCGCACAAAGGCTTCTTCGCGGAGAAAAATATAAAAGCTTGAGAAAAAAGTGTCAAGTTGATTTAGAACGTGACAAGGGATCTGAGCCAATCATTCCTTCTCCCTTCGTACCTTTGCATATTATGAAAGAAATAGAAGTAAAAGATAAGCAACAATACCTCCGGAAAAACCATCCTTTTGGCAGGAAACTGGGGCTGGAGGAGAGGAAGAAGTGTATTCACTGTGATCTGGTTTTCTTGGCTGGGGATTATAAGGTGTTCAAGGACCGCAACGGGGATGAGTATATTTGCTGCCCCAATGCTCCTGAATGTGAGGGAACGGTGATTGATTGGGTTGATGTGGAGGGGTAATTAGGAAGTGGAAATAGCTTCGGCGTTTAGGAGTTTATTTCCCGATCATCGCTGCGCGGATCGGGAGGTTTAGGGGTTTAGAAAAGCGCGAGGCGACGCTAGGCTGAAAGGAAATGGGTCACAAACCTGCCTGCCAGCCAAAGGCAGGGTCGAATAAGTAAAAAATAAGTAGCACCAAGGGGAAAGGGCTCAACGGCCTTTTCGGAGTTGGAATAAATGATTTTAGGGTACCAAGTACAACGTACCAGGTACCAGGTATTCGCGGCGGAGAGTTACGTTTGGGAGGCGAAGCCTCCATTTCTATCGTCCCGAGGCGCAGCCTCGGGACAACAGTTTTGATACCCTATCCGAAGAGCGAAGCTCGGAGGGAGGGTGCGAGAATAGGGGCGGTGAATGGCTTTGCCGCATTAAATGGGCTCCCAACCAACCTATGATGATGTGGATACTTTGTACTTGGTACCTAGTACTTGGTACCCATTTACCCACGTAAATAAAAGAGGCACTAAGGGCGCAAAGTCAAAAGGAAGAGCGCAAAGGTGTTTTTGTCCACGGTCCANCATCCGAAGAGCGAAGCTCGTAGGAAGGGTGCGAGAATGAAGACGCTGGATGGTTTCATCGCGTTAAAATGGCTGCAAACCAACTTGTGGTGATGAGGGTACTTGGTACTTGGTACCTGGTACTTGGTACCCATGTCTGTGGACTATCCACTATCAACGAAAATCAGTAGTTGTCCGTATAAAATAAATATATTCCTATATTGCCTGACTTTAAAATATTCTACGGACATGAAGAAGTTTTTACTTTTCCCTCTCTTTGCTTTATTGCTGATGTTTACGGCTTGCAATGAGGCTGCGAATGAATTTGAGAATAAACTGGTTGGGACCTGGGAGTCAGCCGGATTTAATGAATATATGGAGTTGGAGTATGTGGTTGACTATATATTCAACCCGAATGGCAGCTATGAGTATAGGCATTATATGAGGGAGGAAGGAGAAAGGGAGCCTGTGGGTTTTATCATGATCGAAAGGGGGAATTACTCCTATAATGGCCATACCCTGACCAAAACGGCTACTTTTATGGCCTACAGGCCCTATGAGCAGCCATATGTGAGTGAAGATTCATTGCGGCCCTATGATGAAACTTCCTACCCTGCGTTAAACAATGCCCAGCAGATTGAATTGGTATTGCAAAATGAGAACCGGGAATTCCTAATCCCGGGAGGAATTGTAGGAGGTGATGTGATTGTGGAAGACCAGGTATTTGTAAGGGTTGATTAATTATGGTTTTATTTTGAAAATTTTTGTCGTGTGATAAATTTCTGAAAATCAAAGTAAAGGGCAGATTGTGGTGAGTAGGGTCAATTATTTTTATGCCCACCCTATTGACTTCTCAAAAAATCCCCTTACATTTGTATCACATTAAAGCAAAGGGAAACGCAAAAGGCAAAAAAATCCGGTTTTAATGAACTAAAATAGCGACAAATCAATTGTTAAGATATATCGCGGGATGGAGCAGTTGGTAGCTCGTCGGGCTCATAACCCGAAGGTCACAGGTTCGAGTCCTGTTCCCGCTACTCAGAAGGATGCCGAAAGGTATCCTTTTTTTGTTTATCGCTCTAAAAACCTTCTTAAAGCCTTTTTTTTGCACGTTTTTGAACCTCTTCGAATCTGTCAAATTTTGGGAAATTCGGGTGCATTTGTCCCCCTTTTTGTCCCCCCTGTTTTTTTTGCCTATTTTTGGCCATGATTGATTTCAAGATAAAGGCCGTTTTGAATCCCAAAGGAAAAAAATCTTCCCAAGGAGAAACGATATACTTATGTATAAATCGAAAGATCCGGCAGTATATCAACTTAGGGCTTGAAAAGATCCCGGAAAAGGCCTGGTCAGGCAAAACTTTAAAGTGGGTAAACAGCTACTACCCCTACGCAGAATCCCATAACCGCACTATTGCCAGGGCTATCCACAATTTGAAAGAGATTATAGAGGAACACTCCAGAAGAAACGAAATACTTACTTCGGAAAAGCTAAAAAAAATCTATCAAGTTAAATTTCAAGGAAAAAGAATCAAAGGAGTTGATGGCATTATGGCGCCCGGGGCAAGTGATACCATTATTTCCTATATAGACTATTTCCTGAACTCAGATCGCACATCTAAACTAGCGTATGATACTAAAAAAGTGTACCATACTTTGAAGAAGCAAATGGAACGCTTTAGGATTCACGCTTCAATGGCCGAAATAAATGAAGAGTTTATGGCCAGTTACGTAGACTTCCTCTTAAGCGAAAAGAAAGTGGGGGTTACCGTTGAAAAATACGTGGATAGGCTAAAGAAAATCTATAGGGAATATTGTGATCAATATGAAATCCCTTTTAAGGCTCGATATTTTGATAGTTTAGATATTCCTTCCGATGAAGGTTCTGGAGATATAACTTATCTCAAGGACGACCATTACAAAAAGTTGAAAGAACTTAAATTTTCCAAGGGTGAAAATAGGCTTGAAATAACAAGGGATTTGTTTATCTTACTTTGTAACACCTCTTTGCTCTATAAAGATCTAATAAGGTTAGAGCCTAAGACCGTTTTCGATGAGAATTTAATCAAGATTAATCCAGAGTATTTAGTGCTTAAGGGGGAGAGAAGAAAAAATGGAGAAAAATTTTGGATACCCCTTAATGAATCGGCTAAGCAAATTTTCTTCAAATATTACTGTGAAGATTGCCAAAATATATTTCCATCACAAATCGCCATTTCTGAACAGAAATTTAACTTAGCTCTTAAAACCCTCGCTAATAAAATTGGCTTTACGGAAAAATTATCTAACAAAGTAGGAAGGAAAACCTTTGGGACATGGGCAGATCGTCTAGGGATGGAAGAGAATGACATCAAGATGATTTTTGGCCATTCACCTGGGTCTATCCTGAAGAAGCATTACACTGAGAGAAGAACACAAGAAACATATCTTAGAATAATTGGATTAATCGAAAGATGAATTTAAAATGAAGAAAAGCAAATTAGCAATCCAATTCTTCCATGGTGAAGATTTAAAAAAAATAGGGAAATCCTTGACGGGATTCCCGCTTTACGTGATAGTAAGATATAAAAGAGCTAAAGTCACCTACACATCTCATTTTGCTGTAAGATTAGTTCGGGATAACCCATATTATTTGGACCAACTTAGAACCGATAGATCATTATTGGATAGGTTAATTGAAAAAGAAACAAATTACATCAGTTTGTTTCGTGACTATATTGAAGAAATTGTAAGTGTGACTTTTCAGCCACAAATGCTTACCCAACACGCCTCTTTAAACACTTTGTTTGTGGAAAGCATGTTGAAATATTTTAACTCATTACCCTTAATGTATGCCTTGGAGACCAAACTAAGAGAGAAATCTTCCTACGCATTTGATCTCTTAGACCAAACGCCTATTATGATTTTGCTGGGATTTTTAAAAGACACGAATTCTGAACTTTTTGATGAGCTTGTAGAAATTGGGAAATGTGATACCTTTTTCAAAGCATATGAGGATTATAGAGAGGCATTACAATCCTATCCAGAAGATGATATTAATAAGCTTCAATTCAGAATGATGAAATTTGAAAAAGCTTCAGAGTTGAATAACTTTAAAACTCAATTTGATCAAAAATTTGACGCAGAGGCACGCTTTAGAATAGCTAAAGGATAATTTTTTAAAAAAATATGTGTTCCTATAGTAACACATTTGAAATTTTAGATTAAATTTGAATCGTACGAAATATAAAATGCTATGATTCAAGAAAAAAATCCAATCCAAGAAAATGTTATCGTCTTGACCGGAGAATCCCTAAAGTGGGTTAAAGAGCACTTTAAGCTTTTGGAAAAAGTAAATGAAAAGTTTACTAGCCTAGAAGAAAAAATCACTTCTATCAAAGGTAACCAGCCTCTTGACGACCTGCCGAAATCGCCCCTGCCAGATTATTTTTCATTACCACAATTTAAGGCTAAAACAGGGTTGAAGTCTCATTATTCTATCCAAAAATTAGAAACTATCGCAGAAACTAAAGGAATGGAGTTTAAATCGATATACATTGGCAAGAGGCGATACATTCATCAGCGAGAAGTAGAACGTTTTTTTGCTGGTGAATTTAAAATATAAAAATAAAGGAGAGGACTGCCATCCTCTCCTTAAATGGAAAACTATGATTCAATTAGCTTCCTGTTCTAAGGTCTTAAACACGTCACACACACATTTAAAACTTTGCAAATATGCCCAAAAAACATGAGTTTCCCAAATGGAAGATAGATCTATTTAGGGAAAAAGTTGCAACCCTTAATGACGTAAGGGATTGCCAAAGGTTTTATAATCAGGTTTTTAAAATTACCCTTCAAAATAAAGTCCCTCTAGAAAAAAACCATATTTCTCAATTTGAAGCCTTTTTTAATTCAATCCGAAGAGGTAATCAAGATCAAGGGTTTCACAAGCTTTATTTTGTTCCTGCTTCCTTTCAAAAACGAAATATTCTCCTAGATATAGGTGAATCACTGCTGTATGTGAAATCACTAAAACTTCCTAGCTCCATTCATCCATTATATAAAATCGATGAAATCATATTTTTCCAGGCGATCCTGGAAAGGATTTCTGATCGCATATTCAAGCTAGGTTTACTTCATAAAAAGTACTTTAATTAATAATAGTTGAATTTCACTATTAAGGAAAATAGCTCCTAGAAATGGGAGGGTGGAATTCTATGCCTTAAAATTTCTACATATGACATTTAATAAACAGTTTCCTCAAATATCAACAGACCTTCAGTCAGTGTTAAGCCCAAATAATAACCAATCCTCTTTCCCATTAGATATTTACCCGAAAGAGCTTCAAGAAATCATAAACAAAGTCTCTGCTGGGAGGGGAATCCACCCTGATTACCTGGCATCAGCAATTTTGTTTTCTTATGGTTTCGCAATCGGTAATAATTGCTCAGTCTCCGTTTTGGAAAATAGCGCACAGCTGAAACCTATACTTTTTATGTGCATAATTGGCAATTCAGGATCAAATAAAAGCTCAGCCTTAAAGTTCGCAATGAGGTGGTTTTATAAAAAAGACGAAGAGCAATACCATCTATACAAAAAAGACCAGGATGCTTATGAAGCATGGCTTGAACTTGATGCTAAAGAAAGGGCAACTTGCCCTAAAGTGCCTCCGGTGAGAATGCAATCTATTTTAAAAGACACCACTCTTGAGGCCATAGGAGATGCTCTAGCAAAAAATTCCAGAGGGGTCGCGCAAATAAGAGATGAAATAGCCGGTTTTTTCCGTGATCTGAATAAATACCGATCCGGTAGTGATCTCGAAAACTATCTGGAAATGTGGTGCCAGGATCCTGTCATCCTTAATAGAGTCAGTAAAGAATCAGCTCCTATTCTAGATCCTTTCTTGATGTTGGCAGGTACAACACAGCCTAAAGTTTTTGAAAAAGCATTAAACTCAGTCTTTACAAATGGATCAGGTTTTTTTGACCGGTTCCTTTATGTATGGCCAAAGCATACTGAGAAAGCCAAGTATCAGAGAGTTAATATCCAGGAAGCTGTTGAATCTTTTGAAGAGAGTGTCAAGAAAATCTATGGTTATAGCAATGAGAAGAAGGATGTAAACATAAATTTTTCCTTTTCCCCAGAAGCAGAAACACTAATATTGGAATGGCTGAATGTCTACAATAAGGGGCTTGTGGATGGGGCAGATGAAGCTGTAGCGTCGCTTTACTCCAAATTTGATATTCATTTACAGCGGATTTGCTTAATCCTTCAATTTATTTCTTGGGCCTTTGAGGAAGGAGACCTTGAATCCATCTCTATAGAGACCACCGCCAAGGCCATAAAACTTTCGGAATTTTTCAGACGGCAATCGGAGCAGGCGTTAGACTACCTCATAAATACCGATCCCCTTGAAAGGCTTAAGCCTTATCAATTAGAACTATACCATAAATTACCGAAAAAATTTAAAACTTCTGAAGGGAAGAATATAGCTTCTAAAGTGGGTTTATCTGAAAGGACATTCTTCTATTTTCTATCCAATAACCCTCGCCTGTTCACAACTATTAAGCCCGGTGTCTATGAAAAGCTATAATCTTTTCTGCACTCTTTGCAGTTTTTGCAGAGATGTCGAAATCTGGCTGGAAAGCCAGATTTCGCCGCCAATTTACTGCACGAAGAATGCAATGAATGCAAAGTCAGGAGCATTATATTTTTCATTGAAAAGATTGGGGCCAATAGTGGGGGCTTTAGGAAAGGCAGGCTCTGAAAAGGCTATAAATGCTGGTCAAAATATAGTGTTTCTCTTAAGGGTGGTTAGGGTCTTAAAAAGGAAGGATTATATAAGCAAGTGGGAATGGGGCAGAGCCCCATTCTTTGAAAAACCAACCTTCGGATATTTCTTCCCATACCACTATAAAAATATATCAATTTGTACTTCTCAATTTAATGCAAAATGGAAAATCTAGTAAAAAACAAATCCATTCTTATTGATGGTGATCATCACCAAAAGGCAAAAAAGTTAGCTGACAATTTTAATGTTCCACTTAAGAAGTATGTCGAGGACATGATTAAATATTGCCATAAGAATGGTATCAACCCTTCAGTCATTCTCAAAGACCAGGTGGCGGAAAAATTAAACAATCTTGAAAAGCTAATAATCAAAAGCATAGAGAATAATCAGGAAGTTAAAAGCCAGCTTAATAGCTATATTTCACAACAAAACGATACCATTCAATCTGTAAAAAGGGATACATCCCAGATTAAAGGGGGGATGGATAGTGCATTGGCACAGAGGGTGGAATACCTTAGAACAAGAAACAAAGAATATTTTGATTTTCTAAAGAAGTTGTATGAGGACCAGATGGCATTTTATAACTTCATGAGGAAAGAGCATCCCAATTTTCTACAGGGTAAGACTGGAATAATCCCGAATTCCTATGTGGCTCCCTTAACCGATTTCTTGACCTCCTTTAAAACGTCCATTGAAATTACCAAAAAGTTGTTCCCAAAAAACAAATGATGTATGAACGTATCCTTTGGATCAACGGTGTTCGGTACAAAAGCTGACAAAAAGGGCTCTTGTATGAAGCTTGCTTTTTACCTTGAAAAGGAAAACGAGGGAAAAGGAGAGAATGAGAAAAGACATTTCTTTTCCCATTCCTCTGACCAGGTATCTGTGGAAGAGGTTATTAAGAGCATTGACGCCAATAAAAGAAAGTTAGGAAAAAAGGACTCAAAATATTTTCTCTTAAATATCAGCCCATCCCAGAAAGAGTTAAGATTCATTTCTAAGGGGCAGGAGGAAAAATTCCTAATGGCTTATACAAGGAATTTAATGAACAAATATGCGGAAAATTTCAGGAAAGGGCTTCAGGGGGAGGATTTAATGTATTTCGCGAAATTTGAAGAGAACAGATATGATAAAAAAACAAAAGAGCCAAAACCGGGGCTTAATTATCATGTCCACGTCATAATTTCCAGAAGAGACCTTCAGCAGAGATACAAGCTTTCTCCAGTAACTAACCACATAAACTCCAAGAAGGGAGTGATTAGAGGTGGATTTAATAGAAATAACTTTCGCCAAGCATCTCAGGAGCTTTTTGACCAAATGACCGGTTACAGCCGGAAGGTGGAAGACTCCTTCAATTTCCAAAATGAGGCACGGAAACAAAGAGTGGCTGATTGGTTGGAAAATAAACGTGAAGCCGAAGCAAAAGAAAAAGAAGCGGTGAATAAAACTCCTGATTTAAATCCCAGTTCGCCAGAGGCTCCTTCCATGCTTTGGAACTTACTCTTACCAACGGTAGACCAGGATTCATTTTATGAATTTGATGAAGAGGAGATGATTAGAAAGAAAAAGAAAAAAAGGGATATTGGACGTTAGTGAATAGCCCGTATGACATGCCCATCTACCAAGTAAATTAATCCCACCTTCCCTAAATCCCTATTTAGGTAGATACCTAAGTAGGGATTTAGGAGAATAGTTAGGTAGGTAATTAGGTAGATAAACAGGGAAGACCATAACTGAGAAAATCTTATCTCTACTCTTTCCTACTAAGATTCTTCAGCTTCTCAAATTCCGTCCAGGTAACCTCTCCTGCATTCCTTTGCCTTAAAAATTGAAACTTGGTGATATCCTCCAAATATTCAAAAGGGGGATTGTGAAGTAGGATGTTTTTAAGTCTTCCGCTTGGCTCCTCCGGAAGGTTGGCAAACCAATCCTCAATAGGGGTTTTGTGGCACGAAAGGAAGTCAATTTGAGCATGAAGCTGTTTGTGGTATCTTTCAACTATATCCAGGGCTGAAAGATACTCTGATTTTGAAACATTTTCCATGTAAAAGCTTAAAGATTAGAGTTTTTAAAAATTTCATTAAATTAAAAAATTAATTTGTTCCACCCCCGAAAATTCTGAAATAAAAAAATAGCCAGTCAATTACTGTCATTAAATTGCAGAGATATGGCATTTCTGCTTTCTTTTGCGCCATAAAACGATAGTTAATAATGAAAAACATATTTGAACATCTTAACAAGGACCAGATCGAAGACCTGATTAACCGATATTATACAGAAAAGGCTATGGATTTGATTGAAGAATTTAATCTTGATGTTTCCCCTTCTTCATTAAAAAAACATTTCCCTCCGGAGGAAGTTGGAAGGCCATGCCCACATTGTTCCACTGGTCTTTATCGTAAAAGGTTGTCAAAATCGGAATTCCAATACAGAAGCGAACCGAAGAAAGCCTACTGTCCCAACTGCAACCATATTGAAAGCGTAACCTGTCCATGTACTCAATGTGAGTTACACCGCTTCAGGATAAGAGAAGAGGAAAAGAAAATTAGGGCAGAATACATCAAAAACAAATACACCCTTGACCCTGCAAATTATCCGGTGTTTGAGGACTTGTCCTATAAGGGGAAAATAGTTTTGGGGGCTTATATGCGCGAGGGTATGTTGGAAAATTTTAGGGAGATAAAGCCGCTGAATGATTTTCTGACAAAGTTCACACCTACCAAAATCTTGGAAGAACAATATTTTTCCTTTCTCCAAAACCACAATTTTTTGGAGGTTTCTCCCCACACGGATGATAATGGGCTCTTGATATTAGACTTAGAGGGAAAAGAGGATATTCTTTTTGAGGATTATTGCAGATATAACCTTTGTATAAAAAGCCGAAGTTTAGCTACGGATAAACTTATCCAACAAATTCTAATACCTATAAAACCCACAGAAGATGAGCTTGAGAATGCTCTATTGCTTTGGCAGGAGTTAGCGATTCATGAATGCATAGATTATTATTGGGTAACCATTGATAGATTGTTTGGCAAGCCAAGGGTTGGAGAGAAAACTTTAACAGTCTTCGGTGATCTTGTGAAGAAATTCAGCGTTGCACAAATTTATAATATTATCTTTTCCTCCTCCAACTATGTTCTGAGGTGGCAAAGGGAACACCAAATTACAGGGCAGTGAATTCCTTAATTGGTAATATTCAAAGCTTTGCTGAAAAAGCAGTAATCAACAAATATACTTTAAAACCCTTTCGGAGGGATTTTCAATGCCAACAGTCAATAATGAGTAAATACTTTTTGGAAGGCGTTTTAAATCTACCTGAGGCAGGTTTTAATACTGTACCAAGTCTAGAAATAATAAAAGACAGTCTCAGCCAAAATGGAGACCAATTAGATGAATAGATATGAAACTACATGAAATAATCCAAAATTACCCATGGGGTAAAGTTAGCTCTAGTTTCCAAAAGCTTTATCCCGATCAAATAAAGAGTTTGAAAGCTTATGAGCTGGTTTATCAAAAACTAAAAGGAATGAAACCCAGTTCGTCAGACCTCCAAATGCTTATTAAAATTGATCCAGGGAAGGATAACGGAACTGATTCAGCTGAAGTAGTGGGCTATAATGAAATCCAATCTAGTTCCTTTGAAACTGAAAAAATCTATTCCTTAGAATTCCTGCCTTGGCAGGAATGGCTGGCAATGGAGATCCACCCATTTACCATATTAAATTTTAATGAGCTGGAAATATTTAGTCATGTTATTTATGAAATGACTTTTGCTGGCTTTGATGAGCATACCATCCAGCAGAAGTTTTCCCATATGGAGGAGACAGTGAAGAAGATAAAGCAGGGGGAAATTAAGGGATCAACATTATCACTAAAAGATCTCCTTGATGGGTTAGATTAGGAGTTCCCCGTAGGATCTACAATCCCAAATTCCTCAATCACCCTCAAAAGTTTTGCAGAACTGGCCACCGTGTATAGTTCAGCCAACATGGCAAAGGCTTTTTCATAAGTTCTGATCCCCTCGTCTTTGCTAGGTGAATTTAGACAATTTAGATATTGCACAAAAGCATTACTTTCATCCTTGACTAGGTGATCTATGATTTCGCTGCCATTGGTTTTTTCTTCTGGGTCCACCATGGGATTGGCACCTAGATTTAGAAGGGATATGACTTTTTTTACATTTCTTCTGGCTCCGGCGTTGATTAGCTCTATATCAATTTTTTTAAAACCATCATCCACTAATTGGGCAACTTCTAATGGGCCGTACCACTCCTCCTCCTCACCTATGGTATAGCAAAAGTGTAAATACTTCTCGTACGGCACTTCAGCAATACATTGATCCGGAAATTTTTGCTCAAGGTAAGCCAGGCATTTTATTGAGGAGTTGTAAAACTCGGAAGGGTTAATACTCAGCGATTGCAAGCTTTCCTTCCCCCTTAAGCTATACCAGGCATCTATGCTCATCTTCAGGATTTCAAAAGCTGATATAGTCACTTCTCTTCTCTGCCAATGGTCATACACTTCCGGAACGGGAAGAGTAAGGAATAAATCCTTATCCGATAGGGAGCACTTTCTTATTCCATCAAAATCGGAAAGAAATAGGCTTTTAAAAAATCCATAATCAAAATCACACATAGCCAAATTTCGTTAGAAAAATTGTTTTGAAATTAAAGACCATATTTCAGAGGAACTTCTTACCCTCGCAATTACCGGCATTGGAAACGTCAGCTCTCCTAATAAATACGCGTCATAAAAAGAATCAATTATATAAAATCCAATACCTATTGATTTTTCTTGTAGGCTTTTTTAATTTCTTGAATTATATGATAGGTTAATCCTTTCAGCATATTTATTTTAGAATAATCGACATTTCCATCCCCTTCTTGATGCAACTTAATTTCTTCAATTGTTTTAGACTTATTTTTTTCTAATCTTATGCCTATCATTTTTGCTTTCTCTAGTTTTTCAACATTCTCTTCCGACAATACGTCGGAGGACATTAGATCACGAATGATTTCATTGTTTTTTTCTATCAGTTGCTCAATTTCTTCCAATATTTTTTTCTTATTTTGGATAGCCTTAGTACTTAATTCTCTCAATTTTAAATTGCTCTCTTTCAGTACTTTAAGAAAAATCTCTAATGGTTCATAAGAATATTTGTATTCAACAGGATGTTTACACCTTTTATTTATTGCCTCCATAGCTCTACCCATTAAGTTATTGGCTATATAAAGAATAAACTTTTCAATTATATCTCTGGGAGATTCCGTAATGATTTTTTCAAATTCAGCAGGAGGGATATTTTGACCAGAATATTCAGGAAGAAAAATAGTAGTTGGAGGCAATAATTCAGTTTTAACTACCAATTGCTGAATTTTATCTTTGAAAACATCTAATTCTAATGAGTTTATAGAAACTTCATGAGCAAACTTATTTCTAATAGACCTAAATATTTCAATTTTTTTATACTCTTCAGAGGAAATTAATCCCAGTCTATAAGATATTTTTACCTTAGAGCTAAAAGAGGATAAAGGACCAACTCCACTAAACATTTCCTTGTCCAATTTTTTATCTTCGCACAAAATGAATTAAAATTTCCTTTAGAAATTCATCCAGAAATGATGCAGATACAATTACGCAAGCTCTATCAGATGCTGAAGCAAATTCAGTTTTTATAATTTCAGTATATTCAAATGGATTATTCATGTTAATTTAATTTATTATTTTTATTATTGACAACCTAGATTGTTGTCAATAATAAAACTTGAGGGGGCTTGAGTAGAGATTTAATCTAAATTATTCAATAAAACAGACTTTGAATGTGTTAGCTAAGTGTCGATAGCAGTTTTCATTATTCCTATACACCTAGGCTATTATTCTCTATTAAATTGACTATTTCACTTTTTTTATTATTAATATTTCCTAAGAGGTTAGATTAAATAATTTAAAAACCAAAATATCAATTTTTGCACTTATTTCATCTTTAATATATTCTATTTCCTGTCCTTTTTAATATTGGTAGAACTTTTTGACTAGATCGCCGATTTGATTTAACTCCTGACCAGATCGAGGTAAGGATAAGGATTTAAATTCGATGACCTTTATCTTAGGAAAAAAGGTTGTCAAACTCATTGTTAACAGATCTAAAATACCAAAAATTAATTTTGAATTCAAAATCCCTAAGTAGGAGAAATAAATGTATTCAACACCGGGTTTGGTTTTTGCAATATAATCTGTCTGGTCAACATCAAATCACGGTCAACATAAGAAGCTATTCATAATACTTTACCAGGAATCTGCCTAATTAGTAGCTTGGGGCCTTTAAAAAAGGACGGATTACGGAAAAAATGAAAATTATTTTGAAGAGCAGTCTGCATACAATATAAACACAATTGAGCAGATTGACTTATGGTATAACTACTTAAAAAATTAATCAAATCCTTCCGGAATATCCCCCAAATGCTCATTAAGAAGAAATTTTATGACTGGCTGTTTTAATTTAATCTCCCTAACCCAAAATCCTCTCCCTCATTTTGGATATTTTTACGGATCAAATACTTCTGCCTCTATCAGGATACTTGGAGAGCCAATTACCTGTTTCCATTCACCCAAGCTACTTTCCCTAGAGTACATTTTGCCAAACGGAAGCTTTACTGGAACCGTAACGATCCCAAATTCCTGTTCATCACGATAATCTAAAAACTCCATCGACACCCAAAATTTACCGTCAAGTACAATATCATGATGCTCAAATGGAACCATGTATTCGCCCTTAAACTCATTGTTAACCTCAACTATTTTCTCGAATATTCTTTCTCCTGGAAATCCTTTGGAGTCCGATCCTTCCTTGTAAACATTCACCCTAAAAACAAGATGGTCAAACTGGTTGTTAGCCAATGCGAATTTTACTGTATTTATACGAACCGATTTCTTTTTCGGGTCCACTTTGACTGCTACCTCTCTTCCAAAATTTTCAGAAGCTCTAGATTTTATGGGGTTGAATGCAAATGCAAAGCGGGATTTCAGCGTCAAGTTTCCAAATGTTTTAATTCCGATAGCTGATTCTGCTGTAACAGTAAATTCATCCAGATCAACTGCCTTTTGCTGCAGTAAAATTATCCTGGGGTTAGATTTAGGATCCATCAGTTTCTTGACCAACATCTTTTCCTTATCATATCCAAGTCTTGATATTTCAATGGTATCATTAACTGAGAGAGTATTAATACTAATCTTAAAATATCCATGAGAGTCCGATACCGTTCCTATAAACTTGTTCTTTATTCCAACATTGGTAAACGGAATGGGTGATTCAGTGTCCCGGTCAATAATTAGCCCAGATATGAAATCCTTTTGGGAAAAACAGTTGGAATTAACTCCCTGTAGAAGAAGGGTTAGGAAAGCGGCTATGGCTGGGAATTTAAATTTATACATACTTGGTATGAATTAGGATATATCACATTAAGGCCTGCTACTTACAGGACCAATAATTTGAAAATTTTATTGAAAATAATTGTTAACAATATAATCAGAGATATCAAAAATTGAATAA
This sequence comes from Litoribacter ruber, assembly GCF_018449405.1. NCBI lineage: Bacteria > Pseudomonadati > Bacteroidota > Cytophagia > Cytophagales > Cyclobacteriaceae > Litoribacter > Litoribacter ruber. Next base: position 15,105 of record NZ_JAHCMY010000001.1, read on the forward strand.
CATTAAAACTATATAAGTGTTTTTTAGGCTTCAGGTTGATAATAAATTTAAAAATCCTAGAATGCTTTATGTTTTGATCCATACTTTGTGCCATTTGTCATGTGGAAGTTTATGCATTTAACTGTCTGTTTACCAATTCTTGGTAATATCTATTGTATGTGAGAAGCTTTTCATGATTTCCATATTCAACAATTTTTCCATTATCCAATACAAATATATTATCGGAATTTTTCACTGTACTCAACCTATGAGCTATGATAATAACCGTTCTTTTCAGGTAGAATTCCCTTAACCTTGAGACAATAATACTTTCATTGATGGTATCCAATGAGGAAGTTGCCTCATCAAATATAAGGATTGATGGATTTTTATAAATAGCCCTGGCTATTAAAATCCTTAGAATTTGTCCACCACTTAAAGCAAGCCCCTCGTTTCCTATAGGACTAAGATAACCCATAGGCAATTTAGATACAAATTCATCCAGATTTGAAATATGGGTTGCTAATTTGAATTGTCTTTCATTGAATGAATCCTTACACAATATAATATTTGATAGGATTGAGTCATTGAAAATATACCCTGATTGGGAAACCACCCCACAATGGTCTCTCCAGGAACTTGTCGAAATTTCATTCAGATTATATTCATTTTCGCCATCAGTTATCAAGCAGGCACCAGAGCTGATCTCGTAATATTTTAAGATTAGCTTTAAAATGGTAGACTTTCCGCTTCCACTAGAACCAACAATTGCGGAGACTTTTCCGGCAGGGATTTCCATATTGAGATTTTTGATCACGTTCTCCTGGGAGCCGACATACCTAAAATCGACATCTTTAAACCTAATCGAATAATTGTTGATTTTAGCCGGGAACATTTCAGGGTTTTTCTCATCTTTCATTTGTTGGATCTCCTCTAACCTTTGGAATGAAATGCGGGCATCCTGAAATTCCCTAAAAAAACCGACCAATTGAAATACTGGAGTGTTGAGTTGGCCGAATAAATAGGAGATCGCAAGCATTTCTCCAAAAGTGATATGTTTGTTTATCACCAGATAGGAACTAATGAAAGTTACTACAACGCCCAATACTGCAAACAAAAGTTGGGTGCCATTAATTTGGAACTGTTCTAACCTGAATGAGGCCCTTTCCTAAAGAATAGTCGATCGATATTGACGCCTTAAGTATTGGCTTCCGTATCTAATAAGTCTGTAGGTGAGGTAATTTTAAGAAATTAATTCTTAAAAACAAAATCTTTGTGGTTAATGCAGTAACGGCTTTTAAATCCTTAGTATTTTATGACTGTAAATGTTTTTAAGTAAAGTAAGCAATTGTTTCGATTGCTTGCTTCTTGTTGGGTTTCTCACTGTCAATCAATGGAAGGACCACTTTCGCTTTTATGTTGTAGTTAAGAGCTGAAGTGTCTTTTTTTTTGAGTGATGTTCCTTCTTTGAAGACCACATCAAGAATGTAGTGAAGCTTTTTCTCCACACCGACTTGAGACCAGGCCACTTTTGTCGTTCATCAAGAAAGTCCAATCGGTTAATTTCTTCGCATTTCCTGGGTCTATCCGGCCATGGCCCAGGTCCGCCTCCTGGCTTTCAGAGGTGGCCGGGTTCAACGAAAATATCTTCTCAATTTGCTCCTTTAATTCTTTCTGGCTTCCTTTGATCGTGAGGATGTAGTCGGCTTCTTTTGAATCCATGGTTTTGGGGATGTTTTTATATTGTTAGGACTTCCCATTTGGTCAGCAGTAACCCGCACCTCTTGCCTGAACAAGGTTTTATTGTCATGCAACTTCATACAATATTCCATTTTTCAGTGGTGGACAAGGTGCTATCCGCACCGGCTAATTTATATTTTGTTATTGGGTTCAATGATTCAAAAAGTGGCTTCGTTAATTTACCTTGTCCCATTTGCTCTATCAATGCGCCTAATAGTGCCTTTGTGGCAGGCGGATATTTTAAAGCCAGGCGAACCAAGGTATTGATTTCCTTTTCGGAAAACTCTTTAATAATTGCCAGGAACCGTCTACAAGAGCCTTCTATGGTGGTATCAGGAATTTTTTTGACATAACGTATTGCATCAAGCAACTGCAAAAGGGGAATGTTCTCCTTTGTAATGGTGTTTTTTTGCATCACGAACGAAATTGCATAGCGCTCCCTTTTAAAATTGGGGCGAATTTGATTTTTCCCAATTTGAATGGTATTGCTTACCTGGGTAGTTAAGCCTAATTGATTGTAAATGCTGTAGCCTGTAAGATAACCGGTGATTTTCCCATCTTCCTCCAGAAGGTCTTTTACTACCTGCCCCTGGCTTGGCTGAAGTTTTCCAAAGGGAGTATTCTCGGGTTTGTAGTATTTACCCTTTGAAAGCTTGGCAATCTTTCCTGAAGCTACCATTCGGTTTAAGGCTTTGATCACAGCTTCCTTATTTTTCACTTCCGTCATAAAATCAGCATAGGTGAATATATAACCCTTTGGGAGCCTATCTATGTTTGACGATATGTATTCGGCTATTTTCATCCTTTTCCTGAATCCCAAATATAAGATATTTGTCCAGTTTTTTACTAAAAAAACTGGACATTTTTAGAGAACTAGCCAGATTTAGGAAGGAAAAAATATGGATTAGAAATCAAGGAAAAGCACAGTGATCGGGGTGTGGCGGGTAAGCTTAGGGGGCGAGAAAAAAGATTTTTTTCCAACAGCTTAGCTTAAGGTCTAATCTTAGGCAAGCTGAAGCCTTATACCTCCCCTTATTTACTTACTTACTTATTCATTTACTTATTGATTAATAACCCCATGAGTCCATTAACTTATGGGGTTATTGCCTTATTAAACAATAACTCGATTAGTTGTTAAATAACTGATAAAAACCCTAAAAATAGACTTAGCTGCCCGAATTTGGGTCTCGTTTAGGGCGGTTCACTGATTGTAGGTTGCAATTTAAGGTAATAGTAGTCCTCAGTCCAGTTACATCATTTCAGGCGGGATAAAATTTATAAAATCTTCGGGCCTTAACCCGTACCTTTTGGCAAGGAATTCAGTTTTTTCATTGCCCCGAATTTCACCACTGTTCACCGCATAGTAACAAATAAGGACTCTTGGATAGATTCTTTCAAGGTTTTCCAGGAATACCTCGTGAAACATAAACCTGTTCAATACTCTTGGTATAATGAAATATGCATCTCTCTTCACATCAAGAAGATCAATGTCAACGTCCCAAAATATCCCTTTCCGGAATAATTGGGATAGCTTGAGATCCGGTATGTTTATTTTTTCTTCCATGGAATGCCATATGACTCAGTAAAGTAATTTACTGATAATTCTGTAATCCGACAACTAAATGAAGCCTAAAGCAAGGCCGGATGCTTGTAGTCCTGCATTCTTTGCACTCCCTTTTCACTAACTTCTTTAAGAAATCGGGCTTTTTCTAAAACGGACCTCAATGGACCAGAGTTTACGTTGATACCGGGTTATTTCGGGAACCAACGGGCCAAAATTAAGGCTGGGGATTCCAGAGGCCATTGGGCCGGTTTTTTTATAGCAACCCGCTCCTAATCCGGAGTTCACTGGGCCGTTTTCCATGAATATTATTAGTCTTGTAGCTATTAACAACTTTCTACATGGCAGGAAAAAGAAAAAATATCATGGATTTATGAAGTTTGATAGCATTCAAGCAAAAAGCCTCTCAATTTTGGCTTCCGTAATTTTTCTTCAAGTATAATTCAAATGCCTCTTTCATTGATTTGTTTTCCTTTTTTCTTAGTCGGTGCAATGTCATACCAGCTTTCCTGAAAATTTCATCTTTCATCTTATCTTTCTCAAGTTGTTCGTGTATGTCGTGCCAACTACTGTCAAGTTCAATAAAGAACCTAGGCTTAAAGTCAGTGACATCTACAATGCATAGGTCCAAAGTAGATCGGAAAAAGAAATCACAAGTCTTTTTATCTAAGAGTTTCGTTATTTTTGAGTCGATAATTGAACTAAGAGAAGTATTTGGTAATAAAATTTCAGTTTCGAACAAGGACTTTGCTGCCAAATACAGCTCCACTTCTTGGGGAGAATTAATAATGGATTTTGAAAAATCCAAATCTCCAGCCATTCCAACATTGATATTCAATTTTGAGGCTAAAATGGATTTTTCTGCCTGTAGTACCCTTTCTTTGGAGAGAGCATCCAAAAACCTTTTGGCTAATTCATTATCGGGAAGAAGCTTTGCGTATTTTTCCGAAGGATGCTTTTGAAATAGGTATTCTGCTATTTGTTTTAAGCAAGTATTGGAAAGCTTTAAAATCTTTAGATTCTGGTTTAATTGGAAAATTCTGGTGAGTACATTTGATAGGTTCTCTGAATTTTCATTTTCAAACTTTCGAATTTCCGAAACCAAATTATTTTCAAAAATTGAAAATACTGGGTCTGACGCTAATTCCAAACAATTTTTCTCTTCTGATAGAACTCGATTAAGTTCAAGCCACTTTTTTTCAAGTAGAAATTTTAAGCAGTTTTCTGATATACTCATTTAAATGTGAATTTTATACAGAATTTAAACCCTCTCCCCGAAACCCGCTTATCTTCTAAATCTGAGCGCAGAGCATAAGTGGAAGAAAATCTTATAAAAGGTAATCATCCTAAGCTATTCATACAAGACATTTCGGGAACTCCTTTCCAAACCCATATTTGAGTGCTGATTTTGCGTCCATCAAAATCAGAATGTTTAATTTGCCAAACAAGGTTGCACTCTTTGCACTTCTCTTGCACTATTGTCACATCTAAATCATCTTTTGCATGCCCTACAAGCTGGTGGTGCAAGGAATGCAAAGAATGCAAGAAAAGGGAAGGGGGTGACTTTTTCCCCCGAAGCCTTCAAAGGTAATGGATGTGAAAATCGACCTTCCGAATTGAAAATGGGAAATTTAATTCAAATACGTTCAAATCTGTAAAACGGACTTGTCCTGTCCCCGTAATTGTCCGCTTTCAAAGCTAATGGAATGATTTTAAAATAAGTACGATAGTCCTGTTCCCGCTACTACGAAGGATACTGGAAACGGTATCCTTTTTTTTGTTTTATAGACTGAAAGTTTTTTCACCACAGAGGACCAGAGGCACAGAGAAAAAAACTCGGAAATACTAACCGCAACTTCTTCGACTTTGGGGCCTATTTGGGTTGTTTCACCACAGAGGACCAGAGGCACAGAGAAAAAAAACTCGGAAATACTACCGCGAAGAATTTTAAGGGGCGCAGAGAGGAAGAGTGTGAGAGGGGGAGAATGGGAGATTTTATTTAGACTTGGTGCGACTTTATTGGAACTTCTTCGACTTTGTGACCAATTTGGAACCGGAATATTGTGGGTTGTTTCACCACAGAGAACCAGAGGCACAGAGAAAAAAATCTCGGAAATACGCGAAGATTTTTAAGGGGCGCAGAGAGGGAGAGGGAGGGAGAGTGAGATAATGAGAGTTGGTGAAGGGGTGATTTATTTAAACTTGGTGCGACTTCTTTTTTTTACTTGGTGTGACTTTGTGACCAATTTGATTTGCGCGCTATGTTTTTCTTCTGATTTGAAGATCGGGGGGTGAGGGAAACGGTATTAAATTCCAAAGATTGAGATTTTTAGAGTATCTTTGTGGAAAAAATTGCCGTAATGACCGAAATTTCTCATAAAGCCGGATTTGTAAATATCGTGGGTAAGCCGAATGTGGGGAAATCCACGCTCATGAATGCCCTGGTGGGAGAGAGGCTCTCCATCATTTCCTCCAAGGCACAGACCACACGCCACCGTATCCTGGGGATCATGAACGATGACAATTACCAGATTGTCTTCTCCGATACCCCCGGCATGCTGAAACCCAAATACGAGTTGCACAAAAGTATGATGAGCTTCGTCAACATGTCCCTGGAGGATGCCGACGTGATCGTGTTTGTGACCGACCTCTATGAGAACGATGAGGAAATCGAGGAGGTGATCGAAAAGATCAACAGATCAGGGGTGCCTGTGCTGCTGGTCATCAACAAGATCGACCTCAACAAAGAGGACCAACTCGACAAGGTAACCGCCTACTGGACCGAGAAGGTCAAGCATGAGCTGGTGATCCCGATATCCGCGGCTGAGAATTTCAACATCCAAAAGGTGCTTGACGAGATCGTGGAGAGGCTGCCCGAGCATGCGCCCTTCTATGATAAAGAGGAACTTACCGACCGTCCGGAACGTTTCTTCGCTTCTGAGATTATCCGGGAGAAGATTTTCACCAACTACAAGAAGGAAATCCCCTACAGCACGGAAGTGGCTATTGTGGACTTTTTCGAGGAGGAAAACATCATCCGTATCCGTGCCGAAATCTACGTGGAAAGAAGCAGCCAAAAGGGCATCATCATAGGTGACAAAGGCAGCGCGCTCAAGCGTGTGGGCATACAGGCAAGGGAAGAACTGGAAAGGTTCTTCGCAAAGAAGGTTTTTCTGGAGACCCACGTGAAGGTGGAGGAGAACTGGAGAAAAAACAAAAACAAATTAAGAAGATTTGGTTACGACCAATAAGAGACGAGAACAGCAATGTCGAATATAGTAGCAATAGTAGGAAGGCCAAACGTGGGGAAATCCACGTTTTTTAATAGGTTGGTAGAGGAAAGAAAGGCCATTGAGGACAACATGAGCGGGGTGACGCGTGACCGCCATTATGGCCATGCCCAGTGGGGCGGCAAATTCTTCTCCGTGATCGATACGGGGGGATATGTGATCGGTTCGGACGATGTGTACGAAGCCGAGATCAGAAAGCAGGTAAAACTTGCTGTGGAAGAGGCTTCGGTGATTCTTTTTGTGGTGGATTGTTTTGACGGTCTTACGGATCTGGACAAGGAATTTGCCAACGAGTTGAGGTCATCGAAAAAGCCCATCTTTATAGTGGCCAACAAGGCCGACAACCAGGAGCGCCTGTTGATGGCCAATGAGTTTTATTCCCTTGGTTTGGGTGAAAACGAAGTGTTTCCCATCGCCGCGGTAAGTGGTGCGGGCACGGGTGACCTTTTGGATGAGGTAATCAAGCACCTTAGTGAGGATGGATTGGAGGATCCGGATTTCGGAATCCCGAAGATTTCCATTTTGGGAAGGCCAAACGTGGGTAAATCCTCGTTTCTAAACGCTCTTTTGGGTAAGGAAAGGTCTATCGTAACTGATGAAGCCGGTACTACCAGGGATGCTATCCATACGCGATACAAGCTTTACGGAAAGGATTTTATCATTACCGATACAGCCGGGATCCGTAAGAAAGCCAAAGTAAAAGAGGATATTGAGTTCTATTCTGTGATGCGCTCGCTGCGTACGCTGGAGGAATCCGATGTGGTGATCGTGATGGTAGATGCCACTAGGGGTCTTGAGGCCCAGGATGTGAATCTGATTTCACTTGCGATCAAAAACAGCAAGGGGGTAATGATCATGGTCAACAAATGGGACCTTATAGAAAAGGACCACAAAACCATGGAGAGATTCAAGGAGGATATGATGGAAAAGCTTGGTGAAAACAAGTGGATCCCGATCATCTTTACCTCTGTGATGGGCAAACAGCGTATTTTCCAGGCTATCGAGCTTGCCGTGGAGGTATATGAAAATAAAACCAGAAAGGTGCCTACATCAAAGTTGAACGACAAGATGTTGGCCGAAATCGAGCGTTATCCGCCGCCGGCATACAAGGGGAAGTATATCAAGATCAAATACATCACCCAGTTGCCAACCAGAAATCCTGTGTTTGCCTTTTTCTGCAACCTGCCCCAGTATATCAAATCCCCCTATACGAGATATCTGGAAAACAGAATAAGAGAGCATTTTGATTTTAAAGGAGTTCCAATAAAGATTACATATAAGAAGAAATAAAAATAATTTTCGGTGAAAGCTTGACAAATTATAACTTGTGTGTAACTTTGATGCTTAAATTTAAAAGAAATACAAACAACACCATGAAGAAATTATTCGCATTGTTAGCTGTAGCAGGTATGATTTTTACCTCAGCTTGTGGAACTCAAGAAGTAGAGACTGAAGAGAACGTTGAGATCATCGACGAGACTACTGAAGTTGAAGCTGAAGAAATTGAGGCAGAAGAAGTGGAAGTTGAAGTTGAAGAAGAGGAAACTGAAGAGACTGCTGCTTAATCAGCGGTTTATTTAAGAATCAAGAGCCCCGGGAGACTGGGGCTTTTTTTTTGTCCACGGTCCGTAGTCGGCTGTCGGCTGTGGTCAAATACGGATAGACCTAGAAGGTGTTTTGTGCTTATTAATGGGTACCAAGTACCAGGTACCAAGTACTAAGTACACCGTAGGACAAATCGCTTTTTGCAGGCATTTCCAAGGCTATTTTGTTATTTACCGTTTTTGTTTTCGGAGCCCTCCCTTGAGTTGCGCTCTTCGGATGGGGTATGGGGGGATGAAAGTTGCGTAAGTAAAACCTTCCAGGTCTCGTGAAAATGATAGACTTGGAAGGTTTTTTTTGTGCTTACTTAAGGGTACCAAGTACAAGGTACCAGGTACCAAGTACTTACACCACCACCGGAGGTTTTTCCTGTCATTCTCAGGTGGTGAAGTTACCCGTCGGTGGTGTTTTAGGAGCCCTCCCTTGAGCTGCGCTCTTCGGATGGGGTATGGGGGGATGAAAATTGCGTAAGTAAAACCATACAGGTCTCGGGAGAGTTATAGATCTGGAAGGTTTTTTTGTACTTATTAAAGGGTACCAAGTACAACGTACCAAGGACCAAGTACTTCCACCATCGGAGGGTTTTCCTGTCATTCTCAGGTGGTGAAGTTACCCGTCGGTGGTGTTTTAGGAGCCCTCCCTTGAGCTGCGCTCTTCGGATGGGGTATGGGGGGATGAAAGTTGCGTAAGTAAAACCTTCCAGGTCTCGTGAGAGTGATAGATCTGGAAGGTTTTTTTGTGCTTATTAAAGGGTACCAAGTTCAACGTACCAAGTACCAAGTACTTCCACCATCGGAGGTTTTTCCTGTCATTCTCAGGTGGTGAAGTTACCCGTCGTTCTTGTTTTCGGAGCCCTCCCTTGAGCTGCGCTCTTCGGATGGGGTTTGGGGGGGATGAGAATGGAAGGTTTTTTCTATATTTGCTCAGGAATGGAAATGGAGAAAAAGATTTATCAGGCTTTTGTGGATCATGTGCCGGGGGATGCGGCGGGGTATTGTTTTGATCTTTGGAAGGAGGATCCGTTCAGGTTTGTGATTTCAAGGAGCAGGAGCTCCAAGCTGGGGGATTTCAGGTATAGGCGTGACAGGGATGTCCAGACCATCACTATCAATTATGATCTCAATCCCTATCAATTTCTCATTACCTACATCCATGAAGTAGCCCATCACAGGGTTTACCGTGACTTTGGCCTTGGCGTGAGACCTCACGGACCGGAGTGGAAAATGGTGTTCCGCAAACTTTTGGCCCCTATGCTTTCTGACTTGGTTTTTCCCAAGGATATCCTTATTCCGCTGAAAAGACACATGCTCAATCCCAAAGCGAGCAGTGGTGCGGATGTTTTTCTGAGCCGCGAGCTTAAGAAGTATGATCTCAGCTTTCAGGAAGGCTTGAACAGGCCTTTGTTTCTTACTGACATTAAAGTTGGCCAGTCTTTTTCTCTTAGGGGGCGTGTGTTTACGAAAGAGGACACCAGGAGAACTAGGGTGGTATGCCTGGAGGTGGCTTCGGGGAGGAAGTATTTGATTTCGTTGAATGCGGAGGTTGAGGCGGTTTAGGGGTTTAGTCATCCCGAAACGCATAGCTGCGCTGTATGCGTTTCGGGATTGTTTAGGGGGTTGGAGGGGGTAACGAGTACCAAGTACCAAGTACCAAGTACCAAGTACCAAGTACCAAGAACCAAGTGCCAAGTACCAAGTACTTCCACCATCGGAAGTTTTTCTACCATTCTTAAGTGGTGAAATTATCCGTCGTTCTTGCTTTTGTAGCCCTCCCTACGAGCTTCGCTCTTCGGGATTAGTGACTAGTTTAGCGAGAACTCCTTCGTCCTTAGTATATATTCTCGTCTCCTAAAAATCTAAACCTCCCGATCCGCGAAGCGGTGATCGGGAATAAACCTGCCTTTGCCGGCAGGCAGGCTTTTAAACCTATTTCTGTCTTTCATAATGCGCAACTGCCGCGCGGACGGAGCCGTGAGTGAGGAGCAGTTGCTGGGCGTGGTCGGCATCTATGCCGGTGGCTTCCATGATCATGCGGGTGCCTCGCTGGACGAGCTTTTCATTGGATAGCTGCATGTCCACCATTTTGTTGCCTTTGACCTTGCCCAATTTTATCATCACGCTGGTGGAGATCATATTGAGGACGAGCTTTTGGGCGGTGCCTGATTTCATTCGGGTACTGCCGGTTACAAATTCAGGGCCTACCACAGCTTCCACCGGGTATTCGGCAGCTTGGGCTACCGGGGTGCCGGAGTTGCAGGTGATGCAGCCGGTGAGCAGGCCTTCTCCCCGGGCTTTGGTCAGGCCCCCAATCACATATGGGGTGGTACCTGAGGCGGCAATTCCGATTACGGTGTCGTTTTGGTTGAATCCGAATTCCTGAATGTCGGGCCAAGCCTGGTTTCGGTCATCCTCGGCATTTTCGACGGCTTTTCTGATGGCCTTGTCGCCTCCGGCAATGATGCCGATCACCATATCGAAGGGTACGCCATAGGTAGGGGGGCACTCACTGGCATCGAGGATGCCCAAGCGACCGCTGGTGCCCGCACCGATATAAAAAAGTCTTCCTCCAGCCTGCATTCTGGGCACGATCTGCTCTATCAGTGCTTCAATCTGCGGCAAGGCTTTCTCCACAGCCAGGGGCACGGTTTTGTCTTCCTTGTTCATGTTGCCGATCAGTTCGGTCACAGTCATGTTTTCCAGGTTGTCGTAATAGGAATTGCTTTCGGTAGTACTCATATTTTCTCTTTGTGAAATAGGGTAAGTCCCGCGATTGGGGTTTCAAGAATGATGTTGACGGATATATTCAGGTCAAAGGCCACCGAACGTAGGATGTCGCTGTTGTAATAGGCTATGGAGCCAACAAAATTGACAGGCTTCTCCTGATAATTGTCATACTTCATGACATGGATCCGGAAGAAATCGTGGAAAGCCTTTTGATATAGCTTGTAGCAGTAGGGGTCGTTTTTATGTTGGGTGATGAATCGGCAAAAGCTTGCCATATACCTTCCCGGGAAGGGTTTTTGGTACACGTTTTCCTGGATGTCCTGACTGGTGAGCTGGTATTCCTCTATGGCCAAATCGCGCATGTTGTCGGGCATTTCTTCATAGATAAAGTCATGTAAAAACTGCCTTCCAATATAGGATCCCCCTCCTTCATCGCCCAAGATATATCCTGGAGCTGGACGGGTGTTTACGATCTGTTGTCCGTCATAGTCGCAGCTGTTAGACCCTGTACCCAAGATGCAGGCGATACCGGCATTGGTTCCGCAGGTGGCGCGGGCCGCTGCCAGGAGGTCGTGGTGTACCTCTATGCTGGCTTTTGGGAATACCTGCTTGAGGGCGTGCTCCACGATTTTGTTGTTTTTGATGCTGGAACATCCCGCCCCATAATAATAAATCTGGGTCACCTCATCCTTGAGGTTGAGCAATGAGGGCTGTTTGAGTCCGGCCACCATTTCTTCCAAGCTTTGGTAGTAGGGGTTGAAGCCTACTGTTCTGAATTGGTTTATCTGTCCTTCGTGTCCTATTGTTCTCCAGTCAGTTTTACTGGAACCGCTATCCGCTATTAATATCATTTTATACTAACTGCCCTATGGGCTCAAATTTATCAAATACATTTTGGGTGTGGGGTGCATCTTTCAGCTCATCGGTCAGATCCTGACCAGCCCAGTGTTCATAATGTTTGCCATTTTTCCAGAGTCTGGAGCTGCTCACATCATACACTTTTCCCGCATAGGCTATCCAAATTTCAGGCTTGTCCTGCCCGTTGCGAAGGGCAAGCTGCTGCCTGGTAATATCTCTCATTATTAATACATTTTGAGCTGGGCATTGATCCAGCGTTCGGGGATCTCCCCGCTTTGGGCAATCTGGTAATCCTGGTAACTGCAGGGGATGATGGTTTCCCTGTCGTATTTTTGGTTGCCGGAATGGGGTACTTCCATCCACCATTTTCCGCTGATGTTGCTTTTGTAGAAAATAAAGGTGGAGGGTTTGGCATCCAGGGATACCGTGTACTTGGTGTAATCGTTGCTTTGAAAGGAAAGGCTGTCCTTGCGATGGTAAAATCCTTCAATGAAGTACCATATCATGGTGGCAATCACCGCGGCTGTTTTATAGCGCGTGTCGTCGTAATAGGGCTGGTACCCATAGATGCCTATGGAGCTTAGCTTTTCGTTCATACCTGCAAACCAACACACCTGGCAGGCTTCTTCGGCGGTGAGGCCAAAGGGCTGTGCATCTGCGGCCCCGGGAGCATCTGCCGACTGGATGGATGAAATGTCAAAGCTCAACAGATCCGCATTCCGGATCAAAGGTTCGATTTCCTTGAAATTTTCCCTCAATTGCCCCAGTCGGACATGGTCAAAGTAAAGCTTTTCCATCACGTTGACCAGGTCGCGGTCGGTCAGGAAGCTTTGATAGGCCAGTTGGGTGTAATTGAAAAGGAAGTTGGGTTGGTGCAGGATGATGTCTTGGGAGTGTACCTCGTTGGGCATTCCCTCATCTTCCATGTCTATTTTGGCATCCACGGTGAGCATGCTGACCAGCTTTTTCATTCCTTCATAAGAGAGGTATTGGCCAAAGTCAAGGTCATGGCTTCCGCCGATATAGATAGGCAGGATCTGCATTTTCATCAACTGTTCGCCTACGGTTTGGATGCGAAGATAGGTCTCTTTCAGGTCCACGCCGTTTCGGAGATTTCCGAGGTCGGCGACCTTATAGTGGCCAAGTCCCCTTTTGAGGTCGTATAATTTCAACCGGATTTCCGTTGCCGCATTTTCGATGGACCTGTTGTCCTTGATTCCCCTTCCGTCAGTAAGTCCGATTATGGCTATCTGCATGCCTTCCAGGTCGGGAAAAGTTTCCCCGTAATGGTGGATATGGCTGAAAAAGGAATTTAGGGGAAATTTGGTCTCGGTGAGGGATTCCGGTATCGGGTCAAAATAGAACTCTAAATCCATAGGTGAATCATTGATAGAATCTAAAATTAATGAATATCCTTTAATTTTTTCCCTTTATGGCATAAAAACAAAAAGCCCCGCGGGTTTCGCGGGGCTTTGTATGTAGTCGGATTAACCTCCGAAGTCGTCAAATCTGATGTTTTCCTTAGGGATTCCCATATCATCTAGCAATTTAAGTACTGCTGAGTTCATCAATGGAGGTCCGCATAGGTAGTACTCAATTTCGTCTGGCTCAGGGTGATCCTTCAGGTAGTTGTCGTACAGCACCTGGTGGATAAACCCTACATAACCGTCACCTTCTTTGTCTTCCAAGGACTTCTTGATCTTCCAGTTGTCCTCAGGAAGAGGCTCGGATAGACCGATGTGGAAGTTGAAGTTAGGGAAATCTTTCTCGATGTCTCTGAAGTGAGGCACGTAGAACAATTCTTTCTTGGATCTACCACCGTACCAGTAAGAAACTTTTCTGCCAGTCTTCTCTGTATGGAAAAGGTGGAAGATGTGGGATCTCAATGGAGCCATACCAGCACCACCACCGATGTAGATCATCTCTCTATCAGTTGGGTTGATGTGGAATTCACCATAAGGACCGGAGATGGTCACCAAGTCGCCCGGCTTACGAGAGAATACGTAAGAAGAACAAACACCTGGGTTGACGTCCATCCACTTGTTGTTGGCCCTATCCCATGGTGGGGTTGCGATACGGATGGTAAGCATTACAATGTTACCTTCAGCAGGGTGGTTGGCCATGGAATAAGCTCTGAAGAGCTCTTCGTCATTTTTCATGGTCAAGTCCCAAAGTCCAAACTTATCCCAGTCGCTCTTGTAAACGTCAGCTGGGTGACCCAACTCTGGATGTGGCGTGATGTCCATATCTTTGAAGTTTACAGTGATGGCCGGAACGTCGATCTGGATATATCCTCCTGATTCGAAATCCAAAGTTTCGCCTTCAGGAAGTTTAACTTTAAATTCTTTGATAAAGGTGGATACGTTGTAGTTGGAAACCACTTCGCAGTCCCACTTCTTGATCCCGAAGATTTCCTCTGGGATGCGGATTCTCATATCCTGTTTTACTTTCACCTGGCAGGAAAGACGAACTTTCTCTTTTTGCTCGGTTCTGCTTAGGTGACCAACTTCCGTTGGAAGGACTTCCCCGCCACCTTCTTCGATGACACACTTACACATCGCGCAAGTACCCCCTCCACCGCAGGCAGAAGGAAGGAAGATTTTCTTACCGCCAAGCGTGTTGAGAAGAGTCGACCCGGCAGAAGCCACGATCGGGTTTTTCTCGTCCCCGTTGACAATAATTTTAACATCCCCTGATTGTACCAGTTTGGACTGGGCAAAAAGCAGGATGAAAACAAGTAGCAAAATAATCAGAGTAAATGCTACAATCGAAGTAATGATTACTGAACTCATTTAACGACTTTTTTCTTTTTGTTTTTCAGTATTATACACCCTCGGTTAAGGGAGTACAAATATATTTATAATTCGGTAAAAACGGCCATTTGAAGCCCCTTTTTTCCCCTTAATCATTCGGGCTGCCCCAGTTAGTTCTTAAGCAACCTCAGTAAGGTGGAAAGCCTGGACTTGAGTTGCCTTCTGTCGATGATGAAATCCAGGAAACCGTGTTCGAGTACAAACTCCGAACTTTGGAAGCCTTTAGGAAGGTCTTTTCCGATGGTTTCGCGGATCACTCGTGGGCCTGCAAACCCTATCAAAGCGCCTGGTTCGGCGATATTGAAGTCGCCCAGCATGGCATAAGATGCGGTAACGCCACCGGTGGTAGGGTCGGTCAAAAGGGAAATGTATGGGATTTTGGCATCATCCAAGAGGGAAAGTTTGGCGGAAGTCTTGGCCATCTGCATCAAGCTGAAGCCGGCTTCCATCATTCTGGCGCCTCCTGATTTGGAAATCATCAGGAAGGGTATTTTGTTTTTCAAGGAGTGGTCAATTGCTCTTGCGATCTTCTCGCCCACCACCGAACCCATGGATCCGCCGATGAAGTTGAAGTCCATACAGGCGATCACGATGTCCTGTCCGTCAATTTTACCCACGGCAGATCTTACGGCATCCTTCAGGTCAGTTTTTTTGATGGTGGCTTCAATTCTTGCCGGATATGGCTTGCTATCGGTGAAATTCAACGGGTCACCGCTGGTCATGTTTGCGTCCAATTCTTTGAACTGGTTGTTGTCAAACAGTATTTCGAAATATTCCTTGGAGCCGATTTTGACATGATAATCATCATCTGGACAAACGTATGAGTTGTTTTTTAGCTCGCGGGTGTGAATGATATTTCCTTGAGGGGTTTTGAACCAAAGTCCGTCAGGGGCATCTTTTTTTTCCTCGGTAGAGGTTTTAATTCCTTTATCTGTTCTTTTAAACCAAGCCATATTGTTCTGTTTAAGGCTGAAAATGTTTATTCAGGGAGTACAAATTTATAGGTAATATCCATTAAATAAAACCTAATCTTGAATACCCTTCATTTATTTGCTACAGTTCAGGGATTTTGGGAGCCTTGTCCTGCTCCATTAACACCCTAGTCTTGGGCAATGTTTCGGGATAGTTTTCCTGAAGGTAAATGATCATTTCCTCCCTGATGTAGCAGCGCAGGTCAAATGCCGAAGGGCTGTCCCGAGCGCTCATCAGGCAGCGGAGTTCCACCACCCTTTCCCGCACATCGGTCACCTGCAGCACCTGTACTTTGCCGTCCCAGAGGGGTGTGGCGTCCAGGAGTTCTTTTAATTTGGTCTTCAGGATTTTTACCGGCACGGTGTGGTCCACGTATAAAAAGACTGTGCCCCAGATGTTGGCTGTGGTGCGGGTCCAATTCTGGAATGGCTTTTCTATAAAATAGTTGATCGGCAGGATGAGCCGCCGCTGATCCCAGATGCGGACCACCACATAGGTGAGGTTGATCTCCTCGATTTTTCCCCATTCGCCTTCTACCACCACCACATCGTCGATCCTGATGGGTTGGGTAAAAGCTATCTGAAACCCTGCAAGGAGGTTGGCAATGGATCTTTGAGCGGCAAAACCTATGATCAATCCGGCAATCCCGGCAGAGGTGAGCAGTCCGGCCCCGATTTTCCTGGCGGTCTCTATGCTCATCAGGATAAAAGCAAAGGCTACTATGACAATAATGAGTACGATGATCTTGCGGATAAAATCCAGTTGGGTGAAAATCCTTCTCTCCCTCAGGTTGTCATCCTTTTCAAAGTTATAATGTTCAATGAAATAATAGCGAAGCACATTGGTGAGCTCAATGAAAATCCATGCAATATTGATGATCAGGAAAATCTGGAAGAGCACATGGGACCGGATATAGGCCATGGTTTCCGGGGACACGTAGGGTTCGGCAATTGGCCATAAGATGAAAAACAGGGCGAATTTCAAGGAGTGGGAAAACCGCATCATGGCCCTTTGCGCTTTTGGCAGCTTGGGTTTATAGAAGATCTTAGCCACCAAGGGGAAAACCAGGTAGACCAAAAGATGACTTAAAAGCATGGTAAGCACTAATGCGGAGAAGAAAACCAATTGTTCTTGCATAGGTGAATAGGTTGGATGTAATAGGTTGTGGTTAAAATTTGCTTCAATAAATGTACAAAAAATATAATATGTGGTAAATTAAGGTCTGCAAAGGGCCCTATCCTTACAATTACCCAAGATATTTATGCCATTAGTCACTCTATATATACTTTCAGCAGTAGTCCTTGTGGGGGCTTATTTTCTGTATGGGAAGTATGTGTTCCGGAAATTCAAGATCAACAATGCCAACCTGACCCCTTCCCACAAACACCGGGACGGGGTTGATTATATACCGAGCAAGCCAGTGGTGGTGTTGGGCCATCACTTTGCCTCTATTGCGGGAGCGGGCCCGATCGTGGGGCCGATTATCGCAGTGGCTTTTGGATGGATCCCGGCCGTGATCTGGATTCTGGTGGGTGGGATATTTTTCGGTGCTGTCCATGATCTCGGCAGCATGGTGGCCTCGCTTCGGAATGAGGGCAAATCCATTGGTGTGATTATTCAAAACAACATTGGGGAAAAGGGAAAGCAGCTTTTCGTGGTTTTCAGCTTTTCAACCTTGATATTGATTATCGGGGTTTTTGCCGACATTATTGCCAAGACCTTTGTGTCCAACCCCGGGGTGGCTACTGCTTCAATACTGTTTATTGGTCTTGCTGTCGCGTTTGGTTGGGTGAGCAAGCAGGTGAGGTCACGGATGCAATTTGTGGTGGCCTCTGTGGCTGGGGTGGTGTTGATGTATTATTTTGTGTATCTGGGGATGCAGCATCCATTTGTGCTTTCCTATGAATTATGGATCGGGATTTTGCTGGCTTATGGCTTCGTGGCCTCGGTAGCCCCAGTTTCCATCCTTTTACAGCCAAGGGATTATCTAAACAGCTTTTTGCTTTACGGGCTGATGTTAGCTGCCATTGTTGGGGTGGTGGTAGCCAATCCCACCATCGAGATGGATACACAGGTGCAGTTTAAGGCAGAAAATCTGGGGTATCTCTTTCCAGTCTTATTTGTGACCATAGCCTGTGGGGCGATCAGCGGCTTCCATTCCCTGGTAGCCTCAGGGACTACCTCAAAGCAGATAGACCAAGAAAAGGATGTTAAGTTAATCGGTTTTGGAGGAATGCTGATAGAGTCATTTCTGGCCATCATTTCCATTGGGGCTGTGATTGTGATCAGCCGGCAGGAATATAACCTGAGGTTATCTGATGAGGGGCCGGTGAGTCTGTTTGCCGATGGGCTGGGGGGTATGGTGACTACCCTGGGCCTGTCTCCGGCCTTTGCGGTGGGCTTTGTGGCACTTACGGTTTCGGCTTTTGCCATGACGACACTCGATACCTGTACGCGGTTGGCTAGATTTACTTTTCAGGAGTACTTCGAGCAATCCCAAAGCAGGCCTGGTCGTTTCTTTGGTGAAAACCGCTATGCATCTACTTTCATCGTGATCGTGCTGAGTGCCTTGTTGTTGCTTTCGGGTGGGTTTGCAAATCTTTGGCCGATTTTTGGCTCTGCAAATCAATTGTTGGCAGCCTTGGCTTTGCTCACGGTGGCCGTATGGCTGATTAGGCAGCAGATCAATGCAAAATTTGTGTTGATCCCCATGTTTTTCATGTTTGCTGTAACTATTAGCTCATTAATTTTGTTTGCTTGGCAAAATTATCAGGCCGGCTCCTATGTGCTTGCCTTGATTGCGGTGAGCCTTTGTGTATTATCCCTAGTGCTGATGGCCTTGGCCAGAAAAAACTTAGCGTCAACAGTTCCGACAAAAATCAAAACATGAGAAAATCGCCTTTATTTATTTTTTTCCTTCTGTTTTTAGCCTTTTTTCAGGTGGGGTGTGAAAATGTATCCCCAGAGGATTTGGATGACAATGCTGCCAGGGATCTGCGTTCGGCTCGAAGACCCATTGGAGCCGCAGCCCGTGAAATCCTTTCCAGTCAGCATTTCCAGTCTCTGCAGTTGGAGATCCAATATATGGTAGGCTTTGAGCCCACGCCGGGCTTGGTGGACAACATTAGGGAGTTTCTTGAGGAACTGACAAATAAGCCAGGTGGAATAGATATCTATTTGACCGCAATAGCTCCCGGCAGGCAAGAAAGCTATTCCATCGCTGATATCCGAGCCATTGAGGACGCCAACCGGAGTTCCTACAACCAAGGTCGGAAAGTGGGGCTTTACCTGTTGATCTTGGATGGGTATTCTGCCGAGGATACAGGAGGAAGCTTCACGTTTGGGTTGGTGCACAGGAGCAATTCCATTGCATTGTTTGGAAGAAGGATGCGGGAAAACTCCGACACCGTGGGAAGGCCCAGCCGGTCACTTTTGGAAAACACCGTCACCCGCCATGAGATAGGGCACCTGATGGGCTTGGTAAATGTGGGTTCCGACATGGTGGAGCCCCACGAGGATCCCAACCACGGTGGCCATTGCGACAATTCCAGCTGCCTGATGTATTGGGCGGTAGAAACTGCCGGCCTGCTGAACGTCATCGATGGCGGCTTCATCCCTCCTTTGGATGAGAATTGCAGGAATGATATCAGGGCGAATGGAGGAAGATAGGAGGGGAAGTATGAAGGGCTCTTCGCGGAGATAAGGGGACACGGAGTTTTCCTCTTCGCGGAGTAATTGGCCACAAAGTGCACAAAGTTTTACAAAGGCCTCTTCGCGGAAGAAAAGGGGCACAGAGTTTCGCAGAGTTTGGCACAGAGTTACACGGAGTTTGCCACTTCGCGGAGGTAATTGGCCACAAAGTGCACGAAGGTAAAAAGAGGGCGCAAAGGCTTCTTCGCGGAGGTAAAGAGACACAGAGTTACACGGAGTTTTTTTGGCGACCAGCCCATTTGCCATTCGGATTTGCTCCTGTTCAAAGGCAGACTCTAATGGGCGGGAGAATGTAGAATGATGAATGATGAATAATAAATGCTTGCCCGCTACGCCACGGCGCACAGGCGTGGCGGGAATAATGAAGTAATTCTCAGTACAATGTTACCCCATCCGAAGAGCGCAGCTCGTAGGGAGGGTCACGAAAGTAAGAAACGATTAATTACAGAAAAACCTCCAAATTGCTCCTCAGAGCGGTATGTCCTGCGGTGTACTTGGTACCTGGTACGTTGTACTTGGTACCCAATCGTAGGTACGAAAATTAGAAGTTCGAAGTAGGTGTCGGGTCAGCCACGGAAGGGAAATGATGAATAATGAATGATGAATGATGAATAATGAAGTAATTCTCGGTACAATGATGCCCCATCCGAAGAGCGCAGCTCGTAGGGAGGGTTGCGAGAGTAAAGACGATTAATTACAGAGGAACCCCCAAATTGCTCCTCAGAGCGGCATTGTCCTGTTGTGGTATACTTGGTACTTGGTACCTAGTACTTTGTACCCATGCGTAAGTACGAAGTTAGAAGTACGAGGTACGAAGGAAAGGTAAGAAAATGGCCACAAAGGCCACAAAGTTTTCACGAAGTTTCACAAAGGCCACTTCGCGGAGAAAAATTTAAAAGCTTGAAAAAAAAAGTGTCAAGTAAATTTAGGACGTGACAAATGATTCGGAAAAAACCTTCCAGGGCAGTGATTGCCACGAGACCTGGAAGGTTGTGTATGGGGTTAATTGAGTTTAAATGGAGTAGGTTGTTTTTTTGCCAGGCGGTAGGCGAAACCGAGGTTGACTAGGTAGTCGGCAAAGGCAGCGTCACCGTGACGGATGTTGTCCGGGGTGGAGTCTGCGATGTCGGTCAAGCTACGGGTCCTGTTGCGGATAAGGGCAATGGGGACATTGAGCGTGGTCGTAAAGTTACCGATCATATAACTGGCTCCCGGTTCCACGGAAATGATGTAGCCCGGACGGCGGAACCCGTCGCTTTCACCAATAAAGTCCCTTACCGGAATACCTTCGATTCTTCCACCTAGCGTGAAACCCAATCCGTGGATTTTGGGGATGGTTTTCAGAAGCCCAGTTCTGAACGCATATTGATCCGGCACGCTCATAATACCCTCGCTTTGACGGGCCCGGAAAGTTTGAGTGCCGTTGGTGTTTCTGGGGTTAAACATATAGAAGCCGTCATAATACCAGACCAGGTTGCCTGGTATAAACCAGTAGCCCTGCATGTCGAGTATAAGCCCCACTCCACCATCGCCCAGCTGTATGGATTGGTCAACAGGCCGGGTTTGCGGTTCACCATTTGGCCCTACATTATAAAAGATCCCTAGGGCATTATAATCCCCGGTGGGCAGTTTGATGCCTGCTCCAAATGCCATGTTTCCGGATTTTGATTTTTCCTCACCCAAAATCCAGTACCCGGCCCCGATCCGCATGTCGGCCAGACCTCCACTATAAGTCATGTGACGCTCCGTTCTGCCATGTTCATAGAGGCTGCTTCTTTCATTGTAGGCCAAAGGCAGGCTAACAATTCCATATACCCTGCTGGAAAAGGCATAACTAATGTTGAAATCCAGTCCGTGGGACCAGTTGATGACTTCTGTGTTGTTGGCTACCCGTTCCCTTTCCTGGTGCGTGCCTCTAAAGTGGCGGAAGGATTTGAAGTAGCGGTAGTTGGTGTTGAAGTTCCATTCCCCTTTTTCGAGTAGGTTGCCCTGACCAATGGCATTGCCTACACCGGAGAATTGACGGATTGCCACACAACCCTGACCATAGGATTCCAGCCCGCACCATAAAAGGGCAGGAATCAATAAAGAGTAAAATTTTAATTTCATTGGTTGAAGTAATAAGTGAGTTTGAACCCCTTTCATTTTGAAAGGTTAGAGAAAAATGTTCAAACTTCCGGAGGGGGAGAGGGTACCGAGGAAGCTCGATGAATTAGCATGTTCTCAGCCTCGTGGGGGTAGCCATTTTTGGAGTGAAACAAAACAAACGTCCTTTCCTGAAAATCAGGAAAGGTGAAGTCTTTATGGAATGAATAGACAAAGTTTTTCAGAGGAGAATTGGGCAGCTGCTCACCTGTGAGGCTGCTCACCCAGTTTTTGACCACCATGTCCAGGGTGTTTTGGGCGGTGTCGGGTGTGTACACCAGCTGCAGGGTGTCATTAGCATATCTTTGCTTGATTGCCCTGAATCTTTTCCCGTCCTTGCTGAATGTCAGGTTGGTTTCAGAAAACTCTTCCTGATCGGTCATGTAGGGAATGGAGATAGGTACTTCCAGTATTAGGGCATTAGGAGCAAAATCATCGCTATAGACCAAATGGCTCCAATTTTCCTCAATATTTTGGGAAAGGGCCAGATAGAAGTAGTAATACCCGAACTGGTAAAAAGAGAAAAACAATAAAAGCGCTATGGAAGCTGACTTTCTCATACTAAAAACCTATGTGTTGTGAATTTAGTAAAATTATATGAGTTTATATTGGTTTCGTGAAAAATAAATTACGTTAGATAAGGGGGTTACGTGATGGAATGTAGAATGATGAATGTAGAATGATGAATAATGAAGTAATTCTCGGTGCACTGATGCCCCATCCGAAGAGTGCAGCTCGGAGGGAGGGAGGCGAGAATAAGAACGGTGGATATCAGAAAAGCCTACAAATTGCTTCACAGAGCGGTATTGTCCTGCGGTGTACTTGGTACCTGGTACGTTGTACTTGGTACCCATTCGCAAGTACGAAAATTAGAAGCTCGAAGTAGGTTTCGGGTCAGCCACGGAAGGGAAATGATGAATAATGAATGATGAATGATGAATAATGAAGTAATTCTCGGTGCACTGATGCCCCATCCGAAGAGCGCAGCTCGGAGGGAGGGTCACGAAAGTAAGAAACGATTAATTACAGAAAAACCTCCAAATTGCTCCTCAGAGCGGTATGTCCTGCGGTGTACTTGGTACCTGGTACGTTGTACTTGGTACCCATTCGCAAGTACGAAAATTAGAAGCTCGAAGTAGGTTTCGGGTCAGCCACGGAAGGGAAATGATGAATAATGAATGATGAATGATGAATAATGAAGTAATTCTCGGTGCACTGATGTCCCATCCGAAGAGCGCAGCTCGGAGGGAGGGTCACGAAAGTAAGAAACGATTAATTACAGAAAAGCCTCCAAATTGCTCCACAGAGTGGCATGTCCTGCGGTGTACCTGGTACGTGGTAAGTTGTACTTGGTACCCATCCGTAAGTACGAAAATTAGAAGTTCGAAGTAGGTTTTGGTGCAGCCACGGGAATGGAATGGTGAATGGTGAATGGTGAATGTAGAATGATGAATGATGAATTAATGAAGTGGACTCTCGGTACACTGATGTGCAGAACTACAGATATAAAAAAAAGTGAAGGAAATCAATCCTTCACTTCTATGTAGTCCACGTATTCGCCGTCGATTTCGCGGGGCGGGGTGGGTTTCTTTTTTTCTGATTTGGGGATGAAATCCACATTTACATTGCCATCGGCAGGGCGGCTATGGGGGCGTTCCTGCTGCTGCACATGTTGCATCTGGTCAAAAAACCGCTTTAGCTTGCTCTTCAAAAAGAAGCGGAGCAGGTTGGTGAAGATCCAGGACAATGCGAAGGTGATGATGATGAATTTTAAGATAAATCCCATTTTGTAATTGTTGGTATTTGAAGTCAAAAACGAGGGAGCAGTATAAGACCGCTCCCGTATTAACCTTATCTACTTAAGTACAAGTTCCTCTCGCCGTAAATCTTTAGGAAATAATCATCCATAAGATCGTCGATGAAGTAAATGGCTTCTCCGGTAGACTTCATCTCTGGACCGAGCTCTTTGTTGACATTCGGGAACTTGTGGAAGGAGAATACCGGCTCCTTGATCGCATAGCCGTTTTTATACGGCTTGAAATCGAAATCTGTAACCTTTTTCTCTCCCAACATTACCTTTACGGCATAATTGACGTAAGGTTCTCTGTACGCCTTGCAAATGAAAGGAACCGTTCTGGAAGCTCTTGGGTTGGCTTCTATCACGTAAACCTTATCATTTTTGATGGCAAACTGAATATTGATCAAGCCCTTGGTCTTCAAGGCCAGGGCGATTTTCTCTGTGTAGGTTTCGATCTGTCTCATCACCAGGTCCCCCAAGTTGTAAGGAGGCAATACCGCATAAGAATCACCGGAGTGGATTCCGGCTGGTTCGATATGCTGCATGATACCGATAATATAGACGTTTTCACCGTCACAGATGGCATCTGCTTCCGCCTCTATGGCTCCCTCGAGGAAGTGATCTAGTAGGATTTCGTTGTTTGGAATATCCCGAAGTACGTTTACCACGTGCTCTTCGAGTTCTTTTTCGTTGATCACGATCTTCATTCCCTGGCCGCCCAATACATAAGAAGGTCTTACCAGTAGCGGGAAACCGATAGTTTTGCAAAGCTCAAGGGCCTCGTCTGTATTGTGGATAGTGCCAAATTCAGGGTAAGGCACATCGTTTTCTTTCAATAGTGTAGAGAAGTGGCCTCTATCCTCAGCCAAATCCAAGGCTTCAAAGCTGGTACCAATGATTTTGATGCCGTATTTGTCAAGCTTCTCGGCAATCTTCAAGGCGGTCTGTCCACCCAGCTGCACGATTACGCCCTCAGGCTTTTCGTGGAGGATGATTTCATAGATGTGCTCCCAGAATACAGGCTCGAAATAAAGCTTGTCGGAAATGTCAAAATCCGTAGAAACCGTCTCCGGGTTACAGTTGATCATGATGGTCTCGTAGCCACACTCTTTGGCAGCAAGTACCCCATGAACACAGCTATAGTCAAATTCGATCCCTTGACCTACCCTATTTGGTCCAGACCCAAGGACTACTATTTTCTTTTTATTTGTGGCAATACTTTCGTTTTCCTCACCGAATGAAGAATAGTAGTAAGGAGTTTGGGCTTCAAATTCAGCGGCACAGGTGTCCACCAACTTATAGTCTCTCATGATACCCATTTCCTTGTAGCGCTTGTCAAAGACCTCGCTTTCAAGACATCCCATCAAGTGAGCTAGCTGCCTGTCTGCGTAGCCTTTCTTTTTGGCTGTAAGCATAAGCTCCTTGGAGATGGTGTCCAGTTTGAACTTACTGATTTCTGCTTCCAGATGGATCAGTTCTTCAATCTGCTTGAGGAACCACTTGTCGATTTTGGTAAGTTCATATATGGTTTTGAAGGAAACGCCTAGTTTGAAGGCATCATATACGTGGAAAAGTCTGTCCCAGCTTGGATTGGCCAAGCTGTAAAGCAGGGCATCCTGGTCTCTAAGCTCTTTTCCGTCGGCGCCAAGGCCGTTTCTTTTGATCTCCAATGACTGGCAGGCTTTCTGAAGGGCTTCTTGGAAGTTTCTTCCGATACCCATCACTTCACCCACCGCTTTCATGGATAGACCAAGTTTCCTGTCAGAGCCCTTGAACTTGTCAAAGTTCCATCTTGGGATCTTCACAATCACATAGTCAATCGCCGGCTCAAAGAAAGCCGAAGTAGTGCCTGTGATGGAGTTTTGTATTTCGTCAAGGTTGTAACCCACCGCTAGCTTGGCAGCTACTTTGGCTATTGGATAACCGGTAGCTTTGGATGCCAGGGCTGAAGAGCGGGATACCCTTGGGTTTATTTCAATTCCGATAATTTGCTTGTTGTCAGGGCTTACAGAAAACTGTACGTTACATCCCCCGGCAAAATTACCGATTCCGTTCATCATACGGATGGCCTGATTTCTCAGTTCCTGATACACGGTGTCGGGAAGCGTCATCGCCGGTGCCACTGTGATGGAGTCACCTGTGTGCACGCCCATAGGGTCAAAGTTTTCAATTGAACAGATCACCACCATATTACCGATGCTGTCTCTCAGTACTTCCAGTTCGTATTCCTTCCAGCCCAAGATACTTTGCTCGATAAGTACTTCGTGGGTAGGAGAGGCGGTAAGGCCTGCTGTCAGTGCTTTTTCAAAGTCTTCAGCTTTTTCCACAAATCCGCCTCCGGTACCCCCGAGGGTGTAGGAAGGACGTATTACAAGCGGGAAACCGATTTCTTGGGCGATTTCGTGTCCCTGAAGATAGGATGTGGCTGTTCTACCCATGCAGACACCCACGCCAAGTTCTTCCAAGAGGGCTTTGAATTTCTCCCTGTTTTCTGCTGTGTCTATGGCATCAATGTCCACCCCGATCATCCTGGTATTGAATTTCTTCCAGATTCCGGCCTTATCGCAGTCGATGGCCAGATTCAGAGCTGTCTGTCCACCCATGGTAGGAAGTACGCAGTCGATATCCGGATGCTCGGTTAGAATTTTGACGATGGATTTTTTCTCCAAAGGCAATAGGTAAATGTTGTCCGCAGTCACTGGGTCAGTCATGATCGTGGCCGGGTTTGAGTTGATAAGGGTAACTTTGATACCCTCTTCCCTCAAAGACCTGGCAGCCTGTGAACCGGCGTAATCAAATTCACAAGCTTGGCCGATAACGATGGGACCTGAACCGATAATGAGGACGTGTTTGATGCTACTATCTTTAGGCATGCTGTTGAGAGGTTTTTAGTCTGTTAAGAACTTTTGGCTAAATTGGTGCAAAATTAAACAAATAATCGAGAGATGCACGGTTGTGCTTGATAATTGGCGAATTGACTGTGTGAATTAAACAATATTAACGTTGGTTTACCGCCATTTAAAGGACTTCCCGTCTTTGGCCCTCATGGTACACAAAATTCCGTCCAAATGGTCATATTCATGCTGGATTAATTCAGATATGTCATCTTGAACTTTCCAGATTTTCTTTTCCCAGTTATGATCCAAATAATGCAGGGTGAGCGAGCGGTGTCGATCTACCTTTACCAGTAGGTTTGGAAAGCTCATGCAGTCATCCCACATTTCAAACTTTTCTTCACTCAAATTCTTCAGTTCCGGGTTGATGATCACGTAGGGCTTGTCCAGGTTGAGGTAAAACAGGCGCTTCATTATTCCCAGTTGGGGAGCGGCGATTCCTCTCCCAAAACCGTAATTGAGTCGGATATCCTCCATGGCCTCATGCAAGTCCTTGACCCAATCAGCCACAAAAGGAAGTTCCTCTTTAGTGATGGGTTCACAAGTTTCATATAGTCTGGGATCTCCAAGTTTTAGTATGTCATCTATGGTTTTCATTTAAATCTATTGGATTATTCGGATTTGTGCTGGGAGCCTGTTTTAGAAAGACGGAAGACGGAAGACGGAAGACCGAAGACGGGAGACCGAAGACGGAAGACGGGAGACGGGAGACCGAAGAAAGCGACATCTTAGCATTTGGGCAGGATTCTAGCAGGAAACACCGCCGGTTTTATTCCAGCGGTGTCGTTCGGGTTAATTTTGATGCTCATCCCGCAACAAGTCGTTGACCGTTTTTACGGGGTTGAAGGTGATGATGGGCACTTCCACAAAAATGGTGTTCCAGTCTGCCATGGAACCGTTCCACAATCCTGGCAACTCCAAGGCCTTTAGCTCTTTGCCATTCTTTGATTTGCCGGTGATGAAGCCGGTCTTCATGTCGCGATGCTTCAAAAGATCAAATTTGTTGCCCTGAAAATCTTTGGTGCCACACACCACATCCACCGGGTTGAAATGAGTGGCTGAGTTGAAGATTTCCTTTTTCTCAGGATCATTCAGGTCAATCTGGGCGTTTTCTGCAATCTGAAGGGAAAGGGAGCCGTCTTCCTCCTGAACCCAGAAAGGTCCACCGCCGGGTTCTCCCACATTCCTTACCATTCCACAAACCCTGATGGGGCGGTTTAGCTTGGATTTAAGGAATTCCTGCTTTTGGGCTAATGGCCATTCCTTGTATTCTTCGGGTAGTTTGCCGGCAAGCTCCACTTCAAATACTTCCTCCGCTATGAGGTTGTCGTGTTCTATATTTTCCAAAGCATGGAACACTTTGTCCTGTACTTTCAGCAGGAGCGCTCCAAGAGCTTTTTTGTAGGCTTGGGTAGTATCCTTTAATCTATCAGGCACCACATTGTCCACATTTTTGATAAAAATAAGGTCGGCATCTATCTCATTCAGATTTTCCAAAAGGGCACCATGTCCTGCAGGCCTAAAAAGGATGCTGCCGTCTTCTTCTATAAAAGGTGTGTTATCAGGGTTTACCGCAATGGTGTCGGTGGACTGCTTTTGCTGAGAAAAGCTAACTTCAAAAGTGACCCCGTGTTCCTTTTCCAGTTTGGGCTGGATTTCCGCAATTTCCTCCTTAAACTTCTCCTCATGCTCTGGGCTGACAGTAAAGTGGATATTCACCTTGTCCCCTTTGCCTTTGGCGTACATCACGCCTTCCACAAAATGCTCGTAAGTAGGGGTGCGGTCCTGCTCACTGTAATGGTGGAATTTCAGCAGGGCTTTTGGCAGGCTACCGTAGCCAAGACCCTTTTCCTCCAGCAGGTAGCTGATGATGAGCGTGTAGTCTTTATCTTCCAGCGCTTTGCTGATGGAACTGCCATCTTTTTCCAAAGCCTGGTTGAGATCTTTGTGAAAAGCGAATTTTTCTATGTTGTCTATGAATTTCTTTGCGAAGGCATTGTTCTCCAGCTTTCCGTCCCCATCCAGGAAAGCGAAAAGGTCTTTGAACATCCTTGAAGCAGCACCCGAGGCGGGCACGAACTTGAGGATATCTTTTTCTTGAACCAGTTGGTCAAACTGTTTACCATATCTCTTGATTTCATCCTCATTGAATTTCCGGATGCCGTTCCCCACTTTTGCAGCCTCTACAATGGGCAGGAATGGAAAGCCGGATTTGAAGTTTTCTATTTGCTCTTGGGCTTTTTCGGGGGACATGCCCTGGGCAAGAATCTGTTGCTGAAGTGTGTGGTCCATAAAATAATAGGATTCAATTCGAGGTTAAAAGTTAATCTATAAATATAGAGGATTGCAGGCAGAAACTGAAGGATGAACTGCTCCAATTTGGCAATGCCATGCTTAATTAACCAAAAATAGTGCTAGAGGTTATTGGGGAAGGTCTGATTTTAAGGTTAATTTTTGTTGGAAAGATTGCTGTAGGGCTCCTGGATTTTCAGCTTACCCATAAAGTAATCGAGGGGTTGGTCAGCTCCCTGAAATAGGGGGGATTCATTGTAAAAAATGATCTCGTTAAAAGTTAGATGTTTCACCCCATACTGCAGGCCCGGGGGTAGTTCTTGGGTGAAGTTGGTCATTTCCCCCATCTCGTTAATCCTGAAAATGTTGACTATTTGTGAATCTTCCTTCCTTATGTTGTCCTTATGACCAAAATAAAGGTCATCACCAATTAAGAAGGTAAATGTCTCCCGACGGTAATTGTGTTCATTCAACCTGTATCTGGTGGTATAATCAAATGCGACAACTTTATCCCAAACCTTTTCTCCTTTACTGTCAAGGCGGAGGAAATGTGCTATCTGCTTTTTATAAATGTTTTCATGGCGGCTTACCGGCTTTCCTGGAATGGAGGCCACCAGGATGTCCCCATCATTTTCTGCCAGGATTTCGACTTGGTTAAAGCCCTTTTTTCTTTCGTAGTTTAGCTGCTTTCGCTGTTTGCGGTCCAAACCATTGTTTCTTTCTGCCAGACTTTGTGGTTCAATGATTGAAAACGCTTGCCTATTGTCATTGTCCATAACCCAATGGAAAAAGGCGTGGTAGCGCTTGAGTTTTTTCTTCCCCGTGGTACCGATCACCCTGGGGTTGTTATTGGAGTCAATTACCAAGGAAGCGGTAACTATATCCTTGTTTCTAAAATCTGTGTCCAGCCTCATTTGGCCTGCAAATTCCCCGTCGGGCAAATATTGCTGCCATTCTAGGATTTGGTGGTTCCCTTTTGGGGAAGTCAGCAGGTTGATGGAGTTGTCGGCATCACTGATGTGCCAAATCTTTTTCTCCGGGAGGAAAATGGTATTCCGGAATGGATTGGAGGGGTCAAAACCATATACTTGAATAATTGGATCTTTTTGTTGGCCGATAATGGCAAAGCTTTCCTCAAAAACCAAGAAGTCTGTCGGTTTGTGAACTTGTGAAGCTCCAATTAAATGGGCATGGAGATTCCTGTCTTGAATGGAGTACTCCAGCACTTCTTTCTTATAGTAGTGGTTGGAAAGCCAGCTTAGCAGGATGTAAACCTTGCCGTTTTTGACTTTTATTATATAATCATTGATTCCTGGAGTGGTGTTGTAAAGGGATTCATGGACTTTTTCCAAGTTTTCATCCAATAAATGTAACACCACTTCGCCTGTTCCGCGGTGAAGGATCAGATTCAGCACGCCATCCTCCGCGGGCACTGCCTCAAAATTGGTCAGATAATCCAAAGGGTCAAGTGGTGTGTTTTTTTGCGCCCAAGTGGAAGTCGTGAGAAAGAATATGAAAAGGATGAGGGTAGTGTATGTCGCTCTCATATCTAAAAATTTTATACATAATAGGAAATTACAGACTAAAAATCAAGTAGTAGTGGGAGACTTTAACCGCAAAGTGCATAGAAGCGCAAATGGGTCACAAAGAATTAACGTAAATGAAAATGGGTCACAAAGGCCCCGAAGGTAAAAATAAGTTGCACAAAGTTTTGCTTTAGGTAGCTATTTGAGACAGCTGAGCGCAGTCGAAGCTGTTCTTTCCATAATCGAATCCCCGGTCCCCGAGCGGAGCCGAGGGGAGTGAGAAATTAGAGAAAAGAAATGGGTCACAACGGTCACAAAGTTCAAAAGAAGTCACACAAAGGCCTCTTCATGGACATTAAACCTCGTCACTTCGACTGAAGCGAAGCGGAATGGGGAGGTCTTGAACGTGGACTCCTTAAGGAAGGTGACACAAAAGAGAGAATAATGAAAATAGATTCGGCGTTTAGGAGTGTATTTCCCGATCATCGCTACGCGGATCGGGAGGTTTAGGGGTTTAGAAAAGCGCGAAGCGACGCGGGATTAGAGTGCAATAGATCACAAAGGCCCTGAAGTTTAAAAGAAGTCGCACAATGTTTGAAATTACCTAAGAAGCCGTATAGAAATTTCCGTACCTCCCGGTTTCTTGTATATCCTTTGCGCTTCTTCAAAATCTTTGCGGTTTAATTAATGCTTCATCTCAAATTTTGTAAAAATTTTAATTATTAAAGTTTTAATTTACAGGTGGTTAGTGGTGAGAGTTTGGAAGGGAGGTTTGAAATACTCAACCTTTATATTTAGTGTACGTTTGGTGAAGAGTAACAAAATCAAGTAATTATGAAGATAATATATGCTATTGCAGTATTGATGTGTTTTGGTTTTACTTTTGGTGCACATGCGCAAACTGACGAGAAAGAAGACCCAGGATTTGATTATGGTCAGTTTAAAAATGAGTTTTCAGTTGATCTCATTCCAATTATTAACGGTGACCTCCCAGCCCGATTTTTTTATCGTAGAAATTACACAACTCCCAATGGTAGAATGATGGCTTTCCGGATGGGTTTGGGTGGTTCTATGACAACCAACCCTGCAGATGTGATGTACGAGTCGGTTAATTTTGAGCGCCAACGGACATTCAATTATCAAGGGTTAATCGGTTTGGAGTTTCAAAAATCCATCAGTCCAAAATTTATAGGATACCAAGGGGTTGATTTCATAATTGGGGAAACAATAACGAGGTTTGATGAACCTGAAAGGATGAATATTCTTCAGCATTATCAGCAAAGTGATTTTTCAATTGGCGGAGCGTATTTTTGGGGTGCCAAATACCACATTTTGCCAAGGCTCTCGGTGTTTGCCGAGATGGCGCTGCTCGTATCCAACAATTCCATAACCAATTCGACATTAAGAAATTTTGACAGGAGAGATACCGTATCTTCCCAGTCGGCCTTGCAGCTCAGATTTCTTCCCATCCGAAATATCAGCATAGCTTACCATTTCTAATCTAAAACCAAAAAAGCAGCGTCCAGGACGCTGCTTTTCTTCTTAAGGTATGATTTTTCGGTCTTCGGTTTTCCGTCCCGCGTCTTTTTCCATTTAAATATGCAAAGCTCTGTTCTCCGTCGCAGCCAGACAAGCTTCTTTGAAAGCCTCTGTATACGTAGGGTGGGCATGAGACATTCTGGCGATGTCTTCGGCTGAGGCACGGTATTCCATTGCCACCACGGCTTCGGCGATCATATCGGCCGTTCTTGGTCCGATCATGTGTACACCTAGGATTTCATCCGTTTCGGCATCCGCCAACACCTTCACCAACCCGTCGGTATCCATAGATGCCCTGGCTCTTCCTGAGGCCATGAATGGGAATTTGCCGGTTTTATACTTGATGCCTTTTTCCTTGAGCTGTTCCTCCGTGAAGCCCACGGCGGCTACTTCCGGCCATGTGTAAACCACACCTGGAATCAGGTTGTAATTGATATGCGGCTTCTGGCCTGCCAGTTGCTCGGCTACCAACACGCCTTCTTCCTCTGCTTTGTGCGCCAGCATGGCACCCTTCACCACGTCTCCGATGGCGTAAATGTTGTCCACATTGGTTTTCAAATGCTCATCTACTTCCACTTGGCCTCTGTCGTTCAGTTTGACACCAGCAGCCTCAGCATTGAGACCGTCGGTATAAGGTCTTCTGCCGATAGAAACCAGTACATAGTCGCCCTTCAGCTCAACGGTTTCGCCTTTGCTGTTTTCGGCCTTTACCACCACTTCATTTCCGGTGTTTTCCACAGCGGTAACCTTGTGCTTGAGGAAGAAGTCAAAGCCAAGCTTCTTTAGTGACTTTTGAAGTTCCTTGCCCATGGTTTTATCCATAGTAGGGATAAGAGAGTCCATGTATTCCACGACGGAAACCTTTGAACCGATACGTGCATACACTGATCCAAGTTCCAACCCAATCACCCCACCGCCGATCACGATCAGGTTTTTAGGGATTTCCTTCAGTTTCAATGCCTCCGTGGAGGTGATGATCCTTTCCTTGTCGATATTGATAAAAGGCAGGGAAGATGGTTTGGAGCCAGTGGCAATGATGATGTTTTTGCCTTTGATTTCCTCGGCTTTTCCGTCTTCTTTGCTCACCTTCACGGTGTTTTTGTCCACAAAAGAACCCAATCCATGGTGTACATCGATTTTGTTCTTTTTCATCAGGTACTGGATGCCGTCTACGTTTTGCTTCACTACCTCGTTTTTTCTGCCGATCATCTGGCCGAAGTTCACCTTAAGGTCCTTCAGGTCGATGCCGTGCGTTTCGAAGGTGTGTGCTGCATTGTGGTAATGCTCCGAAGAGTCCAGCAAGGCTTTGGAGGGGATACAGCCTACATTCAGGCAGGTGCCTCCAAGCGTGTTGTATTTTTCTACGATGGCCGTCTTCATTCCAAGCTGCGCCGCCCTGATGGCTGCCACATACCCGCCTGGTCCTGAGCCGATAACGATTACGTCGTACATGTTTTGTCTGTTACACCGCCTACTTGGTACTAAGTACTAAGTACTATGTACTAGGTAGAGGTAGGTTTGTAATTATTCAAACTGTTTTTAAGTTTGACAAGCATATTCTGAATATGCTTAAGTTCAGTTTCAATCTGATTAAACTTATCATCCCCAATAAACTTCAACCTGTTAGAAATTATCAATTGAGTGTCTAACTCAAAAGAGGAGGCTAGAGCCACGCTCAGAAAGTGGTCGAAATCTCTTTTCGTATTTCTTCCTGCTCCTTCTGCGATGTTTGAGGGAATTGAAACTGCGGCCCGGTTTATTTGACTTATTAAGCCATATTTTTCCTCTTTTGGAAGTTTTTCAGTAGCCTGGTAAACCATTATAGCAAGGTCAATTGCTTTCTGCCAAACTTGTAAATTACTGTATCGGTGCATATGTGAAAAAATGAAATACAATATAAGAATTTCCTTCCTGATTTTCACCTATACAACCGAAAACCCTACTTAGTACTTAGTACATAGTACATAGTACCCATAAAAAATACCAAGCAGGGCCGTGAAATCATTTATACCCCAAACAGAAGCCTAGTCGGATCCTCAAGTAGCTCTTTTACTCTCACCAGGAAGCTGACGGATTCGCGGCCGTCGATGATGCGGTGATCGTAGGAGAGGGCCAGGTACATCATGGGGAGGATTTTGACCTCACCGTTGACGGCCATTGGGCGCTCCACGATGTTGTGCATCCCTAGGATCGCTGATTGTGGGGCGTTGATGATCGGGGTGGACATCATGGACCCGAAGATACCTCCGTTGGTCAAAGTGAACGTACCGCCGGTCATCTCGTCAATTGACAACTTGTTGTCTCTCGCCTTGGTAGCCAATCTTACCACTTCTTTTTCCACCTCGTCAAAGGAAAGCTTCTCGGCATTTCTGATCACCGGTACCACCAAGCCTTTCGGAGCGGAAACGGCAATAGAAATGTCACAGAAATCATTGTAAACAATCTCGTTACCGTCAATCTGCGCGTTCACTGCTGGCCATTCCTGAAGGGCCACGCATACCGCTTTGGTGAAGAAGGACATGAAACCGAGGTTTACGCCATGCTTCTCCTTGAATTTGTCTTTGTACTGCTTACGGATATCCATGATAGGCTTCATGTTCACCTCGTTGAAGGTGGTCAACATGGCCGTTTCATTCTTCACCGAAACCAGTCTTCTCGAGATGGTCCTTCTTAGGGAAGTCATCTTCTCACGACGGCTGTTTCTGTCTCCGCTTACTTTTGGTGCTTCGGCATCCGCAGTTTTTGCAGCCGGCTTGCTTTCTTGCTTCGCCGCTGGCTTAGCTGCTTTTTGTGCTTTTTCAGCATCTTCTTTGGTTACTCGGCCGTCTTTGCCGGTGCCGTTTACATCCTTTGGATCAATTCCTTTTTCTGCCAAAATCTTGGCAGCAGCAGGGGAGGCATGTCCGGTGGCGTAAGTTTCGTTGGCAGAAGCGGAAGCGCTTGCTGAAGCACTTTCTTTAGCTGCTGGAGCTGGCTCTCCCTGTGGAGCACCACCCTCGGTCACCTCGATCTTGCATATCAAGCCGCCGATTTCCAAGGTGTCGCCTTCTTGTGCTACGTGGCGAAGGATACCGTTAGCCTCGGCTGGGAGTTCAAAAGTAGCCTTGTCAGAATCCACCTCAGCGATGATTTCATCCAATTCTACATAATCACCGTCGTTTTTCAGCCAAGTGGCCAAGGTAACTTCAGTGATGGATTCACCTACGGTTGGTACTACCATTTCCTTTACCTCGCCAGTGGCGCCACCAGTGCTTGAGGAAGATTCTTCTTTAGGACTGTCAGCAGCTTTCTCAGCTGGAGCAGAATCGCCGGAGGCATTGGTGTCGATGGTGCAGATCACATCACCGATTTCCAAGGTGTCGCCTTCTTTGGCGTTGGTTTTCAAAATACCCGCTGCCTCGGCAGTCAGCTCAAAAGTAGCTTTGTCTGACTCCAGCTCGCAGATCACTTCGTCCATTTCTACATGGTCGCCGTCATTTTTAAACCATTGTCCAATGGTCACTTCGCTAATAGATTCCCCTACGGCAGGGACTTTTATTTCTAAGCTCATAATTTTCTTTTTACCCCCAGGCCAAGGCCTAAGGTTAATTTTACATTGGTTAAATTGTGAAATTAACCCCTTGTCCCGCCGAGGCGGGATTGGAGGTGTTTATTGTAATTTTAAGGCTTTGTTTAAAATTGCTTCTTGCTCCTGGTGGTGTACTTTGTTGTAACCGGTGGCAGGGGAGGCGCTGGCTTTTCTTGAGATCACATCCATAGGGAAGTCTCTGTAAAGGGCACGCATCATGTAGGTCCAGTAGCCCATGTTCTCCGGCTCTTCCTGTACCCAAACCACTTCTACATCATTGTATTGCTTGACGGCCTCCAAGATTTGGTTTTTAGGAAGCGGGTGAAGCTGCTCTACCCTTACGATAGCCACATCTTTCACTTTTTCCTTTTCTCTCTGCTCGATTAGGTCATAGTAGATTTTACCTGAGCAAAGTAATACGCGCTTCACATCCTTGGCTTTTACGCCAGTATCCTGAATTACCTCTCTGAATCTTCCCTGCGTGAATTCCTCGATAGGAGAAACCACTTTCGGGTGTCTGAGAAGTGATTTTGGGGACATCACGATACAAGGTTTTCTGAATTCCCAGGCCAGCTGTCTTCTTAGCATATGGAAGAAGTTGGAAGGCTCGGTGATGTTGCAGACCACCATGTTGTATTCTGCTGAAAGTTGTAGGAATCTCTCCGGTCTGGCATTGGAGTGCTCAGGTCCCTGGCCTTCGTAGCCGTGTGGAAGTAGCATCACCAAACCGTTCATTTTCTGCCATTTTG
Organism: Litoribacter ruber; assembly: GCF_018449405.1. Classification (NCBI taxonomy): domain Bacteria; kingdom Pseudomonadati; phylum Bacteroidota; class Cytophagia; order Cytophagales; family Cyclobacteriaceae; genus Litoribacter; species Litoribacter ruber. Next base: position 50,865 of record NZ_JAHCMY010000001.1, read on the forward strand.
ATTCCCCAGAGGAAATAAACTGGTCGATCATGGTCTGGGCGCCGTTGGCGAAATCACCAAACTGGGCTTCCCATATGGCCAAAGCGTTAGGGTTTGCCATGGCGTAACCGTATTCAAAACCAAGCACCGCATATTCGGAAAGCAGGGAATTGTAGATATGGAACTGTCCCTTGCTGTCCTTCATTTCCTTCAGGGAATTGTGGGCCACATTGGTGTTGGCATCATGAAGCACGGCATGTCTGTGGGAGAAAGTACCTCTTCTCACATCCTGCCCGGTCAATCTTACCGTTTTTCCCTCCAAAAGAAGAGAGCCATAAGCCAAAAGTTCCGCTCCGGCCCAGTTGAGGGTCTTGGAGTTGAAGAACATTTCCTTACGCTGCTTCATCTGCGCCTCGATCTGCTTGATGGGCTTGAAGCCTTTAGGCAGGGTAGTCAAGGCTTCGGCTACCTTGTCGATGGCTTCCTGGGAAATGTATGTCTCAGGAGATTGCTCAAAGTCTTCCGGCTTTGATCTTCTCAGGGATTGCCACTCCTGCTCAAATTGGGTAAACTTATAAGGTAATGGTTGCTCCTTCACCATGTTCAGCCTGTCCTGAAGCAACTGACGGAATTCTTTGTCCATCTGCTTGGCAAGCTTGGCATCAATGTCACCTCTTTCAAGCAATCTCTTGTTATAGATTTCTCTTGGGTTAGGGTGCTTGGAGATAATGTTGTATAAAGATGGCTGTGTGAATTTAGGTTCATCAGACTCATTGTGGCCATGTCTTCTGTAGCAGACCATGTCAATAAAGATGTCTTTATTGAACTTCTGTCTGAATTCCGCAGCCAGGTTAGCCGCGAATACCACCGCTTCAGCGTCGTCACCGTTTACGTGGATCACAGGCGCATCAATGATTTTGGCTACGTCCGTACAGTAGATGGATGAACGTGCATCGTCAAAGTCAGTTGTGAAACCTACCTGGTTGTTGATGACAAAGTGTATGGTACCTCCGGTGTTATAGCCTTTTAATCCGGCCATCTGAGTCACTTCATACACGATACCCTGTCCGGCTACCGCGGCATCCCCGTGGATGAGGATGGGGAGGGCCTTCTTGGTGTCATGCTGGTGCTCTGAGTCAATTTTTGCCCTGATAAAACCTTCCACCACCGGGTTTACCGCCTCAAGATGGGATGGGTTAGGGGCAAGTTTAAGGTTTACCTTATTGTTGTCTGGCGTGTGGATATCACTGGAGTAACCCATGTGGTATTTTACATCACCGTCACCCATGGTGAGGTCCGGCTTGGCAGTTCCCTCAAATTCAGAGAATATCTGCTCATAGGTTTTGCCCATGATGTTGGCCAACACGTTCAGACGGCCACGGTGGGCCATTCCGATCATCACTTCTTTCACGCCAAGACTGGCGCCTTTGTTGATGACCGCATCAAGGAAGGGGATGGTGCTTTCGCCGCCTTCCAGTGAAAAGCGTTTCTGTCCGAGGTATTTGGTATGAAGGAAGTTTTCGAATACTACCGCTTCGTTGAGTTTCGAAAGGATTCTTTTTTTGTCCTCTGCAGGTGGGTTGAAGGCCAAGGCCTCTTTTTCAATCTTGGTCTTGAGCCAGTCGAGCATCTCCGGATCGCGGATGTATAGGTACTCGAAGCCCATCGAGCCTTGGTATATCTTTTTGAGGGCGGCCAGAATATCGCTAAGTTTGGCCTTGCCAATGCCGATTTCATCGCCAGCCTGGAATTCGGTGTTTAGGTCCGCATCGCTCAAGCCCAAATCTTCCAGGTCAATGAGTGCCTTGCGGTCCACTCTTTCCCTTACCGGGTTTGTCTTGGAGCGCAGGTGTGCTCTGGAGCGGTGGGCGTGGATCAAGGCCCTAACCTTGATTTCTTTTGGAAGTTGCTCCATGTCCATGATGGTGCCTCTGGTGGCAAGACTTCCATTTTCGGCCTTAGGGGAGGCTGCCTGGGTTTGCGCCCCTCCATCTTCGTCTTCACCGTATTTGGTGATGGCAAAGTCGAAGCCGTCAAAGAAGGTTTTCCAGCTTGGATCTATGGATTCAGGATCTTTCTTGTATTCGTCATATAGCTCATCGATGTAAGCTACATGGGCGTTTGCAATATATGAGAATTTGTCCATGGTAAGGTTTTTTCTTATAGGGCAAATATATAGAGTTACGGATTGTTTTAAAAATTGTATATTCGTGTAAACGAATTAAGCTGATAATCAAGTATGTTGATTTTTGTTTTCCGTAATAAATTTGGTTTTTGCTTTGCTTTCCTGATTTTTTGAAATGTTAAGCCAATATTAAGACAGGACTTTTGGTAAGGATAGTTTAGTGGGGCCTTAAAAGACTTTAAAATATTTCAATTATAAAAAACCCCGTGAGTATCATTCACTTGAGTAAGTATATTTCATCGGGTCAGGAAATTGGAATTTAAATCCTTGGACGAGCAGTTTTTCAGAAGAAATTATCCTTTGCTGATAATTTTGTGAAAAACTAATCGGCGGAGGAAAACCCATGTTCTGAGCATTGTGAAGGTAAATTTCTTTGCGCAATGGATGCTGTGGACTGACTGCATTGAAGATATTATTCCATTTGTTTTCAGTAATTATCCAGTCGATAATACCTATCACATCCTGCTGGTGAATATAATTGACAGGGATGTTGCCATCCACGTTTTCCTTGCCGGAGAAGTATTTCCCGGGGACGCGCTTTCCCCCCATCAAACCACCGCAGCGCAAAATGGTCAGATCGTATCCGGCATCTTTTGCCAACAGGTTTTCGGCCTTCAACAATGCCCGATTGCCCGTGTTGTGTTCAGTTATCCCAAAGCTTTCCTCATAGATGCCTTCGCTAGAGGGGTAAATGGATGATGAACTGATGTATATGATTTTTTTGACACCATGCTGTTCAGCTAATGCTTTGAGATATTTGGCTTGCTCTGGGTGAAAGGTGTCCGGTTTGCTTCTGGTGCCAGGGGGGATGTTGATAATCAAAACATCTGTCTGAAAAAGATTTCCAAACTTCTGCCCTGTAGGGTGGGGGGTCAGGTTGAATAGAAAAGGCTCCAGTTTCTCCCCTTTCAGCTTTTCCAGTTTTTCCATCGAGGTAGTACTGCCTTTTACTTCAAAGCCTTTTTGTTCCATATGCCGTGCCAGCGGCAACCCAAGCCATCCCAGGCCAATAACAGAGATAATCATATTTTTAGTCGTTGTACTATATTAAACTAAAAGTGTCAATTTTGTTTTCTCCATAAAAGTGCAAGCCCATAGTTTACTCCGTGAGGAAGCTTTTACAAAAAAAGCCTCCCCATCAGGAAGGCTTCAATATCATCTCTCTCTTTTCGGCATGGTGCCTAAGATATAGTCCCATAAGGGTGAAGATACCCCAAAGGCCACGTCAGGATCTTTATAATGGTGAATGGCATGGTTGACCCATAGGATTTTAAGGAAATTCTTTGGTGGCTGATAGGCATGCACGATATAATGGACGCCTAGGTAAAGCGCATAACCTGACAGGAAACCCGGTAAGAAATAAAGCGCATAATCATTCATCAGCAAGGTAAAAACCACATAGAATACAAATGCATAAAAAGCACTAATAAAAGGCGGCATTGCCAACCTGTCCTTATCCTTGGGATAGTCATGGTGGACCCCGTGAACGGAATACTGAAGTTTGTCTTTTACCTTGTTGTCAGGTTCCATATGAAAGAAATACCTATGCATGATATATTCCACCAAGGTAAATGCCAATAAGCCCACAAGGGTAATCGCTAAGCCCACGCTCAATGGGATATCGGTGATGGTAACGGCGTAATAAAAAGACACCGTCCCAATTCCTAAAAACATGGCGATCGGGATACTAATGTGAGTCCTGGACATTTTTTCCAAGACCGGATTTTCAAACATCCTCGCCGATCCGCTGTTGTCCGGTCTGTCTAGTCTTCCAATCTTTTTCATAAAAAAACGTTGTTGATTTCGGTTTATCTACAGATAATATTATGCCAAACAGTGGTAAATTTTAATGCAAATCTACTCCAGGTTAATTTAAAATGGAATCTTATTTTGTAAAATTTAATTTTATGACAAAAATCAGGTTTTTATTTGGCGGTTTCTAGTGAACTTTCAATTGTCTTCTTATAAAAGGACTCATAAAGGGGCAAAATGTTTGACACGTCGAATTCTTTCGCGCGAGCAAGGGCTCTAGCTTTAAACCCGGGCAGGTTTTCGGAAGAAAGAATTTCCAAGGCACGCTCTGCCATGGTATTGATATCCCCGACATTACAATTGAAACCGGTTTCGCCATCAATGTTCAATTCCGGGATCCCTCCTGCATTTGAGGAGAGCACTGGCACTTCGCAGGCCATGGCTTCCAGGGCGGCCAGACCAAAACTTTCTTTTTCCGAAGGAATCATGAAAAGGTCGGCTACCGAAAGTACTTCTTCCACCGCTTCGAGTTTGCCCAGAAACCTTACATCATCGCAGGTGCCCAGTTCACGGCAAAGCCTCTCCATTCTGTCCCTTTCCGGTCCATCGCCCACCAGCAAAAGTTTGACGGGCATAATTTTTCGCAGCTTGTCAAAAACATAGATCACATCTTCCACCCGTTTTACTTTCCGGAAGTTGGAGGTGTGTACGATAAGTTTTTCCCCATTGGGGCAAATGGCGGTTTTAAAATGTTCCTTCTTCTGTTTTTTAAACCTTTCCAAGTCGATGAAATTGGGGATAACCTCAATCTCTTTTTTGATGTCGAAATGGTCGTAGGTAGCTTTTCTTAAGTCTTCCGAAACGGCCGTCACACCATCAGATTGGTTGATGCTGAAGGTTACGACTGGTTCATAGGAGGGATCCTTGCCTACCAGGGTGATGTCGGTACCGTGTAGGGTGGTGACCACGGGGATGTGAATGCCTTGGGCTTTGAGGATCTGTTTGGCCATATAGGCTGCAGAGGCATGCGGAATGGCGTAGTGCACATGCAGCAAGTCCAATTTCTCATATTTGACTACATTGACCATTTTACTGGCCAGGGCCAATTCATAAGGGGCATGTTCAAAAAGGGGATAACTCTTGATGTCTACCTCGTGGTAAAAGAGGTTTGCACTGAAAAAATCCAACCTGGTGGGCTGTCTGTAGGTAATAAAGTGGATCTCGTGGCCTTCTTTAGCCAGGGCTTTGCCAAGTTCTGTGGCCACCACTCCGCTACCACCGAAGGTAGGGTAACAGACAATTCCGATTCTCATATATAAGGAGTTATATGATCGTGGCGGTCCAGAAAATGCCGGACCGCCATGATCAGGTATTTACAAAGCTTTATATCAATACCCCTTTAACACGAATCTTAATTGTTTTTGTTCGCCTGTGCGTAATTATTTAGGGATTCGTATCGAAGTGATTTATATATGATGTCATGTATTTCAGTCCTATAACCTTCTTTCAATAGGGTATTATTACTTGCGTCAGGGTAAACTCTATTGGAAAGGAAGACGTAAATCAGCTGGTTGTCAGGGTCTGCCCATACGGCCGTGCCCGTAAATCCGGTGTGGCCAAATGTGCTTTTTGGGGCCAGTTTTCCGGTGGAGCCGTTTTTGCCTTTTTCAACCTCTGGCTTATCCCAGCCCCAGCCTCTTCGGCTCTGTTCTGATTGCCTTCTGGTAAATTCATGCACCGTTTTTTCATCCAGCAGGTGTACATCCCCGTACTTACCTCCCTGCAGCAGCATCTGCATCATCACTGCCAAGTCGTTGGCCGTTCCAAATAGGCCTGCGTGGCCTGCTACACCCCCGTACATGGCGGCCCCCTGGTCGTGGACAAACCCGCGGACAAGGTTTTTTCTGAAAGACCTGTCCTCTTCAGTAGGGGCGATCATGTCCAGATCCAGTTTGCGGTGAGGCAAATAAGTGAGAGTGTAAAGTCCCAAAGGCTCATAGAAGTTATGCTCCATGAAGTCATTCAAAGGCTGATTGAGCAATCTTTCCGTCACCCTTTGCATGATATACATGCCAATGTCAGAGTAAGTGTAATCAAATTTATTTTGGCCTTTCGGTAGCGTCTTCAAATCGGCTTCCAAGGACCATTTCCACAAGCTGTCCCGGAGACTGTTTATGGCGTACATATTGGTGCCCAACTGGATATTGTAACCCTCCATTTCATGGGCGCTATAGAACTCGTTTTTCCACTTGCCGCCTTCCAGGGTTTTGGAGTGAAACGGTATATAGGGCTTCAGGCCTGCCTCGTGTGTCATGATATCCCTGATCTTCAATTTGCCCTTGTTGGTGTCACGGAGATCTGGCAGGTATTGAGAGATGGAGGCATCCATGTCCAAAAGCTGCTGGCTTTGCAAAAACATCACCGCCGATGTGGTGGACATTACTTTGGTGATGCTCGCTAGGTCATACACCGTTTCGGTGGTTACAGGCCTGCTTTTCTGATAGTCGAGGTGACCATAAGCCTTCTCAAAGATCACATGCCCGTTTTTGGCCACCAAAACCACTCCGCCCGGTGTGGCTTTTTTCTGGATGGCCTCATTCATCTTGCGGTCGATTTCAAGCAAGGAGCGGCTGTCCACTCCCTGGGTTTCTGGTGTGCTGTAGGCCAGTCTGGAAAGCTTTTTGGTGTCCATTCCCGATCCAAACGGGAATTTTTTGCTGGCCGTAACCGGCAGCCTGCCCTCGGCGGCTCTGGCGCCAAAGATTACCTGAGGCACTAGCTTTTCTGTAAACTCATTCTCCTCGTAGGCCATCACCACATGTGAAAGTCCTTCAAGTTGCTTGGCACCGTAACTGTTGCCAAACATCACGGCTATAACGTTGTGCTTTGCGCTCAGTTTTTTGATGAAGTGGATATCGCTTTCGTTGAGTCCAAAGTTTCTTTTCGGATTATTGGTCATGCCCGTGATTCCAACTACGACGGTATTGTAATCCTGTAGGTTGGCCTCCAGGTTGTTGTAATCCATGGAAGATGGGCTTTTAGAAAGGTCAAAATGTTTGAACTTGCCGTATTTTGAAAGTTGCTTCTTGAACTCTTTGCCTTGGCCACCCCCGATTGTGATGGAGGCCATGTTGAGCATGTCTATGTTTTTTAAGGGCAGGAAATTGTTCTGGTTGGCTATTACGCTAATGGAGGAAGCGTATAGCTCCTCGATCACCCCCTTGGTGTGGTTGGTGTTGATTCTTTCGACCAGCCTGTTGGTATCGATAGGTTTCTGCTGGTGCAACCCACTCCAATATTTTGCACGCAATACTTTTCTGATTCTGCCGTCAATTTCTTCCTGGGTGATTTTTCCATCTTTTACTGCTTCCAAAATCAGTTGCTTGGCCTTTGCCACATCCTGAGAGTAGAGCAGGATGTCATTTCCTGCCAATAGAGCCAAAAGGTCCACTTCTCCCGGTTTGTGAAAGGAGCTTACGCCTTTCATGTTAAGAGCATCGGTGAAGATAAGGCCATTGAAATTCATCTCGTTTTTTAGCATATCGGTCACCACCTTTTTCGAAAGGGTAGTGGCGCGGTTAGGCTCACTGTCCAGGCTTGGTACATGAAGGTGGGCTACCATTACGCTCATCAGATCCTGGTCGATCAGGGCCTGATAGGGATAAAGGTCAATGTCGCGGATCCTTTGTTCGCCGTGCTTGATTACCGGCAGGGTGTAGTGGCTGTCGGATTCGGTGTCCCCGTGTCCTGGGAAATGCTTGGCATTGGCCATGATGCCATGATCCTGCATGCCTTTCATGTAGGCCAGTGATTTTTGGGTCACCAGTTCTTTTTGTTCCCCAAACGCACGGTACCCGATCACCGGGTTCTGGGGATTGGAGTTAACATCTACCACGGGGGCAAAATTGATGTGCATGCCCAGTTCCTTAAACTGGCGGGCGATTTCCTTGCCCATGTTGTACACCAGCCGGTCATCCTGAATGGCGCCCAGGGTCATCTGCTTGGGGTACTGCATCATGGAATCCAAGCGCATGCTGATGCCCCACTCGGCATCCATGGCCAGGTAAAGAGGGGTTTTGGAGATGGATTGGTAATAATTGGTCAAGTGGGCCTGCCGCACCGGGCCGCCCTGGAAAAATATGAGTCCGCCTAGGTGTTGCTCCTGGATGAGTTTGGCAATCTCCTGCTTGTGTTTTTCGTCCTTGTTGGAATAGGCCGCCACCATAAACAGCTGGCCCAACCTTTCTTCGAAGGTCATGGAATGAAAAACACTGTCAACCCACTGGTCCTGCAGATGACTGTCCTTTGTGGCCAAAGGGTCACGGTCATTAGGTCCTTTCCCGCCGGCCAACAGCCATGATGTGGTCAACATCACCGCCATGAGGGCCTGCCAAACTTTTCTTTGCATGTAAATGTTTAATTTTTATTGCTTAAAATTTAAAATAACTTTGTAGTACAACTTGTCTGTATTGCAACGTCAAACTTACACAATAACTTGTCCCAGCCCTATTGTATTGTGATAAAGTGGAATAAGTTTATTTAAGTAACGTATTCAAGTGACAACCGAAAATTTGACCCATGAAACTCCCATCATTATTTAAGTCCGCCAGCCATCAACGATTTGATATCAAACCCAGATTTTATGATCCGGTAAAAGAAGAAATCGAACAGCGAACCTCGAGAATTCAAAAAGAATTGGAGTCAAAGGGTGTTTTGCATCCGGATGAATATGGGGAAGAAGATTTTGGAAAAAGTCGTTCTTCCTCCCTCAGAGGAGCATTTACCCAAAGTAGTTTACGTAAAAGTAGCTCCGGTGGTTTGTCCAGTGCCGGACTTTTGAGGATGTTGATTTTTGTAATTCTGATGGTGGGGGTATTTGGGTATATTTACTATGGAAATGCGGCCCTTTATGCCCTTCTTTACATTGCGGCGGGCGCAGGATTGGTGATGGTATTTTTCAGGTTAAAAGGAAAGAAAAAGCATGAGTGATATTATCCAACTACTTCCCGACGCTATTGCCAACCAGATAGCAGCCGGTGAGGTGGTTCAAAGGCCCGCTTCCGCTCTCAAGGAGATGATGGAAAATTCCGTGGATGCAGGTGCCGACAATATTCAGGTATTTATAAAAGAGGCTGGTAAGGCCCTCATCCAGGTGATTGACAACGGTAAGGGGATGTCCCCGACCGATGCCAGGATGAGCTTTGAGCGCCACGCCACGTCCAAGATCAGGCAGTCGGAAGACCTTTTTGCCATCAAAACGTTCGGTTTCCGTGGTGAGGCAATGGCCTCCATTGCGGCGGTGGCCCAAGTGGAACTGAAAACCCGCACCGCCAATGATGAGCTGGGAACCTTGATCTGTATAGAGGGTTCGGAGGTGAAAAAGCAGGAGCCCGTAGTCTGCTCTACCGGGACCTCGATTGCCATCAAAAACCTGTTTTTCAACGTACCTGCCAGAAGAAATTTCCTCAAATCCAACGCCATCGAAATGCGGCATATCGTGGAGGAATTCCAACGGGTGGCCTTGGCCTATCCGGAAATTGGTTTTTCCCTCATGCAAAACGATATGGAGCTCTTCAAACTGAATCCCGGCAAGCTTAGCCAGAGGATCGTAGGGGTATTTGGAAAGAATTACCAGGGACAGCTTGTCCCCTGCCATGAAGAAACGCCTCACTTGAATATTCACGGATATGTAGGCAAACCGGAAAACGCCAAAAAATCAAGAGGCGAGCAGTACTTCTTTGTCAACAACAGGTTTATAAAAAGCAACTACCTGCACCATGCGGTTACCAATGCTTTTGAAGGTCTAATGCCTGGGGAAAGCCATCCTTTCTATTGCCTGTTTTTGGATTTGGACCCCACCCACATCGATATCAATGTGCACCCTACCAAGACGGAAATCAAATTCGATGACGAGCGCACCATTTATGCGGTGGTAAGATCTGCGGTCAAGCAGGCCCTTGGGGCGCACAATGTGGTGCCCACGCTGGATTTTAGCATGGATGTCAACTTTACCGATACCTGGAAAAGGGACGAGGGGCAAAAGCAGGAAGTGAAGCAGGAAAATTCCTACAAAACGCACTCCATGCCATCCTTTAAGAAGAAGGATGCGACCGGATGGGAAAATCTTTTTGAACAGGATGCCCTGAACAGCCGTTCCCATTCTTCCTCAGAGAGGGAAGAGTGGAAAAAGGAAGAAACGGCGAACCCGGAAATGATGACCTTTTCCAGCAAGGTCAATGCCGACGAACCGGTACAGAGTAGGGAAGAGGAGTCTGCGGCTCCTTCGGCAATTGCGGCCACCGGGACGACCTTCCAGGTGGAGCAGACTTACATCGTGGCGCAAATGTCCACAGGGTTGTTGATTTTGGACCAGCAGGCCACACATGAGCGGATTTTGTATGAGCGCTACATCAGGCAGCTCACCAATACCCAGGGGGCTTCCCAACAGTGTCTGTTTCCGCAAAGTATAAGGTTGAGTCCCTCGGATTTCTCTTTGGTCATGGATTTGCATGAAGAGCTCAACAGCCTGGGCTTCTTGGTAGAGGAGTTTGGCCAGCACACCGTGGTGATCAACGGGGTGCCTGCTGATATTTACATCAACAATGAAAAGGCCCTGTTTGAGGGATTGCTCGAGCAGTTTAAGCACTTCAAATCCGAATTGTCCATTGACAACAAGGAAAACCTTGCCAGGTCGCTTGCCAAGCGTTCGTCCATCAAAAAGGGTAAGGTATTGAAAGCCCAGGAAATGGAAACCCTGGTGGGGCAGCTTTTTGCCTGCCAAAACCCGAATTATGGCGTATCGGGAAACAAAACCTTCGTCAAATTAGATTTAAATAAACTACAAAGCTTTTTTCAGCGCTAACACATGTTCAGATCTTTAACTCCGGTAGTCAAAAATTTACTGCTAATCACCATAGGGATTTTTGTCATTACCTCCTATTTAATGCCCCAGCTGAAAGGCTGGTTTGCCCTTTATTACATCAACAGTGATAGGTTTGAACCCTTTCAGTTTTTGACCTACATGTTTATGCATGCCGACTTCTGGCACCTGTTCAGCAACATGCTCGGCTTGTTTATCTTTGGTCCCATGCTGGAGCAGTTTCTGGGTGGCAAAAAGGTGCTTATCCTCTGGATGGTTTGTGGTGTGGGCTCAGGAATCTTATATTCGGGATATACGTTCTATAGGATGAACCAGCTGGACACCCACGTGGAGAGTTTTTACAACAATCCCAGTCCAGCGGAATTCAACAGGTTCGTGGCGGCCCACCGGCATCATTTCAAACCTGAGATCTATGATTTCATTGATGATTATGACCGCAACCCGGAAAATGAGCGCTATGAGAGCATCGCCAAGAACTATATGGTTAAAATCCGAAATAATGTAGCAAATATCCCGATGGTGGGAGCCTCTGGCGCATTATTTGGTGTATTGATTGCATTTGGTATGCTATTTCCAAACACCCAGCTGTTTCTGCTGTTTCCACCTATGCCGGTAAAGGCGAAATACCTGGTTCTTTTTTATGGACTATATACCGTTTGGAACATTATCGATAGCCGCCCTACGGACAATGTGGCCCACTTTGCGCACCTAAGTGGCTTAGTGATCGGATTTATATTAATTACTTATTGGAAAAGAAGTAGAGATAGTTTCTATTAACAAATATGTACGCAGGATTTTGGGATCAAATTAAGAACGCTTTTAACCAAAGTGGAAACAGCCTTTATAAAATATTGGCCATTAACCTTTTGGTGTATTTTATACTCCTAGTCTCTTGGGTGTTTTTGAGTTTGGCCGGTCAGGAGGCCCTTTACAATGCCATGAGGTCCTATCTGATGATGCCGGCAGCCCCGGAATATTTCATCACCCAGCCCTGGACCATCTTCACCTACATGTTTACCCACGACAGGTTTTTCCATATTCTGTTCAATATGCTGTTCCTTTATTGGTTTGGGCTTTTGGTAATGGAGTATTTGGGCAGCCGTAAGTTGGCCAATCTATATATTCTGGGAGGTATCACCGGTGGACTGTTTTATATGGTGGTGTACAACATAGCCCCTCTTTTTAGCGATCACGTTGACCGAAGTTTGATGCTGGGTGCCAGTGCGGGGGTGTATGCCATAGTTGTTGCAGCTGCGACTTTATCGCCCAATACTTCCTTTAGGCTTCTGTTGCTGGGAAACGTCAAAATAAAATACATAGCCATATTTTACGTGCTGGTGGCCTTTGCCAATTCAGCAGGAAGTAATGCTGGTGGTGAGCTTGCCCACTTGGGAGGAGCTGCACTTGGATACATCTATGTGGTTCAGCTACGCAATGGGCGTGATTTGGGCATTCCTGTGCAGGTAGTGGGGCAGTTTTTTGAAAAGCTCTTCAGTAGGAAGTCAAAGGTAAAAGTAACCTACAGGAAAAAAAGCTACGAATACAAGTCTGAACCGCTTTCCAAAAGCAGGGCAGGCGAGATGACCTCTCAGGAAGAAATCGACAGGATCCTGGACAAGATCGCGGAAAAGGGCTACGACAGCCTCTCCAAGGACGAAAAAAGAAAACTCTTTGAATTCAGCAACAAAGCATAAAAATAGCCCGGAGCGATCACTCCGGGCTATTTTATTTTTGGTAGGTCATGTCGTAAATTAACTTGACACTTTTAATCTATTAAGTTCTGCCGCGCAGAAGGAACCTGGCTTTGTCAGTAAAAAGGAGCTGTGAAACTCAGTGTCGAACTCTGTGCAGCTCCATGTCCCTTTTCTTTCCGCGTAGAAACTTTCGGTCTTCCGTCTCCGGTCTAATTTATAAAATAAACCAGTCCCAATCTAAATACGGCCTGCCCGCTGTTCTGAAGCTGATATTTAAATTCTGGATTAAATGCCAGACGGTCGGCAAATTTAAGCACACCTCCCACGCCTACATTGGCTCCTGCACGGCTAGTTCTGAAATCACCGCCAATTAAATCAGGATTTTCCCAATTATTGGTGAAACCAGCCATTCCATACCATTGAAGGATTCCTTCGGTAAAATAATATCTGGCATCGATATTCAGGTTGCTTGCCCTGCCGAATTCCCAGAAGTAAATAGTGTGGTTAGGGGCAAGGGAGATCCTATCCACAAGGAAGTACTCAGCTCCAAAATTAAGGCCGAATAGCTCGGAAGTAAATCCAAAGTCCCCGCCAAGTTGAATCCTGGCTTCCCCGCGCTGTTGGGCTTCGGTAAGGCCCACGGTCATCACAAATGTGAAGATAAACAATAGCTTTTTCATAGTTAAATAGTTTTCAGAAGCTGCACAAAAATTAAACCAGCAGACGTTTACTCCTTCAAAATCGCCTCTACTTCGTTTTTATTGGCAAGTTGGCCACAGGCCGCATCAATATCCTGGCCCCGTGATTTTCTTACTTTGGCAATGATCCCATGGCTTTCCAGCACCTGGATATACATGTCAACTGCTTCCTGTGAGGCCTGTCGGAATTCACCCTCATCAATAGGGTTGTACTGAATAATATTGACTTTGCTCGGGATATGTTTGCAGAATTTTGCCAAAGCAAGCGCATGCTCTTTGTTGTCATTGATGCCGTCCCAGATCACATATTCATAGGTAACCTTGCGTTTTGTTTTATAATACCAGTATTTAAGGGATTCTGCCAAGTCCTCAATGGGGTTGACATCATTGATTGGCATCAATCGGCTTCTGGTTTCATTGATGGCGGAGTGCAGGGAAATGGCAAGATTGAACTTCACCTCATCGTCAGCCATCTTTTTGATCATTTTTGGGATGCCTACTGTGGAAAGAGTGATTCTTCGTGGCGCCATACCGAGTCCATCGGCGGAAGTGATTTTATCGATGGCAGAAATCACGTTGTTGTAGTTCAGCAAAGGTTCACCCATTCCCATAAAAACGATGTTGGTCAGGGGACGCTGGAAATAGGTTTCCGCTTCCTCTTTGATGGCCACTACCTGATCGTAAATTTCATCCGGGTTGAGGTTTCTCATCCTTTTGAGCCTTGCCGTGGCGCAAAAGTTACAGTCCAGGCTGCAGCCTACTTGGGAGGAGACACAGGCAGTGATCCTTTTGGTGGTGGGGATCAGCACGGATTCCACAATCTTGCTGTCATAAAGCTTTACCGCATTTTTGATGGTGCCGTCGCTGCTGTGCTGCATGAGGTCCACCTTCACATGATTGATGAGAAAGTTTGCCTTCAGCATCTCCCGTGTTTCTTTGGAAATATTGGTCATGTCGTCAAAATTCTTCAGCGACTTGTTCCACAACCAGTCGTAAACCTGCTTGGCCCGGAATTTTTTGTCCCCTTGGGACACAAAAAATTCCTCGAGTTGCTCCAGACTGAATTTACGTATATCTCTTTTCTCAGGTGTATTCATTTTGCAAAGTTAAGCATTCTCTGCGACAAGCGCAGCTTGGTCATTTGTGCCTAGGCAAACATTCAGGAAAGAAAGAAAGTTTGGTTTATATCTTCAAATCTAAATTTCAAGCTATGCTTAATAAAAGAAACCTCTTGAGAAGTGCTTATTTTTTCAGAAGAAAAGTTGCCATGGGGAAATTATGGGTGGGCAAGAAAACAGGTATCGTCCGGAAGATCATGGTCTTGCCTTTCAAAGGTTTCGGCTCCAATCATGAGGTTTTCCTGATCGGCCGGGTGATCAAGGACAGGGGGATAAAGCCCGCTGAAGAGGGGCATGGCAGGTGGAAAAACTTCAAATCCATGTACAAAAGGTTTATGAGTTGGAAGATTCCCAATGTCAGGGTCCGGGCTTCATTTGCCGGTGATGTGCAGACGGTGGTGACTGATGAGGAGGGGTACTTTGAATTCAAGCTATCGCCAAAGGAAACCATTGAGGAAGTTGGGGATGTGCGGAAGGTACAGCTGGAGCTTCTGGATGAGGTCGTGCGCAGGCAAGGAAAAGTGACCGCACAGGGGAAGGTGTTTATCCCGCCTTCGACAGCTGAATTTGGGATAATTTCGGATATCGATGATACGATTGTCCCTACTGGAGCCACTAGATGGTACGCCATGTTTCAGGCGACTTTTTTCCACAACGCCTTGACCAGGCTCCCCTTTCCCGGGGTGGCGGAGTTTTATAAGGCCTTGGTGCAGGGGAGGGATGAAAAGCCGGATAACCCGATCTTTTATGTGTCCAGCAGCCCTTGGAACTTATATGATTTTTTGGCTGAATTTCTTGAAATTCACCACATCCCAAAAGGCCCGCTGATGCTGCGTGATATAGGCTTAACCAGGGAGCAGTTTATTGCAGGAAGCCATGAGCTGCACAAGCTGACCCAGATTGAGCATATCTTTGAGGTCTACCCGGATTTGAAGTTTGTGCTGATAGGGGACAGCGGGCAAAAGGATCCCGAGATCTATTTGCAGGCGGTCCGTGATTTTCCCGGCAGGGTGAAAAGAATCTATATCAGAAATGTGAGCACTTATAAAAGGGAAGCCAAAGTAAAGGAGATCGGACAGGAACTCCGAAAGCTGGGTGTGGAGCAGGTTTTGGTGAAGGATACTTTTATTGCAGCAAAAGATGCATTAAAAGAGGGCATGATTGTCAAGGAAAACATTGGGGATATAGAGGAAAAAGTGGTAGATTGATGGGAGACTTCTTCACGGAGAAAAGTTTAAAAAATTATTAGGAAAAGTGGCTGCAGCATGGGATTTGGCATGTATAGAGTGCTCATAGTTTTGATATTGATGGGTTGCCTGGTTTCTTGCAGGCCAGGTGTGTATCATGTACAGCGCATGGAGGTAAACCATCAGGCTGCCCCATTGGACATCAGCCAGGTGATGTTGGTAAATGGGCTGAACAGTTTGCCTTATAAGGAACATGAGCTTTTTTCCTCTACGGTGCTCCGGCAGCTGCGCAGCAACGGTTTTATAGATGTGTTTTCCACTGATGAGCTTGAAGTTGAGCTGCTTTCGGCGGGTATTAGGGATTTTTCAGTCCAAAGGAATATTGATAGGCTTTATTCCGAACTGGGCATCGTTTACCTTTTGCAGGTGGATATTATTAACAGGAAAATAGCTAGAACTAGCAAGCTCTCAGCCTTGAGTGCGGCTGGTCAGGATGTCAACAGGAGGTATGCTACCCTTCACACGCCATCAGAGTCCAAGCATATGGTAGATATCCAATATTCCCTTTATCAAGTGGATATTGCCGATACCTTGGCTGTATATCAAGTGAGGGCCGAGCACAAATGGGACAACTCCCTGCGCCCGGAGCTGATCCGTAGGGATGTTCAGAAGCTGATGGACCAACTCAATTATTATACTCATTGAGGTGATTTTTCTGACATAATGGCATTTCTACATAGGTTTTTAGTGCTTTTTAAGACATAATTTCTGCTTTTTATGCGTTTTTTTGATTGGTGGAGGTTTTGATAAGGATTCTGTAATTCAACTTTGGATATACTTAAACCACTAGTAATATGGATTTCAAACAATTTACCATCAAATCCCAGGAAGCCGTTCAGAAGGCCGCCGAGCTGGCCATGGCTGAGCAACAGCAGGCCATTGAGCCAGCCCATCTTTTGAAGGGGATTTTAGCGGAAGATGAAAATGTGACCGATTTTGTTTTTAAAAAATTGGGTGTCAATAAAGCCGTGCTTGCCACGAAATTGGATGGACTCATTCAATCCTTTCCAAAGGTGTCGGGCCAGCAGCCATACCTTTCCAATGCTTCAAACCAAGTGATGACCAAGGCCAAGGATTACCTCAAAACCTTTGGGGATGAGTTTGTGGCTATTGAGCATCTGATTTTGGGGATCTTGGCCGGATCGGACAAGACCGCCCAGCTGTTGAAAGATCAGGGGGTAGCCGAAAAGCCGCTGATCAATGCAATCAAGGAACTAAGAAAAGGAAATAAAGTGACAGATCAGAATGCAGAATCCAAATACAGGTCTTTGGAGAGATATTCCAAAAACCTGAACGAGATGGCCCAAAAAGGCAAAATTGACCCTGTGATCGGCCGTGATGAGGAGATCAGAAGGGTGTTGCAGATTTTGGCTAGGAGAACCAAAAACAACCCCATACTGCTCGGAGAGCCAGGTGTGGGTAAGACCGCCATCGTGGAGGGGCTAGCCCAACGGATCGTGAGCGGGGATGTGCCGGAAAACCTGAAGTCAAAAACCATTATCTCATTGGATATGGGGCTTTTGGTAGCCGGAGCCAAATACAAAGGTGAATTTGAGGAGAGACTCAAGGCTGTCATCAAAGAAGTGACCGATTCCGATGGGGAGATCATTCTTTTCATTGATGAAATCCATACGCTGATCGGTGCAGGTGGTGGAGGTGAAGGGGCCATGGATGCTGCCAACCTTCTCAAGCCAGCATTGGCCAGAGGGGAGCTACATGCGATAGGTGCGACCACCCTGAAGGAGTACCAAAAATACATCGAGAAGGACAAGGCTTTGGAAAGAAGGTTCCAGGCAGTAATTGTAGATGAACCGGATGCAGCGGATGCCATTTCCATCCTGAGGGGGATCAAGGATAAATATGAGCTTCACCATGGGGTGAGGATCAAGGATGATGCGGTGATTTCGGCTGTGGAATTGTCCCAGCGGTATATTTCCGACAGGTTTTTGCCGGATAAGGCCATTGACCTGATGGATGAAGCCGCCGCCAAACTGCGCATGGAGATAGATTCCCTTCCGCAGGAACTGGATGAGCTAAACCGTAGAATCATGCAGTTGGAAATTGAAAGGGAGGCCATTCGAAGAGAAAAAGACAAGGATAAAGAAGCTGTTCTCAGCAAGGAGATAGCCGAGCTTTCCGAAAAGCGCCAGGATGTAAAGGCCAAATGGGAAAGCGAAAAGGCGGTAATCCTGGGCATCAGAAGGGAAAAGGAAAATATCGACAAACTTAAGCTGGAAGCGGAACAGGCCGAAAGGGCCGGTGATTTTGGCAAGGTGGCGGAAATCCGCTATGGCAAGATCGGGGAATCTGAGCAAAAGCTTGGAAGCTTCCAAAAGCAGCTTGCCGAAATGCAGCAGGGATCCGCTTTGCTCAAAGAGGAAGTTGACAGCGAGGATATCGCCGCGGTAGTGTCCAAGTGGACCGGTATCCCGCTTTCCAAAATGATCCAGAGTGAGCGTGAAAAGTTACTTCATTTGGAGGATGAGCTAGGTAAGCGTGTGGCTGGACAAAGAGAAGCTATAGGCGCCCTCTCTGATGCGGTGAGAAGAAGCCGCGCGGGGTTACAGGATCCCAAGCGCCCTATCGGTTCATTCATATTTCTAGGAACCACCGGGGTGGGGAAAACCGAATTGGCCAAAGCCCTTGCGGAATACCTGTTCAACGATGATAATGCCATGGTGAGGATCGATATGTCCGAATATCAGGAGCGTCATGCAGTGAGCAGGCTGGTTGGAGCGCCTCCAGGCTATGTGGGCTATGATGAGGGGGGGCAGCTGACCGAGGCGGTGAGAAGGAAACCTTACTCAGTAGTCTTGCTTGACGAAATAGAAAAAGCACACCCCGATGTTTTCAACATCCTGCTGCAGGTGCTTGATGACGGCAGGCTAACCGATAACAAAGGCCGGGTTGCCAATTTCAAAAACACCATTGTGATTATGACCACCAATATTGGCTCGCACCTGATTCAGGAGCGGTTTGCAAGTATGGAGGAATGGAACAAGGAGGAAGTCATGGAAAGCACCAAACAGGAGGTGTTTGACTTGCTGAAAAAATCCGTGCGGCCTGAATTCCTCAACCGGATAGATGAGACGATTATGTTTGAACCATTAAATAAAGGAATCATCCGCAAGATTGTCGACATCCAGTGGAAGGAGATCCAGAAACGCCTTGAGGAGGCAAACATCGAGATTGATGCCACCAAGGAGGTGTTGGATTATCTTGGTGAGGTGGGCTTCGATCCGCAGTTTGGTGCAAGGCCGCTGAAAAGAACCATGCAGCGCCTGATCCTTAATGAGCTTTCAAAGCAGATTCTGTCTGGATATATTAAAAACGACTCTGCGGTATTGGTAGACCTTGACGCTGACAAGCAGGTTTACTTTAAGAATGTAGAGAGTGTAGCTTTAGATTAATTGTCGCTAATTCTCTACGGAGAGTTTATAGAATAACTTAATAAAAAAAGCCTTCCGAATGATTTTCGGAAGGCTTTTTTTATTTGGCGGCTACTGCTTCGATTTCGATCAAAAGTTCAGGATTTGCCAGTGAATGTACTGCGATGGTAGAACGGGCCACCTTGTTTGGGTTTTCATCATTGTTGAAATATTCTCCATAGGCATCGAACCAGGCATCCCAGTCTATTTTTCCATCCTTATCAGGTGCAAGGTAAACCCTTAGGAAAACCACGTTCTCCATGGCAAACCCGCCTTCTTCCAAGGTTTCCTTTATCCTGTTGAGGATCCCCAAGCTCTGCTCACGTGTGTCGCCATACCGTTGGTAAGTTCCCGCTTCCGCATTTTCAGCCTTCACGGGCGCGACCAAGCCGGAGGTATAAAAATACTCAGCGCCATCCGGAATGTAAACACCTTTCAGGATACTGGCCTCGGGTCTGTCATAGCGTTTGATTTTCTTTTCGTCCTGATAGGTAGAGGTTTGCTGGCAGGAAACAAATAGCATTATTGCCAATAGAAATATGGAGGTTGGGTAAAGTCTGTTCATGGATAAAAGTTTTGGTGAAACATGGTTAAAGATAGGGGATTATTTGTAATGATGCTATGGGGAAACCGAAGACTGGTATTAAAGCAAAAGGGGCTGAAATAATCAGCCCCTCTGCAATTGGAATTAATTATTATCAATTTCCTACATATTGATCCCAGTTGAGTTCTGCCTGTGGGTGGGGAAACTGTCTGAAAATAGTACCCTGGTCGAAAGCTGTGGAGATTTCATCCAGACGGTCATACCTTCTGGCATCAATCCACCTGTGCCCCCAAGGTTCGGCCCATAGCGAATATCTTCTTTGGTAGAGGATTTCACTAATCAGCGACGCCTGGTCAGTTGGTCCAGTGTAAGCCCCGATTCCCGCAGCGTTCCGGATAACGTTGATCGCTTCCACGGCCAGCTCTGGTTGGCTAAGGTTTGCGTGGGCCTCCGCTTTCAAAAGTATGAGTTCTTCGTTACGGATAAAAGGAATCGGTGCGGTGTTGGTCGGCCAGCGTGCATCCTGGTGAGTACCCACCAACGGAGTGGCATCAGTGGTTATGGTAACGGGAATTTCCCTTTCGAAAAACTTATTGGCCACCCTCAAATCTCCAGGTGTTGCATCAGCCAATACCGAGGGATGCACCACAATGATGGTATTCACCGCTGCATCCGGTACATAATACAGTGGATTAAAGGCATCTGGCGGACCGGTGAATGGGTGGGCAGGACCTGCCTGAAGGTTCCCGCTCATGTTCATGAATGATCCCTCCAAAGCGGTAAGCACTCCCTGCCAATTGTTGCGGTAGGCATTGGCTCTGGCCAAGATGGCCTGGTTTACCTGTCTTATAGCTGGTACAGAGGTGAAACCAGCAAACCCACTCGTCAAGGTGAAGGGGAACTCACCTGCTCCGGCAGCAGCGAAGCTTGATTCAGCCTGTTCCAACAAATTGGCTACATGGTCTAGGGCCACATCATAGTTGACAAATGGTCCGGGGTTCAAGGGGTCAGTCACATCTATGCGGATTCCGTTGTCATATACAAAATTGGCCGGGATCATAAATTGATACCCCTGGATCATTCTTGCAAAGCCGGTCACCGCACTGGTTTCCTCAGGTGAGAGTACATTTGTATTGCCCGCGGCGGTCACCAGTACATTGGCCTGATTGATTGCCTGGTAGGGGGCCGCCCAAGAACCTGCGCCTGTGTTTCCAAATCCAAAGTAGGAACGGTCCGGGGTTCTGCCTGCTTGGCCCAGCCAGTCGGTTTGGAATCTAGGGTCAGATGCATTCAAGTACCATACTTCTCGGCCAAATGTATTCCAGGCCTGGGAGACATTGGTGACGTAACCCCGGTGTCTGAATTCAAGACCTGTCAATAGGAACTGAATCTGTTCCCGTGAGGCATTTGACGACACGCTTTCAATTGATGGGTTGTTAGGGTCATCAATGGTGTCAAGTTGTAAAGGGTTGCAGCCGAGTATCAATGCTGACATGGCCAGCGCCCCAAGGATTTTATTTGTATTTTTCATGTGTTTCTTCTTAGTGGTTTAAAAATCAACTGTCAAATGGAAGAATATCCTTCTTGGTGTTGGATATGGGGCAATGTCAACGTTGTTGGCCACTGCTTGGGCTCCAAAGGTTGATGTTTCGGGGTCATAGCCCTCATATTTGGTGAAGAGGAACAGGTTATTTGCAGAAGTTCCCACCCTGATATTTTCTATGGCTCCCCCAAATGCCTGGCTTACCGTTGCTTTTGGAACAGTGTAGAATAAACCTACTTCCCTTACTTTAACGAATGAGGCATCCTGAACCCAACGGCCTGCGTTGTTGTAGGGGGCAGGGGGTCTTTGACGTCCGTTTGGAATTCCATCTCCTGTGTCATCGTTAAACCAGCCCCTTGTGGTGCCACCACCATCAGTGAGGAAAGAAGTAAGGTTGATGTTGTCACCCCCTTGTCTCCAATCCACTAGAAAAGAAAGCTCAAAATTTCTGGCGATGTTAAAAGAGTTATAGAAGGACATATTGAAATCCGGCTGGGCGTTGCCCCAAACCGTAAATCCACCTGGGATGCTTGGGTCCGCTGGGGTGCCGACAATGGTCGTAGGAGCATATCCCTCAGCATACAAGAAAGTACCCAATGCACTACCAAAGGCTCCTGCAGTATAAGTTGGGATGCCAAGTCGAGTTAGATTCACCCTGTTCTGCCAATAAAGTACTCGGGAAAACCAACGGAAATTCGCCTTGTCCACCACAGTCCCAAATAGGGCCAATTCAATACCCTTGTTCTGAAGCTCAGCCTCATTGCTAGGAGTAATGATTACCCCAGTGGATGGGGCAAGATTCAGGTTTTGAATGTTGTTCTGGGTATTTTTGATGTAATAGGTTGCTTCAAAACCAATTCTATTGTTGAAGAAATTGGCATCCAAACCAAATTCAAGTTCCTGAGCTGTTTCTGGGCGAATTTGACGGTTTCCGATCTGAGGGGATACCACCGAACCTAACAGTCCACCGATATTGGCTCCCTCCAGAGGGGTAAAGGTGTTTCCAAAAGCAACCGGGCCGGCAGTTTCGCCATAGGCTATTCTGGGCTTCAACTGTGAAACCACTGTTGGGTTCCAGAAATCAAAATTGGTCAAATTAACCGCCAATGAAGCCCTAGGGAAGGCGTAGAATAGGTTGGGGTCACCGTTGAGGGTGGATTTGTCCCATCTTATACCGACAGTACCGATGATTTTGTCATCAAAGTTGGCTTCTTGCTGCAAGAAAACACCCGCCTCCTGCACCTCACTGAAGAATTGCTGGTTGATTTCTTGAACGGAGGCCTGCTGAAGGTTTCTTTGGCCCGGAGCCAGTCCGCGGCCTCTGTTGAACAGGGCATCATTTTTAAAGTCCAGGCGGACCAAGCCTGCTTGGGAGTTCATATTGACCCTACCCAAGTTCCAATTGTAGACCAACGCAGCTTGGAAGTTGGTGTTCAAGCTTTCCTGCTTGCCCCAAAGTGCATCCCCGGGATTAGCTTGGCCTCTTTGAAACTGAAGGAACTCGGGCAGGTATACCAACGTGGTATTTTGGAGGAAGTCAACACCCCCAGCTACCTGGGCTTTAAGGAAACTTCTGCTGGTCTTGAATAAATCAATATCCAATGTGAAGGCCTGGATAAAGCGGTTGACATCCGAATTATTGACCGCATGATCGGTTACTGCCACAGGGTTTTCCGAGAAATACGGGTTGACCGGATAGATTCCATTTGCGTCGGGTCTCAGGTCAAAATAGTTGGGCACATAGGCGATGCTATACCCAATAGAGGCGCCGGAGTTGTTCTGGTTGCCGGTGAAACCCCTGTCCGTATCGGATTTGATATAATTGGAGGAAACCCCCAGTTTGATCGAGTTGGTGATCTTATGGTCGATATTTGCTCTTATAGAGTATCTTTCAAAACCTGTGTTTCTTACTGTACCATCCTCATTGGTGATGTTTCCCGAAATGAAAAACTTGGTCTTGTCCGTACCGCCGCTCACGTTCAACCTAGTATTGGTTAACAGGGCGGTGTTGTTGTAGAAATAATCCTCGTAATCTATCCGCACACCCTGTCTGAATCTCTCCAATTCAATTGGCCGTCGGGCTTCAGGGAAGAAGAAATTGATTTTATCCTCACTCCAATCATCCACTCCCAGCAATCTCAAAGGTGTTGCAAAGCCCACATCCTGGGAAAATGAAACTCTCGTTCTGCCTTCTGCACCTCTTTTGGTAGTGATAATAATTACCCCGGCGTTGGCCCGGGTACCGTAGATGGCGGCGGCTGACGGACCTTTGAGGACTTCAATTGATTCGATGTCATTAGGGTTTAAATCTGCCAACCTGTTTGCTCCGTCATCCTGATTGGATGCGCCTGCTCCAGATACGGTAGCACGGCCCGTTCGTTGGAAGGAGTTGTTGATATACACCCCATCCACGATTATCAGGGGTTGGGAAGCGCCGGTAAGGGAGGAAATACCCCTCAATTGGATGGACATCCCTCCGCCTGGAGCACCGCCGTTGGACCGGATGGTGGCTCCGGCCACTTTTCCGTAAAGAGCCCCATCCGTGGTTTGAATGGTGGTGGTCCCGGTAAGCTCCCTGGCAGAAACCGAACTTACGGCATTGGCCAGATTGGATCGCTTGACGTTGGAGGCAAGACCTGTAATCACCACTTCCTCCAAATTGGTGGCATCTTCCCGCAGCCTAACATTTAAAGTCGTGTTGGTGGGGCTAACGGTAAAGTTTTGGCTTAAATAGCCTAAGGAGGAAATAGCCAAGCTGACCTCCTCATTTGTGGATACATTCAGGCTGAAATTCCCGTCAATATCCGTGACGGTACCCTGTGTGGTGTTCCGGATCAGGATGTTTGCCCCAATCAACGGTTCTCCTGTGCGTTCATCTACCACCGACCCGGTGACAGTGTACTGCGCCCATACCCCTCCCGTTGTCAGCAGGAAAAGGACCATGGCTGAGAATAATTTGTAGATTTCTCTCATGTTAGTATAAGTGTTTGAATATGGAATATATAGTGGTACTCTATACTAAATATAATTAAATTGTAAATTATTATATTGATCTAGAGACAATAAAAATTTTGTTATTCCTGCTATTGGTGAAAAAGTAGCTAAATTAGGTTGTTTTTTAATTTGAATGGTTTTTGTCGAGGTAAAAATCAATAGGTCAGACGGTTAAGGGGGGTAAAAAAAAATCACCTTCGAAATTTCCGAAGGTGATTTGTAAGTTGTGGAGATTTGATTACGATTTGCTTTCCACTTTCACGTTTTTCAGCCTTAGCATGAAATCGCTCAGTACATTCATATAATTGATAAATGCCTCATAGGGATTCTCGTAAGGGCTAAAATAGGTGTGAATGTCCCCGTCGGCAAAAAACTTGGTACACATGTAATAGAAGTGGTCACTGGTCTGCAGATATTTCCAGTCTCTATGTATGTCCGGATCATCTGAGGCATTTACCAGTTCCTCCAACTCATAAAGCCTGTCGAAAGCCTCATCCTGCAGGTCGTTGCCCAACCAGGCGGTAAGGTCACGTTCTTCATCCGCCCAAGAAATCGGGGTAGGGACGTGGATTTTGCCTACAGGTGGGATGTTTTCTGCCACTTCAGAAGGCGTGGAGAAGGTGTAATTGGAGTATTTCATTACCGCCTCGGGTAGATGCCTCATGAAATCAAAGATACCGCTTTCAGCCCATTGGTGCTCCCCAAAGGTCTCGTAATCCATAAACAGGTTGATCACCTCTTCTTCCGGCGGGATTTGGTTGATCCAGTCTACAAATTTTTCTGTAGTGAGCGGCCAATCCGCCCAGCTTCTTTCGGAAAACCTAAAGGCTATATCATCGCTGAGTCGGAAGTTTTTTAGCAACACTTTAAGTTTGGGCTCGATGGCATTCACATAGACATAATTAGGGCTCTTCCATCCCAAAATATGCTTGGCACCTTCTGTCAAGATAGCCTTGTAGCCAAGCTCCGCCACCATTTCACCGATGGTATCGGAATAAATCAATTCGGTATTTCTGAACACCGTGGGGGTATAACCATCAAAAAGCTCCTTGATCCTCTTTTGGTGCTTCTTGACCATGTCATGAAACTCCTCCTTGCTTTTCAGTGCGCAAAGGGCGTGGGTGTAGGTTTCATTTAGAAGCTCTACATGGCCCGTTTCGACAAGTTTCTGAAAGCTTTCCAAGACATCGGGTGCATACTGCTCAAATTGGTCGAGGGCTGTTCCCGAAATGGAGAAGCAGACTTTGAATTTGCCCTGATGTTGCTCGATAAGCTCAAGAAGTAGGGCGTTCATAGGCAGATAGCATTTTTCGGCCACCTTCCTCATTATATTTTTGTTCCCAAAAGAATCGTAATAATCGTGGTCTTCACCGATGTCGAAAAATCTGTAGGGTTTGAGTCGGTAAGGTTGGTGTACTTGAAAATAAAAACAAATGGTTCTCATAGGTTATTGATTTATAGTGGTTTTATAGGTGTCTATGACTTTTTTGGCCACATGTTCCCATTTTAATTTCTTTAATTCCTGGCTTCCAAGTTCCTTGAACATCCTGGAAATGCCTTCGTAATGAAGCAGGGCAAAGATGGAGTCCGCCATGGAATCGATATCCCAGAAGTCCACCTTGATCGCATTGTGCAATACCTCTGCCACCCCCGACTGCTTGGATATAATCACCGGGGTATTGTGCCTCACCGCCTCTAGGGGTGAAATCCCGAAAGGTTCGGAAACAGATGGCATCACATACACATCCGAAATGGCAAACATTTCATCCACATCGGCACCTTTTAGAAATCCGGTGAAATGGAATTTGGTGCTGATGCGGAGCTCGGCCACCCGTGAGATCATCCTGTGGAGGAGATCGCCCGATCCCGCCATCACAAACCTGACATTGGGATCACGTTTTATTACTTTGTTTGCGGCTTCAATGAAGTATTCCGGTCCTTTTTGGAAAGTAACCCTTCCGAGAAAGGTCACGATTTTTTCGGGGACTTTTTTTCGCGCGTTGTGCTGTATGATGCTGGTGTCCATCACCGCGTTATGAATCACGGTGATTTTGTCAGGAGAAATTCCGTAACGGCTGATAATGGTGTTTTTGGTCAGCTGGCTGACAGCCAAAATGTGGTCGGCAGCTTCCATTCCAGCCCTTTCTATATCGTAAACTTTCTGGTTGACATGCTCACCAGATCGGTCAAATTCCGTGGCGTGAACGTGTGCGATCAGTGGTTTGCCGCTGATCTGCTTGGCTGCAATCCCCGCAGGAAAGGCCAGCCAGTCGTGGGCATGTATGATATCGTGGTCCTTATTCTTGGAGATTTGAGCCGCTACCAGTGCATAGCGCGAAACTTCCATAAAAAGGTCTTTTCCATACTTTCCGCTGAAGGAATATTTTTGGGCAAATACACTATCCTCTACATCAAAATGGTCATGTTCACTATAATCAGTGAATTTGGTGAATTCTTCGGGCCCCAAGTAGGGGACAAGGAAAGAGCTGACCTCCATATACGTGAGATTTTTCCAGACCTCTTGAAATCTCCTCTCCCGATAGTCGATTTCAATGTCACTGGCATTGACAAAATCAGCTACCGGATCTTCATCGCCCCAGAGTTTGGGTACAACAAAAATAATTTCTTGGTTATTGTGCATCATCCCTTTGACCAGACCGTAACATGCGGTACCGAGTCCTCCGGATATATGAGGCGGAAATTCCCAACCAAACATTAATACTTTCATGCGTTTCGGGTTAAGTGGCTCCATGAATGCCCTTGAGGGTGGCAAGGGGATTCAAAAAATTAAAGTTTATTGACTAGATGCATCATCCTGAGCATTTCTCCCACACTCCAGGCTTGGGATATTGCTCCTTTTGGACGGTGGGGCGGATCGCCGTCGTAGATTTCCGCGACGGTGCCCACGCCATATTGGGTCATCACCTCATCAAAAGCCGTGATGGTTTTTTCGATAAGGTTTTTGCCTTTATCTCCGTGGATGCGTAGATAGCCTTCCATAAAATGACCGAGCAACCAGGGCCAAACTGTGCCTTGATGGTATGCGTTGTCCCGTTGATACTGATTGCCTTGATAATATCCTTTGTAACGGGGATCGTCAGGGGCAAGGGTTCTCAATCCGCGGGTGGTAAGCAGTTTTGCCCGGGCCGTTTCCAGAATTGAATCGTTTTGAAAGTCAGATAGGGCTCTGAAAGGCAGCGAGGTGGCAAAAATCATATTGGGCCTGATGGACCAATCTTTCTCCTCTCCATTGACTACATCTGCCAAATAACCTTTTCGATCATCCCAAAAGTTTTCCTCAAAGGAGTTTCTGACTTTTTGTGCAAGTTCGTTAATGTTTTCTTCTCCGGAAAGAGAATAGTAAAAACAAAGTGCATTGTACCAAAGTGCGTTGATCTCAACTGGGCAACCGATCCTCGGTGTCACGGGGCCGTCGTCGGTCACAGCGTCCATCCAGGTGAGGGCTTTGCCTTCCTCCCCTCCGCAAAGCAAACCGTTTTCCAATACACGAATGTTGAAATCAGTTCCCGCTATGAAGCCATCGATGATTTGCTTCATGTATTTGAGGTGTTTATCCTTGATTGTAGCTTCGTCTTCAGTGAAAATGACATATTGCTGCAATGCCCAAAAATACCATAACGGCGCATCCAGGGAATTCATGTTGGTATCCACACCGCTACCCACATTGGGGAATAAGGGGCCCTTCATGTCTCTGGTCATGGTTTCCATGATTTCAAGGAAGGTTTCTTTTTGGCCCAAAGTAAGGGTGAGGCCTGGTGCTGCTATAAATGTGTCCCTACCCCACCAGCCAAACCAGGGGAAGCCTGCAATGACATGGGTTTTTCCATCCCTTTTGGCAATAAATTGGCCTGCTGAATTTTTAAGGCAGTTTGCAAAATTGTTTCTCGGGAACCTTCTGGCTACTTCTTTTTCGAAGGACTGTTTTCTGGTGGCCGCTTTGGCTTCCTGGAGACCCGCCGAAAATATAACGGGCTCATCCTTGGTGATCTCTACCTCAAAATAACCTGGCACATAGAGATCCTCATGATAATCATAGCCCCTTTCCCTTTCGCGGATATACTCAATGTCGTAATACCAATCCGGGGCGGGCACAAATTCATTTTTCTTCGAAAGCTGTAAATAAAGTGGATCGTAGGCATCGTATAGCCTAAACACGACACCCTGGTCAGCTTTTTTATATTTTTTGTTTAAATAGGTATTGGCCTTGGATAGACTGTGGTGGCCACGGAACGCCAAAAACGGCTGGAGCCTCAACTTGGTAGGGCTGTGTGCCTCCAAAAGTGTGTACCTGATCATCACCCGGTCCCGGTTGGAATCCAGGATGATTTCCTTTTGCAACAAAACACCCCCAACCCTATAAGTAAGCTTCGGGATGGGTTCGGTATCAAAATCCTCTAGGTATTTATGTCCGCGCGGGGAATAAGTGCCCGGGTATTTGGCAATTCCAAGGTTGAAACTGGCTCCGTGCTGCACCACCGTCTCATGGACATTGGATAGCATTACATGGTGCTGGGAATCTATTTGGGGTTGCGGGGCGACCAGGAGACCGTGATATTTTCTGGTGTTGCAGCCAATAATGGTAGAATTGGTGTAACAGCCGGATTTGTTGGCCCGGATTATTTCTTTCTCCAAAGAATAATTCAAATTGATAAGTTGAGTCTTATCAAAGTGTATGTAGCTCATAGGTTAGTGGTTTGATACTGTTTGTATAACCATAAAAATACCTTTTTGTGGGGGAAAGAAAAACAAAAGCGCAAAAAAAAGACCATCCGGAGATGGTCTAATGTTATTGGGCTACTGATGTTGAGTCTTTTTGCAGTTCCTCCCAATTGCGGAGGGATTCGTCGAACTTGTTTAAATACAGGTTAATAAAACGCAAATCCACAGGTTTCACCTTGGGAAATACGGGCGAAGATTTAAATAATGTAAACATTGCCGATTATTGGTTTAATTTAAGTCACAGAGAACAATTAAAATGCCAACAAAATTAATTGCCGGGCTGAAAAAAGAAAACCCCTTGAGTCGTCAAGGGGTTTAGGGTGGAAGACCGGGTTCGAACCGGCGACCTCTGGATCCACAAACCAGCGCTCTAACCAGCTGAGCTACAACCACCGTTTGAAGTCTTTTTCAGAAACTGTTTCCTGAATGGATTGCAAAGGTAGTATTTTGATATATTCGATGCAATAGCCAGGAAGTTATTTTCTTGAAAATTTTAATCTTTCTCCCATTTTCTCTTCATGAAATATGCCGTTTTCGTACGCCAAGTGCCCGGAAACGATCGTATGGGTCACTCTTGACTTGAAAGTTTGTCCTTCAAAAGGTGACCAGCCGCATTTGGAAAGCACGTTTTCGGCTGTTACTTCCCATGGGTTGTCCAGGTCCACCAATACCAAGTCGGCATGGAAGCTTGGACGGATATAGCCCCGTTTTTCCACTTCGAAAAGAATAGCAGGATGGTGACACATTTTCTGGACTATGGCTTCCAGGCTGATTTTCTTCTGATGGTACATTTCCAGCATGGCCACTAGGCTGTGCTGAACCAAGGGACCTCCTGATGGGGCATTGGCATATTTGTTGGCTTTTTCCTCTTTGGTGTGGGGGGCATGGTCGGTGGCGATCACATCGATTCGGTTGTCCAGTACGCCTTTGAGGATTTCATCTCGGTCGGCGGCACTTTTTACCGCAGGGTTCCATTTGATGAGCGTGCCTTTTTCATCATAATCCTCATCGGTAAACCATAAATGGTGCACACAGGCCTCTGCGGTGATTCTTTTTTCTTCCAAAGGAATGGTGTTGTCAAATAGACTGACCTCTTTGGCGGTGCTGATATGGAGGATGTGCAACTTTGTTCCGTGTTTACGCGCCAAGTCTACTACTTTCTTCGAGGCATCATAGCATGCTTCTGCCGAACGGATCAAGGGGTGGTATTTGATGGGGATATCTTCCCCAAATTCTTGCTGGTATTTTACAAAATTGGCCCTGATGATATCATCATTTTCGCTGTGGGTGGCGATTAAGATGGGGCTTTTTTCAAAGATCTTTTCCAAAGTTTCCAGATTGTCCACCAGCATATTGCCGGTGGAGGAGCCCTGAAAAACTTTTATTCCACAAACATTCTGGGGGTCTACTTTCAACAGTTCATCCAGGTTGTCATTGGTGGCCCCCAGATAAAAAGAGTAATTGGCCAGGGAAGTTTGGGAAGCGATTTTATATTTCTCCTCCAGCAGTTCAATGGTGGTGGACTGGGGGACGGTATTGGGCATTTCCATGTAGGAAGTGATCCCTCCGGCCACGGCGGCCCTGCTTTCTGTTTTGATATCTGCTTTATGGGTAAGTCCCGGCTCCCTGAAATGCACCTGGTCGTCAATGATGCCCGGGAGGAGGTATTTGCCCTTGGCGTCAATATGGATGTCGGCTTCATGCTCGCTGAGGTCACCCCCGGCTACAAAGATGAGCCCGTCCCTTACCAATACGTCTCCTAGGGATATCTGTCCTTCATTTACTATATTTGCATTTGTTATTAAGATGCTTTTCATAGGTTTTGAACTTACTTATGGAATTTCTGCTTTTAATATTTCTCAAATTGTATCCTTAAAAATAGTAAACATGTCGGACAGCCCCGTAAGTTTTGAAGAATTTAAATTAAATAAGCAGCTTTTGGAAGCTGTCCGGGAGGCAGGTTTTGAAAAACCCACACCTATCCAGGCTAAGGCCATCCCGTTGGCACTAGCCGGGCATGATGTTTTAGGGATCGCCCAAACGGGCACCGGGAAGACGGCCGCCTATGTGCTTCCTATTCTGATGAAAATCAAATATGCGCAAGGGATGCATCCCCGAGCGCTGGTGTTGGCGCCCACACGGGAGCTGGTGATGCAGATTGAGGAAGCTATCCTGCAGTTTGGCAAATACACGGACCTGAGGTACGTGTGTCTGTATGGCGGAATAGGCCCCACCACCCAAATTGAAAAAATCCAACAAGGAGTGGACGTAATCGTATCCACGCCCGGGAGATTTGTGGACCTATACAGCAGGGGGGCGATTTTTGTCAAGGAGATCAAAACCATGGTGATGGATGAAGCCGACAAGATGATGGATATGGGCTTTATGCGCCAGATCCGGTCTATACTTGAGATCCTGCCCGTAAAAAGGCAAAACCTGTTGTTTTCCGCCACCTTTGCTGACAAGGTGGAGATCCTTAGTCAGGAATTTCTGGAGTTTCCCGAGCGGATAGAAGTGGCTCCCCAAGCGACCACGGCAGAAACCATCGATCAGGTAAAATATCTGGTGCCCAACATCAAAACCAAGATCAACCTGCTGGAGCATATCCTCCAAGGCGAGGAAGTGAAGAGGGCGATGATTTTTACCAAATCCAGGAAAAATGCCGAGGAGGTATTTAATTATATAGAAAGGAAAAAGCTGGGAGAAGTGCGGGTGATCCATGCCAACAAGGGGCAGAATACTCGCATCAATTCCATGGAGCAGTTTAAGGCAGGGGATATCCGGATCCTGGTGGCAACAGATGTGGCTTCCAGGGGGCTGGATATTTCCATGGTGAGCCATGTGATCAATTTTGATGTGCCATTGATCTACGAGGATTACGTGCACAGGATCGGGCGTACGGGACGTGCGGAGCAGGAAGGAAAGGCCATCACCTTTGTGAATCCTGTGGAGGAATTTCATTTTGAAAAGATCGAAGAGATCATCAGGATGCCGGTGCCGGAAAGCCACATTCCAGCGGAAGTGACGGTAGTGGATACGCCGTTTTCAGAAAAACAGGCTTATGCCAGGGAGATTGACAACCAGAAGAAAAAAGCGGATCCGGATTACCTGGGCGCCTTCCATGAGAAAAAGGCCAGGCCGAAAACCAATCCCCATGAAAAGCCGGCAGCCGATCCAAGAAAGCATCAGCGCCAAAAAGCCAAGAAAAACCGTAACCAGATGAAAACCCAGGGTAAGAATAAAAAACGGTCATAATATTGAGAAGCTCCACTTGTGGAGCTTTTTTTTATGAGCTAGGTCATTTTTTTAAGACTTGCATGTGGCTACTTTTACTTATATTTAAATGAGCTTCAACTTATCAGGTCATGAATCTATTAAGGAAAATTTTTTTGCTTGGATGCTGTCTGGGATTTTTTGTTTCCTGTGGAGAAAATTATGAGAAGGCAACGGTAAAAAGAGGCAATATTTCCGAATCCGTATATGCTTCCGGGATAGTCAAAAGCCTTGGACAATACCAGGCATATGCCACGGTGTCAGGGCTGGTCGATGAGGTGTATGTACAGGAAGGCGATACGGTGAAAATAGGCGATCCTATTATTTCTATCTATAACGAGTCGGGGAGGTTAAACCGGGAAAGCGCCGAACTGGCCAGGGCCTATGCCGACCGGCAGGCTAACCAGAGCCGGTTGAGAGACTTGGAAATCGCCGTGGAGCTAGCGAAGAGCCAATTGGAGAATGATTCTCTGATGCTGGAAAGGCAAAAGAGACTGAGAAGCCAGGGGGTGGGCACGGAAACCGAAATGGAAAGGCGCGAACTAAACTTCAGGAATTCTGCCACCCAATACCAGTCCAGTAAAATCCGGTACCAAGAACTCAAGCGTGAAATCGATTTTCAGGACAGGCAGGCCTACCAAAACTTAAAAATCAGTAGGGCAATGGAGGATGATTTTTTGGTGACCTCACGTGTGGATGGGGTGGTGTTTTCTATGCTAAGAGAGAAAGGGGAGCTGGTCTCTCCACAGACGCCCTTAGCGGTGCTTGGCCAGGCGGGTAAATATTTTCTCGAATTGCAGGTGGATGAATATGACATTGTAAAAGTCCGCACAGGCCAGAAGATATTCGTGAGCATGGACAGCTACCGTGGGCAGACCTTTGAAGCGATAGTCACCAAGATCAACCCCATTCTTAATCAGGCAAGCAAAAGTTTTACAGTGGAGGCGGTCTTTACCAGAGAGCCAGAGCAGCTTTTCCCCTTTCTGACTTTGGAGGCCAATATTTTGATAAAGGAAAGCAAGGAAGCTTTGCTGGTGCCAAGGAGCTTTGTTCATCAGGACAACTATGTAGTCACGGAACAAATGGATACGTTGGAGGTAAAATTGGGCATCAGGGATTTTCAGATGGCCGAATTGATCGAAGGGGTGGGGGAAGGGACCAAACTTATCAGAAGACCATGAAATGGGGCCTAATTACCGAACTTGCCTGGGCCTTGATGGTGGCCAGAGGAAAGCAGACCATTGTGGCCGGGGTGGGGGTGGTGTTTAGCATCACCATGTTTGTGGCGCTACTTGGTTTCATGAATGGTCTAAACTCCATGCTCGACGGGTTGATCCTCAACCGTACTCCCCACATCCGCTTTTACAATGAGGTGAAACCAAATCCAAACCAACCGATTCAGCTTTTTGACCGGGAGACCCACCATGTGATCCGATCCATCAAACCAAGCGCTTCCAGACTGGATATACACAACAGTGGGCCGATTATGGAAAGTCTTTCCAGAGATCCGCGTGTGCTGGGAGTCACGCCAAGGATCACCGCGCAGGTGTTTTATAATGTAGGGACCATCGACATCACCGGGGTGGTCAACGGGGTGGATGTGGCCAAGGAAGCAGACCTTTTTGCATTTGAGGATTATGTGACCACTGGGAATGTGCAGGATTTAAATAATACGCTGAACAGTGTGATTCTGGGCAAGGGGGCAGCAGACAGAATGCTAGCCGAAATCGGGGATTTGATCCAGGTGACCACTGCCCAAGGTAACCGAATGCAACTAAAGGTGGTGGGGTATTTTCAGTCAGGACTTGGGGATGTGGACAATGTACAAAGCTATGCATCAATAAATACTGTGCAAAAGATGCTGGGTGAACCGGCCTCGTACGTGACAGATATTCAGGTCAAGCTTCATGATTTAAACCTGGCTCCCGCAATGGCAAGAGAGCTGGCAGAAGTCTACCAAGTGGATGCGGACGATATCCAAACCGTGAACGCACAATTTGAAACAGGGACACAAGTGCGGTCCCTGATCAGCTATGCCGTGGGAATCACCCTTTTGGTGGTGTCGGGTTTTGGTATTTATAACATCCTCAACATGATGATTTATGAGAAGATGGATACCATTGCCATCCTGAAGGCCATTGGCTTTTCGGGCCGGGATGTCAATTTGATTTTTATCATCATTGCGCTGATCATCGGGGTTGTGGGTGGGGCTTTGGGTCTTGTATTTGGCTTCCTGGCCGGATTGGGCATCGAGCGGATTCCATTTGAAACGGAGGCCTTGCCCACCATCAAAACCTTTCCCGTAGATTTCAACCCCAAGTATTATGTGATTGCGGGAGTGTTTAGCATAGTGACCACCTATTTTGCCGGATATTTTCCAGCCAAGAAAGCCAGTAAGATTGACCCTGTGGATATCATAAGGGGGAAATAATGGATGATATGCAGAGAAGCAGTGTATTGAGAACCCAGAATGTAAGTAAATATTTCTATAGTCCTGAAAAAACTCAGGTGCTAAAGGAGGTTTGTCTGGACGTTAAAAAAGGAGAGTTCGTTTCCGTTATGGGCAAGTCCGGATGCGGAAAATCGACGTTGCTTTACATCCTTTCCACCATGGATACTGACTATGAAGGGCAATTGTATATAGAAAATGAACTGGTGACCGGGCTGGATGCAAAGATTCTTTCTAGGATCAGAAATGAGAAAATAGGCTTTGTATTCCAGTTTCATTATTTGCTCAACGAATTCTCAGCTTTGGAAAATGTGAAAATCCCCGCCATGAAGCTGGGGAGGTACAGTCCAGAGGAAATCGAACACAGGGCAATGGAGAAACTTAGGATCTTTGGAATGGAAAGCCATGCGCTCAAAAAAGTACACCAACTTTCCGGTGGTCAAAAGCAAAGGGTAGCCATAGCCAGAGCACTGATTAATGATCCCCTAATCATCATGGGGGATGAGCCTACCGGGAATCTGGACAAATCCAATAGCGATATCGTCTTTAATATTTTCAAGGAGCTAGCCACTGAATTTCACCAGACCATGCTTATCGTCACCCACGACGATGAATTTGCCAAAGGGACAGACAGGATTATAGAAATGGAAGACGGTAGGATTATATAATTAGATGTTTTAAGTCAAAAAAAAAGCCTTTAAGCTTGACGCTCAAAGGCTTTTATTGGTTATCCGTTTCCGGTCTTTTTTATCTGTCTGTTCGGGTATTCGTTCCGTCTACAGGAGTTCTTTCATCTCTGTTGGCCAAATCCCATGAGGTATGGAATATCAACCTGGCTCTTTTGGTCATCAACGGGAATTCGATTTTGTCCACCGTATCCGTGTGCTGGTGATAGTCATCGTGCACGCCGTTGAAGAAGAAGATAACAGGGATATCGTGCTTTGCAAAATTGTAATGATCGGATCTGTAATAGAATCTGTTTGGATCATCCTCAGCATCATATCTGTAGTCGAGTTTCAGGCCAGTGTAAGTGATGTTATTGTATTCATTGATGGTTTTCAAATGGCTTGAAAGCATTTCAGAACCGATCACATACACATAGTCTTGGTCTTCGGCATCCTGGTATTCATAGTCAATTCTTCCCACCATATCGATGTTAATGTTGTTGACGGTGTTTTCCAAGGGGAAAATTGGATTTTCAGCATAGTATTGTGAGCCTAGAAGTCCTTTTTCCTCACCGGTTACGTTTAGGAAAAGGATGCTTCTTCTTGGTCTGTGACCATCTTCGGCAGCCTTGGCAAAAGCCTGGGCGATCTCCATTACGGAAACTGTCCCTGATCCATCATCATCTGCGCCGTTGTTGATTCTTCCTTGGCTGTCGATTCCGATGTGGTCATAGTGTGAAGAAATTACCAAAACCTCCTCTTTTTTATCGGTACCCTCAAGGTAAGCCATCACGTTTTCCGTACCGACCATTTCCTTGTTTTTCTTCACTTGGAAGGTGGCTTTCTGGCTTTTGATTACCGAAGGGTCGTTTTTGGCGGCTTCTTTAAGCTCTTCTACTGAAGAATCAAAAATCTCCGCCATTTTGTTGCTGCTCACCATGAATACCGGCTGCTGCTTGTCTTCGGAGTCAAAACCGAGTCTTCCTCTTCCGGAAAGCGCTTTGTAACGGTTTGCGATACGGTCAAAATTGGCCTGCCCTTCCATGGTTACGATCACGGCACCGGCTGCTCCGGCATCCATGATGTCCTGGATTACGTTTTGAGCTCTTCCGCCGATTGCCCAGATGCCTACCAGTTTATCTTTTACGTCTACTTTTGAGAGGTTTTCTTCATTAGCAAGTCCCAGGAATACAAGGTCTTTCTTTTCAGAACGTCTCATGTTCCCGTCGCCGATAAATACGAAGTCCTCGTTATTAGTCAGTTTCTGGTTGCCTATTTTCAGGGAAATATCGCCCCATTTCACATTGGCAAGTTCGAATTTCTGAAGGTAATCTCCGTCTACCGGGCCGTCCAGGCCTATTTCTTTGTAAAAATTCACTAAATATTCGGCGGCCATTTTCTGGCCCTTCTCACCGGTTTCACGGCCTTCCATTTCGTCGGAGGCCAAATAAGTGAGGTATTCTTCCAAGTCAGCTTCAGTGATGGTGGAGGCGTATTTGATCGCCGTAGCATCCTGAGCCGACACCTGCCATGACATCAAATATGCCATTGCGCCTGCCAAAAGATATCTTTTCTTCATACTATTTTGTTGTGCGTGTTGTTTTTTTGAACCTAAAACTAAAAATTTTAATTAGTAGATTAAAATTGAATTCCATGATCGGTCGGCAAAATGGGTATAAATCTTTGGATTTTAAAATCATTATCCATCAATAATTTATACATTTGCACAACCAAAAATACCTTGGATATAACCCAAATCATATAACTTCTATCAGCTGATATGAAAATTAATCTAGATCCCTCAGTTAAATTTGAACACCGGCATAATGGGCCTTCCCAAGCGGATATCGCCCACATGTTGGAGAAAATTGGTGTGTCTTCTGTTGATGAATTAATAGACCAAACCGTGCCTAAGGCCATTAGGTCTGAGCAAAGTCTGCAGCTTCCTGAAGCTAAGTCAGAAGCGGCCTTTTTAAACGAGTTCAAAAAGCTGGCTTCCAAAAACAAAATCTTTAAGTCCTATATCGGATTAGGGTATTATGATACGCTGGTGCCTGGGGTGATTTTGAGAAATGTATTGGAAAATCCAGGATGGTATACCGCCTACACACCTTACCAGGCAGAAATCGCACAGGGCCGTCTTGAGGCGCTGATCAATTTCCAGACAATGGTCATGGACTTGACCGGCATGGAAATGGCCAATGCCTCCCTTTTGGATGAGGGTACGGCTGCCGCCGAAGCGATGACCCTTCTTTATGCTTCCAAAGCAAAATCGAAGAAGAAAGCCACAAAGTTCTTTGTGGACGAAAAGATTTTCCCTCAGACCAAAGATATCCTTTTGACCCGTTCGGTGCCGGTAGGCGTTGATTTGGTGATTGGGCCATTGGCTGAATTGGATCTGACTGATCCGGAATTATTCGGCTTGATGCTGCAATACCCCAATTCTGACGGGGAGGCAATCAACTATTCTGAATTGGTGGCTTCCGCCAAAGAAAACGATGTGTTGACAGCTTTTGCCGCCGATCTTTTGAGTTTGACACTTTTGACACCTCCGGGTGAAATGGGTGCTGACGTGGTAGTGGGTACTACCCAAAGATTAGGGGTTCCAATGGGTTTTGGTGGTCCTCATGCTGCCTACTTTGCCACTAAGGAAGCCTACAAGCGACAGATTCCGGGAAGGATCATCGGCGTGTCTGTAGACCGAGATGGAAATAAGGCTTACAGGATGGCGCTTCAGACAAGAGAGCAACATATCAAAAGAGAAAAAGCTACATCGAATATTTGTACCGCACAGGTATTGCTAGGAGTGATGGCCGGTATGTATGCCGTATATCATGGACCTAAAGGCTTGAAGGAAATTGCCTCCCGAATCCACGGTTTGGCTAAATTGACCGTCCAGGGTCTTGCCGAATTAGGGTTTGTGCAGGAAAACAAGAATTTCTTCGATACCATCAAAATAAAAGTGGACGAAGTTCAACAGGAGAAAATCAGGGCGTTTGCTCTTTCTTCAAAGGTAAACTTCCGATACGAAACCGGGTATATTTTTCTCTCATTTGACGAGGTGAAAACCCTGAAAAACGTTCAGGATATCCTGCACATTTTCGCAAAGTCTACCAATAAAACCGCCATAGACATTCAAGAGAAAGTTGCCGGCCTTGAGTTGGAATTGACAGATAACTTGGAGAGAAAGTCATCCTACTTGGAGCATCCGGTATTCAACCAATACCACTCCGAGCATGAGATGCTTAGATATATCAAGCGTCTTGAGTCAAAGGATTTGAGCTTGACGCATTCCATGATTTCATTGGGCTCCTGTACCATGAAACTGAACGCTACCGCGGAGATGATTCCGGTGACATGGCCTGAATTTGGGCAGATGCACCCGTTTGTTCCCCAGGACCAGGCAGCTGGATACTATGAGATGTTCCAAAACTTGAGAAACTGGTTGAGCGAGATCACAGGGTTTGCCGACACCTCCCTTCAGCCTAACTCTGGCGCTCAGGGTGAATTTGCCGGCCTCATGGTGATCCGAGCTTATCACCAAAGCAGGGGCGACCACCACAGAAATATTGCCCTTATCCCATCTTCAGCCCACGGTACCAACCCTGCATCGGCAGTGATGGCGGGTATGAGTGTGGTGATTGTGAAATGTGACGAAAAAGGAAATATTGATCTGGAAGATTTGAAAGCCAAAGCGGAGAAGTACAAAGACAACCTTTCTTCCCTTTTGGTGACTTACCCATCTACCCACGGTGTGTTTGAAGAGTCTATTCAGGAGATCTGCCAGACCATCCACAACAATGGCGGTCAGGTATACATGGACGGTGCCAACATGAACGCCCAGGTTGGGTTGACCAGTCCAGGGAGAATCGGTGCTGACGTATGTCACCTGAATCTTCACAAAACTTTCTGTATCCCTCATGGTGGAGGTGGACCAGGTATGGGCCCAATCTGTGTGGCTGAGCACCTTGTGCCATTCCTGCCTAGCAACCCGATTGTGAAAACAGGAGGTCAGCAGGCCATCCACGCTATTTCGGCTGCACCTTTCGGAAGTGCGTCCATCCTTCCAATTTCATATGCCTACATCGCAATGATGGGTGGAGACGGACTGACTAACGCTACCAAAATGGCCATCCTTAATGCCAACTACATGAAGGCAAGGCTGGAAGAGCACTACCCGATCCTTTATACTGGAACAAAAGGTAGAGCGGCCCACGAAATGATCTTGGACTGCAGAGCCTTTAAGGAGGTTGGAATCGAAGTAGAGGACATTGCCAAGCGATTGATGGACTATGGATACCATGCCCCAACAGTTTCCTTCCCTGTAGCTGGTACCCTTATGATCGAGCCTACCGAATCTGAGACGGTGTCTGAATTGGACAAGTTCTGTGATGCCATGATTGCTATCAGAGAAGAAATCAAGTCTATCGAAAACGGTACTTTGGATAAGGAAGACAACATGTTGAAAAATGCTCCGCATACAGCTACTTTGGCATTGGCCGATGAGTGGAACTTCAGCTACAGTAGACAGCAGGCTGTTTATCCATTGGAATTTGTGAAAAACAATAAGTTCTGGCCATCGGTAAGAAGAATTGATTCTGCTTACGGTGACAGAAACTTGATGTGTAGCTGTATCCCGGTGACGGAATATGAGCAAAGCGAGGAAGAAGCGATGGCATAAGCCATTTAGAGATAAATAATTAAAAGCCTGAAGGATCATTTCTTCAGGCTTTTTTTATTCTTTGGGTAAATAAATGGAAAGCAGTGGGGTAAAGCAAGTTATTGATGTTGATTTGGTCTCAAGGCTGTGAAATGTGTCTTATGTAGCTTCAAAAAGATGGTAGAAAAAAAGTCCACACCTTCGAAAAATGTGGACCCTGTTCTTTTAGTGAGGCTATTGCGTCACTTTAGACGTTAACATGTCTTTCTGCATGGTAAGAAGACCTTACCAATGGCCCAGATTCTACATATTTTAATCCTCTTTTTAACCCTTCTTCTCTATAATGGTCAAACAAATCAGGATGGATAAACTCGGCTACCTCGATATGCATCTTGGTCGGCTGAAGGTACTGCCCCAATGTCAGGATATCACAGTCATGGGCAACCAGGTCGTCCATCGCCTTATAAACTTCTTCTTGCTTCTCACCCAGCCCAAGCATGATGCCCGTTTTGGTACGCATACCATGGGCTTTGGTGCGCTTGATCTGTTCCAAAGACCTGGCATATTTTGCCTGAGGTCTTACCCTTCTATATAAGCTCTCCACGGTCTCCATGTTGTGGGAAACAACCTCTTGACCACCTTCAATCATACGGAACAAGGCGTCCCAGTTTGATTTGACATCGGGAATCAAGGTTTCAATGGTCGTCTCTGGAGACAATTTTTTGGTTTCTGTTACGGTTTGATACCAGATTTCAGCACCCCGGTCTTTTAATTCATCCCGGTTTACCGATGTAATTACCGCATGCTTGACTTGCATCAGCTTGATGGCCTCGGCTACTCTTCTAGGCTCATCGGTGTCATACTCCGGCGGGCGGCCAGTGGCCACGGCGCAGAATGAGCAAGATCGTGTACATACATTTCCAAGGATCATGAAAGTAGCCGTTCCCGCACCCCAGCATTCTCCCATATTGGGACAGTTGCCGCTTTCACAGATCGTGTGAAGCTTGTGCTCGTCTACTAGTTTTCTGACGTGGGCATATTCTTTTCCTACAGGAAGCTTTACCCTAAGCCAATTTGGTTTTTTTCGCTTGGTTTGCTCCTCGGATATTACTGGTAATTCGATCATCTGTATTGTCTTAGCTTATCGCAAAATTAAGGATAAAGGGCGCAAAACCCAACATCCTTACCTATTTCCTAAACCCATAAAACAGGGTGAAGTACACGGAGTGGAAAAACTGCCTGTTTTCTACCGTAGGCATGATTTCCGGTGTTTTATGAAAACCCTCAAAGAGGTATCCTAGTTCCATTCCGGTGACATTGCTTTTGAAGACTCCAAACTCAAAGGAAAGGGCTGCTTTGGCATGTCCACCTATGGCCAGCTCCGACTCTCCGATGCCTTCAAATATCCTTCCAGGGCCCGTGATTTCAAACCTGCTCCTGACTCTTTCAGGATCATATTGACCTCTGACCGTTTCGGTTCTGCTGGCAAAATATTCCACATAGTAGGGGGCAATTACGCCTATTGAGGGGCCGATGGCCGAAAGAATGGAGATCTGTACCCCCTGTTGTGGGGCTTTTTTGAACAGGATTAGCTCCCGACCGTAATGCGGCCTGATGGAGTATAAATAATTTGACTTTCCGAAAATGTAACTGTTGCCAAATGGGGTATTATACCGGACCTCCTTCGGGTTTTTCACATTTACCAGCTCCAAACCATAGAATTGGAAGAGGTCATCGTTGATCCGGTTGCCTATTTTGACACTCACCCCGCCTATTAGCCCACCGTTTGTGTTTTTGTTTACCCCAAAGAGTACTTCCCGGTCATAATCGTAGTCGCCGGCATCTTCTCGCTGGGCAAAGGAAAAATGGCTGAGTCCCAAGAAGAGAAGGATAAAAAGATATTTTGCTGAATTGGCCATGTATTTCTATGGAATTAAACGCTAATTTTGTCGCTTAAGTTATAAACTTTAAATTAAAAGTAACTGTTTATGCCGACTATAAAAAGCTCCTATTTAGGAAATTTGCGTACCACCTCCGAGCATCTCCAATCCGGAAACTCCATTATTACCGATGCCCCCGTTGACAACAATGGCCAGGGGCAGGCCTTTTCCCCCACTGATCTGGTGGCTGCTGCACTAGCCAACTGTATGGTTACTATAATGGGAATCGTAGCCCGGAGGGATGGGATGGACCTTGATGGTTTGGAATGGGAAACTACCAAAGTGATGCAGTCCGACCCAAGGAAGATTTCGGAAATCCAGGTGGAATTTCACTGGAGCAATGCCCCGGAAGACGCCAAGTTTTTGCAGAAAATAAAAAACGCGGCCAAAACCTGCCCGGTGGCCTTGAGCATTGATCCTGCCATTAAGCAGAACATAAAATTCAACTTTTAAAGAAGAAATTAGTGAGGATTGTGAAGCAATCCTTTCTTTTTTTAATAATATTGTAGCACTCTCCCCCAGGACCTCGTCTAAGTAGAAGTTGGAAAATTACGGCAGTTTGGAGCAACATTTAATCAAGGAAGCAAAGAGCGGAAATGCAGCAGCGATAGAAAAGCTTTACAGGCACTTCTATGGCTATGCTATGAGCGTTGCCCTTCGATATACCAACACCCGTGATGAAGCTTGCGAGGTGGTCAATGATAGTTACCTCAAGGCTTTCAGCAAACTTGACCAATATTCTACCGGCAGCAGCTTTAAGGGCTGGTTTCGAAGAATTATTATCAACACATCCATCGACAATTACCGGAAAAACCAAAAGCACTATGCCGTGCTGGAAATTGACAAAGCCGCTGCGGAGTCGTACGATTCTGATGCCGTGGATGATTTGACCAAAGAGGAAATTTTGGGGATGCTTAGGGAGCTTCCCGATATTTTAAGGATTGTCTTTAATATGTATGAGATAGAAGGCTTTTCACATAAGGAAATTGGGGAGGAACTTGGGTTTCCGAGCAGCTCTTCAAGAACCTATCTGGCGAGAGCCAAGCAGAAATTGAGGGAGAAGTTTATAGTGTTAAATGAAATAAGGGATGAAGGATCAGTTCGATAAAAGACTGGCGGAGAAAATAAAATCCTCCTTCGATGACTATCACGAGGAGGTGGATCCCAGGGAATGGGAGAAGTTTTCTGATGCCTTTTTCGCAAGTGAAAAACCAAAGCGGTTTTTACTTTGGCCTTGGCTAGTGGCCGGTATGGCGGCCGCATGCCTGGCCCTTGGGGTTATCCTTTATCCCCTATTGTATGGAAATGAGGCTGCCCCCCTGGTAGCCGAATGGACTAACCCATCCAGTAAGCCTCCTAAAATCACGGAAGAGT
This sequence comes from Litoribacter ruber, assembly GCF_018449405.1. NCBI lineage: Bacteria > Pseudomonadati > Bacteroidota > Cytophagia > Cytophagales > Cyclobacteriaceae > Litoribacter > Litoribacter ruber. The sequence goes on from NZ_JAHCMY010000001.1 coordinate 94,028, forward strand.
CAGCCATTGAACAAAAAGAAACAGGGGCTGAAGAAAATGTCGGCCAATCAAATACAATAGCTTCACCAAAAGTGGAGAATTTGCAAGAAGCTCGCACGAAAGAATCTTCAGTTATTACAGAAGAACCTCAGCCTAAAATTGTCATCCCGCAGGCCATGGTGGCTCAGGCGGAGGTATCAACCTCGAGTGAACAAATATTTACTCCTAGCACAATTGCGCTTGTACCTGAAGGACTTCCCGAGCTTGGCGGTTTTGAATTGCCATCCAGAACATTGGCCTTTGGAAAGGTAGCCGAAAGAAATTTTGGTGGGATGGAGGACAATCTAGCCACAAACCTGATCGTGGCCACAGAAGTAGAGGAAAAGAAAATTAATCCAATAATGACCGAGGAGGATGCCAAGCGAAAGCTTCAGGATTGGTCAATGGCTGATGCCGCTGAAATCGAAAAGAAAAAAGATACTAACCCCATGAGGTTGGGGGTATTGGTGGCTCCGCAATCCAACTCAAACACTTCCATGGGGTTGAATCTTGGGGCAGGAGTGGTGTCTGAAATCCCTTTGAGTAAGAGGCTAAAAGTGGACGTGGGGGTGACATATGCCCGACAGAGCATGATTCCGCAGCAAAACCAGCAACTCATGATGGTCAGTGCCGCCCATTCAGGCAATGATGGTCTAAATCGGAATTCAATGCAAACCATGGCGTTTTCGGCCGCCAGCACCGCTACTCCTAGCCCAAGGAATTATGAATTGAACATAGCCAACTTGGATATTCCGATCAACTTGAAATATAAAGTGATGGACAAACCGCAGGCAGGCCTTTATGTGATCAGTGGGCTTTCCAGCATGGTTTATCTTAACCAGACTACAGTTGAAAGTTATACGCAGCCAAGTTTTGGTTTCGGTCCACAGGGTTCAGCCGCAGACGCGGTGATATCCAATGAACTGACCCCCGAGGGTGGGGAAGGCGGAGTGGACCTTGGCAGGATGCTCAATTTATCTTTTGGCTACGAACATAGCTTGACTAATGGGACCTTTTTGTCCATCGAGCCCTTCTATAAAATGCCTCTTGGAAACATGACCTTCATCGATCAGCAGTTTTCTATCGGGGGCGTCAACTTGAGAATGAATTTCCAATTCAGAAAATAAATAAATTTTACTACATATGAATATGATTTTGAGAACGGCGACCGCCGCGGTGGTTGCCCTGGGTATGAGCGCCTGTCTTAGTCCGATGGAAAATGAGATTGACAAGGTGTGGGAGAGAGATGACACTTTGCTTAAAGCGTACATGGAATCAAACAATATTGAAGCCACCAAAACACAGGTAGGGTATTATTACTCCAAAGAAATAGAGAACGACAATGCACCCCAAATAACTAACAACTCTATCGTGGGGATTTATTATCGAATTAAGACCATTGACGGGAAGGTTATTGATTCGCATACTGCAGAGGATGGTGATCCACTCATCTTCCTGCATGGCGAGGCTGGCATGGTGCCACGCGTTATTAACTTTGCCTCAGGTTTGGCGAGTGAGGGTGAGGTCCTGAATATTTACGCTCCCTCCCAGTTGGGGTATGGGGAGTATCAATATCAGCAATTGATTTTGGCCAGCAGCAACTTGGATATCCGTGTGGAGTATGCAAAAGTGTATACTAAGGAAGAGCTTGCTGAAATTGAGGACCAGCGTATTCAGGATTACCTTGCGTCCAATTCCATTGAAGGATTTGAGCGGCAGGAGAATGGTGCCTATATCAAGGTTTACGAAGAAGGGGATGCTGACAGCCTTAGGGTGAAGTCAGGTGACCGGGTGGTGGTCAATTACAAGATTTATGAATTGAGTGAGAAGGAGCCGTTTGGCAAAGGTGAAGCGGAGAATGGCAGCTTTGGCTACCGTGTCGGGGTGCCGGACAACCTGAAGTTTTTGGACCAGAGCGTTTTGGGCTTTACCACAAATTCCCATGTTGAAATCATAGCCCCGTCTCACTTGGCCTATGGTGCAAGCACCCAAGTAATCCCGCAAGTTATAAGAGAGGACCTATTCAAAAGGGAATTGATAATGGATAGAGTAAGGCCTTTTGAGCCCATCCGATTTAATACTATAATCAAAAAGGTGGAAAGAAATTGATTCTTGCCAACCCTGTCAAGATCCCCGGTCATTATAGATCGGGGATTTTTTGTTTTATGCCAAGCATGCTGAAACAGGCTAATTTTTAATTAAGTTTGTATAGAGGTTAATCCGATTATAAGGGTTGGCCTGTGCGGAGAAAAATCACGTGGTATTTTGTGCCAGATTAGAAATATAAACCCGAATTAACATGAGTTACCTATTTGAAACATTCAAGGGCTGGAAGGCCTATTGTGAGGAAAAGGATGTTCCTTTATATCAACCTGTGCTGGAGTATGAGGTAGACCAAAAGGGCAAAGAAGAAGGGGCGATCCGGGAAGGAATCCTGAGGGCTTATCGAGTGATGCGGGAAGCCGTAGAAACGGGACTCAAAGAGGATATGACCAGTAGGTCTGGAATGATCAACAATGGGGCTAAAAAGGTCTATAACCATAAGTTGAGTGTTCTTTCACCGGAGTTTCAAAAGTTAATTTCCCGTGCCTTGGCCGCTAAGGAGGTCAATAGCTGCATGGGTAGAGTTGTGGCCGCGCCTACTGCAGGGGCATCCGGGATTCTGCCTGGAACGCTTTACACCCTTCAGGAAATCCATGATTTACCGGATGAATCCATCGTGGAGGGGCTTTTGGTTGGTGCTGGGATTGCCTTGATCATCGAGCAGAATGCGAGTTTGGCTGGGGCCGTGGGAGGCTGTCAGGCCGAGACCGGTTCTGCAGCGGCAATGGCCTCCGGAGCAATGGTGTATTGCCTGGGCGGCAGCATTGAGCAGGTTTTCAATGCCGTTGGCATCACCATTCAGTGTATGCTTGGTTTGGTGTGTGACCCTGTGGCTGGATTGGTAGAGATCCCCTGTGTGGTGAGAAATGCCAGTGCTGCGGCCATTGCCAACAGTTCTGCTCAGATTGCATTGGCTGATGTGGATGCCGTGATCCCTGTGGATGAATGTGTAGAGGCCATGGGGGAAATCGGGGCCAGTATGGAGAATAAGTATAAGGAAACCGCGCTAGGCGGCCTTGCAGCAACTCTTACAGGGCAGCAGATTGCCAAGCGAGTGTTGATTCAAGATATTGAAATTCTTCCTGATGAAGAACTGCCTGAGTAAGAAAAGGCTGTAACACCGGGATTTTTAAAAGCAGGTCTATACATGAAGAAAACATCAAGGCCCAAAAAATGCTGCTAACCAACATATAGGTGAAGATTTTTTCTTTTTTGACTCCAAAGGAATTCATGATGATGGTTCCGCCGATGGGAGTGAGCACCAGGGGGGTGATGGCAGCTACCCCAATGGCACCAAAATTCCGCCATACCTTGACTACCCTTCTGCTGTTTTTGGTGAAGATTTTTCGTTTGGGCTTGAATACCTGCTGATACCTGATGCGTAATCTTTGCCCAATGTAGGTAAATCCGATCACACTGCTCATCATGCCCAATACGGTAACAAATACTATTTCAACTATAGAAAAACCCGCTGCGGTGCCTAAAATAGGCCCTGCGATAAATTTGAAAAGGCAGAAAGAGTAGATAGTTAAAAAAGTCAGGATGTACTCAATCATAACAATAGATAAATGTATAGGCCATACCCACCGGCCAATAGGCCTCCTTCCCAACGGGAAATCCTGAGTTTTGTCAAAATAATGGGCAATAAGATAATCGTAAACCCAAGCATCCAGATGAAGTCATTCTGAAGGAATATTTGGGATACCTGAATAGGGCTGACTATGGCTGTGATACCCACAATAGCCAGGATATTCATTAGGTTGCTACCCAAGATGTTGCCCAAGGCAATATCGGTATGCTTTTTCAGGGCGGCCATCACGGAAGTCACCAATTCTGGAAGGCTGGTGCCCATGGCGATGATGGTCACACCTATTACCCGATCGCTGATCCCAAAGGTTTGGGCAATCACAATGCTGTTTTCAATAAACAAATCTGAACCCCAATAGAGGCCGGCCATACCAAGTATAATTAAAGCGATAGATTTCCAAATAGGTGTTTCCTTGATTTTGACCATGTCCAAATCTTCAGGATCATCTGGGATTCTTTCTATTTTTTTGAAAAAGTAAAAGTTGATCAGTATCAGCAGTGTCACCAGTATAATTCCCTCCATTAATGAAATGATACCATTGATGGCCAAAAGGTAAAAGAGAATGCTTACCACCAAGGTGAAGACATAATCCAGCTTGATTACCGACTTAGGAAGGGAAATGGGGAAAATAACGGCACTGACTCCTAGGACTAGGGATATGTTGGAAATGTTGGAACCAATTACGTTTCCTAGGGCTATATCGCTGTTTCCCTTAAGGGCCGCGGATACGCTTACCAGAAGTTCAGGTGCGGACGTGCCAAAAGACACTACCGTCAAACCGATCAGCCCGGGGCTGAGGCCGAGCTTACCGGCAATGGCAGAAGCGCCATCGACCAAGTATTTGCCTCCCATTAACAGAATGAGAAGTCCGACCAGTAAAAATAGATAAACCATGCTTAAAGTTTTTGTCCAAAGGCTAAGTCACCCGCATCTCCCAGTCCGGGCACGATGTAGGATTTTTCATTCAACCTTTCATCCAAGGCGCAAAGCCAGAACTCATGGGGTAAGTCCAAGTTGTTTTTGACATGCTCAATGCCCTCTGGAGCTGCGATGGCAGAGATGATGTGAAGTTTTTTTGGGGTGCCGTTTACCAATAGATGTTTGATACTGGTAAGAAGGGAACCGCCTGTTGCCAGCATGGGGTCTACAATGAGTACCTCTTTGCCTTCGATCGAGGGTGCTGCAAGATAATCAAGGTCAATTTCCAGGTCTTGACCTTCCGCTTCCCTACGGTAGGCTCCTATGAAGCCGCTATCGGCATCATCGAAGTAGTTGATAAACCCCTGGTAGAAAGGAATGGCTGCCCTCATGACCGAAATCACTACAGGGTTATCCGTTAGTCTTTTCACTTCCGTTTGTGCAAGGGGAGTGGTGATGGTGTGTGATTCAAAAGTGAGGCTTTTGGATACCTCATAAGCCATGATTTCCCCCAAGCGCTCCAAGTTACGTCGAAAGCGCATCCTGTCCTGCTGTCTGTCAATATTTCGGAGATCCGCCAAAAACTGGTTGGCGATAGAGGTGGTCTGGTTTAATATAAACATGGATTACTAAAGTTTTGAGCAAAAAAAACCCGATCTGCAAAGATCGGGTTTAATTTTCTTATTTCAATAGCTTATTGAACTTCGAAGCTTACTCTTCTTGCCAATTGACGAGCATCAGCAGATCTCTTGTCTACGCTTGTGTCTTCGCCATAGCCTTTGTAAGTCAATCTTGAAGAATCAACACCTGAAGCAACCAATAGGTCGTATACAGCTTTAGCTCTTCTTTCAGATAGTCTCTGGTTGTAGTTTTCTGGACCTAATTCGTCAGCATAACCTTTCAACTCAACGTTAACACCTGGGTTTCTCTTCATGAAGTTAGCTACATAGTTAGCAGCAGAAGAAGAGTATCCTAGTGGCTTAGCGCTGTCAAATGCAAAGTATACGTTCACATAACCATCGTTGATAGCTTGCTTGAAGAAGTCAGTTTCTCTGTCTTCGTCATCTTCAACTGGACATCCTTGGTTAGAAGCAGGACCAGGTACAAATGGACACTCATCCAAGTGATCAGGAATACCGTCACCGTCAGAATCCAAAGTTCTACCGAAAGCATCTACTCTAGCACCAGCTGGAGTGTTAGGCTCCTTGTCTAGGTAGTCAGGGATACCGTCGCCGTCAGAGTCTTTCAACATGTCTCTGATTTCACCGATTTGAGTAGCCAATTCTTCCTTAGTAGCATACTTGTCCTCAGCTACATACCAGTCAGCATGAGTAGAGTTTCCACCTAGGTAGAAAGAAAGACCCAAGGTACCAGTCCACCAAGTAGCTTTTGGTCCGTAATAGCTGAAGTGCTCAGGAGTGATTGCAGAAGCACCATCGAAAGCCACATCTTGACGACCGTTTGCGATAGCGGTGATGTCACCGTTAAGGGCAATTCTGTCGCTCAATCTGATTTGACCGGTGATACCTGCCATCAAGTTGTAAACGTTGTCCTGGAAGTCAGCGTGTAGGTTTTGCTGAGGAGTAATTCTACCGATACCAGCACCGGCGTGACCCAATAGGTTGAATCTTCTGGAGAAAGTCTCCCAGTTCATCATTCTACCTAGGTTTACCACACCTTGAAGGTTCAATCTGTAGTAATTCGTTTCAAACTCAGGGTTGTTGTCCTGGCTTGCTTCAGCGAATCTTCCGAAACCGTAATCCAGTTTCGCACCAAATTTCTCATTGAACATGTATCTGACGCCTACGTCACCATGTCCAAGATTAACGATAGGAGAATAGAAGCCTGGCGTCATTGGCGTCATAGCTTTATTGAACCCACCGTTCACATCGATCGACCACTTGTTGAAGTCGTCCTGGGCATTAGCTCCAACTGCTAAGGCACCAGCCATTAATGTAGATAGTAATAACTTTTTCATGATAAAAAATTTTTTTCCAAAATTAAGTGTTTAATTGATTTAATTCCAAACTTGTTTACTTGTAACTGTATGCAAATGTAAATTTTTTATTTAGAACGTAAAACTTTCTAGGAAATGTTTTTTACGTAGGTTTGTGATAAGTTTTTGAAAATGATTTGGTCATAAATAATGCCAATATGGGAATTTTAAGGGATTTGCTCCAAATTCAAGGGGTTTCAGGGGAAGAATCTACCATTTCTAAGTTCATTTTAAGTTGGGTATCTCAACGAAAAGGAAACTGGAAGGTTTCACCAGAAATATACTATGGGGACGAATTGCAGGACTGTATTGTCCTGAAATTTGGAAAACCCCGCACCGCCGTATTTGCCCATATGGACACTATTGGGTTTACGGTTAGATATGAAAATCAATTAGTTACTGTCGGTGGGCCAGAGGCTGAAGACGGGTTTGAACTTGTGGGGGAAGATATTTTTGGTCCCATTGAGTGCAAAATAAAAAAAAATAATGGGCAGCTATTTTATGACTTCCCCAGAGGTATCCAAAGGGGAACAAGCCTCTCTTTCAAGCAAAATGTCCGGATAGATGAAAAATTTATCCAAGCCGCCTATCTCGATAATAGGCTGGGAGTGTATAATGCCATGAAACTTTGCGAAACCCTGGAAGATGGGGTGGTGGTCTTCTCCACTTATGAGGAACACCACGGCGGCAGTATGCCTTTTCTCCTACGCTTTATATATGAGAAGTGGCAGATCCGACAATCGTTGATTTCCGATATTACTTGGGTGACCGAGGGAGTGCGCCACCATGAGGGGGTAGCCATATCTTTGAGGGACCGTAATATTCCCCGAAAGGCCTATGTGGATAGGATTGTGGCTTTGGCCTCTGAAAGTGGTATACCATTCCAGTTGGAAGTAGAGGGAATGGGCAGCAGTGATGGCCGGGAGGTGCAGATGAGTCCCTATGCGATGGATTGGTGTTTTATTGGAGCTCCAGAAGACAATGTGCACTCGCCAGATGAAAAAGTCTCCCTCCATGACCTGGACTGCATGCTTAAGATGTACCAGTATTTGATGAAGCACCTTTAAATGTATGCTGGTTTAGCAAATTTTATGTCGGGGGGGTAGCATTTTTTTATATATTTGTGTCGCCCTGTCCTAGGGCATTTTTAATTAAGATATGGTAGAAGTTAAAGATAAGCAGTTTGTTCCCTACCTATCCGAAGCTGAACTGTCGCAACGGATTGCCACTCTGGGTGCAAAAATAAATAATGATTTTCAGGGAAAAGAGCCGGTTTTGCTGGGGATACTCAATGGAGCCTTTATGTTTCTTTCCGATTTGGCGAAAGCCATCGACATACCTGTAGAAATACAGTTTATTAAGGTGGCTTCCTATGAGGCCACCGCATCCACCGGGCAGGTGAAAAACCTGATTGGCCTAAATGTTGATTTGGAAGGCAGAGACGTGATTGTGGTGGAGGATATTGTCGATACGGGTTTGAGCATGAAGCATATTTTGGGTCTTGTTGCTGAGCACAATCCGGGAAAAATAGCCATTGCCACCCTGTTGCTGAAGCCTGAGGCCTTGATAGAACCCTTGGACATAGATTATGTGGGGTTTGAAATCCCCAATAAATTTGTGGTCGGGTACGGCCTTGATTATGATGGGCTGGGCAGGAACCTGAAGGAGATTTACCAATTGAAGGAATAATTATTAAATAAAAATATTGATCGCTACATAATTTTGTTGTTATGCTAAACATAGTCTTATTCGGCCCTCCAGGTGCAGGAAAAGGTACTCAAAGTGAAAAATTGATTGCCAAGTACAAATTGACCCACCTTTCCACCGGGGATCTTTTTAGGGCACACCTCGGTCAGGGTACCGATCTTGGCCAGTTGGCCAGAAAATATATGGATGAAGGCCGTCTGGTGCCTGATGAAGTGGTCATCGGGATGGTGGATGATAAGATCAAAAACACCCAAGACAGCAATGGCTTTATTTTCGACGGTTTTCCGCGTACAGTAGCTCAGGCAAGGGCTCTGGATCTTTTGTTGGAGGAAAAAAACATGTCTATCTCGGGAATGATTGCATTGGATGTGCCTGAAGAGGTACTCAAGGAAAGAATCCGTGAAAGAGGCGAAACCTCAGGAAGAGTGGATGATCAGGATGAGGAAAAGATCAAAACGCGGATTCAGGTATATTTGGATGAGACCATTCCCGTTGCCACCTATTACAAGGGTCAGGAGAAACTCACCAAGATCCACGGGGTGGGAGCGATAGATGAGATCTTTGCCAACATCTGTGAAGTTATTGATTCTTATTAATCGACGAAATTTTCATAACTTTGTAACCCAATTGGCTAAGCTGTATTGCTTGGCCAATTTTGTTTTATAAAAATCATAGAAACTGTGGCGGATTCCAATTTTATAGATTATGTGAAGTTTTGTTCCAGGTCGGGAGCAGGAGGTTCTGGCTCTGTTCATTTCAGAAGAGAGAAGCACGTGCCCAAGGGCGGTCCTGATGGTGGTGATGGTGGCCGTGGCGGAAACATTATATTAAGAGGCAATGCCCAGCACTGGACGTTGCTCCATCTTAAATATAAAAAGCACGTGATCGCCGAAGCAGGAAAAGGCGGTGAGGGTGGCAGAAGAAAGGGTGCCGACGGAAAGGATATTATACTGGAGGTGCCACTGGGTACTGTGGCCAAAGATGCCGAAACCATGGAAGTCCGATGTGAAATCACCGAAGACGGGCAAGAAGTTGTCCTGACCCGAGGTGGCAGAGGAGGGCTAGGAAATGACCACTTTAAATCTGCAACCAACCAAGCCCCGCATTATGCACAGCCGGGAGAGGAAGGGATTGAAGAATGGATCATTTTGGAACTAAAACTGCTGGCTGATGTTGGGTTGGTTGGATTTCCAAACGCCGGAAAATCCACTTTGCTATCCAGTATCTCAGCAGCCAAGCCTGAAATTGGAGATTATCCCTTCACTACCCTTGTGCCAAATCTTGGTGTGGTGGGATATAGGGATGACAAGTCATTTGTGATGGCGGACATTCCGGGGATTATCGAAGGTGCTGCCGAAGGACGTGGTTTGGGTATTAGATTCCTGCGCCATATTGAAAGAAACTCCATTCTTTTGTTTATGGTGCCTGCTGATGCTGACAATATTAAAAAGGAGTATGAGATACTCTTGAACGAGCTCAAGAAATACAATCCGGAGCTGCTGGATAAAAACAGGCTTTTGGCTATATCCAAGGCTGACATGCTTGACGAAGAATTGATGACGGAGATGAAAAAGGAATTGCCGGAAAATGTGCCAACCCTTTTCATTTCATCGGTTTCCCAATACAATTTGGACAAATTGAAAGACATGATCTGGCAAGAAATTAATTCGTAATGCCAGTTTGTCAGTTTTAAGGGAATGGCAAACATATTGAGTTTTATCAGAAAGCTTTTGAATACCAATACTATTATGGCTGAAAAAGAAAATTTAGAGAAGGACGAAATGACTAAGACCCAAGAGAGCTCTGAGGAGCAAATTGAGGAAACACAAGATACCGAGGCACAGGCAAATGCTGAAAAGCAAGAAGAAGTAAAGGAAGAACTGAGCCAAGAAGAAAAATTGAAAATCGAACTGGCTGAATTGAAGGACAAGCATTTACGCCTTTATTCGGAGTTTGAAAATTACAGAAGAAGAACCAGCAAGGAGAGGCTTGATTTGATCAAGACAGCTTCAGAGGATGTTTTGAAGGATATTATTCCTGTTGTGGATGATTTTGAAAGAGCCATCAAGGCTTCTGAGAAAGAAGAGTCTGTGGAAACGGTTATGGAAGGGAATCTTCTTATTTATAACAAGCTGTTGAAGATTTTGGAATCCAAAGGGCTAAAGCCGATGGAGGATGTGGTCGGGAAGGCTTTTGATGCCGACCAGCAGGAAGCCATCACACAAGTACCTGCTCCATCTGAAGAGATGAAAGGGAAAGTGATTGATGTAATTGAAAAAGGATATACCCTTGGTGACAAAGTTGTCAGATATGCCAAGGTGGTAATTGGATCATAACATTATGACTAAAAGAGATTATTACGAAGTATTAGGGGTTAGCAAGACCGCCAGTCAGGATGAGATAAAGAAGGCCTACAGAAAAATGGCCATCAAGTATCACCCTGACAAGAATCCGGACAACCCAGAGGCAGAAGAGATGTTTAAAGAGGCTGCCGAAGCCTATGAGGTGCTTAGCAACCAGGAAAAAAGGCAGCGTTACGACCAGTTTGGTCACCAGGGAGTCAGCGGCAACGGTGGCTTTGGCGGTGGCGGCATGAACATGGACGACATCTTCTCTCAGTTTGGGGACATCTTCGGAGGTGGAGGTTTTGAATCCTTCTTTGGCGGAGGCGGTGGCCGAGGCGGAAGAAGGGCCAAAAAAGGCACCAATCTTCGGGTAAAGCTTAAACTGACATTAAAAGAGGTAGCCAACGGCGTTGAGAAAAAAATCAAAGTCAAGCGTCATGTTTTGGCTGACGGAGTGACATTCAAAACCTGTAGCACCTGTCAGGGTTCAGGTCAGATCAAAAAGGTGGTTAATACCATGCTTGGCCAGATGGTCTCCGCCAGTACCTGTCCTAGCTGTGGTGGCAATGGGCAGATAGTCGATAAGAAGCCGGCCAATGCAGATGCAAAAGGTTTGGTGATAAAAGAGGAAATCATCCCGATCAACATCCCAGGTGGTGTGGCAGATGGCATGCAGCTAAGCATGTCCGGCAAGGGTAATGAAACTCCGGGCGGAATTCCAGGTGATTTGTTGATCGTGATCGAGGAAATTGAAGACGAGGTACTTCAGCGTGATGGAAACAACGTGGTGTTTAACCTGTACGTGAGTTTTATCGACGCAGCCCTTGGCGCACAGATTGAGGTCCCTACTATAGACGGCAAGGTGAAAATCAAGCTTGAACCGGGGACTCAGAGTGGAAAAGTGTTGAGGCTAAAAGGAAAAGGGATCAAAGACCTTAATGGATACGCCAAAGGTGACCAACTTATCTATGTAAATGTATGGACACCTACCCAGTTGACCAGGGAAGAGAGAACAGCCTTGGAAAACTTGAGGGCATCACAGAATTTCATCCCAGATCCAGGGAAAACTGAGAAGAACTTCTTTGACAAAATGAAGGAATTCTTTTAGAAAAAATAGAAGCCGGGCATTTGTCCGGCTTTTTTTCGTTTAAAACAAACCTTTTCCCCTTCGTCCCGTAATTTATCCGTATGTTGAGAAAAGTATGTTTGTTAGTTTGGTCGATTTGGGCTTTCAGTGGAGAATCAAGTGCCCAGATTTCAAAAGATTTCATAGTAGAGGAGAGGAGTGGTTTCAACTTAGTCAAATTGGATTTTGCCTCCTACAAAGGCATATCCAGGATCCAGCGTGATCATTCCGGTCACCCTCTCAGCATCCAGGCCAATCTTGCCAAGGTAAACATACTACCCACTTTTACCCATTCCATAGAGGACAACATCCTGTTTGCTTCCCTTGACCACTCCAACGTAGAATCCGAAAATCTGGGTAAAAGCCTTTCTTCGCGACTTTTTTCTAACACCAACGATGATTTTGACCACGAATGGCTAGTGGGGCTCAATTCCAATTTCATGTATGATCTTGATCTTTATTTTGGGATAGGCAAGGCCATTCTCGACCTTTCCAACATCAACGTGGCCAATTGTAAAGTGAAAACCGCTACCGCTGATGTTTCTCTTGAATATGGGCGTCGTGCCCCGAACCCCATTAGTATGGACACCATGGCCGTGATAATCAATATGGGCAATGTGGATGTCCAAAACCTGAACTTCTCCAATGCCCGCCATATGATTTTTGATGTGAATTATGGCAAAGTGAATTTGTCCTTCAACGGCGAAATGCCCCAGGCGAGCCATTTGAAGGCCTCAGTAGGTGCTGGAAGTGTAAATATTGAACTTCCCGATCAATCACTTCCCTATAAGATAAAAGTAAAAAGCACGGCCATGTGCCGTACATCCATTCCTTCCTATTTGAGGGAGGTAGGCAGCAAAACCTATGTAAGCAAGGGGTTTTCGGAGAATGCCAAAAACCTGCTGCTCATTGAAATCGATGTGTCTGTGGGTTCTGTTGCTTTAAAATAATATTTATTTTTTTTTAGGGGTCAAAATGAATAGCCCAACCAAACCAACACTTTTGAATATGGTTGAACTAGATAGGGCCGATTTAATGGCGAATGAATAAATCTGAATATGTCTAATATCCTAGAGGTCCAATCCTTATCTAAGTATTACGGTGACAAAGCAGCACTGAATGATGTCTCGCTGGATGTCCCAAAAGGCCAAGTTTTTGGCTTGCTTGGTCCCAATGGAGCCGGTAAAACCACCTTAATCAGGATCATCAACCAAATCATCGATGCCGACTCGGGCACCATCTTGGTCAATGGCGAAAAGCTAAAACCTTCTCATATCAAGTTGATCGGCTACCTCCCTGAAGAAAGAGGACTGTATAAAAAGATGAAAGTAGGTGAGCAGCTCCTATATTTTGCACAGCTAAAAGGGCTGAGTAATGCTGACGCCAAAAAGAAAGTCAGGTCCTGGATGGACAAGATGGAGATTTGGGAATGGCGGGAAAAAAGGATTGAGGATCTGTCCAAAGGGATGGCACAAAAGATCCAGTTTATTGCCACGGTGATCCATCAACCCAATTTGTTGATCTTAGATGAGCCATTCTCTGGTTTTGACCCGGTGAATGCCGAGCTGATCAAAAATGAGATTTTGGAACTGAAAGACAAAGGCGTGTCGGTGATTTTATCCACTCACCGGATGGAATCCGTGGAGCTGCTCTGCGACCACATCGCCATGATCAACAAAAGTCGAAAGGTTCTCGATGGTAGTATAGCCGATATCCGTCAGCAATCCAAAACTAACCAATATCATCTTAAATTGCGGGGCCATCTCGCCGACCATCCGTCTAACTGGCAAAGAGTTGAGGGGAACTTCGGCTATGAAAAGTTTTTGATACAGCTTAATGGGCATAGTACCAACCAGGTGTTGGAGGAGGCCATACAGTTTGGTGATATCCTAGGTTTTGAGGAGGTCATTCCCAGCATAGGTGAAATTTTTATCCAACGTGTAAAAGACACAGATCATGAATAAGATATTTTTGGTGATCAAAAGGGAGTACCTGGCGAGGGTAAAAAAGAAATCTTTTTTGCTGGCTACTTTACTTACTCCATTGGTTTTTCCTACCATTTTGGGTCTATTCCTTTGGATTGCCATGTCGGAGAGGGAGTCAGAATCCTTGAGGATTATTGAAGTAATAGATGAGTCAAACCAGTTCAGACTAGAGAGTTCCGGGCAATATGCCTTTTCCTTTTCCGACAGGGATAGGGAGGAAGCCAAGGAAATGGTGAAAAGTGGTGAACGCTATGGAGCCCTTTATATTCCTCCAATTGATTTGGAGAAGCCTTTAGGAATAGTATACTATTCGGAGAAAAATCCCAGCATGACCCTTATTGGGAATCTGGAAACTACTCTAAAACGCAAGATTGAAGAAATAAGGCTCTACAATTCCGGGATCGACCCCGAGGTAATTGCTGGACTCCGCACCAATGTGAATATCCGGGCGATAACTCTCGACAATGCCGGTGAAGAAAAGATGACCAATGCCATGGTCAATTATGGGTTGGGTTTCATTACCGGGATTTTAATCTACATGTTCATATTTATTTACGGCAACCAGATCATGCAGGGGGTGATTGAGGAGAAATCCAGCCGGATCATCGAGATTTTGGTTAGCTCACTTAGGCCCTTCCAGCTGATGACGGGCAAAATCATTGGCATAGGCGCTGTGGGGCTAACCCAATTCCTGATTTGGATCATCTTGATTTCTGCCATTTCCTCCTTAGTCATGGGTTATTTCGGCATGCAGATGCCGCAGCAGCAGGCACTTGAACTTGCCAATCCCGAAGCTGGGAAAATGATTGAAAGTTCCACTGGCGATATGGGGCAATACATGCAGGTGATTCAGGATATCAATTTTGTAAAGTTGGTTCTGACTTTCATATTTTATTTCATAGGAGGCTACTTGTTATATGGGGCTTTCTTTGCGGCCATCGGGGCAGCGGTGGATACACCTTCGGACGCCCAACAGTTTATGTTTCCGGTGACGATTCCCTTGCTAGTGGCATATTTCGGGTTGTTCATCTTTGTGTTGGATGATCCTAATAGTAATATTTCTTTCTGGCTCTCCATTATTCCTTTTACTTCTCCTATTGCAATGATGGGGAGGGCGAGTTATGGAGTGCCTTTTTTCGATTTGGCATTATCCATGGGTCTTCTGATCATCGGGTTTTTGTTTACCACTTGGCTGGCTGGCAAGATTTACAGAATTGGGATTTTGGTTCATGGCACCAAGGTAAACTACCGAACCCTCTGGAGATGGATGAAAACAGCATAAAAAAAGGCAGCCAATTTTATAGGCTGCCTTTATGTTGCTTATTTAAGGTAAGCTGAAAGCATCCAAACTACTTTCTCTTTGGATGTGATGTATTCGCTCATAAGAGCCACAGTACCTTCGTCACCATTTTCTCCTGCGGCTGTTAGGACTTGTCTTTCTATTTTAAGTAGCGTGTTAAGATTGTCTCTGACGATTTCCACCATTTTCTTGGGGTCAGAAACTTCCATAGCTTCCTTAATTTCCGCATGTTGGATGTACTCAGAAAATGAGGATAAAGGTCTTTCCCCAAGAGTCAGAATCCTTTCAGCAGTCTCATCAATAGCTCCAATGGCAGAATTGTATAGCTCCTCAAACTTGTTGTGGAGTTCAAAGAAATTTGGACCACTCACATTCCAGTGGAAATTGCGGAGGTTTTGATAATATATCTCATAATTTGCCAACAGCGTGTTAAGTTTCTCGGTCAAAACCTGACTTTCTTTTACCTGTAGTCCAATATCGTTGGTTTTCATATGGTGTTTGTTTTGGTTTTTCTTAATTTACCACAAGTTACAAAATCACCAAAAATAGGTCAAACTGTTTATTTCTAACTCAAATAGATAATAACTATCAAAAAGTAGAGTTATTAAACCAGTTTCTTACATATGAAGTGTAATTCCCCTTTATGAAGAATAGGTTTCAGGATCTTAAATCCATCGATCTTTATCACAACCGTGGCAAAGTCAAATGGGTCATTTTTATAGTATCCATTATCATAAGTATAGGTTCGATATATTATACCGATCTGCTAGTCGTGGAACTTAAGGACAGGGAAAAACGGCAAGTAGACCTCTACGCAAGTGCAATAGAATATGCTGCCAGCGGGGATGACAACCTCACGTGGATATACCAAGAGATCATAGTAGAAAATACTAGTATACCCGTAATTATCGCCGATGCCTTGGGGAATCCCTATGAGCACAAGAATATCAAACTCCGGCCTAAAAGCAATGAAAATGAAATCCAGGAGCAGCTTCGGGTCGAATTGCTCAGGATGAAGGCGGAATATGAGCCAATTATGGCCACAGAGGATGTTTTTATCTATTACCGCAATTCTGAATTGCTCAGAAGGCTGCAATTTTATCCCTATGTCCAACTTTCCGTGATATTGGTTTTTGGGCTTTTGGCCTATACCGTATTCAATCAATCAAAAATAGCTGAGCAAAACCGAGTATGGGCTGGTTTGACAAAGGAAACGGCCCACCAGTTGGGCACCCCGTTGGCATCTTTGATGGCTTGGATCGAATACCTGAAAAACTCTCCGGTGTGGGAGGAGAATAAAGAGGTGATCCAGGAAATGGACAAGGATGTGATAAAACTGCGGATGGTGACCGAAAGATTTAGCAATATCGGCAGCACGCCAGTTATCCAGCCTGAAAATGTTTTTCACGCAATAGAAGACACAGTCAACTATCTCCGGCCTAGACTTTCCAGCAAAGTGGATATCAACCTACAGTCTCCCGATCATGACATGATAGCCATGGTGAATAAACCGCTATTTGAATGGGTGGTTGAAAATATCTGCAAAAATGCGGTGGATGCGATGAAAGGCAGGGGAGCTATTACCATTCAATTGATAAAAGATGCTGATAAATACATCATCGTGGACATCACGGATTCCGGCAAGGGAATGGAAAAAAGCATGTACAAAAAGGTTTTCAATCCTGGATTTACCACCCGCCAAAGAGGTTGGGGATTGGGATTGACTTTGGCTAAGCGGATTATGGAAGGTTACCATAAAGGGAAGATTTTTGTTAAAAATTCCGAAGTGGGGAAGGGAACCACTTTCAGAATTGTTTTGCATGCGGCACAAGCTGATAAGGGCCATTAAGTTTGTTTCCGAATTTAGGATAATAACCTTACCTTTGCCCCCTGATTAATAGAATCCTACCACAAATGAGTCTGACAACAGAGATCCAAAAAAGAAGAACTTTCGCCATCATTGCCCACCCCGATGCCGGTAAAACCACTCTTACCGAGAAGCTTTTACTATTTGGAGGAGCCATCAAGACAGCCGGTGCGGTGAAGTCTAACAAAATTGACACGGCGACCAAATCTGACTGGATGGAAATTGAAAAGCAAAGGGGAATCTCTGTGGCCACCTCCGTGATGGGTTTTGAATATAAAGATATCAAGATCAACCTGCTCGATACTCCAGGTCACCAGGATTTTGCTGAAGATACCTACAGAACCTTGACGGCCGTCGATTCGGTAATCATGGTGATCGACTGTGTGAAGGGGGTGGAGATCCAGACTGAAAAGCTCATGGAGGTATGTAGGATGCGAAATACCCCGGTAATATGTTTTATCAACAAGCTGGATAGAGAGGGTAGGGATCCGTACGATTTGTTGGATGAGGTGGAGGAAAAGCTGAATATCAAAGTGCGCCCGCTTTCCTGGCCTATTGGGATGGGGAAAAGCTTTAAGGGGGTATACAATCTATATGACAAAAAATTAAACCTCTATACACCAAGTCAACGTCAATTGAGTGACGACCGCTTGACGATTGAAGATTTGGAAGACAGCAAATTGGTGGATAAAATCGGTCCTAATTATGCTGAACAGCTTCGTGAGGATGTAGAGCTTATTGAAGGGGTATATCCGGATTTTGACCCACAAGAATACCTTGAAGGAAAAGTAGCGCCGGTATTTTTCGGGTCTGCTGTCAATAATTTTGGGGTAAATGAGATGCTGGACACTTTTATCCAGATTGCCCCAGGACCCAAAAGCAGAAATACCGAAGACAGGGAGGTAGTACCCGAGGAGAAAAATTTCTCTGGTTTTGTATTTAAGATCCACGCCAACATGGATCCCAACCATAGGAACCGTATTGCTTTCTTGAGGATTTGCTCAGGCAGGTTTGAGAGAAATAAACCGTATAACCACGTAAGAGGTACCAAACCCTTGAGGTTTTCCAATGTGACCTCCTTTATGGCCCAGGATAAGGAAATTGTGGATGAGGCCTTCCCAGGGGATATCGTGGGGCTTTACGATACGGGTAACCTCAAAATTGGTGATACGCTGACTGACGGAGAAAACATGACCTTTAAAGGTATCCCGAGCTTTTCTCCGGAGATTTTTCGGGAAGTGGTCAACAAGGATGCCATGAAAACCAAGCAATTGGAAAAAGGACTCAAGCAGTTGATGGAAGAGGGGGTTGCACAATTGTTTACTTTTGAGATGGGTTCCAGGAAGGTGGTAGGTACCGTAGGACAGCTGCAGTTTGAGGTAATCCAATTCAGGTTGAAAAATGAATACAATGCCACGGTGGAGTTTTCACCCATGAACCTTTACAAGGCCTGCTGGATCAGCAGTAAGGATAAAAAAGCCCTTGATGAATTTGTAAGGTCAAAGAACCGCCACATTGCCAGAGACAAGGAAGGCAAACTGGTATTTATGGCCGAGTCGAAATCTTGGTTACAAATGGTGCAGGACAATTATCCTGATATCGAATTCCACTTTACCTCAGAATTTTAGAATAGCCGGAAGCCGAAGATGAATTTTAATTCTCATCTTCGGCTTCTTCGTCATCCCCATAGCGGACGTTTTTCTCATATTTTACCGCAATAGGCTTTGGGTTTACTTCCACACCACGGTGGTTGGTGTAGGCCTTAGTGATTTCTCCTCCCAAAAATAAAATGATGCTGCTATAGAAAATCCAAAGCAGTATAATCACCAAGGAACCCGCTGCAGCATAGTAATCGGCCACCTCTATTTCAGCCAAGATTAAGTTTATCACCTGCTTGCCTATCATGAATAGGATTGAGGTAATTATTCCCCCTGCAAAGGCATCCTGCCAGGGTATTTCTGCATCAGGCAAGGCTTTATGAATCGTCGTGAAAAATAGCAGAATAACCAAGAAATTGAAAAGCAGGTTTATAGCAGTAATGGTATGATGAGAGTCCCCGGGGATAATATTGTTCAGTTCCGATCCCAGAACAGATATTACGGTATCCATCATCAGACTCAAGACTAACACCAAGCCCAGCCCGATTACAATCAGTAAAGTGACAGATCTATATTTCATGAAGCGTAGGTAATTAACATTTTTTTTGAGGGTGACTCTCCAAATTGAGTTTAGGGCTTTTTGAATGATGAAAAAGATCATAGTGGCACTTTTGATCACGACCAACACCCCTATCAGGATGTACCAAAATCCGCTAGGAGTTTCCATTACGTTCATCAAAACCTCCTCCACCTGGTCTGCAGCTTCCCGGCCTATGAACTCATCTGCCTGATTGAGGATCTCGTTTTTGATAGTATCTTCATCAAAGAATAAAATGCCTACCAATAGGATTACAATCAAAATGGCGGGAAGGGAAAAAATCGTAAAAAATGCAATTGCCGCACAATAGACTATGGGCTCATCATCCTGTAAATACTTGACCGCTTTTTTTAAAATCTGCCAGGTATCTATTGCTACAGCTTTGGTTTTGTTGGGCATACAAAGTAGTTTATTTGAATTTGGTTTACATAAAACTTAAAGGATTATGAATTGTTATTTATATAAAAATTTTAATAAAAACTTAGCTTTTATGGGTGATTTGACTAACTTTGAATAACCCGATACCTAGTCACCCTATTTGATTTACTTTTTTGGCTACCTTTGCGTAGAATAAATGTGGATAAAATGAGAAAACAGCCTTTTACGGTAGTATATGAGGATAACCATCTGTTGGTGGTAAACAAGTCAGCGGGGATTTTGGTGCAAGGTGACCGCACCGGCGATAAAACGTTAACTGATTACTGCAAAGAATATATCAAATACAAATATGAAAAGCCAGGAGAGGTGTTTCTCCATCCTGTTCACCGATTGGACAGGCCAGTGAGCGGTTTGGTGGTGTTTGCCCGCACGAGCAAGGGGCTGGAAAGAATGATGGAGCTTTTCAGGAAGCGTGATATACACAAAGTCTATTGGGCTATTGTAAAACGTAAGCCTAAAGAGGAATCGGGCAAATTGACACACTACCTGGTCAAAGATGAGCAACGAAACACGGTAACAGCTCATGAGCGTGAAGTGCCTGGTAGCCAGAAAGCCGAATTGAACTACAAGAGGCTGGGTAAGTTGAATGATCACTGGCTGCTTGAGGTTAGGCCCATTACGGGCAGGCCCCATCAGATCCGGGTGCAATTGGCCTCGATGGGCTGTCCCATCCGGGGAGACATCAAATATGGTTTTACAAAACCGAACGCAGATGCAAGCATCAACCTGCATGCTTTTCACTTGGTTTTTGTACATCCAATCAAAAAAGAAAAGCTTTTCCTTAGGGCTGGTCTGCCTGCCGAGCCATTTTGGGAGCAATTTCTGGAGTTTGAAGACGTTAAAGCCAAGGATCAACACTTGGACAATACCTACAGTGGATAAATTATTCGCCCTATAACTTTTCGACAATGAGAAAAACTTTACTTAGTATTCTTGCCGCTTTTGCGATTTCTTTCAGCAGCATTGCGCAGGATATAGGCCTGCTCTATGAAATCAGTGGCAACGGGCTGGAAAAGTCCAGCTACCTGTTTGGTACTATTCACATCATCTGTGAAGAGGATTTTGAGCTAAGTGAACAGGTTGCCCAAAAAGTAGCCGAGTCGAAAAGCCTGGTGCTGGAAATCGATTTGGATGATCCTGCCATGATGCAGATTGTTTTTGCCAACATCAACAATCCTGAAGGGGAGAAGATCACCGATTTCTTAGATGAAGAGGAATTTGAAGCAACGAGGGACTTTTTGCTGGAAAATGCGGCGGTGGACATTTCCATGATGAAATCCATGAGGCCATTTATGGTGCTTTCCATGCTTTACCCCAAGATGTTGGAGTGTGAGACCAAGGCTTATGAAATCGAGCTGATGCAGATAGCCAAGGAGAATGAGAGAACAGTGGAGGGGCTAGAGACCATACAGGATCAGCTATCAGTTTTTGAACACATCCCATTGGAAGAACAGTACAAAAACCTATATGATTATGTTTCTGATTTTGAAAAAGGAAGAAGGGAGTTCAGAAAGCTTATTGATACTTATAAAACCAAGGATGTAGACAGGATGGTAGAAATAGTGGGTGAAAGCCCTGAATATAAAAACTACCAAGATGTAATGCTTCACAACAGGAACAGAAACTGGATTGAGCCTATGAAAGGCTTTATGCAGGAAGGTCAGATGTTTTTCGCCGTAGGGGCAGGGCATTTGGGCGGAGAGCTAGGATTGATTAATTTGTTGAGAAATGAAGGTTACACCGTTACCGTAATTGAGGAATAATGTTGAGAAAGGTTTTAACGCTTTTAGTAGTATTTGGATTATTTGCCTGGCTTCCAGCCTTTGGTCAAGCGCAGGATAATGAAAGGGCCATTTATATCATCCGTCATGGAGAAAAGCTTGCAGACAAAGATGATCCTGCGCTTTCCCCGGAGGGCGAGCAACGGGCCGAAAGAGTAAAAGCTCTTCTTCAGGATAAAGATATTAGAAAGGTTTACAGTTCCGATACCAAAAGAACCCGAAGCACCATTATGCCTTTTGCCGATGATAAGGGTTTGGGTATACAGCTTTACGATACCAAAAAGCACGGGGAACTGGTGGCCAAACTGCAGGAAGAAACCGATAATGTCGTGGTGATCGGTCATTCAAATACCATTCATCATTTGGTGAATTTACTTGTAGGAAAGGAGATGATGGAAGAATTGGATGAGTCGGATTATGAAAATATTTTTGTGGTTTATATTTCAGATGAGGGTGCCACCAGGCTGGATTCCAAGAAATTCAGTGACTTTGAAGGTTAATAGTCTATCGTAGATAGTATTTAAAAAGAAAAAAGCCGAGGCCTATGGGTCTCGGCTTTTTTTGCTGTTGGAAAAACCAGCTTTTTTGTTCAAATTAGAATTGGATCACCAAATTTTTTATGCATAGAGTAAATAATATTCAGCGTTTAATTTCAGAAAAGTGGGACTTGATAATCATTGGTGGAGGAGCCTCTGGACTTGGTGTGGCTTTGGATGCCTTGAGCAGAGGGATGAAGGTGGCTTTGGTTGAAAAGTCTGATTTTGCCAAAGGCACCTCAAGTAGAAGTACCAAGCTAATTCATGGCGGGGTCCGATACCTGGCCCAAGGTAATTTGGGTCTTGTGAGAGAGGCACTTTTAGAGCGTGGTTATCTGATCAAACAGGCCCCACACCTAGTAAAATCACAATCCTTCATCATTCCGATTTACTCCATTTGGCATCAGCTCAAATATTGGCTGGGATTGAAAATTTATGACCTTTTGGCGGGTGGCAAAAATATAGGCTCATCCACTCTTTTGACCAAGGAGGAAGTTGGTAAAAAGCTTCCGCAACTTAAAAAGAGGGACCTGCGAGCAGGGATTGAGTATTTTGACGGGCAATTTGACGATGCCAGGTTGGCAATCGCGCTTGTGAGGACCTGTGATGAATTGGGAGGCTGCCTGGCCAATTATGTAAAAGTGGATAAACTGCTAAAGAACTCCCAGGGAAAAGTTTCGGGCGTAGGATGTAAGGATGAGCTTTCCGGAGAGCATTTCAAAATCAAGGGAAAGGTGGTTGTGAATGCAACTGGGGTATTTGCCGATAAAATTTTGAGACTGGATTCACCGGAAATGAAAAAATCCATCAGGCCGAGCCAGGGAATTCATTTGGTTTTGGACAAGAAATTTTTTGAAGGGGAAAGTGCCCTGATGATACCTCAAACCACAGATGGTCGGGTGCTTTTTATCGTACCTTGGAACGGTAAGATTATGTTGGGAACAACGGATACGTTGAGAAAGCGGGTCAAATCTGAGCCGGTGGCTCTGAAAAGGGAAATCCAATTTGTACTCAAAAACGCCAATAAATATTTAACCCAAAAGGCAACTCAGCAGGATGTTTTATCGGTATTTGCTGGTCTTCGTCCCTTGGCGGCACCTCAAAATGGCGATGCCAAAACCAAAGAAATATCCAGAAGTCATAAAATCTCAGTTTCCGAAAGTGGCCTGGTCACTTTAGTGGGTGGGAAATGGACTACTTTTAGGAAAATGGGTGAGGATACTGTCAATAAGATACATAAGCTTCTAAATCTAAAAAGCCCCTCCAAATCGGCAGGTATTAAACTTAAGGGGTACGTTAATCCTATTCCTAATTCCCCTTTTTCATTTTATGGCAGTGATGAGCCCGAAGTCTGGAAATTGATTGAAGAGGATGCTGGATTAAAGGAAAAGTTGCATCCGGATTATCCTTTTTGCCTGGCCCAGGTGGTGTGGGCGGTGAGGATGGAGATGGCCCACCATGTGGAGGATTTTCTGTCTCGAAGGATCCGGATTTTAGTTATGGACGCAAAATCGGCCGTGGAGATGGCTCCAAAGGTGGCCGAAGTCATGGCCAAGGAACTGGGCAAAAATGAAGATTGGATTGAAAAGGAAGTGAAAAGCTTTCAAAAGCTTGCGAAGAAATATATCTTGAACTGAGACTTATGGAAGGTAAAGAAACCTACATTCTTGCTTTGGACCAAGGGACTACCAGCTCCAGAGCGATTCTTTTTGACAAAGCCGGGGAAATTGTAGCGGTGGCGCAACGGGAATTTAAGCAATATTTTCCCAAGCCCGGCTGGGTAGAGCATGATGCCAAGGAAATTTGGACCAGCCAAGCTACCGTGGCAATGGAAGTTTTGACCCAGACGGGAATCACTCCTTCGCAAATAGCGGGTATAGGTATCACCAATCAGCGGGAAACCACCGTGGTATGGGATAGATCGAGCGGTCGGCCTCTACATAAAGCCATCGTATGGCAGGACAGACGCACGGCCGATTATTGTAATCAACTTTTGAAAGAGGGAAAAGGTGAGCTGATAAATAAAAAGACTGGGTTGATCATCGATTCCTACTTTTCGGCTACGAAGGTTCGCTGGATCCTGGAAAATGTGGACGGAGCAAGGGAAAAGGCTGATGCTGGGGAATTGTGTTTTGGGACTATAGACAGCTGGCTTGTTTACAATCTGACCAGTGGGAAGCATCACCTGACAGACATCAGCAACGCGAGCCGAACCATGCTTTTCAACATTGTGGAGAAGAAATGGGATGAGGAACTGTTGGATCTGTTTGGGATTCCAATGTCCATGATGCCGGAGGTGAAGAGTTCCAGTGAAGTTTATTGCACGACGGCTGGGGATGTTTTTTCGGCCAAGATTCCAATAGCAGGAATAGCTGGTGATCAGCAGGCTGCACTCTTTGGACAGTTGTGCCTCAAGGATGGTATGGCGAAAACCACCTATGGAACAGGGTGTTTTTTGGTAATGAATACGGGGGAGCAACCTGTGTTTTCATCCAATAAATTATTGACTACCGTGGCATGGGAGATAGCTGGGAAAACCACCTATGCCTTGGAAGGCAGTGTATTCATTGGCGGAGCCGCTATCCAATGGCTAAGAGATCAGCTGGAGCTGTTTAAGAATGCAGAAGAAAGCGAAGATCTTGCGGCCCAATTAGAGGATAACGAAGGTGTGTATTTTGTTCCGGCCCTTACCGGTTTGGGAGCCCCACATTGGGATGCCAATGCAAGGGGAGCATTCTTTGGAATCACCAGGGGGACGGGCAAGGCCCACTTTGCCCGTGCAGCGCTCGAGTCCATTGCTTATCAGGTCAAGGACGTTCTGTCTTCCATGGAAAGGGACAGGGGGGAGGAAACGCAGGAAATGCGGGTGGATGGGGGAGCCACTGCCAATGATCTTTTGATGCAGTTCCAGGCTGACTTGGTCAGATGTGCTATTTTGCGGCCGGCTATCTTGGAGACAACAGCTTTGGGGGCAGCTTATTTGGCTGGATTGGCAGTAGGGTTTTGGAAAAATACTGATGAATTGGAAAGTCTTTGGAAAAGTGATTCCAAATTTGAACCCAAAATGGATGAAGAAAAAGCCGATGCCCTGCTGAAATACTGGCAAAAGGCCGTAAAAAGAGCTTCCCACTGGATCGAGGATTAGGTATGAACATTTACTTTGCTGAATTTATAGGTACTGCCCTTCTGATTACCGTGGGGTCGGGAGTTGTTGCCAACGTGGTTTTGAAGGATACCAAGGGCTATCAGAGTGGCTGGATGGTGATCACCACGGCTTGGGCACTGGGCGTATTCATAGGGGTGGTAGTGGCCGGGCCATATAGTGGTGCGCACCTTAATCCAGCGGTTTCACTAGCTCTTGCCATTACTGGAGATTTTGATTGGAGCTTGGTTCCCGGATATATGCTCAGCCAGCTGTTTGGAGCGGCTGTGGGATCATTTGTAGCTTGGCTGGTATATAAGGATCATTTTGACCGAACGGAGGATGCAGGCCTTAAATTTGCGCCATTTGGGACAGTGCCTGCCATCCGAAATTACTCTTCCAATTTTTTGTCGGAGGTTACAGGTACGTTTGTTTTGATTATTGTGATTCTACATATCACTCACCCAATGATTGGTGATGGTAGCGATACGCCAATTGGGCTGGGTTCCATTGGGGCTCTTCCCGTAGCATTTTTGGTTTGGGTTATCGGATTGGGATTAGGCGGGACTACGGGTTATGCCATTAATCCAGCCCGTGACTTGGGACCCAGGATTGTACATGAAATACTGCCAATAAAAGGTAAAGGGAAGAGTGACTGGGCATACAGCTGGGTGCCAATATTTGGGCCTTTGACTGGGGCGGCATTGGCAGCGGGGCTTTATTTATTGTTGGTGGGGCTTACAGAGTAGGGAAAGACGGAAAATCGAGGCTCCTTAACGGAAAGAAACGGGACACGGAGTTTCGCAGAGTTAAAAAGGAGTTGCACAGAGCTTCTTCGCGGAGTAATTTTTTTTAGCATGTGACTTAGGAGATTGAGGAATAAAAAAAAAGCGGAAAGTTGCCTTTCCGCTTTTAATATCTATTTAAGAATTATTATCCGATTACTTTTTCGGCCAAAAGGATAATGTTGTTTTCTTTTACTTCCACAACTCCACCGTCAACTTCTAAGGTCTGCCTCCCTTCCGCGGTAGTGAAAGCCACTATGCCTTTGGAAAGGGCAGAAACGAGAGGGGCGTGGTTTTTCAAAACCTGAAACGCGCCATTAGCTCCTGGGAAGCTTGCTTCTGTGACTTCACCCTGAAATACTTTCTTATCCGGTGTAATGATTTCTAAACGCATATTGGTATAATTAGAAATGCAAAGGCCGAAGCCTTTGCATTAAAATTAGTTATTTACTTCAGCAAGCATTTTCTCACCCTTAGCGATAGCGTCTTCGATGCTACCTACCAAGTTGAAGGCTGCCTCAGGAAGGTGGTCAAGTTCACCGTCCATGATCATGTTAAAGCCTTTGATGGTGTCTTTGATATCTACAAGCACACCTTTCAAGCCTGTAAACTGCTCGGCAACGTGGAATGGCTGGGAAAGGAATCTTTGTACCCTTCTAGCTCTGTGTACCACAAGCTTATCTTCTTCAGAAAGTTCTTCCATACCTAGGATGGCAATGATATCCTGAAGCTCTTTATAACGCTGAAGGATCTCTTTTACCCTCTGTGCACAGTCGTAGTGCTCGCTACCCAATACTTCTGGAGAAAGGATTCTTGAAGTAGAATCCAATGGATCCACAGCTGGATAGATACCAAGTTCTGCAATTTTTCTTGAAAGTACGGTAGTAGCATCCAAGTGGGCGAAAGTAGTAGCTGGAGCAGGGTCAGTCAAATCATCAGCAGGTACGTAAACCGCCTGTACAGAAGTAATGGAGCCGTTTTTGGTAGAGGTAATTCTCTCCTGCATGGCACCCATCTCAGTGGCTAGCGTCGGCTGGTAACCTACCGCTGATGGCATACGACCAAGAAGGGCGGATACCTCAGAACCTGCCTGAGTGAATCGGAAGATGTTGTCGATAAAGAAAAGGATATCCTTACCTGCACCGTCACCTTCACCATCTCTATAATATTCAGCCAAAGTCAAACCTGTCAAGGCCACACGAGCACGTGCCCCTGGAGGCTCGTTCATCTGACCAAAGACGAAGGTTGCTTTGGAATCTTCAAGTTTCTTAAGATCTACTTTTGAAAGATCCCATCCGCCTTCATTTTCCAATGAATGCACAAAGTCGTCACCGTAAGTTACGATACCTGACTCGATCATCTCTCTCAAAAGGTCATTACCCTCACGGGTTCTTTCACCTACACCTGCAAATACAGAAAGACCTGAATAAGCTTTGGCGATGTTGTTGATCAACTCCTGGATCAATACAGTTTTACCTACACCGGCACCACCGAAAAGACCGATCTTACCACCTTTTGCATAAGGCTCGATCAAGTCAATCACTTTGATACCTGTAAACAACACTTCAGAAGAAGTGGATAGGTCTTCAAATTTTGGGGCACTTCTGTGGATTGGAAGTCTTTTGGAAGACTCTGGCTGTGGAAGACCATCGATGGCTTCACCGATCACGTTGAAAAGTCTTCCTTTGATTCCTTCTCCGGTAGGGACAGAAATCGGGGCGCCCAAATCAGTCACCACCATGCCTCTTACCATACCTTCGGAAGAGTCCATTGCAATAGTCCTAACTCTGTCTTCACCAAGGTGCTGCTGAACTTCCAATACTACTTTTTGTCCGTTCTCCTTGGTGATTTCCAATGCATCCAGGATGTTAGGTAATTTCCCTCCTTCGAAGGAAACGTCCACTACGGGACCGATTACCTGGGTTATCTTACCAATATTCGCCATTTGTATATCTTAATGTGAAAGGGAAATATGCTTTTTTATTCGAGTGCAAAATTAATTAATAAACCTTAATACCAAAGGATGTTTTGAATTTAAATACACATCGATTTGAATTTTTATCTTTACTGGCCTGTTTGGGCCTTTTGGCTTGCATAAATGGCATTTATTTTAGCTTTTACTGCTAAAAAACACGCCTACCTACCACAAATTTCTTGGACCAATAATCCGAATTGATGGCATCTTCGGTCACTCCTAAGGAGGTGGAGGCGTGAATGAACTGGATATTGCCCCGATTATTGGAAGTCACGATTCCGGCGTGGGTCACTTGGCGCCTTTTTCTCCCCGTGGCAAAAAATACAACATCACCTTTCTTCAGGCTTTGTACGGTTACTCTTCTGCCGATTTTACTCTGGGCCTCGGAAGTTCTAGGCAAGGTCACCCCAACGCTGGAAAAGGAGTGAAGCAGCAGGGCCGAGCAATCCATGCCCGCTCTAGTGGTGCCGCCAAACCTGTAAGGTGTGCCGTGAAAGGACTTGGCCGTGCTCACCACCTGGTCGATGTTTTTCTTGCGGACCTTGCGGCTGGAGGAGCATGAACTTGACAATAAAACAATAAAAACTAAAAATAGCAGCTGAAATTTAGACGTGCTTGAAATAATGGTTCTCATACTCTTACTCAAATCAGGTTATTTTTTCAATTATAACAAGTAAAAAAACTAGTAGCAAGATTCAAGCTACTTTAAATAA
This sequence comes from Litoribacter ruber, assembly GCF_018449405.1. Classification (NCBI taxonomy): domain Bacteria; kingdom Pseudomonadati; phylum Bacteroidota; class Cytophagia; order Cytophagales; family Cyclobacteriaceae; genus Litoribacter; species Litoribacter ruber. The sequence goes on from NZ_JAHCMY010000001.1 coordinate 122,547, forward strand.
TATGTTGAGATATGTAAACTTAGGTTGGGCTAATGATTATGTTTAAATTAGGTCTGGAAATTGCCTAATGACTTTTTATAAAAACCCTTAAAACGACCTATTTATGTTCATAAACGTGTTTGTTAGCCTTTCATTTGGCCTTTTGGTGGCCTTTCAGTCTGAAGGTTCATCGTATCAAAGCAATTTGCAGGAGGATCACAAAGTTTTTCAAGGCATGAGCCTTTTGGGTGATTCCCTGTTTACCAGCGTGGATTCGGCAGCAATGGAAAAGCAGCTGAATGACCTTTCGGATGCCCAAAGACAATATCAGGAAGAAGAATCGTTGTATAATCTCATATGGGTTGGCCGTAGAGAGGCCTATTTGGGTAGGCATGATTTGGCTATCAAGACCTTTACCCAGGCCATTGAAAAATATCCCGATAGCTATGAGGCATTGAGGCACCGTGGCCATCGTTATATATCCATCAGGGAGTTTGAAAAAGCTGTCTCGGACTTTTCAAAAGCCGCTCAACTGATGGAAGGAAAGGAAATCCAGATAGAGGAAGATGGAATCCCAAACAAACTGAATCAACCTCTTTCTACGGTGCAATTCAATGTGTGGTACCATTTAGGCCTGGCGCATTATTTATTGAATGATTTTGAAAATGCGCTGAAAGCCTACGAAAAGTGTCTAGAGGTTAGCGATAACGATGATTTGGTAGTCGCTACTTTGGATTGGTATTATATGACCCTGATGAAAATGGATAGAGAGGCTGAAGCTAGGGAGCTTTTGGACAAAGTGCACGCTGATATGGAGATCATTGAAAACGATGCTTACCACAAGCGCCTAATGATGTACAAGGGGGAAGTGGATGAGGATGATCTGATAAATGGGGATCTTAATTCTGACCAAGGGAAACTTCAATACGTCACTCAAGGTTATGGATTAGGAAACCACTATTTAAGACAGGGAAAGATCCAGGAGGCCACAGAGACCTTTATGAGAGTAATGAAAACCAACTACTGGTCAGCTTTTGGGTATATAGCCTCGGAAATGGAATTAGCAAAATTGAAAAATGAGTAGAGAAGACTTTAAGGCGTTGCCGTTGCAGAAAAAGATACAGACCTTGTATGCGGATGGACTATTTGTAGTTTCCATCCGCTATTATGGGTATAAGGTCAATCTATACCTGCTCGGCGACGATTATATCGAGGTTTTCTATAATCACAAACTCGACCGAATAGAAAGGATCGAATATTTAAACCGCTCCCATACACGTATGAAGTTCTACTTGGATCAGATCCAACTGGATTCAATTTAGCCTAAAAGTTTTTGATGGATTTCAAGCACCTGTGGAATGACCATCTTGTTTTCTGAATTTTTGATCACAAAATCAGCTAATTTGTTTTTTTCCTCATCGGGAAGTTGGCGGTTGATGATTTCGTTAATTTGTGCTTCTGATCTTTGGTCCCGCAGGAGGATTCTGCTTACCCTGAGTTTGAGCGGGGAGCTCACATTGATTATTTTATCCAGTTCTTTGTAAGAACCAGTTTCAAAAAGCAAGGCCGCCTCTTTGATTACATAAGGTGTGTTTTGATGTTTTGCCCAGTTTTCAAAATCGGTTTTCACCGCTGGATGTACTAGTGAGTTGATTTTCTTGGTTGCTTCTGGGTCTCCAAATACTTTTTCTGCCAGGTAGGTTCTGTTCAATTGGCCATCAGCTGTAAAACTATCAGCTCCAAAAGTGGTGATGATGTTGTTTTTTAGCTCAGGATCATTGCTCATTAGCCACTTGGCCCTGTCATCGGCATAATACACCGGGATGCCTAGCACGTTAAAAAATTTGGCTACAATGGATTTTCCGGAGCCTATTCCTCCGGTTAATCCCACTAGAAGTGGTCTATTCACGCTCACTATATTTTAATTGAAGGCTATTGGGCTCAAAGGTGATATTTTCCAAATAGGGTGGTCTTCTGTTCAACTGTACATTTACGGTGCTGTCCTGGCGATTGCGGTTAACATAGTTGAGGATGCCTTCAAGTTCGGCTTCTTTCAAGTCATTTACATGCCTTTCGTCCACCAGATAGGTCATGATTACAGAAGAAATATCCGGATCAATATCCACACGATCGGGGAAGTTGACTTTTTTCAGTCTTAACCTTTTGTTTCCCTCTAAAAACTCCACCACCTCAAATTCCACCAATACATTGTCCTCCTGTAGAGTCAGGAAGTCAGAAAGTTCTTTAGGGGCCTTTATCGGCAAAAGCTTGGAGTAGTTTTTATTGATTTTTTCATCTTCCAGCCTTACGGAAAAACTGCCTCCCAGCCTCTGAAGCACAGAAGTAGGACCTTTTACAGTCACGTATTCCGGGTCTACCTTAATGGAGGAAGCCAGCCGGATATTTTTGCCCAAAGTAGAAGGGGTGGTGTCCACTTGTACTTTGATTTTTCTTGTGACTAGGTTGTCAATATTGAGTTTTAATGAATCGGTAAGGATAGAGGTCAACTGGCTTGGAAGAAGCTTGTCAGAGAGCTCTCGCTGAATGTTTCTAGTGAGAATTACATCCTGCCTTGAAGGGTCTTTGAGTTCGATGATGAAAGGGGGGACATTGACGCGGAAATATTTACGCAAAAGATCCCAGCCATTGCCATGGATTTCCACTCTGACATTGGAAGGCAGTTCGTCGACTGCCATATACTCTTGGCGGTCGTAAAAGAACTCTATGGGATAGTCTACAATGGTGTAGTAACTATCCTTATTCATAGCGTTTAAAACCCAAAAAGTGGTGGCCGTCAATACACATAGGGCCACCACTTTTAGGTTAGAAGTTTTTTGTTCTTTTAACTTTTTGAAATACTTCTTAAAGTCCAATCTTCTTACTTTTTAACGTCAGTTTTTTTGGTAAAGTCATGGGAAATAGCTGACTTCTCAACTTTTAGTTTCATCCCTCGATCCACTTCCAAGGTGAAAGTGTCTGCTTCTACAGCATGAACTCTTCCATGGATGCCACCGATGGTCACCACTTCATCACCTTTTTTGATAGACTCCATGAAAGTTTTGGCGTCTTTTGCCTTTTTCTGCTGAGGTCTGATCATGAAGAAATAGAAGATCAAACCGATTAGCGCCAAGAAGATGATGTTTTCAACACCGAAACCACCACCACCGGCTTGTAATAAAATGGAATTTATCATGATTATTTTCTAACCGGACCCATTGCCGGTGCAGCTGAAGCTGAATTTTTGCTGTTTACGTTTCCTTTAAGTCTAAGTCTGGTTACTGCTGGCTGAGTGTTGGCAGTGATGGATACGGTTGGGCTCTGCACACCTGATTTTGCTTTAGAGTCGAATACCACTTTGACAAACCCTTCTTCTCCTGGCTTGATTGGAGTTTTGGTCCAGTCAGGGCTAGTACAGCCACAAGATGCCTGAATGTTGGAAATTACCAAGGGCGCCTCACCTGTATTGGTAAAGGTAAAGTTGTGTTCGATCACCTTGCCTTCTTCAATAGTCCCGAAATCGTGCTCGATTTCAGAAAACTGGAAGGAACCCAAGGTAGATGGGTCTGCTGCCTGTACAGATTGTACATTGCCAGGGACATTAGTTTGGCCTTGCTCCATTTGGGCAATACGCTGCTCTAATGCTTGGATTCTCTCATCCTTTTCACTGCCTCCTGTGTCGCAGCCAAAAGTCAAAACGGATCCTGCGATCAATAATGCAGGAAGACTTAAGTACTTCATAGATTGATTATTTATTAATGTTCGCCTTTATTAATCTGTTCGATTAATTTATTGACATCGTTAAGTAAATTCTCGGCTTTTGTTTTAGCTTCTGAAATCACTTTATTTCCTTCGGTTTTTGCTTCGTTGTGCGGCATGTTTTTGCCATCCATCAAATCTTTCACAAGTTCTTCCAACTCGTCCTTGTAGTGGCTCAACTGATAAGTAAGCTTGTCACGGGTGTTGCCACCTGAATCTGGTGCAAACAAAACACCCAATGCGGCACCTACTCCGGTACCCAAAACGAAAGCTAAAAGAGAACTGCTGTTTTTGCTCATGGTTAAATGTTTATTTGTTGTCTAAAAGGCCCCTACCGCTTTTGCGGATTCTGCCAGCATCTGTTAGTTCCTTGGACAGTACATCCAAAAGTCCGTTCACAAACTGCTTGCTTTTTGGGGTACTATATGTTTTGGAAATGTCAATATACTCATTAATGGTCACTTTTACAGGAATACTCGGAAAATTCATCATTTCCGTCAGGGCCATAGACAGGATAATCTTGTCCGTAGCAGCCACCCGCTCAATGTCCCAGTTCTTCGTTTTCTCGGAGATCAACTCGCGGTTGTCCTCGTCATTTTCGATAGTCAAATTAAATATATTTTGGAAAAATTCCTTGTCCTCTTCCCAATTTATGGCCAGTTCTGGCAATTCGTAATTTTCCGTTTCAGGCGCTTCTTCCAGGTTTTTAAGCACTTTAGCCGCCAAACTTTTTACTACCGCCTTGTTCTCTGACCAATTAAGATCCTTTTCTGAGAAAAAGTTCAGGATTGCCTCATTCTTAAATATGATCTTTTTAAGGATATGGCTCAAGATTTCGGTGTCTTCCTTGGTGGTAGGCTCCAGTATGCCCATGTAGGCCTGATACTCCGGGGAGGGTTTTACGTATTCTCGGAACCATTCCTTGATCTCCTGCTCCAGATCCTCAATGTTTACGTCTTGCCTGGTCAATTCGTTTTGATATTGAGGGGCAGATTTTAAGAATTTGAGGATTTTGTTGCTGGCAAGGTTCAATTCACCGGCATGAGCGGATATGGCTTCCCCAGAAAGCTTTCTCTTTCGGGCATATTCATTCCGAACATGGTCGCCAAATGCAATAAGCATCTCAATGGCATAAAGGTAAAGTTGGGGGATATTTTCCGCAGAGGCAATCATGTTTTTCTCCATAAACTCCAAATCTTTGGAATTGGCTTTATGAAATTGGTTGATCGCTTGGATGGCGGTGGATTTGATTTTGGCGTTGTGTTCCGTGGCCGATATTAGCTTATGGCTGTTCAGGTTTTTCAGAAAAAGTTCTATGGTAATGGCAGCATCCTTCTTGAGCTGGGCCCTGTCCTGTACTTCCATGCTGTTGAGATCCGGCTGGAAAGCATTTTGGATAAAATCCTTTGCCAGATTCAAGTTTGAAGTCCTACACTGTTCGTAAGAGTAGAGGTTTTGAAAGGCCTTTACCCGTAAAATTCTCCTGTTTAGCATTGCCCTGAATTAAAGAACGTAAATATAATGTGTTTGTAAAAGAATAGTAAATAAAGGAGGAAATCCATTCAGATTTCCTCCTCCAAAGCTTAATCAAATCGGAAACGAAATTGTTCCCGCCTGATATATATTAGTGTGATAATTTAACTTTGCCCATAGCCTGGATTCTGTTCCAAGCCATTTCGATAGCCGCCTGCTGTGCAGGGATGTTTTCTTTTTCTGATTTGTCCAAGATAGAAACACATGTGTCATAAATCTTGTCCGCCTGCTGATATGCCAAGTCTCTGTTGTATCCGCCCAGGTATTCAGCATACACATTGATAAGACCACCGGCGTTGATTAGGAAATCAGGGGCGTAGATGATGCCTTTGTCCAAAAGCAACTTGCCATGCTTCTCCTCATCCTTCAATTGGTTGTTGGCAGCACCTGCAATTACTTGGCATTTCAGTCTGTCAATAGTTTCGTCGTTTACAGTGGCTCCCAAGGCACAAGGCGCATAGATGTCCATGTCTATGTCATAGATGAATTTAGGGTCAACTACGGTTGCGCCGGTTTCTTTGGCGATCTTCTGAAGTTTGTCCTCAAAAATATCCGTGATAAATACTTCAGCTCCTTCTTTGATCAAGTGGTTAACCAAATATTTGCCTACCTGTCCGATACCCTGAACAGCAACTTTTTTGCCCTGTAAAGAGTCAGTTCCGTAAGCTTTTTTGGCTGCAGCCTTCATGCCTAGGTAAGTACCGTAAGCGGTAACTGGGGAAGGATCTCCTCCGCCACCTTTCACATCGGGTAATCCGGTTACATGCTTGGTCTCCATGGCGATGAATTCCATGTCTTGAGTACCCATGTTTACATCTTCAGCAGTAATGTACTTACCGCCCAGGCTTTGCACAAATCTACCGAACCTTCTCAAGAAGGCCTCAGACTTCAACTTAGGGTCGCCAATGATGACTGCTTTACCGCCGCCAAGATTAAGACCTGAGATGGCCGCCTTGAAGGTCATGCCTCTTGAAAGTCTTAATACATCTGTGATGGCTTCTTCTTCCGATGTGTAATTCCACATCCTTGTACCGCCCAAAGCTGGGCCCAATACCGTGTTGTGAATACCAATGATTGCTTTTAAGCCGGTAGGCTCATCGTAACAGATCACCAACTGCTCGTGACCTAAAGCGGTGATTTGCCCGTAAATAGCTCCCTCCCTTACTGTTTCCTGAGTTTTAGTATCTACCATTTGAACTTTGAAGTTTAGATTGTGTTATATTTGGGTTTAATGCGTGACTTTGCTCCACAAAATTAAATATTTTTGTTCGGCTTTGCTAGCGCAATTAAAAGAGTATTCTAGAAGAAATCAAGTCAATAAAAAGTTTTTATTTTGTGAAGCCCCTCTGGAGATTAAATAAATACCTATTTAAGTACAAAGGATACCTTATCCTGGGTATCGTGTTTACCATTATATCCAATATTTTTGTTATCATTCCCGCTCAATTGGTTAGGGTTGCTATTGATTATGTGGTGGAAAGCTTCAGTTTTTATCAGTTCTATGATGGGGCTGAAATTGAGTCGGTTGCAAGGAGCGGGTTTCTAAAATTTATTTTCATTTTCGGATTTTTAATCTTGGTGATGGCGCTTCTTCGGGGGCTATTCCTATTCCTTGTACGCCAGACAATTATAGCCATGTCCAGGTATATAGAATTTGACCTTAAGAATGAAATATTCCAGCATTACCAAAGCCTCCCCCTGAGCTTCTACAGGCGAAACAGCACGGGGGATCTTATGGCCAGAATCACCGAGGATGTAAGCCGAGTGAGGATGTATGTGGGGCCTGCGATAATGTATGGCATAAACCTGTTGGTATTGTTTCCCCTGGTGATTGGGTATATGCTTTCCGTCAATGTGAGATTGACTCTTTTTTCACTTTTGCCTTTACCGGTACTTTCACTCAGCATTTATTTTGTAAACAACCTGATCAATGAAAGGTCGGAGAAGATCCAGAGAAGCCTTTCCAACCTCAGTACCTTTGTGCAAGAGGCTTTTTCAGGTATTAGGGTGATCAAAGCTTTCGTACGGGAAGCGGATAGTGCCAATGATTTTGAAAAAGCCAGTGAGAACTATAAGGAAAAGTCCATCAGACTTACCTTGGTACAGGCGCTTTTTTACCCATTGATTTTGGCCCTAATTGGAATCAGTACCATCATCACCGTTTATGTTGGTGGGATTGAGGTGATTAATGGGGCCATTGGATATGGGGTGATTGCCGAGTTTATTTTATATGTGAATATGCTGACTTGGCCCGTAACATCCTTGGGTTGGGTGACCAGTATTGTCCAAAGGGCTGCCGCTTCGCAAACCCGCATCAATGAGTTTTTGGATGAGCAAAATGATATCACCAGTTCAGAAGAGTTGGATGAGGAGATTCGTGGAGAGATATCAGTTCAAGATGTTTCTTTCGTCTATCCTGACTCTGGAATTCGAGCTTTACATAATTTAAGTTTTGAGGTAAAGAGTGGTGAGTCATTGGCAATCATTGGGACTACCGGTTCAGGAAAGTCCACGATAGCCAACATCCTGATGAGAATGTATGATCCTACGGAGGGGGCAATATTTGTTGATGGAAGAGATATCAAAAGCTATAAAATTGAATCGCTGAGAAAACAGATCGGGTTTGTGCCGCAGGATGTTTTCCTCTTTAGCGATACCATCTATAATAATATAGGTTTCGGAACTGACGGGTTGGCAGACGAGAAAATCCATAAAGCAGCTAAAGATGCCGATGTCTATGATAATATCGTGGATTTCCCTAATGGATTTGGGACTAGGCTTGGAGAGCGTGGAATTACACTCTCTGGCGGTCAAAAACAGCGGGTTTCTATTGCACGGGCAATTGCCAAGGAGCCCAAGATTTTGTTGCTTGATGATTGCCTTTCGGCTGTGGATACCAAAACCGAAAATGCGATACTGAACGCCCTCAAAAAAATAATGGAGGACAGGACCTCCATTATCATTTCACATCGGGTTTCCTCAGCCAAATTAGCCGATAAAATAATTGTATTGGATGATGGGGTGATCGTTGAAAAAGGCACCCATGAGGAGCTTTTGGCTAGAAAAGGTGTCTATGCGGACCTTTATGAAAAACAAACCCAATCCAACGAGGCTGTTGAGGAGTAATTAGTGCTTGAAATCTATGTCAAATTGGGAGAAGTGATGCTGGAAATGCTTGGAATGAAAGCTTTTCCACTCAGAGTAATTTAACTCACCAAAGAAAGGGTGCACATTTGTGGCGTCCGTATGTTGAAAATAATAAAGCTCAAATTGTTGCCAAGCTTTTAAAAGTTCAGCTTTTGCTTCTTCCAAGCTGTTATACCTTAAGGGCAACAGTGTACCGTTTGTCCCTGGGGCCTGAATGCCTCTAGGGATGTTTTCTTTCTCCACTATAATATTATGTTTAATCGCCAAGGCCTCCGGGGTAGGTTTGATCGTTGGTACCTGGATTTTTCCCTGGGAGAGTTTAAGTGTTAAAATTAAATGCTCCACCATATGCTGTGGAGTCATGATGCCAAATGAGGGCTTTTGGTCAGCTTGTAAGAGTTTAAGCTTTTGGAATAATTGTTTATCCATGTAATTTATCTAGTTATATAGGGGTTTCCACCAATTTGCATGCCTAAGCCCAAGCTAATAAAGTTAGTTATTTCCCTGCCAGTAAAGTTGTAGGCGACCATCATTCTGAATTTGCCCGCCATCAGTCCTGCTCTTGGGGCAAAGCCAAAATTGACAATCGATCCCTGATTGGTGATGGTGTTGCCATTGTCCGGGTCGGTGATTTCAAAATCACTCCTGCGGTACATGCCCCCTGCTATCCCCACGAAGGGGCGGGTATTGGTGGTGTTGAAGTGGTATTCGCTCGTCAGGGAGATGTTGCCGATAGCTTGTGCGGTAATGGTCGCGTCTCGGTTATTGAGGATAAATTGGCCCTCCCCGAGTATGTTGCTTCCCAAGTTTAACCCCACATGCCATTGGTCATCGATACCATAGCGGGCTTCTGCAAAGGCTCCACCTCCGATAGTAAGGTTTGGATCGGTTGGGAAGGTCAAGTTTATCCCGACATCCACTTTGAAGGGGTGAAAAATTCGTTGTTCCTGATTGAACGCCTGGGCATTGACAATACTTGTACTAATAATTAAAAGGAAAAGGGTCCAGGCTACTCTCATTGTTGAAAACATTTATGCTGTTATTTACACAATTGATTTAAGTAATGAAAGGTTTATTTTTCTCAGTTTTAAAATTGCAAAAAAAAAGCGCCGATACTGACCGGCGCTCTTTTCCACATTTAACCACTACACTTATTTTCAATATTTAGCTGCCGCACATTTCGCAGTCATCTGGATTGTCCAATGAGCAGGCGATGGCGTCTTGCTTTGTATTTTTGGTGCTGTCTGCCTCGGCACCTGGCGTGCTGTCAAGTTGTGACTTGTCCACCGTAAACTGGATGGCTGAAGCAGCAGCTTTAGATCTCAGATAATACATGCCGGTTTTAAGACCTTTTTTCCAAGCATAAAAGTGCATGGAGGTCAATTTACCGAAGTTCGGCTCTTGAAGGAACACATTCATACTTTGAGACTGGCAGATATATGCGCCTCTATCGGCTGCCATATTGATGATCACCTTTTGGGAGATTTCCCACACCGTTTTGTAGATATCCTTTATGTTTTGCGGTACTTCCGGTATAGCCTGTACAGATCCGTTGGCGGCAATGAGTCTGTTTTTCATGTTTTCATTCCACAGTCCCAGTCTGATCAAGTCTTTCATCAAATGCTTATTAACAACGATGAATTCTCCGGATAGTGTTCTACGGGTGTAAATATTTGAGGTATAAGGCTCAAAACACTCGTTGTTTCCAAGAATTTGCGAAGTGGAAGCGGTAGGCATAGGAGCTACAAGAAGAGAGTTTCTGACCCCATACTTTTTAACTTGTTCCTTCAATCCATGCCAGTTCCATCTGCCTGATTTTGGAGTAACTCCCCAAAGGTCAAACTGAAATTCGCCTCTCGACACAGGAGAACCTGCATAGGTTTCGTAGGTGCCTTCTACCTTGGCCAGCTCCATGGAAGTTTCCATAGCGGCAAAGTAAATAGTCTCGAAAATGTCTTCATTCAGCCCTTGAGCTTCCTCTGAGTCAAATGGCATTCTCAACATGATAAATGCATCCGCTAATCCCTGTACGCCCAAACCGATCGGTCTATGACGGAAATTGGACTTTTCAGCCTCTTTCACTGGGTAGTAGTTCACATCAATCACTTTGTTAAGGTTTTTGGTGGCTACTTTAGTTATGCGGTATAGCTTGTCATGGTCAAAGTAGCGCTTGCCGTTGCTGTCTTCCTTGATGAATTTAGGTAGGGCAATTGAAGCTAGGTTACAAACTGCCACCTCATCCGGTGCAGTGTATTCCATGATTTCAGTACAAAGATTGGAGGATTTTATAGTACCCAGGTTTTTCTGGTTGGATTTGCTGTTGGCAGCATCCTTATATAGCATATAAGGAGTTCCGGTCTCGATTTGAGATTCCAATACTTCAAACCACAGATCCTGTGCTTTGATGACCTCTCTAGCCCTTCCCTCACGCTCGTATTTGGTGTAAAGCTTCTCAAACTCTTCACCGTAGCAATCAGATAAGCCCGGTGCCTCATGAGGACAGAAAAGTGACCAATCCTCGTTGGCTTCCACTCTTTTCATGAACAAATCAGAAATCCATAGGGCATAGAAAAGGTCTCGGGCACGCATTTCTTCCTTACCATGGTTTTTCTTCAACTCAAGGAAGTCTTTGATGTCAGCGTGCCAAGGTTCCAAATAGATGGCAAAGCTGCCCTTACGCTTCCCTCCGCCCTGATCCACATATCTTGCGGTCATGTCAAAGTTTCTCAGCATAGGTACAATTCCGTTAGAAACGCCATTAGTGCCTCTGATGTAGCTTCCTTTTGCACGGATGTTATGGATGGAAAGGCCGATCCCTCCAGCTGATTGGGAAATTTTCGCACACTGCTTTAAGGTATCGTAGATGCCATCGATACTGTCATCCTGCATGGTGAGCAAGAAACAGCTGGATAGCTGTGGCTTTGGCGTTCCTGCGTTGAATAGGGTAGGAGTGGCGTGTGTAAACCATTTTTGAGAAAGCAAGTGGTAAGTTTCTATTGCGGCATCCACATCTTCTTTGTGGATACCCACGGCTACTCTCATCAGCATGTGCTGAGGTCTTTCCACCACTTTACCGTCAAGTTTGATCAAGTAGCTTTTTTCCAAAGTTTTGTAACCAAAAAAGTCATAGTCGAAGTCTCTCTTGTATTCGATGGCTTCGTCCAGTCGGGCAGCATGTTTTTTAATCACACCATATACATCTGGGGCAATTAGAGCGGCATTCTCACCAGTTTTAGGATTGATATAGGTGTACAGTCTTTTCATGGTGTTTGAAAAAGACTGGCTGGTGGTTTTGTGCAGGTTTGAGATTGCAATCCTGGCGGCCAGGATGGCATAGTCGGGATGCTTAACCGTCAAAGACGCGCAAACCTCAGCAGCTAGGTTGTCAAGCTCGCTGGTGGTCACACCATCGTACAATCCATCAATCACCTTTTTAGCCACCTCGATCGGCTGGATATATCTGCTATCCAATTCATAGCATAGGTTTTCAATCCTTGTGGTGATTTTGTCGAATCTTACCGATTCTCTTCTTCCGTCTCTTTTTATTACTAACATGCGCTTACTTTACTTTAATGGTTGGGAAAAAATATGCTTAAAAATCTTCTTCAATGGAGAATTTGCTGCTTGACTCTGGGCTTTCTTTTGATTTCATCACACCTGCCTTTTGGTAATCCCCCACTCTTTTCTCAAAGAAATTGGTCTTACCCTGAAGGCTGATCATGTCCATGAAGTCAAAAGGATTGGTGCTGTTCCATACCTTGCTGCAACCAAGTTCTACCAAAAGTCTGTCGGCCACGAACTCAATATATTGACACATGAGATCGGAGTTCATTCCGATCAACCTTACCGGCAATGCGTCAGTCACAAACTCTTTCTCAATTTCCACCGCATCCTGGATGATTTTGGTCACCGTATCTTTTGGAAGCTGGTTTACCACGTGGTTGGTGTATAGGTGGCAGGCGAAATCACAGTGCAGGCCTTCGTCTCTGGAGATAAGCTCATTGGAGAAGGTCAGTCCTGGCATCAGGCCTCTTTTCTTTAGCCAGAAGATGGAACAGAATGAGCCGGAGAAGAAAATCCCCTCCACGGCCGCAAAGGCTATTAGCCTTTCTTGGAAGCTTCCGTTGTCAATCCATCTGAGAGCCCAGTCGGCTTTTTTCTTCACACAGTCGATATGCTCGATGGCATTAAGCAACCTGTCGCGCTCTTTGCCATCTTTGATATAAGTGTCAATTAACAAGCTGTAGGTTTCAGAATGTATGTTTTCCATGGCGATCTGGAAACCATAGAAAAATTTGGCTTCGGTATATTGCACTTCAGCCACAAAATGCTCGGCAAGATTTTCATTTACGATACCATCACTAGCGGCGAAAAACGCCAGAACGTGAGAGATAAAGTGCCTTTCGCCATCAGACAAGTTTTTCCAATCCTTTACATCTTGGCCTAAATCAATCTCCTCAGCGGTCCAGAAACTAGCTTCTGCCTTTTTGTAGTAATCCCAAATGTCATCGTGTTGAATTGGGAAAAGGACAAATCTGCTGCTGTCGCCTTGTTCTAGTATGGGTTCTGGTCTTTGCATTTTTTATTAGATTTTCGTTTGAGCTTCGGACAGGAAACCAACATTTTGTTGGTGAAAATTTTTCTTCCATGTGTTCTATTACTGGAGAGCCTTCCTGAACTGTGTTAAGCAAATATGAAAAACATATTTTGAAATTAAAAAGGACAAAAAGTAGAGATGCTTCTTTATTGACTGGCGGTCAAAATGTACGTAAGATACAGTAAGTCAATAGGATTAAAACGCTATACTTCAATGTTAACTTTTATGTTTTGGGCCAATTTGAGCACTGTGAAGATTTTTTAAAAAATTCGAAAAAAGTTTTCAACTGGTTTTTTGAACCAATTATTGACCTTAAGTCAAGAAAACTTAATACTAAGATTGTCATGCGTTATAGACTGAAAATTAGAATGTTAAACGGAAACTTTAAGTAAAACAACTGATAATCAGGTGGATGATTTAATCAAGTTAAGTGGAGTATTTAATTGATAATTTTGAGGCGTTCAATTTTGGAAATATCAGTTTTCAATAATCTTGTGATTTTTACCTTATTTTATTTGAAATTTACCAATTAAATATTAGGATAATTATAATAGGTCATTTGCGGATAGTGAGGAGGCAGATATTGTTCTGGTCCTGAGTGATAAAATATAGAGTGGTATTTTTATTAAAAGTATTTCTTCCTTATATTTGCACCTCAATTTGATAAAAAGTCTTTTATATCAACATTATGTACGCAATAGTTAACATAGCAGGAAAGCAGTTCAAAGTAACTAAAGATCAATACATCTACGCACCAAAAATGCAGGGTGATGTTGACGCTTCCGTTGAATTTGATCAGGTCTTGTTGGCAGACGACAATGGCACTGTATCAATCGGCGCTCCACTACTAGGAGGCGCCAAGGTATCAGGAAAAATTCTTGGACATGTGAAGGGTGACAAAGTAATCGTCTTCAAAAAGAAGAGAAGAAAAGGTTACAAGAAGAAAAACGGTCACAGACAAGATTACACCAAAATACTTATTGAAAATATTTCACTATAAGATTATAGCGTAGTTATAATCCAAAACATTAAAAGTTATGGCTCACAAGAAAGGTGTCGGTAGTTCGAAAAACGGTAGAGAATCCCACAGTAAGAGGCTTGGCGTTAAGAAATTTGGCGGCGAGGCAGTTATTGCTGGAAACATCATCGTAAGACAAAGAGGTACTAAGCATCATCCAGGTGAGAACGTTGGTCTTGGAAAAGATCATACGCTTTTCGCAACTGTTGATGGCAAAGTACAATTCAGAAAGAAATTTGACGGTAAATCTTATGTAAGTGTTGTGCCTGCTGAGGCTTAATGCACACAAAGATTTTATTTTAAGAAGCCTTCTTCCTTTTGGGAGAAGGCTTTTTTATGATCCATGGTTCAGAAATTAGAATGAAGTACGTGCTCGGATAAGGTCTTGAAAAAAGAATAAAACCACAGATGTAAAAAAGATTTTTTGGGATCGAAACTTTGGGCAGCTTGAGGGATAGACTAATATAATTGTTCCCATGAAAAAGATTTGTTTATTTCTTTTGATTGCCCTCATGTCCTTCCAGGGGTTTTCCCAACAGAAAACCCTGCAGCTGGAGGACTACAAGCGCTGGTCGAGAATCGTGCAACCGGTTTTGGCAGATGACGGCAGCTGGTTTGCCTACTCGCTTCGCCCAAATGGTGGGGATGATACCTTGCACCTGAAAAACATTGCTACAGATAATATCGAAAGATTCGAAAATGGATCCAACCCGATTTTTTCTTCCGATGTGCAGCATTTTGCCTTTTTTACCCAACCCGGAAAGAAAAAGTCTGAAGAGTTGAAGAAAGAAAAGAAGCCCGTTACCAAAACGGCTTTTCTTAAATCCCTTGGAAATGGGAAAACTTTTGAAGTTAGCCGTGCCGATAAGATGGAGTTTTCCGAAGATGGGAAATTCTGGGCTGTGCATAGAACTAAACCTGAGGGGAACAAAAACTCCCATAAGGGTTCCGACTTAGTAATCCATGACTTGGAATCGGGTAATGTCATGACCCTGGGAAATGTGGAGGAGTTTTCGTTCAACAAGCGCTCAGATAAGTTGGCCTATACTGTTTCTGCTGAGGATAAAATCGGGAATGGTGTCTTTTTGCTTGACCTTCACAACCGATCCACTCAGGTATTGGATGCCGAAAAGAGCGATTATAAACACCTTGTATGGGATGACCATAGGGCCGATAGGAAGGAATGGGGTTCTAAGGGCAAAACTCTGGCATTTTTGAAAGGAGTAGCCGATGATTCTTTAATCCATACCGCCTATGATTTGCTTGTATTTGCCAACTTGGATAACTCTCCCAATAAACACCAGCTTGAAAAAGACAATACTGCATTGGGTGACTTGGTGATAAGCGACCTTTCCAGAGTCTACTTTCAGGAAAATGGTAAGGGAGTTTGGGTAGGCTTGAAACAGCAGGAGGCCAAAGTGAAAATGAGCAAGGACACTATTCCCAATGTGGATGTGTGGCACCATAAGGACGATCGAATCCAATCTGTACAAATGGTGAGAGCTGAGCGCAACCGCAGGAATACAGACACAGGCCTGTTTGATTTTGAAAAAGGGACTCTAACCCAGCTTACTGATCACCCCGATCAGTCTCTCGTGATGAGCAACCATAACAGATACCTGATCAAAAGAGATGAAAAGCCTTATGTGAGTGATATCAACTGGGGCGTGTCTCCTGCGGATCTATATAGAGTCGATGTTTCTTCTGGTGATGAGAAAATGATTGAAGAGGAAGTCAACCGGCCATTGGAGGTTTCGCCAAATGGCAGGTTTTACATTTACCAAAAGGATTCTGCTCTAATTGTGTATGATTTGGAAAATGACAGAAAGGTGAATGTTTCTGAAAAAGCAGATGTGAGTTTTATGAATATGGATCACCCTTACCCGCACGAAAACCCACCTTACGGCGTAGCCGGATGGACTAAGGATGAAAATCATGTGATCGTAAACCATGAATTTGACCTTTGGCTTTTAGCACTTGATGGTTCTTCCGCAGAGAACCTTACAAAAATTGGAACGGATAAGGAAATAAGATTCAGACTTGCCAATCTCGAAAGGGAGGAAAAATGGGTGGATTTGGACAAGACTATCATTTTGACGGCGTACGGCGAATGGACCAAAAAAAGTGGGTTTTACGCTTTGGAAAAGGGCAAAGAACCAAGTGAATTGGTTTATGATGATGCCATGTTCGGCTCGGCACAAAAAGCTTGGAATACTGAAAAGGTGGTATTTACCCGGCAGACTTTTACGGAATTCCCTGATTATCACCTTGCTGATATGCGATTTGGAAAGCCTATAAAGTTGACAAACGCAAACCCCCAGCATGCCGAATACGCTTGGGGAAAAAGGAAATTGGTTGATTTTGAAAATGGCAGGGGAGACAAGTTACAGGGAACGCTTACCTTACCAGCCAATTATGAAGAGGGGAAAAGCTATCCTACCATCATCTATTTCTATGAGAAAATGTCGGACAGGCATCACCAGTATTCTATGCCAGTATATGATGATAGGCCCCACATGTCCACCTACGCCAGTAATGGTTACATGGTCTTCATGCCTGATAATGTCTATGAAGAAGGCCGCCCCGGTACCAGTGCACTCGACGGTATTACCTCAGCGGCCAATAAGCTCATTGAGCTTGGCTATGCTGACGCAGATAGGATTGGCCTTCAGGGACACAGCTGGAGCGGTTATCAGACCTCTTTTATTCTCACCCAAACAGATATGTTTAAATGCATTGTAACTGGGGCTCCGCCTACCAACCTTGAGAGTTTTTATAACAACATATATGGAAGTTCCGGGACTGTGCACCACGGGATCATGGAAATCGGCCAGGTAAGGATGGGGAGGGGGGTAACCCCTTGGACCCACCGGGAGGATTATCAGCGTGAAAATCCCATGTTCCACATTCAAAACATAAACACTCCTTTTCTGATTTTGCATGGCACCAAGGATGGTGCAGTGGATTGGGCTCAGGGACTGGAACTTTACAATGCGGCAAGAAGAATGGGCAAAGAAGTGATTTTCCTTTCTTACCCCAATGAGGGGCATCATTTAACCAACGAGGCCAATCAGAAAGATTTCCAGGTTAGGATGAAGGAATATTTTGACCATTATCTCATGGACAAAGAGGCTCCTACTTGGATGGAGTCAGGAGTTCCCCACTCACAAAAGCTATATGAAATGGCAGAATAGAATTAAGGCAGTCTCACAAGTTGAGACTGCCTTAATTTTTATGGTGCAGGAGTGTAGCGTTCCACTTTGTTTTTTACCGGCTTTAAAGACTGTAGGTAAGTGTATATTGCTCCTAGATCTTCTTCTGTCATATCTGCGTACATTAACCAAGGCATAATGGTTTGGAATTCTCCGGGTTGTACTTTTGCTAAAGTTACAGTAGTCGAGGAAAAGCTCTTGAATTTTTGGATAAAATCCTCTTTGGTCCAACTTTTCAAACCCGTCTCATCCGGGGTTAGGTTTGCCGACCTCACCACCGCACCATCTGGGAACATCATTTCCCTCCCTCCGGCCAAGTATTCACCTACAAATTTTCCGTCTCGAAAGTCCGTATGGCACTCATTACAAGCGGCGGCATTGACCATGTAGCGCCCATATTCAATCACATCGTCAGGTTGGGGTTTTTTCTCAAAAGCGGCATTTTTGGGAATAGTCCGCATGATCAGGTTCATGGGAAAATCAGCTTTTGATTTGGGGTGGTTGGTCTCAATAGGGGGGACGGAGCGAATGTAGGCGATCACAGCCTTGATATCCTCCTCATCCATTTTGCCGAAATTTTGATAAGGCATGATGGGGAAAATGGGGTTTCCATCCTTTTTGACCCCAGTGGTGATCAGTCTAAATAGCTCCCCGTCCGTCCAATCACCTATTCCGGCAGGGGTAATGTTGGGGGAAATGAATACTCCGGGTAAACCCAAGGTTTGATCGAAAATCTCCCCTCCGGCCAATTCGGTGCCCGGGTGTGGGGGTGCAGCGAAAATACTGAAATCTCTTTGGCTATGACAGTCCACGCACATCATTACGTGGGTAGCCAAATACCTGCCTTTTTCGACCTGTTCCGCATTGAGATCTACGGTCAGTTCGGGAGCGGCATCAACTCTGGGTAAAGCTATGGAAATATAGGCAACCACTGCTATCAGAATTACAAACAACCCAGAAATCACAAAAGCAAAGATTTTTAATATCTTGTTCATAGGTATAAGGGTTTAAAAGTGTACATGGTACAAATTTCAATAAAAAAATCCGATATAGCTATGAAAATCAGAAGGTTAACATGGCATTGGGCGAAAAAAAAGCGGGGAAATTTCCCCGCTTAATAATTTATAATTCGTATCTCAATGTCCCTGCAATTAAAGCCGAATCCGGCATATGCTCAGGGTCTACCAGGTAAACCTTTCCGCCGTTTTCTTTCACCTTAACAGCTGCCAGGTCTATTAGGCAGTGGTTGTTTCCGTCAGGGTCATCATCAAAGCTGAGTTTGTAATTATTCTCATCATAGGTACCCCAAAGGTGCTTATGCTTCTGGCTTACCAAAAGCGTATCCACTCCACCTGTGATGGAGGCCTTGATCAATTTTGCATAATCATTAGAAACGGCGAGGTTTTTTGAAGCCTTGAAGCCAAAATCCTCTTTGCGGTCCTTTTTTTCCTTTTCAAAGTGAGGCTCGGCAATGGCCCAGGCTTTCTGGTGAAGCTCCCGGTGATCAGCGTTTTTAACATTGAATTGGGCGCCTGATACGTGTCCTTCCATCAAGTGGTGGTATTTGGAGGCCTGACGGAAAAGTGGAATCAGGTAATCCACACCAGCAAGGTATAGTGGTAGCGGATGCTGGTTCAAGATCGGCTCGAGCATATTGGTCATGCGGTGGAAATAGTTGAGGATGGTGACCTTTTTTTCCTCATCGGAGCCCTTGGCATGCCCATGGAACATTGCTCCGGCCTTTCCTACGCCCCCCTGTCCCTGCAGGCTTTCCTGATTTTCGTCCTCCTCTTCCTCAGCGGTAAAAGAAACGGCCACTTCCTCTGGATCAAGCTCGATTTCATTCATCGTGTTTCGTGTTGCCTCAAACAGTCTGATTCTATCCAAGTTGAGAAGCAGTACGTAAAAACGGCCATCGCCGGTTAGTTCTGGAATTAGCGGCAAGAGGAATGGCCTTTTACCGACAAAGTGCATTCCCTTGTCCAAATTGATTGGAAGGCGATAAAATTCAGCCTTACCATCTATGATGTAATAGGCAAGCATGTCCGAGTTGTATTTCCAGAAATCATAATCTTCCAACAGTTCATAGCCAGGTTTGAGAAACTTCTCGATATCTTCTTCCTCCATCTTGCAAATGTTCTTTAAGTCATTTTCGGTGGCGGCGAGTTGGTTTTTGAAATGCGTTTTGTCGGCCTGATAGCTATCTGTGCTTTTTTGACTGGTCGGAATATAAATGGAAACCACGCATTCCCCGCTGGTTTTGGCAAGATTTTCGAAATGGTTGTTGTGGAATATTTTCATAAGGTTGGAAAATTTTAGGTTTACTTGGTTAAAGTGATCTAAAAAGATTCAATTGAATTATTTAAATTTAAACAAAAACCCTGCCTATAAAGGTTTTTAAAAAACAGCACTTTTAATCAAAATAATAACATTTATGAACTACACTGAGAATTACAAAGGCATTAAAATAGACGTCCAAGCGGTTAATTTGGAAATTGGCGACGCGGTGCAACAGGAAGTCAGGGCTTCTATAGACAAGCTTTTGAGGTTTACCCAAGAGATTAATTGGGTTGATGTTTATTTTAAAACTGAAGGATCAAATGGACAAGACCACAAGGTGGGTATGAAAGTGGGCATCCCGGGGCCGGATGTGTTTGCCGAAGAGGATGGAGAGCATTACGTACCCATGTTGAAAAATGTAACAGACAAGTTGGTTAGGCAATTGCAGAAAAATAAATAATTGGCTGCCAGTTTCTTAAATTGTAATATAATAAGGAGGGTTAATCGCCCTCCTTTTGTGTTTTTTAACTTTTGATAAGAAATGGCCTATTTTGATTTAGCAATTCATTGCTTATATTGGATAAAATAAATCCCAGAATTTTATCCAATATTTTATGAATCTATTCAAAAGCACTTCCTTCGCTGTGCTGGTAGCAGCTGGACTTATGTTCGCGCCCCAGGATACCCAAGCGCAGTGGTTGAAGAAAAAGAAGGCTGAGACTACCACCCCGGTAGCAGCAACTCCCGAGAAAAAAAGTGACAAAAAATCCATTGACGAGTTGGTCAAAGGCCATAAAAAGATCGAGGGACTTTTCACTTTTTACCAAGACACCACCAGTGGTGAATTGAAAATGTTGGTCACCAAGGAGCAACTTGGCAAGGAGTTTATTTACTTTAGCCAGATTGCCGATGGTGTCACCGAGGCCGCTGCATTCCGTGGTGCCTATAAGGACTCCAAAATCTTCAAGGTGGAGAAATATTTCAACAAGCTTGAATTTGTATCCCAAAACACCTCGCATTATTTTGACCCAGAAAACCCCTTGAGCAGATCTGCTGATGCCAATATCAGCCATGGGGTGATGGCCTCCATGAAAATTGAGGGAAGTGATGATGAAAAAGGTCTCTACCTCATCAAAGCGGACAACCTTTTCCTAAAAGAAACTTTCTCTGATATCAAGCCCCCATCTTACCCAGGCCAATCTCCTTTGGCCTTCAAATTAGGGAATCTCGATGGGGATAAGACCAAAGTCTTGGCAGTAAGAAACTATGATCTGAATTCTGACTTGGCTGTTGAGTATGTATTCACAAATCAAGGCGTGATAAATGGCGGGTCCAGTGCCGTTACCGATGGACGCAATGTGAGTATCAAAGTGTACCACAGTTTGATTGAAATGCCAGATAACGGATATCAGCCAAGATATGATGATCCGCGTGTGGGTTACTTTACGACCGAAGTGACCGATATGACTTCCAGTTCTGCTACCCCTTATCGCGATTTGATTCACCGTTGGGACTTGAGGAAAAAAGATCCAAACGCCCAGCTTTCTGAACCGGTAGAGCCAATTGTGTGGTGGATAGAAAATTCAACTCCCCATGAGTGGAGGGAAACCATTGCAGAGGCTGTTTTGGAATGGAATAAAGCCTTTGAGCAGGCAGGTTTCAAAAATGCTATAGAAGTGAAAGTACAGCCTGACGATGCCGATTGGGATGCCGGAGATATCAGATACAATGTGCTCCGCTGGACAAGTTCGCCAAATCCTCCATTTGGCGGTTATGGCCCGAGCTTTGTCAACCCAAGAACCGGGCAGATTTTAGGATCCGATATTATGCTTGAGTTCGTGTACCATACCAATAGGGTAGTGATGGATAAAATTTTCAATGACCTGACAGTGTTTGAAAATGATCAGATGCAAGGCAATGACCCCCACCTTTATTGCGTGGCTGGCCACCAGATGCAGCATAACATGATGTTTGGCCAGGCGGTTTTGATGGCCTCTGGAGCTTCTGACATGGAGATGGTGGGCATGCGCAAGGAAGCCATGGCGGAATTGCTAATGCACGAGGTAGGTCATACTTTGGGGCTTAACCATAACATGAAAGCCAGTCAGCTTTACTCACCAGAGGAACTTAAGGATGGCAATTTTACCAAAGGGAAAGCTCTATCCGGTTCCGTGATGGACTATTTGGCAATCAACGTCAATAAGGACAAGGAGAAACAAGGTCACTTTTTCTCCACCACCGTGGGGCCATATGATAAATGGGCAATTCAGTTTGGCTATGCCGATGTGGATGAGGATGGACTGAATAAAATCCTTGCAGAGTCCACAAAGCCGGAGCATATTTTCGGAAATGACGCCGACGATATGAGATCTCCTGGTAAAGGCATCGATCCAAGGGTGATGATTGGTGACCTTTCCAATGACCAGATTCAATATTCGATTGATAGAATGGACCTGGTGAAGGACATCATGAAGGACGTGAAGTCTAAATATACCAAAGAAGGCCAATCCTATCATGAGCTTAACCAGGCCTATAATGTTCTGATGGGGCAATATGCAACTGCAGCTGGTGTGGTTTCCAGGTTTATCGGAGGTGTGTATGTGGACCGCTCGATGGCGGGGCAGGAAGGTGCCAATCAGCCATTCACGCCAGTTAGTATCAAAGATCAGAAAAGAGCCATGGATGCTCTGGGTAAATATGTTTTTGCACCGGATGCTTTTAATGTTTCAAATGATCTGTACAATTACTTGGCACAACAGAGAAGAGGCTTTAATTTCTTCAGTGGTCCGGAGGATCCCAAGATCCACAAGCAGGTGCTGAATTATCAGAAAAACGTGCTCAACCACCTGTTGCACCCAAATACTTTACAGCGGATTACTGATTCCGAGCTTTATGGGAATGATTACAAATTGGCAAGCTTCATGAACGATCTGACCAAATCAGTTTTCGATGCGGATATGAACAAGAATGTGAATACTTTCCGCCAAAACCTACAGCTAGAGTATGTAAATTCACTCAAGTCGATGGTATCAAGTGACAGCAATGGTAAGTATAACAACATGGCGAAATCCGCTGCACTTTATAACCTGAACTATATCAAAGGCAGGGTAAGTAATGGTGCTGGTGATTTGGCTACCAAAGCGCATAAGGATCACCTTAAGGTATTAATTGATAATACGCTAAAGGATATCAAATAAGAAAGTGGATTGGATTTGAAATGAAAAAACTACAGGTCAAAATGGCCTGTAGTTTTTTATTTGCTCAAAAAAGCTGATGGCGCTTTGTGGGTTCAGTATCAAGATGAAGAAAATGCCAAAAATAGCGCCGAACAAATGTGCATCGTGGTTGATACCGTCTTTATCCTGCATGCCTTTCACCACCGAATAGATCAGAAAGAGTACACCCAAAATAAAACCTGGAAGACAGATCAATCCAAATAGACAAATGTCAGCCAGCGGCATAAGCATGATGCTGGCAAAAACAGCTGCCGAAACTCCTCCAGAGGCTCCCAAGGCATGGTAGCGAGGATTTCCTTTTTGCTTCAAGTAAGTAGGGATATCCGAAATGATGATCGCTGCCAGATAAAAGATCACATAAGCCACCGTGCCTATCACCCCATTGAAGTAATATTCCAGAAACTGCTCGACAATTCTTCCGAAAAAGAAGAAGGTGAACATGTTGAATAGAAGGTGGGTCAGGTCTTTGTGGATAAAGCCGCTCAAGGCAAACCGGTCCCATTGATGATATTCTTTGATCAAATAAGGCGTAAACATCCATCGGTTTATCAAACCTGGATTTTTAAAGCCTTGAAATGAAATGAGGGCGGTAAGGGCGATTATTACTAATGTAGCCGAAATCTCCATTTAACTTTCTCTATTTATCAAATCTTCCGTTAAAACCTTTAGAGTTTTTAAAGCTTGTGGATTGTTGACTTTCAGTTTTTTCAATTGGTAAAAACCCATTTCAAAATAACTGGCCATTTTGTTTTCCGTCAGGGTATTTATACCGTTTTTGGTAAAAATGGAAGTTACGGCTTTGACTTTTTGCTCATTGGATTCAGTGGAGGAAACTTCCAGCCATTTGTTAAGCTC
The DNA here is from genome assembly GCF_018449405.1 of Litoribacter ruber. Lineage (NCBI taxonomy): Bacteria > Pseudomonadati > Bacteroidota > Cytophagia > Cytophagales > Cyclobacteriaceae > Litoribacter > Litoribacter ruber. Next base: position 146,160 of record NZ_JAHCMY010000001.1, read on the forward strand.
TACGAGTTGCTCGTCTGAAGCTGACTCTTTAGCTTTGATAAGTAGGAATGTCTTTTTGTTGGCGATGATGTCTCCTCCTACCTGTTTGCCAAATTTGGCCTTGTCTGCATAGACATCCAACAGGTCGTCCTTGAGTTGGAATCCAATACCCACATTGACCCCAAAGTCATACAAGGCTTGGGCATCCTCCTCACCAGCGCCGGCCAAAGTCGCCCCCATTTGAAGGGAGAAGCCGAGCAAAACGGCCGTTTTCAGGCGGATCATGCTGATGTATTCCTCCTCATTGACGTGATCCCGGGTTTCAAAATTCATGTCCATTTGCTGTCCTTCACAGACTTCAGCTGCAGTTTTGTTGAAAAGCCTTAAAACCTTGGAAAGAAGAGCCGGGTCAATTTCCAGAAGCATGTCATAAGCTTTGACCAGCATCACATCCCCTGAAAGGATGGCTGTATTGGCGTTCCACTTTTCATGCACGGTAGGATTACCTCGCCGCAAGGGCGCTTCATCCATGATATCGTCATGCATCAAGGTGAAATTGTGGAAAACCTCAATCGCCGATGCTGGGTTGAGGATGCTTTGATAGTCATCCTTGTAAAGGCTGTAAGCCAGTAGGGCAAGCAGTGGACGGATTCTCTTTCCGCCCAACTGCATGATGTAATCTATAGGTTGATAAAGTTCGGTCGGCTCTTGACCATACTTGAGGCTGGTAAGGTGTCCTTCCAGTTCCTTCAACAGTTCCGGAACATTTATCGCTTTACTTTCAGTCATTATCTGCAAATTCCAAATCTATGGTCCTTCGGTCGATGTCGGTGGCAACCACCTGCACATGCACCTTGTCACCAAGGGTTATCATTTTCTTGTTTTTGGCACCGATCACGCGCATGTTTTTCTCATCAAACTCATAGTAATCATCGTCCATGGTCTGAAGACGAACCATGCCTTCGCATTTGGTTTCGGTAATCTCCACAAAAATACCCCATTCTGTCACACCTGAAACGATTCCTTCGTAAACTTTTTCCTCGGCAAGGGCCATGTATTCCACTTGCTTGTATTTGATGGAAGCCCTTTCAGCGTCAGAGGCCCTCTTTTCGCGATCCGATGAATGAACACACTTGTCTTCCCACGTCTCAGCATCAGGTGATTTGCTGCCATCCAGATAATGCTGCAATAACCGGTGCACCATCATGTCAGGATATCTTCTGATAGGGGAGGTAAAGTGGGTATAATGTTTGAAAGCCAACCCAAAGTGGCCTTTCGGCTCAGTGGTATATTTGGCCTTAGCCATACTTCTGATAGCCAGTTGTTCCAAGACATTCTGCTCCGGTTTTCCCTGGATTTCATCCATGAGCTTGTTGAGAGAGTAGGAGATATTTCCTTGCTTTTCCAGGTCCACCTCATGGCCAAATCTTTTGGCAAAGTTGGAAAATGTGATCAGCCTTTCTGAGTCTGGGTAGTCATGGGTCCGGTACACAAAGGTGTCCTTGCCCTTGTTCTTATTATAAATGAATTCCGCCACGGTCCGGTTGGCCAGAAGCATAAATTCCTCAATCATTTTGTGAATATCCTTCCTTTCTTTGACCATCAGGCCGAGAGGGGTGCCTTTCTCATCAAGTTTGAATTTGACCTCAACGGTTTCGAAATTGATGGCGCCTTTTTGGAATCTCGTTTTACGTATTTTTTTGGCCAAATCATTCAGGTGGGTGAGCTCCTGGAAATAGTCACCGGATTGGTTGTCAATATTTTCCTGAGCCTCTTCGTAGGCAAACCTTCGATCTGAATAAATAATTGTCCTTCCTATCCACTGCTTCACCACTTCGGCGTTTTCGTTCATTTCGAAAACACATGAAAAAGTGAGTTTCTCTTCCTCAGGTCTCAATGAGCAAAGCCCGTTACTCAATCTCTCGGGCAACATAGGGATGGTTCTATCGACCAAGTACACAGAGGTAGCCCGGTCGTAGGCCTCTTTTTCTAGTAAGGTGTTAGGCTTTACATAGTGAGTCACATCGGCGATATGGACACCGACTTCCAAGTTGCCGTTTTCAAGTTTTCTGTATGATATGGCATCATCAAAATCCTTGGCATCTGCTGGGTCAATGGTGAAAGTGGTCACGTCGCGGAAGTCCTTTCTTTTGGCAATTTCTTCCTGTGGAACTTCCTCTCTGATTTCTTCCGCTTCCCTTTCTACCTCTTCTGGGTATTCGAAAGGTAAGCCAAATTCAGCCATGATGGAGTGGATTTCCACCTCATGGTCTCCCGCCTCACCGAGTACACGTAACACTTTTCCTGTTGGGTTTTTGTCATCATCCCGCCATTCGGTGATCTTGACCACCACTTTTTGGTTGTGCTGGGCGTCCATAAGGTCACCCTTTTTGATGAAAATATCGTGGTGCATTTTCTTGAAATCAGCCACCACAAACGCAAACCTTGGCGAGATTTCAATTCTTCCCACAAACTCATCCCTGTTTCTGGAAATGATTTCCAGTACTTTTCCATCCAATCTGCCTGAGCGATTGGGGTTAGGGTTGATCATGATTCTGACCTTATCCCCATCTAAGGCATTTTTGAGATCGGAATCCTTTACCTGAATGTCTTTAGGGAACTGCTCCCGGTCATCCGGGATGATGAAAGCAAAGCGGGGATTGACATAGTCCACCGTGCCGGTAATGAAATCCGGTTCCTTGGTAGAGGAATAGGCATTTCTCGGGTTTTTGCTCAGGGAGCCGCTTTCGACCAGCTTGTGCAAGGTTGAATCCAGCATCGCTTTTGTCTTGGCATCCCTTAATTCTAATTTTTTTATAAGTTGTTTGGAGGAAAATTCCTCTCCGAAATTTCTGTCTAAAAAGTTCAGAACTGTTTTGGCCAATTGGGCAGAGTCCATTCCTTTTTTACTTTTTGGTGATTGTTTATTTGATTTTCTTCCCATAAAAATTAATTGTTAGTAATAATTAAGCTAAAATAAACTGGTGGTCAGTTCTCAACAGGTGGGGTGTCCAGATTGATGATTTCCATTTCCAGGTCTGAAGGCAGGCCTTGATAGGCCAAATAAACTCTTGCTGTTGCCTCCACATCTTTCAAACAATAGCTTCTGATTATATTTAAACCCTTTTGCTTATAATAAGTTTCATTGACCTTGCTTCCGTCTATTTCATCTTTCGGGCTGGGTATGCCAAAAAGGGCCGTAAGCAGGTCCAGTCTTGTGTAATGTTTGTAATCTCCAAACTTCCAAAGTTCGAGGGTATCCAGGTGGTTGATTTCCCAAGGTTTTTTGCCCGCCATTTGCAACGCATCTGGCAAGGGGATCTTGTTGATCAGCATCCTTCTACATAGATAGGGAAAGTCAAACTCTTTGCCGTTGTGGGCGCAAAGGGTCCACCTTCTCTTTTCCAGCAGCTCCCTAAATTCCAAAAGTGTCTCGTTTTCAGTGTCAGCTGCAAAGCTTTTGGTGCGGAACTGGAATTTTTCCGTTTCCGGATTATAAACCATGTATCCGACCCCAATGCAGATCACCTGGCCAAACTCTGCGAAGATCGCTCCTTTGTCGGAATAATAAGCCTCAGGACTGATGGAGTCATCTCCATTTCGCCGGTGTTTTAGCATCCATTCCGCCTGAAGTCTTGGGTCAAGTTGTGCAAATTCTTCGGTCGAGGTGGCCGTTTCAATATCCAGAAAAAGTATGTTTTTAAGTTGGTTAAAAAAATCCGCCATAAAGTAAGGTTATGAGTGAAGTACTCCTTGGAGGCCCAGCTCGGGAATGAGTTTGATGTTCTCCTCATTCATGCTGCCTTCCACAAATATAAATTTCTTGTCAAAGATTTGATTCAATATATAATAACTTACCCAGAATTCATTGTTTAATTTGAAAAGGGCGGGATCAATCGGTTCAATTTTGGCAATGCTCTGGGACCTCAACTCCTCAATTAAATGCCTCAAAGTGGAGGTTTTCTTTTCCTCACCGTCAATTAAGCCATACCCTTTTGAGGTGACCATGACTGTTTTCAACTCAATTAGGTTGAGGTTGATGATATACACGCCCCATTCCACTTGGCCGTTGTTTTCTTCTTTGGCAATAGCAAGTTTTACCCCCGTTACTGGGTGGAAATCTATGTCTTTTTTCATTAATAAGCTTAAATATTTGTCAACTCTTCGGCAGAAATAGTTACCGCCTCTTCTATGCCAAAAAGTTCAATTATGTGTTTTTTTACAGTTTCTTTCACCTCTTTTTCATCCATTTTTTTTCCAAGCTCCAGATGTAAGGAGGTGACGGCCTTGTCGGCTATTCCACATGGGACTATGTTGCCAAAATAAGCCACATCTGCATTTACGTTGAAGGCAAAGCCGTGCATGGTCACCCAGCGGCTGGATTTGACGCCCATGGCACATATTTTTCTTGGATTTTGCTGCTTGATGTGATCTAGCCATACCCCGGTCAAGCCATCAATCCTGCCTGCCTCTATGCCATAATCCTTCAGTGTGAGGATAATGGCCTCCTCCAACAGGCGAAGGTATTTGTGGATGTCGGTGAAAAAGTTTTCCAAATCAAGCAAGGGATAGCCGACCAGCTGGCCAGGACCATGATAGGTGATGTCCCCGCCACGGTTGATTTTATAAAACTTGGCCTCTTTTTCATTTAGGCCTTGTTCATCCAGCAACAAATGGGAGGGATCACCGCTTTTTCCTAGTGTGTACACATGAGGATGCTCCACAAATAATAGGTAGTTATCGGTAGGTTGCTGTTCATCGGGAGTTGCTTTCCGATTGGCAATTTTTGCCTCCACGGTTTTTGCAAACACCTTTTCCTGCAAGTCCCAAGTTTCCTGATAATCTTTTAGCCCTAAATCGACAAACTTTACCTTTTTATTTATAACTTGATTCACAGTTGCTTCTTTGGATTTTGATTAGCTTCTACTGGCTTATTTTTTCAAAATTACACAAATAATTTTTCACATGGCACAGCATCTTCAAAAAGGGTTTGAGGCCGAAAGGCTCGCTGGCGATTGGCTTATTTCAAAAGGGTATTGCCTTATCGCCTCCAATTTTCGGTATCGCCACGCTGAAATTGATCTTATTTTGACCCATAATGGCATTTTGGTTTTTGTAGAGGTCAAATTCCGCAGTGGGCTCAATTTTGGTCACCCGGAAGAATTCGTAGATTATCGCAAAAAGCAGCTGATCATCCGTGGTGCCGATCATTTTATCCATCTCAAAGACTGGCATCGGGATATCCGGTTTGACATCGTGTCGGTATCAAAAGATCCGGATGGGAATTTTACGTATTATCATTTTGAGGATGCTTTCTATTGATTAACCGTAGATCTCCAGCAGTTTTTTGACAATCCTTTGGGCTGCTTTGCCGTCCCAAAGCGGAGGCGTATCGCCGTGTTTCCAGTTTCCAGACTTCATCTTTTCCAAAAATGGTGGAAGCTTGGCAGGGTCTGTCCCTACCAGTTCATTGGTGCCCAACTCTACTGTTTCGGGTCTTTCGGTGTTATCCCTGAGCGTAATGCACGGTACTTTTAGGATGGTGGTTTCTTCGGTAATCCCTCCGGAGTCGGTAATCACCCCCAATGCATTTTTGACCAAGAAATTAAACTTAAGATAGGAGAGCGGTTCCACGGTGACCAGGTTTTCATAGTTTATTCCCAATTGATCTAGTATTTGCGCCGTCCGGGGATGGACAGGAAACACCACGGGGAATGGGCTGCAGCCATTGACAATGGTGTCCATCATAAGTTTTAGCTTTTCTTCCTCGTCCACATTTGCAGGGCGGTGAAGGGTGAGCACGATGTATTTATGGGGTTTCAGTTCTTTTCCTTCATGCAGGATATTTGGATCTTGCAATCTTTCCAAGTTAGCTAAAAGGGTGTCAATCATCGTATTGCCCACAAAATGTATCCTGTCCGCACTTATTCCTGAAGCTTGGAGATTTTGATTGGCCAGCTCGCTGGTGGTGAAGAAATGGTCAGAAATACTGTCGGTGACGATACGGTTGATTTCCTCAGGCATGCTCATATCCCCAGAGCGGATACCGCCTTCCACATGCACTACAGGGATGTTGAGTTTTTTGGCAGTGATGGAGCAGGCCATGGTGGAGGTGACGTCGCCTACGACCAATACTACAGATGTTGGGTTGGCCAGCAGTTCCTTTTCAAAGCCTACCATGATCGAGGCAGTTTGCTCAGCCTGTGTGCCTCCTCCGGCTCCTAGGTTGGAGTCCGGCATTGGGATGCCCAATTCTTCAAAAAAATCGCCAGACATCTTCCGGTCATAATGCTGACCTGTATGGACCAGACGGAATTGGATCTTGTCGGAATACTCAGTATTAATAGCCTTGATGATGGGGGCTATTTTCATAAAATTCGGCCTTGCCCCAGCCACGATTGTAATCTTCATGCGGCAAAGGTAAAAATTACATCAATTAAGCCTGTTAGATAATTCCACAAAGTTGTTGTCGCTTATGAATGCTGGGATGATGCTTTTGAAAAATCTATGCAAGGTGAGGGTATCCTGGTTTTTCAAAATCTCCTCCAGCTCCTCGATTTTTTCTGAAACATCAAATGTGGTTTCCAATAAGGGCTGCAGCCTAGTCAGGTTTGGAACGTGAGTTCTTTTGACCTTTTCTGCTTTGGCATCAAAAAGAGGGTTAGCCTCCATTGGCTGCAGGTGCTTGTTATAATGGACTTTTAGCTCAGAAGAAATTCTTCCTTCATACAATTGGACGGTCTTTTTGACCAACTCGACCAATTTAATCGGGCTGGTCTTTTCCATGGCATATACCTCACCCCCTTTGCCAATTTGACTGGCAGTGAGAATGAATTTGCAGGTTTGGGAAATGGTGAAATACTGGTGGCTAGTGTCAGGGTGATGAATATTGACCGCTTGGCCGCCTCTGACTTCGGCTTTGATTTTTTGAAGGCTATGGTCGTTTACGCCCAATACCTCACCGTGTCTGATGGTCAAAAACTGCGTTTTTGGACCAAAGCTCGGCAGGTCGTTTTTGTATTTGACATACATTTCGGCCAACTTCTTTGAAGCCCCAATGATTTCTGTTGGGTTTACTGCTTGGTGGGAGGAAATTAGGATAAATTTCTCTACATCATGCTCCAGAGATAATTCAGAAAGACTTTTGGTGGTCAAAACATTTGCCCTTACGGCTTCCTCTGAGTATACCTCCATCATGGACGGCTCGTGGTATAGGGCTGTATGGTAAACAAGTTCAGGTTTATGGGCTTCAAATAATGCCCTCATTCTGCCTTTGTTTCGGATATCCACCACGGCTGTGGTAACATGGCTTTTTAGCTTCAACTGTTTTACTCTAAAACTCAAATCGGCAATTGCTGCCTCCGACCTGTCCACGATGATGATGTGAGCCGGATTTTGGTAGATGAGCTGGCGGCAAAGTTCCGTGCCTAGCTTGCTGCCGGCTGTGGTGATCATGACGGTCTTGTTGGAAAAGAAGTGTTTTTTGCTGCTAGATGTATTTTCTACTACAGCCTCTTGACCTAGGTAATCTTCAATTGAAGTTTTTTTTAGCACATACTCCCCGTCGTTGATGTCCCACTCATCGGAAGGGGTCAACATGCTCGGTTGCACACCGTTTTGAAGGCAGGCATTGATGTAGTTTCTCTTCTCTTCAATGCTCAATCCCTCTTCACTGATGAAGATTTCGGTGATTTTATGTCTGGCAATTACTTTATGCAATTCGGAAAGGTTTTCATAAACCGGTGCTCCCAATATTTTTCTTCCAGATTCGGTGAAGTTTTCGGAAACATAGGCCTGAATGAAGTGAAGTGGGAAGCCTGCATTTTTCAAAACCCTTCTAGACATGGCTTGAGAGGCGTGGCTGGCAATGATAAGAATGTTTTTTTGCACCTGATGGGTTTGGGACAGATAATCTATCCCTTGTCTAAGCGCCATTCTGGTAAAGGTAAGGCCAAATAGAGAAAGTCCCATGCTGATAGAAATTGCTTTGCTGCTTGGCAGAAGATATAATCCGAAAATATAGCGGTCCGTCAAGGTGAAAATAGCAATAATTACCGTACTTAGGATCAGTGTCCTGAGGATAGAAAGGACTTCTTGCACCAGGTTGTCTTCGGCGGCAAGGTGGTGGTTTTTCAACACATAACAGGAAAATGTGGCAATAGCAGCAAATAAAACGCTGCCCTGCAAAAAGCCAGAAGATACTAAAATGCTGAAATTTAAACTCGAGAGGATGAAATAGCTAAGAATACTTGCGTGGAAAAAAACAAGGAAATCCAAAGCGAGAACCATCCATCCTGGAAGTAAGTTATGCGAAGATTTAGTCACGGTTAAGTTGGGCAAAGTTGGCAATTTATTTCGAGTTTTAGGCGGAATTACCTCCTAGCAATGCTTCAAAATGACAATAATCCTATCATTAATATCAAATATGATAAATTAATCTATTAATCAAAAGAATATTTTACAATAATAATTCATTTTTGGCTGTTAAAAAAGCCTAATAATGCTGTGGTTTTCAGGTGTTTGAGCTGTCTTGGTTTGAACAGCAGGAAAAGAGGGTTGGCAATTGGTTAATTGCATTTGATCCTTTTAATAGTCACATTATATTTTTTTTAAACTTTTTGGAGCAATGAGTGAAGGTTGCTAAACACTTGGCAACCATCATGTTTTCGTCATAATTGTAATGCATTTCTTGTTATTTAAAAACGGATAAGTTATATTTAAAAAGACGCAATTGTACTCCTGCAGTTTTTTTGGCGTTGTATAATTTTTAGCGATGACTTTTTAGGGTGAAATAGGATGCTACCTATTTTATGTAAATGCAAGGAAATTATTTATTTAATATAATGTGGAGTTGAATGAAAGAAGCTATTAAAAATGTGGTTAATGATTTATTGAAGCCCTTGGGATTTTCCCTTGAAAAAATTGAAAACAACCGCAAAACTGTCGATTTAAGAACAGAAGTAAAGAATCCATTAGAGGGGTATTACTGGACTTGTGGGGCTCCGTTTGTGATGAATGTGAAAATCAAAAGGTGTTTTTCTATTGAGTTTCCCGGTTCTGCAGAGTACAATCCGTTCGTAGAGACGTTGAAGAAATACGGTGAGGGCCAATGTGCCGATTATGTTGGTTCTCCAATGGAGGATTTTTATGAGAAGTGGCAGCCGGGAAAGGCCGACGGCTTTTATAAAAACGGCAAAGAGCTGGCCCCGCCCTGGGATCAGGGTTACAAAAGCAGTAAAAATCTATCGGATGCCCGGCTTAAGCGCAATGACTTTGTTAAGGCCCAATCGGAGCTGGGGGAAGTAGGTGAAATAAAAGGGCACCTCAAAAAAGGTCCGGTTTCGCTGGGTTTTGGAAAAATCACTTTCCAGAGATTCATAAAAATATACAATTCCATCAGGCATAACGGCTACCAACCTGAAAAACTTGGAAGTGGGCATATCAATGGAAGGCTTTATGTTCGTGATGGTAAAGATTATCGGGTTGCCATCAGTGCCGGCAAACATAGAGTGGCCGTGTTGCAGGCCTTAGGTTATTCTAAAATCCCAGTAAAGCTGTCAACTGTGATCATAAAAAGAGAAGATGTGGATTTCTGGCCAAATGTACGAAATGGCAATTACTCAAAAGAGGATGCTCTGGCATACTTTGACAGGATATTTGACAATGAACATCCTTCATTGTGGAGACCTGAGGCGGTTTTAAATAAGGAAGTGGTGAAAATGGCGTAAGGATTAAGTGTCTTTTCTGTAAACTATATTCCCTTCTTTGTCCCACTCAGCTTTGATATAAGGCGTGAAATTCTTCGTATAAGGAGCTTCTTGATACTGGATTTCACGTTTTTTTATGGTCTTGTCTTTACCACTCATGTGCCAGTATTCAGTCCAAATTCCCACCTTTTCGCCGTACTGGTATTCTCCTGTGACCGCTACTTGGCCGTCTTCATAGAAATGAAAGAAATTGCCCTCTTTCAGCTCATATTCAATAGGGGTGACTTTTTCTATTTTTCTATCGGTTCTATTATAATAGGTAACGCGACTTGCTTTTGGCCAGCCTTCTGCAAAATGAGCCTTATCCAATAGGATATTCTTGTTGTCATATTTCATCCATCGGCCATGCTTGGTGCCAAAGTAAAACATACCTGATTCCACTACAATGTCACCGTTTTTCTTTTCATAGGGGCCATGGAGGAGATAACCTCTGCTAGAGTCAAAGTTTTTGGTGCGGATGACATTGTCCTTTTTGTCAATCCAGTAAATGTCCCGAATATATGGATCTACCTTACGGGTTTCATAGCTGTAGTGGAAGAATTCATGAATGGTCTGGTTGCGAAATGTCTGCTTGGTGTATGACTTCTTTGTCTTTACATTAAAGTATACATTCTTTTTCTTTTTCTTCTTTTTTTTCTTGTCTTCCTTTTGCCGCTCGTCGGCTTCATTGAACAAAAGGGTAGGGGCAGAGGTAGGCAGCAGCCTGTTGCTGACAATCCCAGAGGAATCGGACTCAGATTCCTGGGCGAAAAGCGCATTTAAAGGCGCTATCAGAATCATAAAAACAAAAATCTTCCTCATCAATGAAACAACGGATGGAATGCTGGTTTATTTTTTGTAAAAAAGCCAAAGGGTTTCTATTTCCACAAAGGCTTAGATTATCCAAGCATAATACTTAATTTTGGCAAATTATAAAAAATACCTCATTTATGAACTCGATTTTATCAGACCGCATCAACAATATGGAAGAATCGGCCACATTAGCCATGGCCAAAAAAGCAAGAGAACTTAAGTCTCAAGGCGTTGACATCATCAGCCTGAGTTTGGGTGAGCCGGATTTCAAAACCCCGGAACACATTCAGCAGGCCGCTAAAGATGCCATTGACGAGGGGAAATGGTTTGCCTACCCTCCGGTAGCAGGCTACTCTGACTTAAGAGAAGCTATTGCCAAAAAGCTTAGGGACAAAAACCATATTGCTGAAGCAAAAGCTGAAAACATAGTTTTGAGCACCGGGGCAAAACACTCCATTGCCAATATTTTTATGTGTTTGTTGAATGAGGGAGACGAGGTGGTCATATTCAGCCCTTATTGGGTGAGTTATGCCGAAATCATCAAGCTGGCCGGAGGGGTACCGGTGTTGATTGAAGGAAACCTTGAAAACAACTTCAAGGCCACGGCCCAGCAGCTTGAAGATGCGATGACCGATAAAACCAAAGCCGTGATCTATTCCTCACCATGTAATCCAACTGGTTCGGTGTTTAGCAAGGAAGAGCTTCAGGCTATTGCAGAGGTGGTGAAGAAAAGAGATAATGTAGTGGTGATAGCCGATGAGATTTATGAATTGATCAATTTTTCTGGTGCACACGCCAGCATTGGCAGCTTTGAAGGAATGTTTGAAAGAACCATTACAGTAAATGGTTTTTCTAAGGGCTATGCCATGACAGGTTGGAGAGTTGGGTATATCTGTGCCCCGCTGGAGATTGCCAAGGCCTGTGAGAAAATGCAGGGTCAATTCACTTCCGGTGGAAATACCATTGCCCAAAGAGCGGCATTGGCTGCTATAAATGGCGATCATGCTCCATCTGAGAAAATGGCCGAGGCTTATTTTAAAAGAAGAGAGCTTGTGCTAGGCTACTTGAAGGAAATCCCAGGAATTGAAACACACATACCAGAGGGTGCGTTTTACTTTTTTCCAAAAGTAACTTCTTTCTTCGGAAAATCTGCCGGCAAGCATACCGTAAATAATGCGGACGACCTTTGTATCTATCTGCTGGAGGAAGCTAATGTGTCTCTTGTAACAGGAGCGGCATTTGGCGCTCCACAGTGCGTGAGGTTATCCTATGCGGCATCCGAAGATGAGCTGAAGGAGGCCCTTAAAAGAATCAAGGAAGCCCTAGCGAAATTAAAATAAGCATCCGACCACCATGGCTCAAATTCTCGTAATCACTCCGGTAAAAGATGCGCTTGAAAACACACTCCAGACAGCAAAGGCCATATCAGCCTCCTCGCTGGAGTTGGAGCACGTGATCTATAATGATTTCAGCTCACAGGAAACAAGGCGGGCGCTGGAGGAAAATTCCGGGGATTTGGGCTACAGGTTGGTCAATTTGGAGGATGTGGTAGACACACCTTCACCTAATTATAAGGTAGTGTTGCAAATGGCCCAAAAAGAGGCCTTGAAGAGAAGTTTGCCCCTTGTTGTGGTGGAATCTGACGTGGAGGTGAAGCAGCATACTTTCAAGCAGATGCTTGATTTCAGCAAGCTGCACAAAAATTCAGGCTTGATTGGCGCAATTACCGTTAATTTCGATGGGGAAGTGAATTTTCCTTATTTGAAATTCAAAGATGTGAAAGAGCCTGTGGTGAAGACCACAAGAAGCCTCAGTTTCTGCTGTACGCTTTTTACGCCTGAATTCATGGGTAAATATGATTTCAAGAATCTGGATAATTCCAAAGACTGGTATGATACTTTTATGTCCTATAAGTCGGTGGAATTGGGATTTGAAAATTTTATTCTCATGGAAACTCCCGTCCTTCATAAGCCACATGGCAGCCGTCCCTGGAAAATGCTCAAATACTCCAACCCCATCAAATATTACTGGAAGAAGTTCTGGGGCGGGAAGGATAAAATCTAGTTACAGATAAAATCTATCAATTTTGAAGTTTAGCGATAAAGTAAAGCTATATGTGTTGTTTTATAAAAAGAACACAGAACTGGTCCTGGATGATCTTTATGAGCCCTTGATGTGTGGGAATTACAGATTCGAAAATGGCAGCGCCGGGATGATCGGAGATGATACAGGTGACCATATTTCAGAGAAGAATGCTTATTTCAGCGAGTTGACTGGAATCTATTGGATGTGGAAAAACACGCACCTTGAAGTGGTTGGGGCCTGTCATTACAGGAGATTTTATACGCTGACGGAAAAATACTCATCCAACCCATTGCTGAATTTGGCAAAGTTTATTTCTGGCAAGTTCAGGTTCAAAAAGGGATTGATTTATAGCAATGATCACACGTATTGGGAGGACAAGCTTTTGAATGAGCAGCAGCTCTCGGAGATCCTTGCGGATTACGATGGAGTGCTTCCCAGGGCCAGGGTGTTTTCCAGAACCACTGATAGGCAATACAGCCGTCACCACAATCCAAATGACTTGCTGGTAGTTGAGCAGATCCTAAACGACAAATGTCCCGAATACCTGCCCGCCTATGAGGTTTTGAAGAACAGAAACACCCTGCATGCGAATAACATGTTCATCCTCAAGCAGCCTTACTATGATGAGTTTATGGCGTGGTGGTTTGAAATGATGTTTGAATTTGAGAAAAGAGTAAACCTCAAAGATTATAAAGGATATCAAGAAAGAATTTTAGGGTTTATCGCCGAGAGGTTATTGAACATCTGGTTCATTAAAAAAGATCTAAAGATTAAAGAGCTCAATGTAGTTTACTTCAAAAAATTCAAATTCGAGTGAAATAAAATCCGGCCTTTTTTGCTGGATTTTTTTTTTTACATCATCTCAAAAGTAATTCTTTCAGATTTTTCTCACTAGTCTTTGTGTATTCTGTAAAAATAAGAATATTCCAATAAAAAATTAATTTTTATGATTTGGGTGTCTTCTTAGGTTTAGGCAAATTACCCTTGAGGGTTAAATTGCGACTTAAAGCGTTTAAGGATGGAAAATGTGATTATTTAAAAGGAATGGCCTGTTTTTTAGATGGAATAAGGTCCTTGAAAATCAGTGGGATACTAAATTTGTGTAGACGGTTGTTATAATGCAATCCATCTTCATATAATCAAAAAATGTACGGTGTAATTTTTTTGCTAAAATATCAAAAAATACCGTGATCACGGTATTGTTTCGTACTGCAGCTGTTTTGTACCTTTGTAATGGGTGATTAAGCAACTTTTTTCGCTTTTGATTTTTTAATTAATGAGTTTGATCTGGATGATATCGTGAGAATCATTTTTTCTGTCACCAGGTCTTGTTTGTTTGGTTTATTTTAAATTAAGATCCGGGCGTTTGTCCGGATTTTTTTTTGTTCAAGCCTGCCCTTTTGGAGGAGTTTTTGAATACAAGTAAGACAGGACGGATAGGGGAAGTAAATTTAACCGAGTATGTTGTCGTTAGTTTGTTCAGTGCTATTGATTTTTGCCGTATATCTATTGGGCGCCCTTTCATTTTTTCCTAGGGAAAGCTACGATAGGCTTAAGTTTAAATTCAAATCTGCTTCAGAAGGCCGGGATATCTATAGATCTTTTTTTTCAAGGATTTATTTGATTTCATCTCTCATAGCAATGCTCCTCACGGCCACTGTGGTGTACTTTTTCATATCCTAAACATACCTGGATTGTTTGTCGTTGTAATGCCGAAACTAGCAGGATAGCGGTTTTTTGCGGATAGAGACTTTATGAGATCATTTTTAGTAATATTCATCCTTATGATACTTGGGGTATCGACCGATTTAAAGGCTCAAATGGCCGATGACGAGGAAAATACTTTTTACCAGACATTTCCTGATCATATCATGGGAAGGCTGTACCTGAGCAGGAAATACACTTCCTTGTGGCTTAGGGACAATGTGGAGGGGCAATCCTACCTCTTTGCCCCCAACTCCACCCTAAATCATGGTCTCGGGGCTACCTACAAATGGGCTACCCTTAATTTAGCATATGGTTTTGAAGCGTTAAACCCGGATAGGGGAAGAGGGGATACCCAATATTTGGATCTTCAGGCTCATGCTTATCCCAAAAACTTTGTGTTGGATTTTTTTGGCCAGTTTTATAGGGGGTTTCACCTTTCGGAAAAAGAACGTGGGGCACCACCCGATGAGCGATATTATAATGATCCAAACCTGCGATTGACCAAGGTTGGGATCTTCTGGCAATACCTTTTCAATCCTGATAAATTTTCCTTCAGAGCATCCTTTCTCAACAATGAATGGCAGAAAAGGTCGGCAGGCAGCCTTATGGCTGGTTTTGAGATGTATGGTGGCCGGGTGATGGCTGATAGCTTATTGTTGCCGGAAACGCTTGTATTGAATCCCGAAAGAAACTTCAGAACACTCAGGTTTTTCGAATTTGGTCCCAACGTGGGGTATGCCTATACCTTGGTGATCAAAAAGCATTGGTTCATCACCGGTGCTGCTTCGGCAAATTTGGGCTTTGGCTACTCCCAACAGGAAAGCCATCCCGATCGCAACACCCAATGGGGAATCAACCCGAATTTGTTCCTCAGAGGCTTTGCCGGGTACAATTCCGAAAAATGGTCCATTAACGCTAACTATGTTCACAACCGGGTGCGGCTGATCGATAATCAGGACTTTTCTCAGGCAGTAATGACGGGAAATTACCGACTGAATTTCGTTTACCGGTTTCTGCCCGGTCCCCAGCTCAAGAAGCACCTGGATGTCCTCGATTTTATGGATTAATATCATAAAAAATAAGTTGCTGTAACCGAGTGGGAAAGCCTTTTTAGGCGAAAAAATGTAAGTTTTTTTAGCGGTGTTGCTTGGATAAAATCAAACAACCTGTTATGTTTGCATCACGTTAAACAAACAGGTTAGCGAAAAGAAATAAATTCCTCCTTAGCTCAGTCGGTTAGAGCATCTGACTGTTAATCAGAGGGTCCTTGGTTCGAGCCCAAGAGGAGGAGCAAAAGCCTTGCAGAGATGCAGGGCTTTTTTGCGTTTTAGAGTAGCTCAGCTGGTTAGAGCATCTGATCCCGCCTTAAGCGGGAAGGGTCCTTGGTTCGCATTTGCCCGAGACTTGTTATCGAACCCAAGAGGTTGAAAATATTTTCTTTACTTTTCACAATAAACTAATTTTTTTAAAAAAGTATTCCTGCCAAAATAAGCCGATAGAGACGGCGTTTCTCAGATAGGTGACAGGGTAATTGCCTCCTGCTTTTGTTTAGTCTTTAATGTGTTTATGAGTTCTCCTTGTTTTATTACGTTGCAAAAAAGGTCCGGTGGGAAGATCATGATTAGTCCGGAGTTGCCGGATACGGTTTGCGCTGCCCATTTTCTCCAACTGTTACTGTGTGATATGAGTAATTTTATCGTGTTTTATAAAGGCGAGGAATATTCATATGTTAACGATGACTTTATTTTGTCCATTGAACCGCTTGAAAATTGCCTTGATCTTGATTTGATCATTGATGATGCCCCCGGGCTTCGCGTGGTTGACCTGAGCTTTGAGGCCGCAATGAATTTTATTGAAGGTCGGAAGCCCAGCTTTTGATTTAATAGTTCAGGTCGTTTAAATCTTCCTCTCTAGTAGGTATACTGATTTTTTGCAAAAAGGTCCCGTTCCTATCCAGCTTAATTCCGGTCAGGCAAATTCCCTTATAAGCGCCAGTGTCAATGTTCCAAGCCTGTGAATAAGGGTTGTAGGCAGGTCTGCCGGTTGATAGGGGGGTGTGGCCTATGACTTGGATTTTTCCCAAAGGCTTCAGACGGCCTCTGTTCCATAGAATACCGGAAGGGTGATCTGGGTTCAAATATTCGGCATGATCGGTAATCCCTGCATGGGAAACCATTAATTTATCGGTTTCGAAAAACAAAGGCAGGTCCTCCATCCATGACAATACAGACACCAAATCATGCTGCTGGGATTCAAATTGCTGAAAGGTATCCATTCCGCCATTGTAAAGCCAGTTGCTGCTTTTTTCATTGAAGTAATTGAGCATCATCTGCTCATGGTTTCCTTTAAGGAAATGGACTTTGTCGGGAAAAGTTTTGTCAAGCTGCCGGCAATAGGATACGACTTTGGGAGAGTGGGCTCCACGGTCGATGAGGTCTCCGACTTGGATGAGGATTTCCTTTTCTCTGTCCCAGTGGGAGATCAGTTCCTCAAAAGTAAAGAAGCAACCGTGGACGTCACCAATAATAAAATAATTTTCAACCATCGTCTTTTCCTTCAGTTGGCTTTCCTCTTATTAATTCTTTACGCAAAAAATCCTCTTTGGGGTATGACTTGATGTGCAAGTCCCTCTGGGGGAACGGAATTTCAATTTTGTGCTCCGCAAACGCTTTGTAAATAGCGGTCATGATCTGACTTCGAATGGCAATCCAGGTGCTGATGTCCCCCACCCAAAAAAGCATCCTGAATTCCACTGCGCTATCGGCAAAGGTCTGCAGGTAAACAGCAGGTTTGGGCACGGTGAGAATTCCTTCATGTTCCATTACTTTTTCCAGTATATCCGTCACTTTGTCGGAGTCCGACCCGTAGGCTACCCCTATAAACAGTTCTACCCGGCGGGTTTTGTCAGAAAGAGTCCAGTTGATCAGGTGTTCTGAAAGAAGGTCACCATTGGGGATGATTACCTCCGAGCCGTCATAGGCCTTGATTTTACTGGCCCGGATTCCGATCTCTTTTACAGTTCCACCTCGATTTCCTATTTCAATCATGTCTCCAATCTGAATGGGTCTTTCAAAAGCCAATATCACTCCACTCACCAGGTTGTTGACGATGGTCTGCAACCCGAAACCAATCCCCACACTGAGCGCTCCCAAGACTATGGCTGCCTTTTCCAGTGAAATACCCGAAGCTGTGATGGCAAGAAGAAAGCCGGTTGTCAATACCGCCAGACGGATCAAGAGAATGGAGGATCCCAACCTCTGGGTGCGTGAACTTGCCTTGGCTTCATCCTTCATTTCGGCGAAATAGGCAATATTTCGGGCCAGTAGTGAGGATGCCCATATTAGGACGATAAACACTAGAATACTTCCCAGCGTAAAGCTGAATGAACCCAAGTGCCTTTCTGTAGTCAGGACTTCCCCAATCTGGAGGGATAGGTATTCGTATATGTTGAGGTTACTGGTGAAATAGTACACCCAGATGATGGACGAAATGCCTACCAGGAAGTTTTTCAGCCTTTTCCGGATGCTTTTGAAGTCGAAATAAGATGCAAACTCCTTCTGGTTGTTTTTCCCAAGTTCCAATTGCAGGTAGATTGCTTCCAATATGATGGTCACAAACGCATACAAGGTGATTGCCTGCACTAGGCTGTTGGTAGATGCCACCCCCAACATCTTGGATAAGCTGTATCTCCCGAGAATGTTTGCCAAAAAGGAGATTACTTGCATGCTGAAATACAGGTAGATGAAGAAGTTGATGTATTTGGGGTATTTTTCGGGCTTGGATTCAAGCACCCGTATTGCCAAATATGCCAGTGATATCCCCGCCAGGTTCAGGAAAAGCAAAAACCACCGTTCCTTAAAGGCAATTTCTACATATAGGTTGCTAAAGGAATAACATAGGAAAATGCCCAGTAACCCAATCCAAAAATAAAGGGCTTTTCTATCAAGTGATTTGAAGATCAATAAAGTGGCCACACCGGCTGTGGCTGTCAGGATTAGCTGGACAAACACTGTGGGGGGATTGAGGTAGAAGAACGGGGCCAGCGGAAGAATCGCGAGCAGGGTGCTCAGGATGGGGCTGGTGGGGATGAAAGAAACCCGCTCCAAAATAATGGCAGCAAAATCCTTTTCTTTTTTGATCCTGTTGAGAAGCACGGTGAACCAAATAAAAAATCCTAAGGCAAATATGCTTATGATGAAGTGTCTATAGGCGTTGTCACGAAGATATTTTGACAATATTAGTTCGTTGAGCGCGATGGATTCCTTCATCAGGTAGCGCACCCGCTTCTGTTCCAGGTAATCCGGGCTTTCCCAAATAAAATTGTTTTCCTTTGCAAAAAGCCTTCTCTCAAGCTGTCTCTGCCTTTCGTCAATTTCCTCTTCAAAATCATTAAGCGTGATGATAGTGGAGGAGACGCGGCTCTGGGCTCGGGCCAATTTCAGCCTTTGGGCATGATATGAGCTGTCTACCTTGTTTAATCTGTTGCGGAGCAGTTCGGCCTGTTTTTGGTATTCCGGCAGCAGGGTGGTGTCCCTAAGCGCAAACCTGAGGTCTTCATCATCTTTGATGGCAGAGATTTCTGCCCCAATGGAATTGAGTGATTTGTTTCTTTCTGTGATTGTTTGCTGCCAGGCGTCTACTTGTGTCTTAAAATTGACCACCAGGTTTTCTAGAGCGCCAAGGTAACGGAGGTTGAGGCTGGATTCTCTGTATTGCAGTCTTTCGCCTACAGTTTCAATTACCTGCTCGATCCGAGGCAGCTCCTCATATAGCGCCAGGGTGTCGATTTTGCGGGCCAGGCCAGCATTGATATGGTTTAAGGCGATTGTGTAGGTCTCGTTTTTCCTGATCAATTCCTCCAGGGAAATGGACTTTTTCTCAACAGCTTGAGCTGTATCTGTTGGAGTCAAAAAGGTGTCCGATATAACGGGTTCCTGCGAATGACTCAGGAAAGGCTGAAGGAATGCGGTTAGAAATAGCGCTGTTAGCAAAAACCTTTTCATAGTTCAGTAAGCGAGTTCGGTAGGGCAACCAATTGCGGGAAAGCCCTTTTTTGGATTTGCAGCAATTAGTATTCCGATAAATTGTCAGTATTTTGAATTTTGGCTGACATTATTACTTTAATAAGGAACAATGTATGGTAAAAATAGTCAAAATGACATTAATATTTGCAGTATTTAGTATTG
Source organism: Litoribacter ruber (assembly GCF_018449405.1). Classification (NCBI taxonomy): domain Bacteria; kingdom Pseudomonadati; phylum Bacteroidota; class Cytophagia; order Cytophagales; family Cyclobacteriaceae; genus Litoribacter; species Litoribacter ruber. The sequence continues at coordinate 165,676 of NZ_JAHCMY010000001.1, forward strand.
GTATAGAATTGTGTAGATAACTGGTGAATGGATGCAATAATCATTAACCAAAATATTAACCGTTATGACACTGATGAAATACAATCAATTGGAGCAGAATTATCCAAGCACGTTTAGCGGACTTTTGGATAAATTCTTTAATGAAAATGTGGGGACCACGCTGAAACAGTTTTCTCCAGCCGTGGACGTTTCGGAAGAAGCGGATAAATATCAAATTCAGGTGGCCGTACCCGGCTTGAAGAAAAATGACTTTCATATTGACCTAATAGATGGCAAATTGACCATCTCCGGAGAGAGAAAAATGGAAGATAAAAAAGAAGGCAAGAATTTTCACACTATTGAAACCCAATACGGAAGTTTTTCCAGGTCTTTTTTCTTACCCGATGATGTGGCTCAGGAAAAGGTTTCGGCGGTTTATGAAGACGGGCTATTGAAGCTTAGCCTTCCCAAATTGGAACATGCAACTAAAAAATATAAAATTGAGGTAAAATAAACAGTAAGTGGGCAAAACCCACTTATTGTTTTTTGGTTAAGTATATAACAAGAATGCTAACAAACTCAAATAGGGGTTAAATGGTGTTAAATACTAGTTATAGTGCTTGACCAATAGGAACCCAATCCTGTAAATTTCGTGTATTGAAGTAGAATAAAGCAAAAATTAAAAAATATGAATAGAGGCCAGTTTTTTCTAGGAATAGTGTTGGCATCCTTGATAGGTGGTATAGTGGCTTTGGCCGGGGCCAGCTATTTTGCTAACCAGCAGCCAGCCACCACAAATTTCGGCAACGACAACAATACCAGCTTGGTCAATTGGCTAAGCGATGAGCGATTTAACGTCCCGGATGGGATCAATTTCGTGGCGTCCGCCGAAATGGTGACCCCGGCTGTGGTGCACGTGAGAAGCACCGTTACGGTGGGGCAGCAGGGAAGAGGGTTTAGCCCTTTTGAAGAGTTCTTTGGATTCAAATCCCCTGAGCCCCGTGAGGGTCCCAGTAGGGAGGCAAGAAGCTCCGGTTCTGGCGCCATCATTTCCCAAGATGGCTATATAGTGACCAATAATCACGTGATCGAAAATGCCAACCGGGTAGAAGTGACCCTAGAGGACAACAGAAGATATACCGCCAAGGTAATCGGGACAGACCCAACTACAGACCTAGCTTTGCTAAAAATTGAAGATACAGGCCTACCATTTATCAGGTTTGGTAACTCCGATGCTGCAAAAGTTGGTGAGTGGGTACTAGCCGTTGGTAACCCAATGGACCTGACTTCCACCGTAACTGCTGGCATTATCAGTGCCAAGGCCAGAAACATCAGAATTCTTCGTGACGAAAACAATTTGCAAGTAGAAGCATTTATTCAAACAGATGCAGCGGTGAATCCAGGTAATTCTGGAGGTCCACTTGTAAACCTTGCCGGTGAAATTATCGGGATCAACACTGCCATTGCTTCCCGTACCGGTGGATTTAGCGGATATTCCTTCGCAGTTCCAAGTTCAATTGTCCAAAAAGTAATGGACGACTTGCTTGAGTATGGTACTGTTCAAAGAGGCCTTCTAGGTGTACAGATTAATGATGTTAGTCCGGAACTTGCCGAATACTTGGGCAAAGAGATTAAGGAAAACCGCGGTGTTTATGTAATTGAAGTGAATGAAGGTAGCGGTGGAGCTGAAGCTGGGTTGAAATCAGGTGATGTAATCATCGGAGTGGACGGCGTGACTACTTATACCACCTCCAAGCTCCAGGAGATGGTAGCTCGGAAAAGACCTGGTGATAAAGTAGAGCTCAAATATATCCGAGATGGAAAAGAGGAAACCACCATGGCGACCTTGAAAAACTTCAGCGGCGATACCAAGATTGTGAAACGTGAAATGCCTAAAACTTCTGAGTTTGAAAGTGTGGGCTTCGAAGATGTGCGGGGAAATATCAAAGATCGTCTAAACATTGAGGGCGGCGCCGTGATTACATCTCTAAATAATGAGAAGTGGAAAGAGACCGGTGTAAGAGAAGGATTTGTCATCACACAAATTGGCAGAACCAAAATCAAGAATGCCGAGCACCTGGTCGAAGTATTGAAAAAGAACAAAGGTGAAGAAGTCATGATCCTTGGTGTCTACTCTAGTGGACAGCAGGCATACTTCGAAGTCGAGTTGGATAAATAATATTATTGGTAGTGTTTAGTTGGTTTATGTTAGATGAAAGGGCCGTCCATTTTGGGCGGCCTTTTTTATGTTTTGGGCAAAGGGTTTTCAAATATGTCATTTCAATCGGTTGTTTTTTGCGGAGGTTTGCTTGGGCTTCGAGACGTAATGTAGTAGATTTGAAATAGTACTATTTGATAAACATGTAATCTTAAATTCATGGCAGACAATTTTGGAATAAAGGAAGCCTTGCAGAGGCTTCAGATCAAAGATGAAAACTTGGGTACTTCCACCGGCAACGATTGGATTGATACCAATGGGGAATACATTACGTCATCGTCTCCTGCAGACGGAGCGGTGATTGCAAAAGTGCAAGTTTCCAGCAGGGAAGCTTATGAGCAGACCATTTCCAAAGCTGAAGATGCGTTCAAGGTATGGAGAAAGATGCCAGCTCCTCAGCGTGGTGAAATAGTAAGACAAATCGGAAATGCTTTAAGAGAAAGAAAAGAGGATCTTGGAAAGCTGGTTTCTTACGAAATGGGCAAATCCTATCAAGAAGGGCTGGGCGAAGTGCAGGAGATGATCGATATCTGTGACTTTGCGGTAGGTCTTTCCAGACAGCTTTATGGACTTACCATGCATTCAGAGCGTCCTGGCCATAGAATGTACGAGCAGTGGCATGCTTTGGGGATTGTAGGGATTATCTCCGCTTTCAATTTTCCGGTGGCGGTGTGGTCTTGGAACACCATGTTAGCTTGGGTTTGTGGTGATGTTTGCGTTTGGAAACCATCAGAGAAAGCGCCGATTTCCGCCCTTGCCTGCCAGCATATTGCTGCCTCTGTTTTCAAAGCCAATGATCTGCCGGAAGGGATTTCTTCTTTGATTATAGGGGATTACAAAGTTGGCGAATATCTTTCCCATGACCCAAGAGTGCCTTTGGTTTCGGCTACAGGTTCTACCCGTATGGGTAAATTAGTTGGCGAGGCCGTTGGTGCAAGATTGGGTAGGTCTCTACTGGAGTTAGGAGGAAACAATGCTATTATCATAACTGAAAATGCAGATTTGGATATTGCCATCCGTGGGGCCTTATTTGGCGCTGTGGGGACTTGCGGGCAGCGTTGTACATCTACCCGTCGATTGATTATCCATGAAAGTGTGTATGATGAGGTAAAAAACCGATTGGCTTCTGCCTATACCAAGTTGGTAATAGGTAACCCGCTTGACGAAAAGAACCATGTGGGTCCATTGATCGACAAGGATGCTGTGGAGGGTTATCTTGGGGCAATCGAAAAAGTAAAAGCCGAAGGTGGCAAAGAGGTGGTCGCAGGAGGTGTACTGGAAGGAGAAGGCTACGAGTCGGGTTGCTATGTCAAGCCATGCATATATGAAGCGGAAAACCATTTCCAGATCGTGCAGCATGAGACGTTTGCGCCTATCCTTTACATCATGAAATACTCGCAATTGGAAGAAGCCATCCAAAAGCACAATGGTGTGCCTCAGGGCTTGTCCTCTGCCATCATGACTACCAATATGCGTGAAGCTGAATTGTTCCTCTCTGTGGCCGGTTCTGACTGTGGTATAGCCAATGTCAATATCGGGACCTCAGGAGCCGAAATCGGTGGTGCCTTTGGAGGTGAGAAAGAAACTGGTGGAGGCAGGGAATCCGGCTCCGATGCCTGGAAAGCCTACATGAGAAGACAGACCAATACGATCAATTACACCACTGAGCTGCCATTGGCCCAGGGGATCAAATTTGATATCTAGTCAACATTCCAAACTTGTAACTTAACAAAAGCTCCCATTTCAATGTGAATTGGGAGCTTTTTTATGGTTAAATTTGAGATAAGAAATTCGATCTTCAAATTTGCAAACTATTTTGAATGTATGAAAGGAGTAGAAATCATCACTTTCAGGCCCCAGCTAGCCTCTTATTTTACAAGCATCAACAAAGAATGGGTAGAGCAGTATTTTTCCCTCGAGCCTTTTGATATCGCCCAGCTTGAGGATCCTCAGGGATATATAATCGATAGGGGTGGGGAGGTGCTGTTTGCCGAAGTAAGTAATAAAGTGGTAGGCACTGTCGCTCTGGTAAAAACGGATGAAGATAGGGTGTATGAGATTATCAAGATGGGGGTACTTCCTGCCAGCCAAGGCAAAGGTGTGGGTTTGGCACTTTTGGGAGCTATCATTCAAAAGGCTAAAGAAAAAGGTGTAAGGAAAGTAATCCTTTATAGCAGTTCCAAGCTTCAGTCGGCTTTGAGATTATATAAAAAGGCCGGTTTTGTAGAGGTGGAAAAGGAATGTGGAAAGTATGAGAGATGTGATGTGAAGATGGAGGTATTGATAATATGAATATGCTGACGTCTTCTAGAAAGCGTTGTATAATTATATTTTTTACTCATATTTTCATGTCTTATTTTTAGATAAATATAATTTTTGCTTGTTTTAGATATTTTAAGATCAATGTCTTGGCTTCTTTCTTTTTTTTCACGTTTTTCAGACTATAGAATAAACAAGCCCTTGATGAAATACGTGATGATGTTAGCTTGCTTATTGACAATTGCATCTTGTCAACCAGGCAGCCAAGAGAAGTTGAGTTTATGGAATTCGGAGTTTACACCTGGCTGTTACAGTTTTAGTGGTGATGGCAGCACGATCGCTTTTGAAGTAAAGAAGAACTATTCAAGAGTGGAAGGTAGCCTAAGCTATGACAGAGTAGGTAAAGGTCGGAATACGGGATACTTTGAAGGCCATATTGAAGGTGATATGCTAATAGGGACTTATACCTTTCGTGTGGAAGGGAAAGAGAGGGTACGACAGGTTGCCTTTCGATATGAGCAGGGTGAGTTAAAGGAAGGGTTGGGAATCTTAGGTTCTGATGGAAAAACATTTAGGAATGTAAATCAACTGGATTATTCCTCCTCACCTACATTAAAGAAAACGGATTGTTTTTCTCCAGTTATGACCGGTACTGGTGAATCCAATGAACTGTACTCTCAAGTTAATTTAGCGCTATACACACCTGAGCAAGTTGAAACTAAATTAAGGCCTATAAACAAGCAAGGTCAAGAGCCTGCCTACCTGATTTTCAATACGGATAATACAAAAGCGGAAATCTTCTTTCCCGGACATCATAGAAGTATGGTCTTGAGAAAAACCCACCAAGGGAATTGGGCTAATTCCCAGTACACCTTGTCAAGCTTAAAAGGGTATACGCTCTATCACAATACTGACCCTATTTATAACAGCTGGGAATAGTTAGGATTTGTTGGTAAATTTTTCAGTTCATTATCAATAACTTAAAAACAAACCTTGAGATTTTAGCTTTATAAATTTGCAGCAATCAAATTTACAGCTACCTTTGCAATCCCATTACAACGGTAATGAAGCAAAAAAAAACGGGAGTTTAGCTCAGTTGGTTCAGAGCATCTGCCTTACAAGCAGAGGGTCGGGGGTTCGAATCCCTCAACTCCCACCATTGAATCTTACAGATGGTGAGATTTTAAAATAAAATTACATTTCTTGGGAGTTTAGCTCAGTTGGTTCAGAGCATCCCGACCCTACGGGGCGGGAGAGTCGGGAGTTCGTATCCCTCAACTCAAATTTCAGGTAGAATTGTTAAGCAGAAACATTTTGGGAGTTTAGCTCAGTTGGTTCAGAGCATCTGCCTTACAAGCAGAGGGTCGGGGGTTCGAATCCCTCAACTCCCACATTTTAGCCTCATTTTATGGGGCTTTTTTGGTTTTTAATTTTTTTTATGGATGCTACGCTATACATACTTTTTTCCAAAAAACTTTCTAAATTTTATATTGGACATACCACTGAACTTTTAGAGGAAAGATTACGCAAACACTTAGCGGGGCATTCAGGGTTTACCTCAAAAGCAAAAGATTGGGAAGTTGTGCACGTAGAATTTTTTTCAGAGAAGTCTCTAGCCTACCAGCGGGAATTAGAAATAAAAAAATGGAAAAGCAAGGATAGAATTAATAAGCTAATTCACACAAAAACCTAACTCAGTTGATTCAGAGCATCCCGACCCTACGGGGCGGGAGAGTCGGGGGTTCGAATCCCTCAACTCCCACATTTAAGCCTCTTTTAGAGGCTTTTTTTATTATTTTTTCAATATGTATTTATGGTTTTTTACCAGTAAATATTGATAAGGACGTAACCTACGTTGGTTTTAGGGAGTTTAACTAATTGGAAACTAATTCTTTTTTTATGGTTAAAGCTCTCTTATTATCTTTGATTTCATTAATATTTGCCAGTTGCGCCACCGTCAACCTTAACAGCCATTTACTAGACCCAGACAGCCAGGGGATGAAGTATCAAAGAATATTGTTGCTCTACTCTGACTCTGAGGAGATGTTCTATGATTGGGATGAGGAGAATTACAACTATGTGCTATATGGCAAATTTAACAGCCTGGCACAGGAAAAATTCAGAAGAGATCTGGGACAGTCCATTTCCCGAAACCTAGCAGGCACAAGGATATTCAGTGCTGACCAGTTTTTTGCCATTCACAGGCCTGTGAGCTATCAGGATTTCATGAATAAGCTGAGCGAAATTGATGTAGACGGTATCTTGGTGGTAAATGCCCGGGCAATTTATCAGGATGAGGTGTTCATCGACGGGGACTCTGTATTTAGATCCAATATGGAATTTCAATGCTTCCTGATTGATAAAAATAACCTGTCAAACGTCTATCTAGCCCAAATAGGGGCCCATGGAGCTCCCATTCACAGCAGTATGAATGTCATGGATAGATTTGCCAGTAATTTGGGAAAAGACCTTCATGCGAAAGGCTTAATTTCTAACCCCAGAACATTTGCCCAATACCCAAGGTAAAAAAAGCTCCCATCTGGCCAGATGGGAGCTTTTAATTTAATAGAGGTTTACCGTAATTCCTGCCCGGCCCCAACGGCCCGGCATTTGTACGAATCCCGCCTCAATGTATTCCGTGTCCGTGATGTTGGATACCTCCGCAAAAAAACCAAAGGTCCTCATACGGTTAAAATCCATTCTTGCATCCATTACAAAATAGGGGTCAAGCGCCATTCTTTCAATGTATCGGCCTTTCAGGGTAAGTTCAACCCTCTCGGTGAATTGTGCCTGAAGACCAGCAATAAACTGGTTTCTCAAGGCATTCAACGCATAGCGGCTTTCTACCCCCTCGGCCTGGCTCAATGTGGCATCAATAAAGTTATAAGACAATGAAACTTCCTTTAGCATGGCATTGGTGCCACCCCAATTGGGGGCATAGGCTATGGATGTTTCAAAACCGTTAAATGTCACCTCGCTGATGTTTCTAGGTGTCCAGCGGTTCGGATTTACGGCCTCATCGCTTGGTGCCCTGTTCCAGTCAATTAAGTTGTCGGAAAATCGGTTAAAATAAACGGTTTCAAACCTAAAACCTTCTTTGGTGAAAATATAGCCTATTTCAAAACTTCTGGCCTGCTCAGGTTGCAGGTCTGGATTACTCAGGTTGCTTGGGTCCTCATAATACAACTCGGTAAAGGAGGGGATTCTAAAGCTGATGCCATAGTTGGTGTAAAACCTTGAACTGTTGCTTAGCTGAAAGCCCAATTCCGCACCGGGGAAATGCTTCCATCCATACTCGTCGAAGTAATTGGAGTAAAGGCCTGCCCTAAAGTCAAATTTTTCAAGAAACTCTATTCTATGCTCAGCAAACACGCCCAGGAAATCCCGTTCTCTTTGCCCGAGATTGTTGCTGTCGATCATTTCTTTCCGCCCTTCCACACCGAAACCAGTGGTGCCTAGGCTATGCTCGTAGCGGCCATTGGCTTCCAGGGCAAATACATCCGATACATGGTTGTTTGTGAAAAAATCCGGTTCAAACCTTCTAAGTCTAAATTCATCGTAGTTTCTCCTCCAGTATGCTCTTGTTTGTACCCATACGGCATCTTTTTGATAGGTATGACTTAGCGCAGCCAAACCAGTCTGCAAGCTTTCCCATTGGTCCGGGAAGGCGTCTGTATAAAATCCATTGGCGCCAAAGGTACGGTCACTGATGGCTGCCATTACCTTCAGTTCGTTGTTTTGGTTTAGATCTAGGCCTCCTTCGTAAAATAGGTTGCTGACCTTAAAGTCTGAATTGTGCCAGTGACCATCCGATGCGTCGTGGCTAAAGCTCAAGGTTTGCTTATATTTTCCACCCGCCAATGGCAATGCGGTAACCAAACTTGCGCCCCTTGATCCGAATCCGCCTCCATAGGCTTGGAAGTTTAGGCTTTTTGTTTCAGGTAAAGTAGTCACGACATTGATCGCCCCCGCAAAGGCATTTTGCCCATATATCCTTGAGCCGGGACCTTTTAATACTTCCACCCGATCGATTCCCTGAAGGGGTAGGGGAATGTTCATCATATGGTTGTTGGTCTGTGGGTCGGTAAGCTTGATTCCATTGAGCAGCATGAGCGTTTGCTCAAAACTACCGCCGCGGATGCCCACACTGGCCTGTACGCCGCTGATGCCTCTCTGCCGCACATCCACGCCAGGGGTGAAAGAAAGCACTTCCTGCAAGCTTCTGGCGGGGGTGGTTTCAATAGCCTTCCGCGCTATGATGCTGACGTTTCGGGAGGTTTTTTTAAAAGGGATCTCCATCCTGTTTTCCTCGATCACCACTTCCGATAACTCAACCGTAGTGGTATCTTGCTGGGCCTTAGCTCCGAAAGCCATGCTCAGTGAAATCATGCTAAGTAAAACTTTGCGCATATTGAGATAATAAGGGTTGGTTAAGCCTACAAAGGTAGGAAAATGTCAAAATGCTAAATGCAATTTCTTTGCATTTTCTTCAGTTGAGGGGCTATATGGCCTGTAGCCTGATAAATTTTTCCTATTTTAGCAGGATAACAAAAATTCCATATACATCATGAAGAACGTTTGGCGGAAAATTTTTCTTTCCTGTTCTCTTGTGGGGATGTTGACCGCAGTGGATGCGCAGCAAGCCAACACCACCCAGCAGGAGAAATTCAATGAATTTACCGATAGACAAGGATCCCCATACCGTACGGCAATGGGTACTCCGGGGCCTCAATACTGGCAAAATGGCGCTGATTACGCCATGGAAGTAGAACTGGATGAGGATGAACATACCTTGGCCGGGACGGTGACGATCACCTATCACAACAATAGTCCCATGGACCTGGATTTCGTTTGGCTTCATTTGGAGCAAAACAGATTCAAAGAAGACAGCAGGGGGACATTGACAACCCCCATTCAAGGCAACCGCTACTCTGGCGATACTGATGGTGGGTTTGAAATCCAAAATGTAAGTGCAAGAGTGGGAAGGAGAGGAGCCGCCTCCAATCGTTATTTAATCGATGACACCAGAATGCAGGTTTTCTTGGAAGAGCCAATTTCTGCCAATGGTGGACAGGCTACCATCTCCATGGATTTCAAATTCAAAATCCCTGTTCAGGGAATGGACCGAATGGGAAGATTGGAAGTTGAAGATGGTGTGATCTACGCTTTGGCCCAATGGTATCCCAAAGTAGCTGTATTTGATGATGTGACAGGTTGGAACGTAGAGCCATATCTTGGCGCAGGAGAGTTTTATCTAGGTTATGGGGATTTTGATTACAAAGTGACGGTGCCTTATGACCATATTGTGGTAGGGTCAGGTGCTCTTCAAAATACCAATCAGGTAGTGCCGAGAGAGCTGCAAAACAGGTTAAGCAGAGCTGCCGATAGTGATTCCACCGTTTATATCATCAGTCCAGATGAGGTGGGGAATACAAGCCTTACCCGTCCCCGTCAGGATGGCAAGGTAACTTGGCATTTCAAGATCAACAATTCCAGAGATGTTGCTTTTGCATCATCCAAGGCCTTTATTTGGGATGCCGCCAAAATCAATTTGCCTAGCGGCAAAAAGATAATCGCCCAGTCGGCCTACCCTAAGGAGAGCGATGGGGAAGATGCCTGGAGCAGGTCCACCGAGTATAGCAAAGCCTCGATTGAGCATTATTCGGAAAAATGGTATGAATATCCTTACCCTGCTGCCGTAAACGTGGCGGCTGATATAGGAGGGATGGAGTATCCTGGTTTGAACTTCTGCGGCTATGAGTCTACCGGCGAATCGCTTTGGGGAGTGACCGACCACGAGTTTGGACACAACTGGTTCCCAATGATTGTGGGTACCAACGAAAGAAGATATGCCTGGATGGATGAAGGTTTCAATACATTCATCAATCACTACAGCACCCTTGATTTTAATGAAGGAGAATACAGCTCTACCTTGAACCAGACGAGAAGGTTCACCAACTGGCTGACCAGCAAAGACAGAGAAGGCATAGATACGTATCCTGACGTGGCCAATACCCGTAACCTGGGAATGATCGCCTACATGAAGCCGGCCATGGGCTTGATCATGTTGAGAGAATACATCCTGGGAGAGGAGCGCTTCGACAATGCCTTTAAGTCGTATATCAAAACTTGGGCATTCAAGCATCCACAACCAAATGACTTCTTCAACCACATGGAGAACGTTGCCGGTGAAAACCTGTCTTGGTTCTGGAATGGTTGGTTCTATGGGACTGAAAACATTGATTTGGCCATTAACGGTGTTTACCCTTATGGCCCTGGAAATTATGTGGTGGCCATCTCAAACCGTGGAGACATTCCCATGCCAGTGTTGATGGAGATCACTTTTGATGATGGCTCCAAAGAGCGAAAAACGCTTCCAGTGGAAATTTGGCAAAGAGGGGACAGTTGGAACCACATGATCCAAACCGACAAGAAAATCACCTCTATTCAGATCGATCCTGACCGCGTGCTGCCAGATATCAACAGTAGCAATGATAGATGGCCTAGCGATCTATACAATAACGAAGACTAAGTTAATGCAATGAGTAAGTTTACCGTAATCTGAAGGGAAACTTACTTCCAAGTCGCCTCCTCGTCGGGTCCTCGTCGGGTCCTCGTCGGGTCCACTAGGGGTATTGGGATAGTGGAGCGGATTTGGATTGCTATTAAATTGACCATAGTTGCAGCTTAATAGTATATGATAGAATGATAAAAGGCTACTCTTGATTGGGTAGCCTTTGTTTATGAGTGGGCTAGCATAATGATTAATTTATCCTATCTTACGATTAGCCCCATTACTTAGCACGGGGATTTTGAGTAGTGATTGACAATTTTAACTCTGACTTTTGGAAGATCTGGTCTGGATTTTAATTTTGTCCAAAATGGCCTTAGAAGACCATATTACCTCTTTTTGAACCATTCGTCGGTAATTTTGCGGACTTCTTCCTGGGTATGCGTTCTTCCTTCTTTTATATCTTGCTCTCCTTCTAAGATTGAAGCTCTCTCTTCCTGGCTGAGTTGATACACTTCCTCCTCTAAATCTAGTTCAGCATTTATGATTTCCAGTAGATGTTCTAATGTGTCTTCATCCTCTATGTTTTGGACTTTTTCGATTATTTTCTCTTTGATTCCCATGGTTATTTCAGTATGTTCTCCTAGTAATAAGGGCTATTTAATCGTTAAAGATTTTCTATTAAAATAATTCAAGAAATTATTATTTCCCAATAGCTTTCTTTCTCCAAATTACCTGATAGAATTGATAGTATCCATCGGTTTCTTGTTCGGATTTATTTATTAGAACCGTGATCATCATTCACTTCAATCCAATGTCCATCGGGATCTTTGAAGTATATCTGCCTGATCCCGTCGGGGCGGACGGTGATGGCACCTTCTTCGCCAGGCCAATCGGAAAAGGTGACGTTATGTTTTTTTAATTGTTGAATAAAAGCTTCCATGTCATTTACACTGAAGCACAAGTGGTTGTTTTTGTCCTTCTCGCCCTCATCAATGCCCCCTTCGATGAGATGGAGCTGGCTGCCTCCCATGTCGAGCCAAGCGTGGATGTCATCATTGAATGGATCTTGGATTTGAGGCAGGCCTATTACATTTTTGTAAAAGTCTCGGCTGGTTTCTAGTTCCTTTACCTGAAGGGCAATGTGATTAAGCCTAACCTGGAGATTTTGGGCAGATGCGTTCATAATTAAAGTTGTAAAGAAGCAAAAGCTGAAAATTAACTTTTTCATTTCTGTAGGTTAAAAGATTGGGCAATAAAAAAGCGGATAGAATAATCTACCCGCTTTATTTTATATAATAATATTTATCTCTTGTCTTGGAAAGCCAGTTTAGCGGCTTCATCAAATAGATTCAAGGCCTGCTGATATACTTCATTGATGTCGTTGACAATCTTATAGAAAGCATTATCATCATAAATATTTCTACTCATATGCGCCTTGACCAGAATCTTTAAATAGTCTTTAGATTTCTTGTAATCCTTCTCGTCAAACTTGACTTTGTTTTCCTCGCCAATTTTGATCAACTCCTGTAGCATGGATTCCGACACCTCAAAGTTGTTGTAATATTCCTCAAAGGACATGTTGTCAAATTTGCCTTTGTTCTTGTCAACGTAACCTAGAATGAATTCCCTCGCCGAGTCAGTGCTGAATAGTTTGCCTACATAAGGGCTATTCATGGTGGTGTCCAATGGAACAAAGAAATCCGGCATGATGCCACCTCCGCCGTATACTGCTCTTCCTCCTTTGGTCTCGTATCTCAAGCTATCGTCAAATTTGATGCTGTCAGCCGAGAAAAATTCCCCATGCTCTAAGCGGTTTAGCCAGTCCTTACCATAATCTTCACCCTCACCATATGGTTTTTGGATAGATCTACCGGATGGGGTGTAATAACGGGCAATAGTTAACCTAAGTTCCGCTCCGTCAGAAAGGTCGATAGGCATTTGAACAAGCCCTTTCCCAAATGACCTTCTCCCCACGATAAGCCCACGGTCATTATCCTGTATCGCACCTGCCACAATTTCAGAGGCAGAGGCACTCCCTTCGTTGATCAATACGATCACGGAGCCGTCTTCAAATATGCCCGGCTTCACAGCAAAGGCTTTCTGGTTGTATCTGTTCAATTTGCCTTGTTGGGATACGATCATGGCGTTTTCACCCAAAATCTCATCAGCCATATTGATAGCTGCTCCCATATAGCCTCCAGGGTTGCCTTGCAGATCGAGGATAAGCTTGCTCATGCCCTTTTCCTTCAATTCTTCCACCGCAGCTTTGAATTCATCATAAGTAGTGGCAGCAAATCGGGTTACTTTAATATAGCCAATGTCATTGTTTACCATGTAGGTGGCATTGACACTGTATTGAGGGATTTTATCTCTGGTGATAGAGTAATCCAGAAGGTCCCTGTTGTTTTTTCTCTTAACGGTAAGCTCTACCTTGCTGCCTTTTGGTCCTCTCAGTAGGTCAAACACATCTCTATTGGTCACCCCAGTGCCCGCCACAGTTTCTCCGTCAACCTTGATGATCTGGTCACCGGACTGCAGGCCTACTTTCTCGGATGGTCCACCGGTAAGTGGGGCTACCACATAAATCGTGTCCCTCAAAACACCAAACTCGATACCGATACCGTCAAACTCACCGTCCAACTGGGACTTGGCAAGCTGGGCATCTTTGGCTGGAATGTAAGCCGAGTGCGGATCCAGTTTTTCCAACATCTTTTCTATACCATGCTCGACAAGTTCATTAGTGTTGACACTGTCCACATAGTCCCTGTTGATATAAGTGATGATTTCCTGGATTTTATAAAGGGCCGCCTTCAGGTCGTTACGGTCTGATTTGGGCTCTGCAAAGGTCGCCCCGATCCAAATACCAGCAGAAATGGCCAAGGCCAAAATAATCGGTAAACGGATTTGAGCTGAGGTGTTTTTCTTTTGATTCACGTCTTCGTGGTTTGTTTTATTTCTTTCTTCGCTCACAGTATCTTTAGGCTAATAAATTAAAAAAGGATGGAATAAGCATATTTCCAAATATACAACTTAACAAGGTTTTACCCTATTTCGTTTTTATAAACGTAAGAAAATCAATTTCGGTGACCATTTTAACCTCTTTTTACATCAAAAAATTTTACTTTTGTAATTGTATGCCGAATGCTAAAGACAGTTCTAATCCCTCAATTGCAGATCTTGTCAAAGATAATTACGTCTTTGCGGCGGTTCTGCATTATTTCGGTATCAGCTTTTTCCAATATAAGGAAAAATCTCTCGAGGATGTCTGCCGCAAATTCCGCGTAAAAGCCGCCCAAGTGATGGCCGAGCTTGAAAAATGGGCTGGTCAGAAAGAACCCTCATCCGAAGAACTCTATCTTCACCCCATCGAAGTGTTGGTGGAATACCTCCGGAAAAAGCATTACGACTTTGTATGCCAGCAGCTTCCATTCCTTTCCTACATGATCGCAGGAATTCGTGTGGAGGGCAAGTACAAGGAGTTGCTTGCTGATATGGGGCTGATGTTTCCCTTGTTTGTGGATGATTTCGTGCACCACATTCACGAGGAGGAGGATACCCTGTTCAAAAGAATCGCTTTGTTGCACCATCTGGAGGAAGGGGATTATAACCTGGTTGATGCCTTAAGGTTTTTGGAGGCCAAAAGCATAACCCATTTGGCGCATGCCCACGAGGTGCATGATGATGAAATGGAAGGGATCCGCAAGCTGACCAATGATTACCAACTGGAGGCCAATGCGCCGATGGAACTGAAAGTGCTGTATTATCACCTGCAGAACTTTGAAGCCGAGCTGGCCATTCATGCCAAAATTGAAAACGACCTGTTGTTTCCCAAAGCTTTGGAGCTGGAAAAGGAAGTGAGAAGAAAAGTGCAAATTAAAATCCAATCCAACTGATGGGTAGAGTTATAGCCATAGATCTGGGAACAAAAAGGACCGGCTTGGCCGTTACCGATATGCTGAAGATTACAGCAAATCCCTTGGAGACCATAGAAACCAAAAACCTGCTTCCCTATCTGGAGGCCTATATTTCCAAAGAGGATGTGGACACCATTGTAGTGGGCCATCCCAAGTCACTGGACGGTACCGATACCCAGATGACCCAGCCAGCCATCAATCTTAAAGGCAGGCTGGCAAACAAATACCCCGATAAAAAGGTCGTGTTAGTAGACGAAAGATTTACTTCCAAAATGGCCATGCAATCCATGATCGCCATGGGAAGCAAGAAAAAAGACAGAAAAGAAAAAGCCGGCAACCTGGACAAAGTCAGCGCTGCCATCATATTACAAACCTACCTAGATCAATTATGATTTATCCGATCGTTGCTTACGGAAACCCTATACTTAAAAAAGAAGCTGAAGAAATCAAGGAGGGAGATGATGTCTCCGGATTGATCTCCGATATGTTTGATACCATGGGCCATGCCTCTGGCGTTGGTCTTGCTGCCCCCCAAATCAACAAAGGGATACGCCTTTTCGTAATTGACAGTTCCTTGATGCTGGATGAGGAGGAAGAAGAGAAAGGCATACGCCGTGCGTTTATCAACCCGATCATTTTGGACGAATACGGTGACCATTTCGGGTTTGAGGAAGGTTGCCTGAGTATCCCCGATGTGAGGGCGGAAATCATCCGCCCCGAAAAACTGACCATTGAATATTTCGACGAAAACTGGAATCTTCAAGAGGAGGAATTTTCCGGAATGACCGCCCGCGTGATCCAGCATGAATATGATCACTTGGAAGGGATTCTTTTTGTCGATTATGTCAAGGGCTTGAAGAAAAGACTGATCAAAAGCAAACTGATCGACGTGAGCAAAGGTAAAGTTGCCACCGATTACCGTATGGTTTACCCGTTAAGATAAGAATCACGATAATCTAACCGCAGAGACGCAAAGGTCGCAGAGAAATATTTCCTTTGTGCGCTCTGTGCCTCCGCGGTTATCTCTTTATAATTAACTATGAACGACAACCTGAAAATTGCCCTTATTCAATCTGACTTATATTGGAAAAACAAAGCCGCCAACATGGCCATGTTTGAAGAAAAAATTTGGTCAATTCAGGAGGATGTGGATCTCATAGTTTTGCCGGAAATGTTTACCACAGGTTTTTCCATGGATGCAGTGGAGCTTGGCGAACCGATGAATCTGCAGGCCACCAAATGGATGAAACAGATGGCCGCCCAAACCAAAGCAGTAATCACTGGAAGTGTGATCATCAAAGACAATGGTAACTATTATAATAGGTTGCTTTGGGTGACGCCGGAAGGAGTAATTAGTCAATACGATAAGAGACACCTCTTTGGAATGGCAGGGGAGGACGAGCATTTCAGTGCGGGAAAGGAAAACATCATAGTGGAGCTCAAAGGCTGGAAATTCTTGCCGCAAATCTGTTATGATTTACGATTCCCCGTTTGGAACCGCAATTACCTTGTTGGTGGGAAGCCCGCCTTTGACGTGATCTTTTTCATTGCCTCATGGCCAGCGCCGCGGGTGAATGCCTGGGATGTGCTCCTACAGGCAAGGGCAATGGAAAATGTCTGCTATTCCTTTGGTGTCAATCGGATCGGCATAGATGGCAACGATGTGCCTTATGTTGGCCATACCGGCGCATATACCTTCAAAGGTGAGCCGATTTGCTTTTTGGATGACAGGGAAAAAATTTCCATCATTACTTTGGAAAAAGAACCACTCTTGGCCTTCCGTAAAAAGTTTCCTGCTTTGGAAGATGCCGACAAGTTTGATGTTAAAGTTTGATTATCTTTTTGCTGATCCTTCCCCCGTCAGTTCCCAACACTCTAATTATATAAACCCCTTTAGGAAAGTTTCTCAGGTCAATTTGTGTCAAAGATTGACTTTGGATGGCCACCCCCTCCTGCAAAACCTGGCCCAATGGGTTGATTAATTGCAGCTCACCGGTGAAGTTGGTGATCACCTGAGCTACATCAGTTGTGGGGTTGGGGTAGATTTTCAGTTGCAGGTTGGAAGATTGCCCATCAGTCGCCACTTCTTTATAAGTAAGGTAAATCAACCCACCAGCTCCTGTGCCCAGCAACAAATCATCATTTCCGCCCAATGCTGAAGGTATGGAGCTAATCCAGCTATTTCTTCCCAAGCGCGTGGTGGTGGTCGTTCCGTTAATCTCCAAAAGGTTATCCTGGCCATTTGATCCTTGCCTGAAATCCGGATAGTGACCCAAAATCCCCCTTTGATCAATCATATACAAATCGCCGCCTACAACCTTCACAGCTCGGTTGCGGTTAACCGGATTGTCCCCAAATCCCAGGTAATTCCTCTCCAGAAGTGTAAAGGATGGGCTGTCATTAAGGTTAGCTTGGTACAAAATCAATTCACCGGTCTGTCTGGCAACCAGCAAGAAGGTGTCCGACTCTTCTTTGAAAAACTCAAGATGGTCATTGCCTCTCAGGGTGATTTCCGGAAGGCTGATTTCATTTTGGGCAACATGCTGGAAGCCGTTTCGGGACCAGAAAAGTTTTCTTACTGGATTGAAATTGATTATTTGTACCCCCGCAAAAAAATGGTATCCATCAACCTCCAGCAATTGCAGGTCAGTAAATCCCAATTGGGAGAAATTAAGGTAGTCTCTTTCCAAAAGTGAAAACCCATTTTGGTCAAGCGAAAATTTTGTAATCGAACCGACTACTTCACCTTGCACGATTTGGTTGCTGCTTACCAGTAGTTCACCATCCTGTTGGTTGCCTTGGAAAAAGGGTCTGGCATTTTCTCCTAAGTCGACCATGTCCTGCTGCAGAAAGGGTTGGCCTTGTGAACTCCAGCCATTGCTGTCCCCAATAAACCGCTTGATGCTGGTCGAGAAGTCAATCCCATACTCCTGTGCCTGGCTGGAGGCATTGGTGGAAATCAACATATCGTTTCTGTAGAGACTAGCCACATGGAAAATGGGGAATTCCGGCAATTCACCCATGTTGGGTAGAGCGGTGGAAAATGAGTTGAATATGGGCTCGGTGTTGGTGCCGGTGTTTGGAAGAAAATATAGCGTATTGCACTGGTCCTGTCCCAAAAGCATGTCCAAAACGCCATTTCCCGTGAAATCGTGCAAAAGCAAACTGTGTCCCCCAATATGCTCGGTCCGAAGGTTTTCTCCCGTTTGGACATCCTGGATGGGATTTCCCCCGCAGGTAAACCCAAACGCAAAATGCTCGCAGCCGCAAAATTCAAAATTTCCCCAGCGGATTTTTTCCCGCACAAAGCCGTCAATGCCGGGCTGACCAGTCCTTTCCATGCTGGTATTTTTAAAGTATTCTAAGTAGTCGCCAGAGGCAAAATTAAATGTGAGAATATCCAAGTCTCCATCTCCATCCAAATCGATGATAACTGGGATGTCCAAGTTGTTGGCTTGGAGGTTGGAATTGTTCTCTAGCCGCAAAAACTCCATGGCCACCTCCCACGATGGAGCTGACCCCGGGGTACTTGTGTTTTTATAGGCTTTTATCCCAAATGGACTACTGGTAAATAAATCTTTCCGGCCGTTGCCGTCAAAATCTGCTAGTATAAGGTATCCGCTAATGTCGGGAGGAAATGTATAGGCAAGGTCAGGGCGGTGAACATGCTGTCCATTCCTATCTTCAAACACCAGCAGGTTTCTTGTATTCCTATCCCAAACTATCAATTCCTCATTTCCATCCCCCGTCACATCCAGGGTCTGGAATTGGGCGGCGTTGATTCCTCCGGCAAAGGGATTCAGGAGTGGTGTGCCGTCAATCTCGAAATTTTTGGAAGTATTGTATTCAAAAACCCTTTGGGAAAAAGCAGGTAGGCTCAGTAGGAGAAAAATGAAAACAAGCGGGTACTTCATCGGTTTAGCAAGAATAGATACTAAAATTACTTAAAATAAACGGAAGAATTGATGCGAAGATGTCCAGCATTGATTTATTTTGGGAGTGAAACGCAACTTTTGTAAATCATGAACCTCCAGAAGCTTTACCTAGCCTACAAAGATGCTTCGGGCATCAGCACCGATACCCGCAATATACAGCCGGGAAACATGTTTTTTGCCCTGAAAGGCCCAAGTTTCAATGCCAATGAATTTGCTGCCACAGCTTTGAAAAACGGCGCTTCAGTGGCGGTAATTGATGATGAAGAATACCTTCCGAATAAAAAGGATGACAGCTACATTTTGGTGGATGATGCCCTTACTGCACTTCAGCGGCTGGCTAATCATCATAGGAAGCAGCTCAATATCCCAATTCTGGCAATCACCGGCACCAACGGTAAGACAACTACAAAGGAGTTGCTCAACGCTGTTTTGAGCACAAAATTTAAAACCTATGCTACAAAAGGCAACCTGAATAATCACATTGGAGTACCTCTGACCCTATTGACAATGGGCAAAAAGGTTGAACTGGGCATTGTGGAAATGGGTGCCAACAAAGTGGGTGATATTGCAGAGCTTTGCGCAATCGCCGAGCCTACCCATGGTTTGATTACCAATATTGGTAAAGCCCACTTGGAGGGTTTTGGAGGGTTTGATGGCGTGCTCAGGGCCAAGACGGAGATGTACCACTACCTCATTGAAAACAACGGCAAGATTTTCGTCAACAGTACCAATCCCATCTTGATGAATATGGTCAAAAGAATGAAGGACCCTTTTCTCTATCCTCAATCCCTTGACAACTATCATACATATTTTGTAAGTGCCGATCCCTTTGTGAAGTTCAAGACCGCAAATGGCAATGTGTGTGAGACTAAAATGCTGGGAGGCTATAACTTTGAAAATATAGCCACAGCATTGGCGGTAGGCAATTTTTTCGGGGTAGAGGAAGAGAGGGCCGTGGAGGCAGTATGCAATTACACCCCTTCAAATATGCGGTCCCAACTCGTGGAGAAAAGAAGCAATCTCATCGTGCTGGATGCTTACAATGCCAATCCAACTAGTATGGAAGGTGCCATCAAAACCTTCGGGGCGATGACTGGCAAAAAGCATAAGATGGTAATTCTCGGCGATATGTATGAACTTGGTGAGCAAAGCGAAGAGGAGCATGAAAAATTGGGCCAGCTAGTCAAGGAATACCATTTTGATAAAGTATGCTTTGCCGGAGAGTTGACAAAAGCAGCACTTAAGCAGGCGCCGGATGCCTTGTATTTCCCTGACCCTTTCTCTTTGAGAAACTGGCTGAAGGACATGGCTTTGGAGGATTACCTTATTTTGATCAAAGGAAGCCGTGGGATGAAAATGGAAACCCTAGTGGATTTTATTTAGCTATGACTGCAAACACGCTGAAGTTTTTGAATACCCTTGCCCAAAATAATGAAAAGGGCTGGATGGATGAAAATCGGGACTGGTTCTTAGAGGTGAAAGAAGAGTTTTTGGAGAAAGTTGGGGATTTGCTAACAGGTCTGAAAAGACTCGATCCGGGTTTGGAAAGTCTTAACCCAAAGGACTGCGTGTTTCGGCAAAATAGGGATATACGATTCAGTCCTAATAAAATGCCTTACAAGATTAACATGGCAGCCTATTTTTCCCGAGGGGGAAAAAAGTCGGTAGGGCCAGGATATTATTTACACCTTGAGCCGGAAGGGAGTTTTGTCGGGGGAGGGCTGTATCACCCGCCGGCCCCATTGCTGAAACAGGTGAGGCAGGAAATAGATTATTCAGGCAATGAACTAAAGACAATCATGGATGAACCTGAATTTAAAAAAACATTTGGCGGCTTATATGGCGAAAAGCTAAAGACCTCTCCAAGAGATTATGATCAGGATCATCAGCATATTGACCTTTTAAGGTATAAAAGCTTTGAGGTGATCACACGGATTCCTGATCAGGAAATCGAAAAAGGCACTACGGTGAAAATTGCCT
The DNA here is from genome assembly GCF_018449405.1 of Litoribacter ruber. Classification (NCBI taxonomy): domain Bacteria; kingdom Pseudomonadati; phylum Bacteroidota; class Cytophagia; order Cytophagales; family Cyclobacteriaceae; genus Litoribacter; species Litoribacter ruber. The sequence goes on from NZ_JAHCMY010000001.1 coordinate 186,475, forward strand.
TGGATACTTTCACCAAAATGCAGCCCTATATGGATTTTCTATATAGGGCCACAGATGATGCGGAAAGTGGGGATGGGCTTTTGCTTTAGCTAAGACAGTATTTTTCAATCATTTCCGCCACACCATCTTCAATACTGGGAGTTGTGATTTCATTTGCGACGGCCTTCACTTCGGGTCTGGCGTTGCCAACTGCCACGCCATGGCCGACAGCCTGAAGCAAATCCATATCGTTATAATTGTCTCCAAAAGCCATGACTTCTGACATATCTATGTCGTAATTGAAGCTTAAAACATCTTTAAGCGCAGAAGCTTTGGATATTTTCTTGGGAGCAATCTCTATATAGGTATCCTTGGATCTATAAAGATGCACCTCTTGGCTAATGGTGTCGGTAAGTTGGTCAAATAGGGCCTGGATCTCTTCCGCTGGCCCCATGCACATGACTTTGTGGGCGCCACATCCTTTGTCATTCCAATGGTCAATAACGGAAGTAAATGGTTGGATGGAAGGAGAAACTTTTGTGTTTCGGATTTCCCTTTTAGTCCAAAAATCCATTCTTGGGGCAAACCAGTCATCTCGGCCATACAGACTGACATGGATGGCAGTGCCTTTTGAAAGGTTTTGGATTTTTTCGCAGATGTCCAATGGGATGCAGACATCCCCCAATATCTGCCTGTCAGCAGAAAGGTAATGTACCACATATCCACCATTGTAACAAATGAGTGGGTTCTCGATTCTGTCCAGTACCTTTTGAAGGTGGATCATGGCCGAGGGCATGCGTGAGGATGCTAATATGATTGGGAAATCTTTCGGAAGGCTTTGGATGGCCTGGATTGTTCTTTGGGAAATTTCTCTGTCTTTATTCAATAAAGTGCCGTCGATATCTGTGCAGATGGCTCTGATATTCATTAGATAGTGGTTTGGTGGAAGCTGGTCACCCCCTTAACATACATAGCGTGCAAAATAGTTTGATTTTTTTACTATTTCCAAATATGAGTGTAAGTATTTGGTAAATAAGTGGATAGGTTTTTGGGGTAGACGAAAAAAAATAGCTTGTCAAATGACAAGCTATTGAAGTGGAGGATAACGGATTCGAACCGATGGCCTCTACACTGCCAGTGTAGCGCTCTAGCCAACTGAGCTAATCCCCCGTTTTGTGAGTGCAAATATAGAGACTGTGATCAATTCCACAAAGGAATTGGGCTAAGTTTTTTAGAAATTATTCAAGATTGTAATTCACTCTCGTGAGAATACTCCGCCCCAAGGTTACTTCGTCCGTGTATTCGAGTTCGCCTCCAATCGGGATGCCACGTGCGATAGTGCTGACCTTGATGCCTTTCTCTTTTAACTTCCTGGTGATGAAAAAGGAAGTGGTGTCACCTTCCATCGTAGCACTTAGGGCCAAGATCACTTCCTGAACCGGGTCTGAGCCAAGTTGCTCATCGATCCTATTTAATAATGAATCTATTTTCAACTCCTCTGGTCCGATTCCTTGAATTGGACTTATCACTCCTCCAAGGACATGGTATAGCCCGTTGTATTGGGAGGTGTTTTCAATGGCTAAGACATCCGGGATATCTTCCACCACGCAAATCGTTGATCTATCCCTTCGGGTGCCCAAGCAAATGGAGCAGATTTCCTGATCCGCTATGTTGTGGCACTTTTTACAATAACCGATCTCTGTGCGAAGCTTTGAAATGGCTGCAGTCAGGGATTGAGAAAAGGATTCGGGTTGTTTGAGAATATGCAAAGTCAGGCGAAGGGCTGTCTTTTTGCCGATGCCAGGTAGGCGGCTTATTTCGCTGACTGCATCTTCGATAAGTTTGGACGGGAAGTTCACTCGGTTGATGTTATACTATGGCCGCCTGAATGCCGGCATCCAGGATTGATTCGCACATGGGCTTCAATTTGGAACGGCTGCCTTTCTTCACGGCGCATTGCCCTTTGTAATGAATGATTAGGGTACATTGCTCTGCCTGCTCTTGGGAATGCTTACAGACTTTGATCAACACCTTCGAAACATGCTCAAAGGTGTTCACGTCATCATTGAATACCACAAGGTCATACTCCTCTTTGTCCACTAAGTCTTCTATCAAGACTTCTACTTCTTCTTCTAAGGTATGTTCTAAAGGTTTCATATCAATTGTTAGGGTTTTTCTGGTGCTCCATATTTACGTTGCAAAAATCGGGCAGTTCTCCCCATTTTCAGTGATTTTGTGGGCTTTAGGATTAATCATTTCCCATTGATCACTATTGAGTTTTGCAAAGTTAATAATTATAGACAATTTTAACGCTGTTTATAATATTACAGTATGGATTCCACTTCAGTTCTAATAGTCATAACCGCATATTTTTTCCTCTTGTTCCTTATCTCCTGGTTTACCAGCAGAAAGGTCACCGCCGATACCTTTTTTACTGGGGACAGGCAGTCTCCGTGGTTTTTGGTGGCTTTTGGGATGATTGGCGCTTCCTTGTCCGGGGTGACTTTTATTTCTGTTCCAGGAGAGGTGGGGAATACCAACTTCTACTATTTTCAAGTAGTTTTGGGGTATACACTGGGCTATGCAGTGATTGCCCTTGTTTTGCTGCCCTTGTATTATAAGCTCAATCTGGTTTCTATTTATGCCTATTTGGAGCAAAGGTTCGGCTTTTGGTCTTATAAAACTGGGGCGTTTTTCTTCATACTGTCCAGGACTTTGGGCTCCTCCATTAGGGTGTTTTTGGTTGCAGGAGTTTTGCAATTAATCTTGTTTGACAACTGGGGGATACCGTTTTGGGTTTCGGTATTGATTACGGTTGGCTTGATTTGGCTTTATACCCACAAAGGGGGGATCAAAACAGTGGTGTGGACTGATACGTTACAGACCTTTTTTATGCTGGCAGCTATTGGGGTGAGTATTTACCTGGTAGCAAAGGATCTAAATATTTCTGGTTTAGGCGACCTGGTGGATAGGGTGGGGACCGACCGGCGTTCTGAGATTTTCAATTGGGACTGGCAGGCCGGCACTAATTTTTTCAAGCAGTTTTTGGCGGGTGCATTTATCACCATCGTGATGACGGGCCTGGATCAGGACATGATGCAGAAAAACCTCACCTGCCGAAACCTCGGGGATGCCCAGAAGAACATGTTCTGGTTTACCATTATCCTGGTTTTTGTCAATTTGATGATTTTGGTTCTGGGCGTATTGCTTTACCTTTACACAGAAACGAACGGCATAGAGATGCCATTGAGGTCAGATGATCTCTATCCATTCCTTGCCACCCAGCATTTCACTGCTTTTGCAGGGATTATCTTCGTGCTGGGTATCACGGCAGCCGCCTATTCCAGTGCTGATTCCACACTGACGGCGCTTACTACTTCCTTCTGCTATGACTTTTTGGAAATAGAGAAGAACTATGAAAAGGAAAAGCAATACACTATCAGAAAGAAGGTCCATCTTGCCTTTACGGGCCTGATGTTTTTGGTGATTTTGATCTTCAGATGGATCAATGATCAAAGCGTAATCAATGCAGTATTTACCATCGCTGGCTATACCTATGGGCCGTTGTTGGGACTGTATGCATTTGGTTTGTTTACCAAATGGCAGGTCAATGATAAGATGGTGCCATACCTTGCAGTGGCAGCCCCATCCCTAGCCTTTATTATCAGTATGAACTCCGAAGCTTGGCTTGCAGGTTACAAGTTCGGATTTGAAATATTAATCCTTAACGGATTGCTGATGTTTGCCGGCCTGATGGCGGCAAGAAAGAAGAGTAAAAAGGTAAAGGTTTAAAGCTCCTCCTTACTCATCAATTCGTTGATCTTTTTGAGTCTTTTGATATTATTTTCCAGCTTTTCATTGCTGCCGTCAAGTTCGACAAGTACCGAAATGTGGTGTCCGTTGGAGCTGCCGCCTTCCACATTGCCCGCAATTGTGGGGGATACGGAGATGAGGTCTTGCACATCCACTTGATAAAGTTCTGCTAGCTTGATGGCGTCTTCCATTTTGAGGTTGGAACGACCCTGTTCGTACCTAGAATAGGCAGTATAATCCTTCTTGCCCAAAAATTCCGCGATGTATTCCTGGGTGTAACCTCTTAAAACTCTGTGTTTTCGTAGGTTCTCTGCTATATGGCTCTTAAGTTCTTTTTCCATGTTTTCTATAGATTTTGACTTATTAGACACATAAACAAAAACCATACTTAAAAAGCTATGATATGAAGAAATTTTTACTAAATTTTTGTATTTGCAGAGTTTTTATAGGTAAATGTAAAATAAACTTTCATAATTCTACTTTAAATACGGCCTCAAGACTTGTCTCTGGATCATATTTCGCCCTCTAGAGAAGCGGGGTCCCAAAAATGTTTCTCAAAGTCTACAATTTGATCATTTTCCACATTTACACCCTCTGCTTTCAGTAATGTTTCCATAGCAGTTGGGGTGGGAAAATGATGCTTTCCTGTTAGTTGCCCATTTCTGTTGACTACCCGATGGGCGGGCACGTTTTCCGTGTGGGAGGCATTCATGGCGAAGCCCACTACTCTTGCTCCGCTCCCCAGCCCGAGTGCTTTGGCTATGGATCCGTAAGTGGTCACCCGGCCTTCCGGAATCAGCCGGACCAGTTCATAGATAGTGGCGTAAAGGTTTTCCTTATTGGATTTCATTGCTTAGCTCGATTATCTTTTGGTTGACCTTCCTCTTTATGATCCGCTCGGTCTGCTTTTCGTTGTTGTTGAGCAAAAACTGGCATTTGAGCTTTACTGCGTCTTTTTGGATATGTACAGTTTTCATGCTAAAAGAATTTGCCGTAACCTCCTCTTCAAATTGATTCAGGGTTTCGCGCAGCTCCTGCTCAAAGTGATCCAGATTCAGTTTCCCCGGCTTTACCTCAAATTCAAAGCTCAATTTTTTGATATACTGTCTGCTATGGTTGATCACCTGGCTGGTCAGTACGGTATTGTTTGGGATCATTACCACGTCATCATCCTCGTTGAGCAATACCAGGTTGATAAGGGTGACGTCGAGGATTTTGCCCTTTTGGTCGCCGATCTTCACGTTATCCCCAAGAGTCAATTGGTCAGAAAACATGATGATCAGACCGTTGATCATGTTGGTGATGTAATCTTTGGAAAGAAGGGCGATCGCCGCCGCCACAATGGTGATGCTGGTGAAGAAGGTAAAAGGGTTGATCCCGAAAAGCAGCATCAGCGATATCAGGAAAATGATCCCATTGAGAATGCTGGCTATTCGGTTGACTCCAAGTACAAAGTTGGTGTGGAGGCTTTGGAGGTGGTGTTTTCTCAGGTAGAAGCGCACCAAAACCATCCGGCCCAGTGAAATCAGGATGTTACTGGCCAAAAAGAAGGTGGCAGCCTCATATATTCTGTGAACAGTCCCTTTGATTTCCTCAGTGGGGAAATTGATAATGCGTGCAAAAAACTCCCCGTACACAAATAAAAGCACATATATTAGTACTTTGACCAAAAATACCCTGCGCTTATGTTTTTCCCGTACTTGGATTTGGGACTTCTGATTCTCCATTCAGTTTAGATAGGTTGTATTTGGCACAAAGATAAAGGATGATCTTTAATAATTGGAAATTGAACTTTGCGGGTATTGTGGTTCAATTGTCGTTAAGTTTTGTAAATTTGAATAATGGATACTGCTGTTTCAAAACTTTACGGCAGATTTTTAAATCATACAAATAAAAGATGGACAGAAATATTATCATTTCCGGAGCAGCGGGCAATTTGGGCAAATCAGTAGTTGAAAAATTCAAGAGAGAGGGCTTTAAGGTAATCGCAGTAGTGGAGCCTGACAGCGAGCATGAGCTGGAGGAGGTAGTGGATGATATTTATGAAGTGGACGTGACAGACGAGTCTGCAATGCTGGATTTTTCAAAGGAAATTAGCCTTCAATATGGAGAAATCAACACCATCGCCATGCTGGTGGGTGGTTTTGCTTTTGGCGGTTTTGAAAGCACCTCCCAGGCAGATGTGGAAAGCATGATCAAGCTGAATTTTTTCAGTGCCTTTAATATGGTTAAATATTTTCTCCCAAGCATGAAAAAAGCCAACCAAGGTAACTTCCTTTTCGTTGGAGCAAGGCCGGCCCTTCAGCCTATAGATGGAAAGGATGTGGTGGCATATGCTTTGAGTAAAGGGTTGGTGATTCAGCTGGCCGACTTGGTAGCCCAAGAATGCCGTGACCTAAAAGTAAGGTCTCACGTGTTTGTGCCAAGTATCATCGACACTCCCCAAAACCGTGAGGCGATGCCCGATGGGGATTTTGAGGAATGGGTGAGCGCTTATGACATTGCCGAAGCGATGCATTATGCGGCTACTAATAAGGCTTTGAGAAATATGACCTTCAAACTCTATGGAGGAGTTTAATTAATACCTACTATCTATGAAAAAAATCACTTTATTGCTCTTTTGTGCAATCCTGGCCTCCGTGCAGGCGATGGCTCAAACCAGTGAGGACACCCGCAAGTTGCAGGGATTTAACAGTGTGAAAATTTCCAACGCCATTGAGGCTGAACTCGAAAAAGGCGATCGAAACGAAATCCACATCCTAGCCAGTGGAGTGGATTTGGATAAGGTGGAAACTAATGTTTCTGACCGGACCTTGGAAGTTAAGCTAGGAAGAGGAAATTTTAGATCCACTTCTGTAAAAGTGAAGATCACTTACACGGACCTTGACCAGGTGGAAGCTAGTTCCAGTTCAAGAGTATTTGTAAAAGATCCCATGGATGCCAAAAATATCCGGATCACGGCAGCCACCAGTAGCTATGTAGAAGCACGGGTAAATGCCCAGTACTTGAAATTGGATGCTGCTTCGAATGCGAAGATTTACGTAAGAGGAACAGCTGAGAATCTGGATCTTCGTTCGGTGACAAGCGGTGATATCAATGCCAAGGACTTGGAAGTGCAGCATGCGGAGGTTTTTGCCAATACAGCTGGAAAAGCTGAGTTTGTGGTCAAAGAATCTTTAAGAGGTAGCGCTGCGACTGGGGCAAAGATCATTTACCATGGTGATCCCAGGCAGTTGGAAGTGAAAGAAAATACAGCGGGGTCATTTAGCCAAAAGAAATGATCAGGACAGTTTTGGTAATTGCCATGATGATGATCAGCGGATTGTCAATTGGCCAGGAAAATTCAGAAAAGGCGGTCGAGAATACGATCGCCAAACTTTTTGACGGCATGAGAGATAAGGATCAGGCAGCGCTTGAGGCTGTCTTTCATGAAAAAGCTATCATGCACACCGTGACCGAAAACGGCGAGCAGGCTGCTTTGGGCGAAAATTCTGTACGTGATTTTGTCAACAGGATTGCCGTTACTCCGGCCGAGACGCGATTGGATGAGCGGATTCTGGAGTACCACATTCGAGTGGATGGTGAGATGGCTTCTGCCTGGACTCCCTATGAGTTTTATGTCAATGATTCTTTTTCCCACTGTGGGGTGAATTCATTTCAGTTGATCAAAGAGAATAGAGATTGGAAAATCACTTATGTGATGGACACCCGAAGAAAAGTAGGCTGTCGTTAATCAGCGGTAGTTGCGGTAAACCAACCCTATGATAAGAAGTTCGGCTAAAACAAAGGCAATGACAAACACCATCTGGCCAGTATCATCCTGAATTGTGTTTTTGAACAATATGAAAGCGAGAAATACAACAATTCCCGCAATAAAACCGGTTTTGATTGACATGCTGCAAAAGTAATAAAGAGGCTTCAATAGAAGTCTCTTTTCCTTTAATTTTTGCTCCCTCCCTATAAAGAAAGTAATTGGCCACAAAGGTCCCAAAGTTTTAATGAAGGGATACAAAGGCTATTTTGCGGAGATATTTTAAAATACATTTTTATAAAGTGTCAAATAGGCGCCATTTAATCACCAAACCATGCAAAACAAGAAACAGGCAATATTAGCAGCCCTGAAATCGACTTTGGAATCGAAAGTCAGTGAAGTCAAATCATCTCTACAGGCCTTGGATGACTCGGGGGAAGGGGAGACTAAAAGTAGCGCAGGTGACAAGTATGAAACTTCCAGGGAGATGATCAATCAGGAAAGGACCAAGTTTTCCCAAGTGTTGCAGGATTTGACTTCTCAACTTCAGGTGGTAAACAGTATTTCACTGGAATCGCAAAAAGAAAAAGTGGAACTGGGTGCGCTTGTGGAGCTCGATGGGATGACACTTATTATAAGTGTTCCTTTTGGAAAGCTCGACGTGGAGGGAGAACAGGTGTTTGCCGTGTCCATAAAAAGCCCCGTGGCCCAATCTTTATTAGGGAAAACCACGGGGGATGAAGTTTTGGTAAACAAAAAGAAAATGACGATTAAGACTCTTTGTTAACCGGCTTTTCTTCTTTGAAAGCGTCTTTAAGCAACTTTTCCAGTTCTTTAAAGTGGTGGTCGTTTTTCTTCTGCCACTCTTCCATTTTTTGCTGAAACTCTTCCATTTTTGGAGCAAATTCCTTTTGCCATTCTTCCATTTTGGCTTCAAGTTCCTTCAGTTTTGGCTCTAGTTCAGCAGTGATCTGCTTGTTTCTCTCCACTATCACTACTTCTTTATCTTTGAGCTTGTTTTGTAACTCCTCGAGACGAGGTCCATTCTCCTGAGTCCAGATCATTATGCGCTTTTGCAAGTCCTCACCTGCGATTTCCATTTTATGGGCATTTTCTTCCAATAGCTTCTCAATTCTTTCCCAATCCTTCTTTTTAAAAACTGATGTGTCGAGTTTGTGCGGAAGACTGTCCAGCATATGCTTGCGCATTACTATTTTGGGAGATTTTGTGATTTGGGTGTCTCCATTGATAATGACCATTCTCTTGATGACTTTTTCATCCTCTCCTTTCTCTTTATCACCATTCACTTCTTCTATAACTTCAAATTCCATCACTTTTTTCTTTTCGGGGATGGTATCGAGGACCTTTTCATATTTGGGTAGGTCAAGAGTGATGTTGTCAGAAACCTTAGTCAGTAGATCGTTTTGTGAATTTGTGCTGGAGGCGAGTGCCAGAGTCGCACTTAGAATCAATGTAGTAATCATAGTGTATGAAATTATGGATGGAAATTTGGGTTTTGTATCTGAATATCCCAGGATAAGTTTAATCCTTTCCAGGGTTGTGTTTTTGTTTTTACCTGCTGCCAATGCCACTTCTGGGTTGTTTTCCACGCTATGGTTGAGAACTTCTGCCAGGGCATAGGCCAAATCTTCCGGGGCCACTCCGCTGGAGATTGCCAGTTGGTCGGCTGCTTTCTCGCGATGTTCTCTTATTTCGGCATTGACCCACCAGAAGCAAGGGTGGTAGAAAAAGATGACTTCCAAGATGGATTGGTAAACATTGAAGAAGTAGTCATTCCTTTTGATATGGGCCAATTCATGTGTGATAATGGCCTCCAACTGAGCAGGTTGAAGTTGTAAAAGCAAACTTGCAGGGATTACCACAATTGGTTTTAGAAAGCCGAAAGTAATGGGGGAAGAGCCTTTTTTGGAGATCCCAAAGCGAACGCTTTGCTGAATGCCCATTTGGCTGGTCTGTCTTTTGGCAAAATCAATCCATTTATCAGACAAGGTATATTGTATTTCCTTCTTAAGATTTTGTAAGGCTGCTAGGTTTCCCAAAAGCCGAATAGGAAACATTGCAGCACCCAACAGCCAAATGTTAACTATATAAGGGAGGTTGGATGCAATCAATGACTTTAGGGAAAGTATTATGTCGGTATTTCCGGTTGGAGATGCATATTGCCAGCCATTTTCCGAAAGGATCATTACCATGTGCTCAGTTTGGGCTACCTGAAGGTAATAATAGCCCATTGTGGCACCTGAGGCCACCAACATTGCCCCCAGTGCTATTAGCCCTGCATTATATTTGAATGCAGCTGATTTGGCGTGCCAGATCTTTGTCAGGCCGTAATAGGCCAGCGTAATGATCAAAATCTGCCATAAGGAATGCATCAGGGTCCAACCCAGTGCTATCCTGAAGGTTTCTGGAAGTATAAAATCAAGCGTTTCCATTATTTGTCATTTTCCAACTTGTTCAAAAATGCTCTTATCTCGGCAATTTCCTCTTTGGAGGGTTCACTTTGGCCTAGAGCCTGCATCACCAGCTTTTTGGCCGATCCCCCAAAGGCCAAAGACATGAAATTCTTGACTAGGGAAGTCTGGGTTTCCTTTTGGCTGATGGCGGGTTTATAGATGTGACCCCGACCCTCCCCATATCTGTCGAGCAGACCTTTGGCGTGCATTACCTGCATCTGTTTCAGCGTAGTGGTGTAACCGGTATCTTTGCTCACACTAAGCTTTTCATGGACTTCGCGCACGCTAGCTTCGCCCGTTTCCCATAATAGGCCTAGGATTTCAAGTTCTGATTCTGTGGGTTTTACGTTCATTTTTATTGGTACGATATTTATCGTATCAAAGGTATACGATTTTTGTCGTAGATACAAGAGTCACGTTTGGGATTTGTGTTAAAAACTCTAAAAATCAATTTGGCCCTTGGTTTGATTAAGTTCGAAAAGTTGAAATAAACCTGGAGTTGGGAATTATTTTTTTAGTAATTCCCTTTACTTATCGGCTGGATATAGGTAAGATATAATATATTTGGCTTTTTAAAGCGTAGAGTTTATGTGTTTACTGACGTTTAATTGGCTTGCTCACCCTGAGTACAGATTGATATTAGTAGGAAATAGAGATGAGGTCTTCGATAGGCCTTCCAAACCCATCCACCAGTGGGATTCCGGTTTCTTTGGCGGCAAGGATCTGAAGAGTGGAGGAGCCTGGATGGGGATATCCCCTGAGGGAAGGTTTGCCGCTATTACCAACTACAGGGATTTTTACAACCTCAAAGAAAACCCTGTAAGCCGCGGGTTTTTGGTCAAAAACTTTTTGGAGGGCAGCATGTCCCCATTTGACTACCTGACGGAAATTTCCACCAAGATGGATAAATACGATGGTTTTAATTTGCTCGTAGCAGATACCGAGAAGATGTATTACCTGAGCAATTATGGGGAAGATATCATTGAGATTGAGCCGGGACTTCACACTCTTAGCAACGAATTGCTCAATTCTGACTGGCCGAAAGAACAGTTGGCTCAAGAAGATTTGCAGGAACTCATCCTACTGGACAAGCTTCATCCGACCGAGATGCTGGATATCCTCAAAAGCGAGGAGATCATTCCCGATGAAAAGCTGCCAGATACCGGCGTCACCCTCATTCAGGAGCGCGCCCTGTCCGCCCAATTTGTTCGTCTCGAAGATTATTATGGTACAGTTAACACGACTGCCATTCTTTGGGGGCACGATGGGAGTGGGTTGATTTCTGAAAAGTTTTATGTAGGAAAGGAAGAAGCGGAAAACAACACCATCACTTTCCGAACCAAATGATTCGAATTTATTTGAACTCTCTATCTGAAAATGGGTTTGTCTACTGAAAAGAATTAAATCACCTTTTTAGATGAACACTATTGATGTCTTGATAATCGGGGGTGGCCCCATAGGCTTGGCCTGCGGGATCGAAGCGACTAAAGCCAACCTCACCTATGTAATCCTTGAAAAAGGAACACTCACCAATTCTTTATTCAACTATCCGGTCAACATGACTTTTTTCTCAACCTCCGAAAAACTGGAGATGGGGGGTGTCCCGTTCATGTCATTGGCCAATAAACCTACCCGGACGGAGGCATTAGAGTATTACAGGAGGGTTCAAAAACATTACAACCTAAAGGTTAACCTTTACGAAAAAGCAGAAAAGATTAGCAAGGTGGAAGACGGCTTTGAAGTCAAATCCTCCAAGGCTGTTTACCATGCCCGCCATATTATTATTTCCACTGGATTTTATGACCTTCCCAATCTCATGAATGTGCCGGGAGAGGATCTTCCCAAAGTCAGCCACTATTATAAAGAGCCCTGGCCTTATATTGGTCAAAAAGTAATCGTAGTAGGAGGGGGGAACTCGGCCGTGGATGTGGCTTTGGAAACCTGGAGGAAAGGAGCGGAAGTCACGATGGTGTTGAAAGAAAACACAGTAGATAGAAACGTAAAGTATTGGGTGCTGCCTGATATCGAAAACAGAATCAGGGAAGGAAGTATCAAAGCCTATTTTAATTCCACGATCAAGGAAATCACTCCATCTACGGCCGTGCTTAATACCCCGGAGGGCGATGTGATTTTGGAAAATGACTTTGTGCTGGCGATGACTGGCTATAAGCCAAATTTTGAGCTTCTCGAACAAATTGGAGTGAGTCTAAATTTGGATGAACACCGGCAGCCCTGCTATGATGAGACCAACCAAGAGTCTAACATTCCGGGAGTGTATTTGGCCGGCGTAGTATGCGGAGGGCTGAATACCAGGGAATTTTTTATAGAAAACTCGATTGCCCATGCGGAATCCATTATTAGAGATATAAAAAAGAAGAAGGATATCGCCAGTTTATAGCTGATTAAGCAGCTTTTTACTAACTTCTAAGTTAAATTTATTTTTTTGAGCACATTCCGCCAAGTGTCCAGGATTTTTGGAAAGGTTATTGCAAACTACCTGACTTTAACACTAACTTTTAGCAAAATGAAGATACTGAGAATTTTAGGTTTAGTCGGAGTGATTTGGGTCTCCTTAAGTGGATTTGGATTCAACAACGAGGATGAAGAGGGCTGGATCAGCCTGTTTGATGGAACTAGCCTAGAGGGATGGACGGTGAATGAAAACCCAAGGGCTTTTCAGATTTTTGGGGGAATGTTGGTTTCCCATGGACCACGGGCACACCTGTTTTATGATGGAAATGAGATTGGACAGGATTTGAAGGATTTTGAACTTAAGGCTGATATTATGACTTTTCCAAAAGCCAGTTCGGGAATTTTCATCCACACTGAATATACGGATAAAGGCTATCCTGAAAAAGGCTATGAGATCCATGTCAATGAGGCCTCCAAGTGTATCAACCGTGCCAATGGCAAAAGCCATGAGGACAAAACCAGAAACACTTTTGTAAAGGATATGCAATGGTTTACCCAGCACATAATCGTAAAAGACAATACGGTAACCATCAAAATCAATGATGAAGTGGTCAATAAATATGAGTTGAGCGATGAGGAGCTCAACGGGGGCACTATCGCCCTTCAGGCCCACGACATGCAGAGTCGGGTCTATTTTAAAAATATTAAAATCAAGCCTTTATAGGAAATAACAAAAACGGTCAGGACTTCAATCCTGACCGTTTTTGTTATAAGAAAAGGTCTGTGAACTCAAATTTCTGACCGTCAAATAATCCTTTGTCGCTCAGTTTGAGGTCAGGGATGACCAGGAGGGCCATAAAGCTTAAGGTCATGAATGGAGACTGCAGACTTGATCCCATGTCCTTGGCCATTTTATCTATAGCAGTATACTGATCGGCTACCTTATAGCCATCCTCAGCAGACATGATTCCGCCTACAGGTAAGGCCAAAACCATGGAGTTGTTAGCGTTGACGGCAGACACGCCACCCTTGGCCTCAATTATCAGATTAACTGCTTTAGCTATGCTATCATCATCTACCCCTACGGCGATGATGTTATGCGAATCGTGGCCAACAGAGGAAGCAATCGCCCCTTCGGTAAGGCCAAAGTTTTTGATAAAAGCTACTGCGGGAGCGGTGTCGTCATAACGGTTCACCACCGTGATTTTAAGAATGTCCCGCTCCGGATTGGAAATTGCTTTTCCGTTTTTGACCAAAATTTCACCCTTAATTTCAGGGGTAATCAATTGACCATCCAAAGCTTCTATCACTCTTACGGCCTGACCTTTTGCTTCTATTTGAAAGTCCTCAACGGCCTTTTTACCTGTTTTGAAGTTGTTGATGATTTCATTCGGCACGCTTTCGATGAGGGTTTTGCCATTCTCAGCCACCAGTTGCCCATCAATAAAGGTTTTGATCACTTCAAATTTCTCCAGGTCTTTCACTACGATAAAATCCGCCGGATCACCTTCATTCAATGAGCCCACTTCCAAATTGTAATGACTGATAGGGTTGAGACAGGCAGCTTTGAGCACATCAAACAGGTCCTTGTTTTCGGCCACAGCCCTTGCGGCCAAGTGGTTGATATGGCTCACGGCGAGATTGTCCGGGTGCTTGTCGTCGGAACAGAACATGATCATGTCGGCATGTTTATCAATCAGGCCAATTAAAGCTTCAAAGTTTTTGGCAGCGCTACCTTCCCTGATGGAAATTTTCATTCCATGCCTGAGTTTGTCTAAAGCCTCTTCTTGAGTAAAGCACTCATGGTCGGTACTAATGCCAGCGGAAATGTATTTCGCTGCAACATCCCCTTTCAGTCCAGGTGCATGACCATCTACCGGCTTCCCATATTTTTGGGCAATGCCGATTTTTTCCATCACCAAAGCATCCCGGTTTACAGTTCCTGGCCAATTCATCATTTCTGCCAGATAAGTGATTTCCTTCCTGGCCATCAAATTGTCAATGTCTTGAGCAGTAATCTCCCCTCCGGCAGTTTCAAATGGCGTGGCGGGCACGCATGAAGGAGCACCAAAGTAGAACTTAAAAGGCACTTTGTTTCCATTTTCAATCATGTATTCCACTCCCTTCATCCCGCAAACATTGGCGATTTCATGTGGGTCAGATATAGTGGCCACCGTGCCATGGACCACCGCAAGGCGGGCAAATTCAGAGGGTACCAGCATAGACGATTCCACATGCACATGGGCATCGATGAAGCCAGGCATTATATACACATCCGGAGCGTGATCGGTCTTTTTTACCTGTGATATTTTGCCGTTTTCGACACATACCTCTGCGTGAAAGATCTGGCGGTTAGGTATATCGACAAACTGGCCGGAAATAGAGAAGCTTTTCATAAAAATGGGATTAAGCGGGAAATAAAATTTCATTTAGGCCTTCAAGGTGGGCCTGAAACCCAAAAATACGAAAGTAGGAGGACTTTCGGAAAGTTGTCATTAAATGCTGCGAAAATTACGCTTTTTGGACTTTTGAAGATACCTTTGCCACAGTTCTCATAAAAGATTAAAAACTCTTATATTTGCACCGGAAAATAGCCTTTTCCCGAATTAACAAAGATTGGATGAAGAAAATTGTAATTGCTATTGACGGCTTTTCTGGTTGTGGTAAAAGTTCAACAGCCAAGGCAGTAGCTAAAACTTTGAATTATACCTATATAGATTCAGGAGCCATGTATAGAGCGGTGACGCTCCATTTTATCAATAGCTTTACCAATCTTACCAATCCCAAGGAAGTGCTCAAGGCTCTTTCGACATTGAAAATTGAGTTTCACAAGAACGAGGAGACAGGTTTTCAGGAAACATACCTCAACGGATTGAATGTTGAAAAGCAGATCAGAACCATGAAGGTATCGGAGAGGGTCAGTGAAGTGAGCAAACTGAAAGATGTGCGCCAGGAACTGGTGGCTCAGCAGAAGCGGCTCGGCAGGCACAAAGGGGTGGTAATGGACGGCCGCGACATTGGAACAGTAGTGTTTCCCGATGCGGACCTGAAGGTGTTCATGACAGCCGATCTAATCATCAGGGCAGAAAGAAGGCAGCAGGAGCTGTTGGAAAAAGGCGATTTAGTGGAGCTGGATAAAATTGTCCACAACCTTGGGGAAAGAGACAGAATAGATTCCAGCAGGGATATCAGCCCTTTGAAAAAGGCCGATGATGCTGTGGAGATTGATACAAGTTACTTGGATTTTGACGACCAAGTAACCCAAATTGTAAAATTGGCCAAAGAGAAAATCGAGGCTTAAACGACTATGTCATGCAGGTAACTATAGATAAAAATTCTGGATATTGTTTTGGGGTGGAGTTTGCCATTAAGATGGCCGAGGACGAGATGGAAGGTGCTGACACGCTCTACTGTCTGGGAGATATAGTCCACAATGACATGGAAGTCAACCGGCTGAGCCAAAAGGGACTGGTGGTCATCGACCGCGAGCAGCTCAAGGAAATCAGCGACTGCAAAGTACTCATCCGTGCCCACGGAGAGCCGCCGGAAACCTACCGAACGGCGATAGAAAACAACATCGAGCTCATTGATGCCTCCTGTCCTGTAGTGTTGAAACTCCAGCACAGGGTCAAAAATGCCTACGATAAAATGGCAAAGGAAAACGGGCAGATTGTCATTTATGGTAAAAAGGGACATGCTGAAGTAATCGGCCTGACCGGCCAGACCAGGGAGAATGCTATCGTGGTGATGGAGGAGCATGACTTGGAAAAAATTGACTACAACCGCCCGATCACCCTTTTCAGCCAGACCACTAAAAGCACGAAAGGTTTTTATGACCTGAAAGAAAAAATCTCCCAAAGAATAGAAAAAGCGAAAGGAGCAGTAGAAGAAGTTGACTTCAACGCCAACGATTCTATCTGTAGGCAGGTCTCCAACCGTGAGCCACAGCTTCGTAAATTTGCACAGGATAACGATGTGATCATTTTTGTTTCAGGTAAGAAAAGTAGTAATGGAAAAGCGCTTTATCATGTTTGTAAAGAGCAAAATGAACGAAGCTATTTTGTTGAAAATGAGTCAGAAATAAACAAAGAGTGGTTCAAATGTGATGATAAGGTTGGCGTATGCGGGGCTACTTCCACCCCGATGTGGCTGATGGAGCAGGTGATGAACCATGTGCAGAATTGGGAGAAAGAAGGATTGATAACAGCGTAAATTAGATGCGTCTCAAACAAAATAATTGCCAAGTATACCTATTTAGTGGAAATAATCGGGCAATTATCTTCTAATAACTAATGTATTTTCTTAGATTTGAGGCGTTTTTAAAGGGACCATATAGTTCAAAAAATAAATATGTCAAAACTAATAAAGCTTAAGAAGGGATTTGATATTAAGCTTGCCGGAAAAGCTGACAAGCAGCTTGCAAATTTCCAGCCAGCTCAGACCTTTGCGATCAAACCTACAGACTTCATAGGGATGCAACGCCCTAAAGTAATTGTCAATGAGGGTGATACTGTGAAAGCAGGTACCCCGATCTTGTTTGATAAAAAACTTGACAGAGTTCAATATGTATCTCCTGTATCAGGTGAAATCGTAGAGATTAAAAGAGGTGAAAAAAGGAGGTTGCTTGAGATCAAAATCAAGGCTGATCAAACCTTTGAATTTGAACAATTCACCAAATATTCTGACTCGGATCTCAAATCTCTAAAAAGAGAAGATGTGGTAAACCACATGGCCATGACCGGTGTATGGCCCCAGCTTATCCAGAGACCCTTTGGTGTAGTCGCCAATCCGGAAGATGAGCCTAAAGCTATCTTTATTTCAGGTTTTGACACCCATCCATTAGCCCCAGATTATGGCTTCTTATTGAAGGGCCAAGAAAAATATTTCCAGGTAGGTATCAACGTGTTGAAAAAGCTTACTCCTGGGGTAGTGCACCTCAACTTGGAGGATGGCGCTGAAGTACCTTCAGTATACAACAACGTTCAGAATGTGCAAATCAACAAGTTTTCTGGTCCCCACCCGGCTGGAAACGTAGGGGTGCAGATCCACCACATCAACCCAATCAACAAGGGCGATGTCGCTTGGACAGTAAATCCATACGGAGTTGTACAGATCGGTAAATTGTTCATGGATGGAGTTTATGATGCTTCCAAAATCGTTGCCATCACCGGGTCACACCTTACCAAACCTGCTTATGCTAAAACCTATATCGGAGCTTGCGTAGATAAGTTTTTGGCAGGAAATACCAAAGAAGGAAAATTCAGAGTAGTTTCTGGTAACGTGCTTACAGGTCAGCGAATCAACAGCGATGGCTATGTAGGTTATTACGACAATCAAATCACTGTACTTCCTGAAGGGGATGAATACGAGTTCCTAGGCTGGATGAAACCGACTTCGGCTAGACTTAGCTACCACCGGGCATTGGGGCTTTTCAGCTTTTTGAAGCCAAACCAAGAGTTCGTGTTGGACACCAACATGAGAGGTGAGGAGAGAGCCTTCGTGCAGACAGGCGTATTTGAGAACGTGACTCCAATGGACATCTATCCAGTTTATCTTCTTAAAGCTATCATGGCTGAGGATTATGATGAGATGGAAGAGCTTGGAATCTATGAATTGATCGAAGAGGATCTTGCCCTTTGTGAATTTGTGGACGTGTCCAAGCATCCTGTACAGGAGATTTTAAGAAAAGGAATTGAACTAATACAATATAGTTAATTAATATGAAGTTTCTACGCGATCTGTTAGATAAGCAGAAGCCGCTTTTCCATAAGGGCGGCAAATTGGAGAACTTGTATTATTTGTATGAAGCAGGTGAGACGTTCCTGTTTACCCCTAATCATACAACTAATCCGAGAGGTGCCCAAATCAGGGATGCCATAGATCTAAAAAGAATGATGATCACCGTGGTGATCGCTATGATCCCATGTTTGCTCTTCGGTATCTATAATACCGGAAACATGCACTACCTGGCAGTAGGTGAGGCAGCGGATTTCGGAGATAAATTTCTTTTAGGTGCTATCTTAGTACTTCCTATAGTATTGGTATCATACGCTGCCGGGGGATTGGTAGAGGCCATATTTGCCGTGGTACGTAAACACCCTATCAATGAAGGCTTCTTGGTAACAGGGATGTTGATACCATTGGTAGTACCTGCCACTATTCCTTTATGGCAAGTGGCCTTGGCGACAATTTTCGCCGTGGTAATCGCCAAAGAGGTATTTGGTGGTACAGGTATGAATATCCTAAACGTAGCCATGACCGCAAGGGCTTTCCTTTACTTTGCCTACCCAATGCAGATTTCTGGTGACCAGGTTTGGACTTACGTAGGAGATAAAATGCCAGTTGATGGTTTCTCAGGTGCTACAGCACTTGCTGTTGCTTATCAGGCTGGACAGGAAGGAGTAACTGCTACTTCAGCACTTGCTTCGCACAATGCTGGAATCATGGACGACATGTTCAGCTTTGCAAATATGTTTTTTGGATTTATCCCAGGATCTATTGGTGAGACATCAACTTTGATGGCTCTAATCGGTGCTGCGATTCTTATTTTGACAGGAGTTGCCAGCTGGAAAATCATCGCTAGTGCCTTCGGTGGTGCTTGGTTGATGGGCTTCGTATTGGAGCTTCTTGCAGTAAACGAATATATGGCTATGCCAGCACATTACCACTTGGTAATGGGAGGTATTGCTTTCGGTATTGTCTTTATGGCTACTGACCCAGTTTCTGCATCCCAAACCGAAACAGGAAAGTGGATTTACGGTTTTATGATCGGTGTGCTTACCGTGATCATCCGTGTAACTAACCCAGCTTATCCTGAAGGGATCATGCTTGCGGTCTTGTTCATGAACGTATTTGCACCACTTATCGATCACTATGTAGTACAAGCAAACAAGAAAAGGAGGTTACAACGTGCAACAGTCTAACGCATATATCATCACATTCTCTGTTATCCTTACTGTAGTTCTTGGACTACTTTTGTCAGGTACATCAGAGCTGTTAGGACCGATTCAGAAGAAAGCTGAAGAATTGGATACCAAAAAGCAAATCCTTGGTGCGGTAATGCCGGCAGAGGAATTGAACAGAATGGAAGCCGAAGAAGTAATTAGCTATTATGAGAGCAGAATCTCTTCAAAGGTAGTAAACATCAACGGTGAAGAAGTAGAGCAAGATGAAGAAGGTAACCCATTGGTTGCTGAAAATGTAAACATCGCTAAAAACTTCAAAAGAGCCCCTGAAGAAAGACTTTATCCCGTGTTTATTTTCCACGCTGAAGGAAATGAAGAAGACGTTCAGTCTATCATTCTTCCGGTTTATGGAAATGGTCTTTGGGATGAAATCTGGGGCTATGTAGCCCTTCAGACTGACCTTAACACCATCGAGGGTGTGACTTTTGCCCACGCAGCGGAAACGCCAGGTTTGGGTGCAAGAATCACTTCAGGTGACGTGCAGGCCAGGTATAGAGGCAAGGAGATCTTCAACGAAGCTGGAGAACTTGAAGCAGTAAGAATGCAAAAAGGTGAGGGTAAAGATTACTCAGCCGATCCGCATAAAGTTGACGGCCTTTCTGGTGCTACAATCACTGCTGAAGGTGTAAACAAAATGTTGGAGCGCTACTTGAGCCACTACAAGAGCTACTTGGAAAGAAAAAGAACCGGTGACGCTCCTGTTGCTTTAAATTAATTTTGAACGTTTCAATTTCAATATAATGAGTACAGAAACAGCTGAAGTAAAAAAGCCATCAGAGGCGCTCTTGTCTAAGAGAAGGAAGAAATTGATCACAGATCCCTTGGTGGATGACAATCCAATCACCATTCAGGTTTTGGGTATCTGTTCTGCACTAGCGGTGACCACACAGATGCAACCCACCATGGTAATGGCTCTTTCTGTGATTTTTGTAATGGTAATGGCCAACCTTACCATTTCATTGATGAGAAACACCATCCCTTCAAGGGTTAGGATTATCGTACAGCTTGCTATCGTTGCCTCTTTGGTAACCTTGGTAAACGAGGTGTTGAAAGCATTTGCATTCGACATGTACAAAGAACTATCCGTATTTATCGGGTTGATTATCACCAACTGTATTGTAATGGGTCGTTTGGAAGCTTACGCTTTGGGTAACAAGCCATATGATTCCATCTTGGATGGTTTCGGTAGTGCCCTGGGTTACTCCTGGATCATTCTTGCAGTAGCTTTCTTCAGAGAGCTTTGGGGATCAGGTTCCGTATTTGGATATCCTGTGTTTGACAATGTATCTGCTTTGTTTGGCGATGACTTCTCTTTGGCCACAAACGGTCTGATGGTTTCTCCAGTAGGTGCATTTATCATCCTTGGGTTGATCATTTGGGTACAGCGTACCAAAACTGGTTATGTAGAACACTAAAAATATATCTAAGAAATGGAATTATTTAATTTAGCTATCAGATCAATCTTTATTGATAACATGGTATTTGCCTATTTCCTAGGTATGTGTTCTTTCTTGGCGGTTTCCAAGAAGGTATCTACAGCCCTTGGTCTAGGTGCAGCAGTAATCTTCGTTCTATCAGTGACCGTACCGGTTAACTGGTTGTTGAACGAATTTATCCTAAAGGAAGGTGCTTTGGCCTTCTTGGGTGAGCAATTTGCCACTATCGATTTAACTTTCCTTAGATTCATCATGTTCATCGCCGTTATTGCGGCCATGGTACAGTTGGTGGAAATGATCATCGAAAAATTCGCTCCGGCTCTATATGGTTCTTTGGGTATCTTCCTTCCTTTGATCGCGGTAAACTGTGCGATCCTTGGTGGTTCCCTATTCATGGCCGGTAGAGATTATACTTTGGCTGAGGCTGCGGTATACGGTGCCGGCTCTGGTACAGGTTTCTTCTTAGCCATTGTAGCTTTGGCTGCCATCAGAGAGAAACTGAAGTATTCAAATGTGCCTAACGGATTGAAAGGTCTTGGTATCACGATGCTTATCACTGGACTTATGGGCATTGCCTTCATGTCCTTTATGGGTATCGATCTTTAAGATCTAGAAATACATTAAAAAAGCCCTTTCACTTTGGTGAAGGGGCTTTTTGCGTTTACTTATCTACATTTTCTTTTTACCTCAGGTTTCTAATATTGTAGCAACGAAAGGGATCTAAGTACTAGGTATCAATTACAAAGTGCACCGCAGCAAGTCCCGCAGTTTTGAGGAGGAGTTTTGGCGCTTTTCTGACATTTTCCGCTCTTATTCTCGTGACTCTCCTTCAAAGCTTCGCTCTTAAGATGGGTGGGTGAACCAATATAATACTTCAATTGGTATTCATAATTCATAATTTACCATTTCACCATTTTAAAATTTTATCCCAAAATAATATTGGCATTGTTTTTCCTCGTATTTTTATCTACACTTTTCTCTAAAAACCATGTCATCTTTTACTACTCGGCGCTTTTTGAAATACTTCCTGAGGGGGTTGCTCTTTGTTGTGCCTTTGGCCTTGACCATTTACATCATTTTCTCCATTGTGGTGTTTTTGGATAGCATCATACCGCTTCCTGTTCCTGGATTAGGTATTTTGATTATGCTTGCCTTTATTACTTTTGTAGGCTATATGGCGAGTATTTTCGTGACTAGACCCATATTTGACCTGGTCGAAAAATGGCTGTTTAAAATCCCATTGGTCAATATAGTCTACACCAGTATCAAAGACCTCATGCAGGCCTTTGTAGGGGACAAAAAGAAGTTTAATGTAACCGTAACTGTTAAACTGTCCGATAACATGTACAGGCTGGGTTTCCTGACTCAAGAGGACATGGCCATGATAGAAGAACCTGGGCTAGCCGCCGTTTACTTTCCACACTCCTATAATTTTTCTGGTAACCTTTATATGGTCCCAAAAGAAAACATCAAAATAGTGGAAAATATCAACAATGCCGACGTGATGAAATTCATCGTCTCCGGTGGTGTATCCGAGCTTCAAAGGCCCGAAGAAAGCTTTGAAAACACGATTAAAAAGTAGCTTCTTTATCAAAAATATTTCTCGTAAAGACGTAAAGTTTGCAACGTTTATATTGATTATTATTGAAAATTTAAAATAACACTTTGGCTTTGCGCTACCTTAAAAAGCTTTGCGGTGAATTAACCACTCGGTTCTTCTGACATGAAAAAAGCCTGATGGTAATCTACCATCAGGCTTTTTTATAAGTTTTTGCTTCAATTACATTTGTGCATCAAGCTTCTGAGCCAATACAGTCTTAGGTACAGCACCTACTTGCTTATCTACGATTTCTCCGTTCTTGAAGAACAATAAAGTAGGGATACTTCTGATACCGAATTTGGCAGCTACGTTAGGATTGGAGTCTACGTCTACTTTACCTACCACTGCTTTGCCTTCATATTCACCCGCTATTTCTTCCACTACAGGTCCGATCATTTTACATGGTCCGCACCATTCGGCCCAAAAATCAACCAAGATAGGTTGTTCAGATTTGATTACTTCCTCAAAATTAGCGTCCGTGATTTCGATTGCTTTAGCCATATTATTTATTGGTTGTGTTTTAGATTCTTTTTTCAAATATAATAGAAAAGCCTTTTAGCTGGGAATAAGTTCAAAATTTTCCTTAGAAAGAACATATTTATTTACTCCGGTTTCCCGTCTTCGGTCTTCGGTCTTAAATAATCTTATACATCACCTCCGGCATCAGTCTCAGCTCCTCAATCATTTCATTACTTGGGTCAATGGTATATTTGGTGGACATGAGATCCAGCGTGATATTTTCCTTTTTATCGATCACGTTGATATACAGTTTGGCTTCTCCTTTATATTTCTGGGTCACTTTTTCAAGTCTTTCCATCAAGTCTAAGGTCAAATCATCCAAATCAATATTCACCCGTAGGCCCTTTACCATCTTTGCCCTGAGTTCATCGAGTAGTGACATGTTATTGATCTTGAACTCAAACTCGTTTTCCTTCCATTTATTAGGGTGGACAGAACCTGTCAGATATAAGAACCACCCCGTCATAAAGTATTCCTTAAACCTTATATAATCCTCTCCAAAGATGAAAAACGTATGCCCTCCGTGGTAATCCTCCATCGTAAGGGTGCCAAAAGGTTTCCCCGTTTTGGTAGTCCTATGGGCAAAGGATGTCACCATTCCAGCGGCCTTTATTTCTCCTTTAGCTCTGAGAGCCTCTATGTTGTTTATTTCTGGCAGGGGGGTGTTGGTAAATGACTCAAATTCCACCCTGAATTGATCCAAGGGATGTCCAGATATATAAAGCCCAACCACTTCTTTTTCAATGTTCAGTTGCTGCAGTTGGCTAAAGGGCTCCATCTGTGGAATACTCGGCAATGGCACTTCCATACCGCTGCCTCCACCAAACAAGCTTACCTGTGAGCTGTCAGCTTCTGCGGCTACTTTTTGGGCGTATTTGACGGCTTTTTCAAGTAAAGTCACTTCACCATCTGGTGCCTCCAAGAAAAGACGTCTATGATATTCCTTAAAGCAATCGAATCCACCAGCCATGGCTAAGGCTTCCAAGGTCTTTTTGTTTACCGCTTTTAGGTTTACCCTTTTGGTGAAATCAAAGAGATTCTTGTATGGCCCTTTTTCTAATCTTTCGGCGATTATCGAGTCCACGGCTGTTCCACCAGCACCTTTAATAGCCGCCAATCCGAAACGTACCTGTCCTTCCTGGTTTACCGTAAAGCCCCGCTTGGATTCATTTACATCCGGTCCCAATACCTCAATTCCCATACGCTTACATTCCTCCATGAAGAAAGTCACTTGGGAGATGTCATTCATGTTGTTGGAAAGCACAGAGGCCATGTATTCGGCAGGGTAGTGGGCTTTCAGGTAAGCGGTCTGGTATGCAATCCAGGCATAGCAGGTCGAGTGGGATTTGTTAAAAGCGTAAGATGCAAATGCTTCCCAGTCTTTCCAGATTTTTTCCAGCTTCTTCTTGTCATGACCCTTGGCAGCTGCTTGGTCGACAAATTTAGGCTTCATTTTATCCAGTACATCTTTTTGCTTCTTACCCATGGCCTTACGCAGTACATCTGCCTCACCTTTGGTGAAGTCGGCCAGCTTTTGCGACAGGAGCATCACTTGCTCTTGATAAACGGTAATACCATATGTCTCTTCCAGATATTCCTTCATATCATCCAAGTCATAGGTAATCGGCTCGGTACCGTGCTTACGCTTGATAAAGCTCGGGATATATTCCAACGGTCCTGGTCGATAAAGAGCGTTCATGGCGATCAAATCGGCAAACACCGTTGGCTTGAGCTCCCGCATGTATTTTTGCATACCAGCGGATTCATATTGGAAAATCCCAACCGTCTCTCCCCGTTGGAAAAGCTCATAAGTTTTCTCGTCATCAATAGGAAAAGCTTCCGGATCAAGTTCAATCCCGTGGCGCTCCTTTACGATTTTGACCGCATCCTTAATCAGGGTAAGGGTCTTAAGCCCCAAAAAGTCCATTTTGAGCAGGCCGGCGTTTTCCACCACGGCGTTGTCAAATTGGGTACAGAACATGTCCGAGTCCTTGGCAAGGGCTACAGGGACGTAATTGGTAATGTCAGCCGGGGTAATAATGACCCCACAGGCGTGGATGCCTAGGTTACGCACCGAGCCTTCTAAGACGGTCGCTTGGTTTATGGTTCTGGCGGTCTCATCTCTTCCTTTGGATATCCTGATCAGCTCTTCTGCCTGGGCGACACTTTCAGAATTGTTTTTAAGCTTGTTTACTAATTTGGCTCTGTCATTGGCTAAATCAAAAAGTGCCTTTAGCTTGATGTCTGGTACCAACTTGGCCAGTTTATCAGCTTCACTTAAGGGAAGGTTCAAAACCCTTGCGGTATCCCTGATAGCAGATTTTGCTGCCATGGTACCATAGGTGATGATCTGGGCCACTTGGTTGGCGCCGTATTTTTTGATTACATAATCGATTACACTTTGACGTCCTTCATCATCAAAGTCAATATCAATATCGGGAAGGGAAACCCTATCTGGGTTTAGGAATCTCTCAAAAAGGAGATCGTACTTGATGGGGTCCACATTCGTAATTCCTACACAATAGGCAACTGCGGAACCTGCCGCCGACCCCCTCCCAGGACCTACCGAAACGCCCATTTCTCGTGCGGCCGTGGTAAAATCCTGCACAATAAGGAAATAACCCGGATAACCGGTGTTGGCAATGGTGGCCAATTCAAAATCAAGTCTTTCGCGGATAACATCCGTAATTTCACCGTAACGCTTTTCGGCGCCTACATAGGTGAGGTGACGTAGAAACGCATTTTCTCCCCGTTTGCCTCCATCAATATCGTCCTGTGGGTCCACAAACTCCTGTGGAATGTCAAATTTGGGGAGTAGAACTTCCCTGGCCAGCTTATATCGCTCAATTTTGCCAAGAATCTCATTGGTAGTGATGATAGCCTCGGGAAGATCGACAAAGAGCTTTTTCATCTCATCAGGGCTCTTTAGGTAGAATTCCTCATTGGGAAATCCGAACCGGAATTCCCGACCCAATTTCCCAATGTATCTTTTTTCCTTTCTATCCGGCCCATCGGTTTTCTCCCCATCTTTTACGCACAGAAGAATGTCATGTGCGTTGGCATCCGCCTTTTGATTGTAATAGGTATTATTGGCAGCGAAATATTTTACGCCATATTTATGGGCAAAGCGAAGTAAAACCTCATTTACTTTTTCTTCTTCCGGGATCCCGTGGCGATTTAACTCTACATAAAAATCCTCTCCAAACTGCTCTTTCCACCACACAAAGGCTTCTTCCGCCTGGGTTTCCCCCACATTAAGGATCAAGAATGGGATCTCCCCAAATAGGCCTCCTGTGGTGGCTATCAAATCCCCTTTGTACTCAACCAAAACCTCCTTATCTATCCGGGGGACGTAATAAAACCCTTCTATATTGGCATACGAGGCAAGTTTGGCCAAATTAT
Organism: Litoribacter ruber; assembly: GCF_018449405.1. NCBI lineage: Bacteria > Pseudomonadati > Bacteroidota > Cytophagia > Cytophagales > Cyclobacteriaceae > Litoribacter > Litoribacter ruber. The sequence continues at coordinate 212,826 of NZ_JAHCMY010000001.1, forward strand.
GGTATCCAGCTTTATTTTTGGCAAGCAGGACAGTTTGATAGCCATTGTCTTTTTGGGACTTGTTTTTCCGGTCACGGCACACGTTAAACTCACAGCCGAGGATTGGAGTAAGGTCTGCATTTAATGCTTCCTTCACAAAGTTAAAAGCCCCCATCATATTACCATGGTCGGTCATGGCAATAGCTGGCATGCCCAATTCCTTAGCCCTATTGATAAGTGCAGGGATCTCAGAGGTAGCCTGGAGGACTGAAAACTGCGTGTGAACGTGCAGGTGTGTAAACGGTACGTCCACCAAATCACTGATATCAGCCTTGCCAGCAGCCTTCAATACATCCTTGGCAGCTTGCTTTGTGGTATCTTTGGCGTTGGCAAAATTGGCAATATCCAGTTTCGGTGCTTCGTAGATCACCTCATCATGGGAAATGCCAGGCTCAGGAGCCAGTACTTCCTGGGTGATCAGCCCAAAGAAACATTTGGCCGTGGCGTCCACATCATAGGCTGCATCGTGGGCGTCATCAAAGCCAACATTAAAAAGTTTATGGTGAAGTTCCGTAAGGGTTGGCCATTTGAATTTCCCACCCTTACCGCCGGGGATGGCGCAGAACTCTGTGGAAATGTCTTTGGTATCCAGCTCCTGCATGTCCAACAGCTTCATCGGAACTTCCTTCCTCAGGTATTCCGAGCCGCAGACATTGATGTCAAAGCCGATATTGTGGCCCACGAGGTATTTGGCCTTTTCTATGTCATCATGGAAAATCTTCAATACCTTCTCCAGGTCATGCCCTTCTTTCAAGGCGCGGTCGGTAGAAATACCATGGACCTTCTCCGCATTGTAGGGAATGGTAAAACCTTCCGGTTTCACAATGTAGTTTTGATTGGAGATCAACTTACCGCGCTCATCGTGCAACTGCCACGCGAGCTGGACCAGCCGTGGCCAGTTATCCAGGTCTGTTATGGGGGCGTTATAGTCTCTGGGTAAACCTGTGGTTTCGGTGTCAAAAATTAAGTACATGCAGCTTCCTTTGATTTGGGGATTCTAAATTAAGATTTATCCAATTCATCTACCAGAAGAGTGGCGGAAATTGTCACATAATAATAAAGGTTATCGTGTGAAGAGGTTGGTTTATAGTTCATTATGATTTTATAGTAAGAGGATTTTACTTTGATTTTCATTACTTTAGTATTTTATATAAAGGGTAAGGAAAAGATGGAAAAGGGGGAGAAAAACAGTCAGTTAGAGGAGCCGTTTTCCGAATGTGGGAGGTACACTTATGCAGATTACCTGACTTGGGAGATTGACGGCATGGTAGAGTTGATAAAGGGGAAGGTTTTTCGGCAAGTGGCTGCCCCAAATTTGAAGCTTCAGAAGATTTCTTTAATTATAGCAGGTAAGCTATACGAGTTTTTGAAGGATAAGAAATGTCATGGTTTTAGTGCTCCTTTTGATGTCCGACTACCTCTCCGTTCCAAAAAGGATGAGGAGATCCATACCGTTGTCCAGCCGGATATATGCGTGGCTTGTGATCCGGAAAAATAGGATGAGACCGGATGCCTAGGTGCACCGGACCCTATCATTGAAGTATTGTCGCCAGGCAACAATTAGAAAGAGTTTCAATATGAATTTGAAGTCTATGAAGAAAGCGGGGTCAAGGAATATTGGATTCTTCAACCTGAAATGGAAGACCTAATGGTTTATACTTTATATCAAGGGAAATATGTTGCTTCCCGGCTCTTTTCCCGGAGGGATGTGGTGACGTCTACTTGTATCGAAGGATTTGAATTGGATCAGGAGGATGTTTTGGGCGTGTATAAATAATCTGAAGGCGATGGAAAAGGATAAAAAAAACAACAGTTTAGAAGAGCCCTTCACCGAATATGGGAGGTACTCCTATGCCGACTATCTTACTTGGGAGATAGAGGGTATGGTGGAGCTTATTAAGGGGAAGGTGTTTCGAGAGGTCGCAGCACCTAAAATGAGACATCAGGCAATTTCTGTAAACGTAACGAGTAAGTTATTTTATTTTTTAGAAAAGAAAACTTGTAAAGTCTTTGCAGCCCCGTTTGATGTGCGTTTACCGGTCAATTCAAAAAAAGATGAGGATATTACTACCGTGGTACAGCCGGATATTTGCGTAATATGTGACCCTAAGAAAATAGATGAAGCAGGCTGTATTGGAGCCCCTGATCTAGTAGTGGAAATTCTGTCCCCGGGAAACAGTAAGAAGGAGCTAAAATATAAATACGAAGTTTATGAGGAAAGCGGAGTGAAGGAATATTGGATCATCCAGCCAGAAATGGAAAACCTAATGATCTATACTTTAAAACAAGGAAAATATGTTGCCTCCAGACTCTTTACCCGCGGCGATGTAGTGAAGTCTACTTGTATCGAAGGATTTGAATTGGATCTCGAGGATATTTTTGGGCATCTATAAATATCTGAAGGCGATGGAAAAGGATGAAAAAAAACACCAATTTAGAGGAGTCCTTCACCGAATATGGAAGGTACTCTTATGCCGATTACCTGACCTGGGAGATAGACGGAATGGTGGAACTGATTAAGGGTAGGGTTTTCAAACAAGTGGCTGCTCCGAGGAGAAAGCATCAAGAGATTGTATTGTTGGTTGGGAGTAAGCTTTTAACCTTGTTTGAGCATAGGATATGTAAAGTTTTTGTTGCCCCATTTGATGTCCGCTTACCCAGCACTTCACCAAAAGATGAGAAAATCTTTACGGTGGTCCAGCCCGATATTTGCGTGGTTTGTGACCCTGCCAAATTGGATGATGCCGGTTGTGTAGGTGCCCCTGACTTGATAGTGGAAGTGCTGGCTCCGGGCAATAACAAAAAGGAGCTTAAATATAAATACGAAGTGTATCAGGAAAGCGGAGTGAAGGAATATTGGATCATCCAGCCGGAAATGGAAAACCTAATGGTTTATACTTTAAAACAAGGGGAATATGTTGCCTCCAGACTCTTTACCCGCGGCGATGTGGTGAAGTCTTCCTGTATCAAAGGTATTGAGCTGGACCTGGAGGAGGTGTTCGGAAGGGTGGGATAATGCCTATAAGTCCATCTATTTATTACATATCCCCAGGACTCCATTAATTTATCCCGGAATTATGGGTTACCCTTATCCGCTGGGCACCCACTTCGCTACCAATAGGGACCCACTTCGCTCCCAGTCGGGGTATGGCCCAAGCGGGTGCATGCAAGGAGCCTAGTGGAATGGGACTGTATCCAATTTAGCTAGAACTCGTCCATGCCTCTAAAAGCTATCACCAATGGATGGGGAAGCCAGTCTCAAAAGCTCGGTTGTGGTTTTCCAGTTCCGGGTCGTTGCTTTTACTTTTAACCTGGCCTCCAAAAAATTGTTGGTTAATTTGGTTCTTCCGTAGCCGTTTGGACAGTAGAGGTAAACGGCCGTATTCGAGAAGCTTATTTTTTCCCCGTTTTGTTTTTTGTTTTCAATTGTCATTTGATCATAAGCTGCAGGCGGAGCAGCAAGAAATGTCACGTGTAAAAATGAGGGTTCTTTGTCCTGATCATCAACGAAAGGATTGGATGCAATGATTTCACTCAATTTGTCAACGGTCAATACCAATACCGGCACTTCAAATCCGAAATCTGTTTCTATTTGGCGGGAAATATTTTGCTCCAGAATTGCGGGGGCCATTTCCTCACTGGAAAAAATAACATTTCCGCTCTGCACGTAAGTTTTGACATCCCTGAACCCCAGATCTTGATACATTTCCCTCAATGTGTCCATCTTTATCGGCTTATTTCCGCTTACGTTGATCCCTCTTAATATGGAAATGTATGTTTTCATTTTTCAGGTATGACAGTCGGTTTGCCAATAAATTCTTTTGCACAAACCCTATTCTTTCTTAAACTCAAATGCTCCCCCACCTTGTTTCATTATCATGGTTTCTTCAGAAGGGTTAAATTCTAAAACCAACCCTGCCTGATCAAATTCAAACTTGTCTTTGTCAGTTGCTATGAGAGGGAAGGCAGATTGACCGGTGGCTTGGCCTTTCAATACCCCATCTTCTTTGGTGATGGTGATATCCAAAGGGAATTGAGAGGAGGTATAGGTCCCCACATACTGGTCGAGCTCTTCGGGACTGACATCAAAAGCCTTAAACTCAGGAACGGTAAAAGGCATTCCATAGACTGCTCTCAATACGGCAATGGATATGTTATTGTTTTTGTAACTTGTGCCATTGGAAATCATCGCGTAGGATATCCCACCATCAGTATAATGGATAAATGTGGATGAAAATCCGTCTATTACCCCACTGTGCCCCAGTCCCGTTCTGCCGTTGAAGGGCATCTGGTAAAGCCCCCTCCCAAAATTGTCCTCTATAGTTTTCATCTTCTCAAGGCTTTCTTCCCGAAGTATTTTACCCGCAAATAAAGCATCACTAAACTTTACCAAATCGCTTGGAGTAGAAACGATCCCTCCTGCACCCAATGGAATGGAAATATCCGTCTCGGGTTCAATTTTCCAACTGTTGGCAAAGCGATAAGAATTGCATTCATTGTTTTTGGGGTTGATTTTTCCACCTAAAAAAGTATTTTCCAAACCAACAGGCCTGGTGATATATTCCGTTAAAATATTTTCATAAGATTGCTCGAAGGCTTTCTCCAGGATATAGGAAAGCAGCACATAATTGGAGTTGCTGTACGCTGCCCGCCTGCCGGGCTCAAAATCGCTTCCTGCATTGGTGATAATCTCCACCATTTCCTGTTCTGTTTTGGCTTCAGTAAGCCAAGTGAGGTAATCCGGGTCACTGGTAAAATTATGGATGCCGCTCCGATGGTTCAATAGGTTGGTGATGGTAATGCGGTCAGCGTTGGGTATGGTGGTGAAAAAATCATCCAGAGTCTGGTCGAGTTGCAGTCTATCATGCTCTACCGCCAATAGCGTCAATACTGCCGTAAATGTCTTTGATATGGAGCCTATGCGATATTTGGAATCTTGATCCGGTTTTTCATTGTTTTCCAAGTCGCAAAACCCAACAGATTTGGTGTAAATGAGCTCACCGTTTTGTGACACGGCCACACTGCCCATAAACTTGTCGTTTTGCTCAAGGGCTTCAAAATAACGGTCCAACTTCTCTCTGTCAAAATCCTGGGCAAAACCAACCTGGTTTAAAAGGCCCAATAAGCAAACCAAAAAAAGCGTTTGTTTCATTTTTATACCATTTATGGGGAATTCCATACAAAATAGACGTTTTTAGTTTCAATAGCAACAGGGTGGGGTGAGCATTGATATATCCTTCAAGGTGGAAATGAAAGGTTTTGGGGAATTAATATAGGAAGCCCAATAGATACATCGGTACTTTATTTCCATAACCATGGACAAGGTCATCTGCGATGATATAGGAATCCTTCTCTGCGTGGATCTGCTTTTGGTTTTTCTGTTTGCCCCCGACTTCGAAAAGGTATTTTCCATTGACCAGGAAATCTCCGTTTTTTGGAAAGGTTATTTTCAGGCCTGCATTCTGTAACTGTGCCATGGTAAAAGTTTCCCTGATGTTGCCTTTTTCGGGTGTGCCTTCTGCCAGCGCATGGATAAGGCTGGTATTGTGCAGGTAAATTTTGTCCGGCTTGTTCATCATGCTGACCCCGACGGTTGAGCTCCTTAAGTTTCTGATCAACCGGGAGGCTTCAAGAAGATGAAGAAATTCCAACAATTGTAACCTGGTGGTCTCGGTCTTTTCCGCAAGTTTGGAAATGTTGGGCGTAAAAGGAACGGAAGTGGAAAGGATATAAAGGAGCTTCTTCAGTTTTGACTGGGTGGCTACGGTTATATCTTTCCCGAAAGGCAGATCATAGTCGATAATCAAGTTGATCAGCTGGGTTATCTTAGCAAAATAATCCTGCTCCCCCTCCATGAAAAAGGGATAGGCTCCAAATTGAAGGTGTTTTGCAAGTTCAGCCAATGGCAAAGGTACTTTGGACGAAAGCTCATTGGCTATTTCCATATGATGGGTCAAAATATCCGCAATGGAATAACGGGGGAGTCCCAGATTGCTTTTTATTGCAATATATTCCCTTAAGGAGAGTTCAGGAAGCTCATAATAGACCAACCTTCGGCTGAGATCCGCCACAGATTTTTGGAGGGCCAAGATGGAGGAGCCCGAGAGGATAAGTTTTAACTCTGGATTAAAGTCATAAATATTTTTCACTGCTAATTGCCAGTCATCATACTTATGGACTTCATCCAGAAACAAATATTTTCCGCCCTGTTGGATAAAGCTTTCGGCTACCTCAACCAAACTGTGTTGCTTAAAGTAAAGGTCGTCCAAGGATAGGTATAAAGCTTCACTAGGAGAGAGGTTCTCTTTGATATATTGGAGCATCAAGGTGGATTTCCCCGTCCCCCGGGCCCCGGTAATGCAGATGCCCCTGCTCTGCCAGTTGATTTCACCAATCAGGGAGCGCTTAAAGTTAAGCTTGATAGTGTTTAGAAGCGAACGATATTTATTATACAGGGGGTTCATTGTTTATTCAAATATACAAAAATAAGGGTAAATTGTTTATTTGGATAAACATATTTATTTGTTTGCAATGGTAAGGCTTTTTAAAAAACCAATCAATGCCTTGTTGAACGCTTCAGGATTATCCTGATTGGCAATGTGGTTGGCACTTTGGATCTCGACACGCTTGCTGCCTGGGGCCTCCTTGTGCCACTGTTCGGCCGCGTTTCTTATAAAAAACAGGTCTTTTTTGCCATAAGTGATAAGGGACGGGGAATTCTGAGGGGCGGGGGATTGGTCTATCAAGTCATAAACCATGTCCTCAGTAATTTTCAAGGCCAGTTTTTTACCGGTTCTCCTCATGGTTTCCGACAGATAGTCCTGAACCTCTTTCTTTTCAGCCCGGTGTTTGCCGAAAGCCGAATAAAACATATTTGCGGGGATTAGCTTAAGCATGAACATCAGCGAAGGCACAAGTTTTTTCGCCCAAGGTCCAATATGCGACTTCAATCTGATGCCAGGCACATGGATGGTGGCTGCGACTTTTTCCGGATACATCCTTTCAAAATGCTGGACAATCATGCTGCCCAAGGATTGCCCCACAAAAAATGCTTTAGGTATCTTAAGTTCTTCTATTAGCCCATTCAGGCATTCTGCTGACAGTCTTGTGAACCGCTTGTTGTAATTTTTCAGTGTAGACTTGCCATGCCCGGGCAAATCCCAAACCAGAACACTATAGTCCGATTGGAGTGCTTTGACCTGCAAATCGAAGGTCCTGTGGTCCATTCCCACACCATGAATAAAAACCACCATGGGTTTCTTCTCACTCTGCAAAAGTTCATAATGGATATCCCCAAAAGGACTTTTATGGGGGCTTGGGGTAGTCTTGTTTTGTTTTACATTATCCATTAGCATGCATGAATAATTAGCGTAGGATCAGGTCAACTGAGATAGCATGAGGGAAAAATCAGCTGAGATAGCTAAAATACAAAAAAATGGGGGGGAAGAGGAATGAAATGAGGCAAAGCCTCAAATTTTATTGTCCCGAGGCACAGCCTCGGGACAACCTAAAATCCTACTTAGTACATAGTACATCGTACTTAGTACACAAATTACCGCTTCCCCTCCCATGGCACATATACCACCTTTTTGGTTTCGAAGAATTCGTCTTCGAAATAATCTTCCAAGTGGTAAGTTACATAGGAGCAGTGGACTTCTTCCATTTCTTCATCGACGTCACCTCCTTTGAGGTAAAAGATGCCGTTTTGGTATTCGTTGATATCCTCTTTTTTGAACTTGCCCTTTACCCAAGGGTAAAAATTGGCAAATCTGGTAACAGCACGGCTGATGATAAAGTCATAGCGGCGGACAAGGCCTTCTGCCCGGGTTTGCTGAGCTTCCACATTTTGTAGTCCCAGTTGTTTTACGACGTCCTTTACCACCGTGATCTTTTTTCCGATGGAATCGACCAGGTGAAAGTGCGTGTCGGGAAACATGATCGCCAGCGGGATGCCCGGAAAGCCTCCACCCGTACCGATGTCAAGCACCTTGGTGCCAGGTTGAAACTCCATCACTTTGGCTATTCCCAAGGAATGCAATACGTGCTTGGTGTAAAAGTTCTCAAAATCCTTGCGGCTAATCACGTTGATTTTGCTGTTCCAGTCCTCATACAGTTCCTCCAGTTGTTCAAACTGCTGCTTTTGCTTATCGGTGAGGTTTGGGAAGTATTTGAATATAGTTTCTAATTGTGAATTCATAGAAAAAGAAACCGCAGAGGCGCAAAGGGCACAGAGGTACAAAATTTTAAATCTCTGTGTACTCTGGTCCTCTGTGGTTATTTAAATTTAATTATATGTGTGTTTAGAAACCGCAGAACTTATACCCAAATTCTTTATGTCCTCTGGTCCTCTGTGGTTACTTTTTTTATATATGCTTGTTTTTCCCCTGAGCGATTTCGTAAAGTAGCTCACGGGATCTATGCAGTTGGGCTTTGACCGTGCCGAGCGGTTTGTCCAACTCTTCGGCAATCTCGTCATAAGAAAGCTCGTCGAAATATCTCAGCTGAACCAATTTCCGATACTTAGCCGGCAATTTGTCCACAAAAATCCTGACCATTTCAATCCTTTGGGATTTGATGAATTCATCCTGAGGGTTATTCTCATCGTCTTCCACATCGATATTGACGCTGTTTCCGCCATCATCGGTCAGGGTGTTGTTAAGACTCATGGTTTTCAGCTTCTTTTTCCGGATAAAGTCAATGGTATTGTTGGTCGCAATCCGGAAAAGCCAGGTACTGAAGGTGTAGTCCTTTTTGAATTTATGCAGGTTTTTGAATGCCTTGGCAAATGCCTCCATGGTCAGGTCGTCGGCATCGTCGGCGTCCCTGATCATTTTGAGGATCATGAAGTAAACTGCTTTCTTGTATCTTTTCATCAGAGTGGCAAAGGCCTGCTGGTCCTTTTGCCCGACAGCCCTGTCGATCAGTTCAAAATCTTCTAGTGCTTTATCTGAGAAACCTCTTTCGTTTATTTCCATCTAACTGTTTTTGATAGGTATCCTTTGGTACCCATGACCCAAAAATAACCCAAATAGATTAAATCGAAAAATATGGTCCAAAACACTTTGGTTTGGCCTTCCAATTTCCGATATGCGCCACGGAAAACACCGTAGGCGATGGTTGTCCTGATTAAGAACAGTGCCCCGATGCCGGCAATGATCATCGGGTCCTTTGAAACGGCCATCAATGCAATTCCTGATGCCCAAAACAACAGGTGGCTAAATGCAAAGAGACCGATTTTGAGTTTATCCAAGGTCTTGTAATATTTCCCTGCCTGGAAATGTCTTTTCTTCTGAATATTATAAGAACTAAAAGTCCTTTTAGGTTCCGAAACGGTGATGCTTTCGGGGTCTATGACCATGCTGGTGTTCGAACTGTTGGCGTACTGGTTGACGAAAAGATCATCGTCACCACCCAATATATGCCAAAAGTTCTTAAAAGCTTTCTTCTCCATAAAAAAGCTTTTGCGGTAGCAAAGGTTTCTCCCCACTGCCATGTAGGGGGATTTCCAAAGCCCAAAAGAGAAGTACTGCAATGCCGTGAAAACCGTTTCGTACTGGATGAGCCAATTGAGAAAGCTTTTATCCTTGCGGTAAGCCCCATAGCCGATTGCGAATGTTTTGTTTTGCAGCCTTACCGGGGCAGTCATCAGTTTTGCCCAGTTCTTGGAAGCAGGGGTGCAGTCTGCATCAGTGAGAAGAATTACATCATGCTTGGCTACCTTGATGCCCAAGGTAAGGGCGTATTTCTTGGGCGTGACATGGGCGGGGGTATAGTTGACGGTTACCGTGCGCAGGTTTGGATATATTTCCATAAATTCCTCCAGTAGCTCAGCAGTCTGGTCAGTGGATTGGTCATTCACCACCATAAGCTCAAACTTCGGATAGTCCTGCTTGGCCAATTCAGGGATCAGCTTTTGAAGGTTTTGATATTCATTTCTGGCTACTATCAGCATAGTGACTGCTTCTGGGTTGGCATCATTCAGGTTTTCCTTTACAGGACGGAAAAAGAAGGCCAAACGTCCATAAATGCAGACTAGGTAGATAAACTGAAATAAAAGCGCGGTTAGGAAAAGTAACCCCAAAACCTGAAAGATCATGTTGTTAATGGATAAAGCGTAAATATAAAATCAATTTCCACAACTCTTTTAAGTATAAGCTTATATTTTTGTGGCTTACAAATCTGTGAGGAAAAGACCCCTGTCCCAACAATTTATCATTTAGGACATTAAAAGGCAGGGCAGGATTGGTTAAAAAGATTATGAAATTTATACTTGAAAATACAGATCCGAAAAGCAAGGCGAGAGCCGGAGTGGTGAAAACGGATCATGGAGATATAGAAACACCTATTTTTATGCCTGTGGGTACTGCCGGATCCGTGAAGGCCGTGCATCAGCGGGAGCTTACCTATGATGTAAAGGCCCAGATTATCCTTGGCAACACCTATCACCTCTACCTTAGGCCGGGATTGGATATCTTGGAGAAGGCGGGTGGGTTGCACAAATTCAACGGCTGGTCCAAGCCTATCCTTACCGACAGTGGGGGGTATCAGGTATTTTCCCTTTCTGGAACTCGCAAGATCACCGAGAAAGGCGTTATGTTCAAATCCCACATAGATGGCTCCAAGCACAATTTTACTCCGGAGGGTGTCATGGATATTCAGCGGACAATTGGGGCGGACATTATTATGGCTTTTGACGAATGTACCCCATATCCATGTGACTTTGGCTATGCGCGCAATTCCATGGAAATGACGCATAGATGGCTGAAAAGATGCATTGACCGATTTGATAGTACAGAAGGAAAGTACGGTTACAGCCAGACTCTGTTCCCGATTGTTCAGGGCAGTGTGTATAAGGATTTAAGGAAGCAGTCGGCGGAATTCATAGCTTCATGCGGCAGAGAGGGCAACGCAATCGGTGGGCTTTCAGTTGGAGAACCTGCGGAAATGATGTATGAAATGACAGAGCTGGTTACGGAGATACTGCCTACGGATAAGCCCAGATACCTTATGGGAGTGGGTACCCCAGCCAATATCCTGGAAGGCATCGCTTTGGGCGTGGATATGTTTGACTGCGTAATGCCAACCCGAAATGCCCGAAACGGCATGCTCTTCACCACTGAAGGCGTTATCAATATGCGGAATGAAAAGTGGAAGGATGATTTTTCTCCCATTGACAGCGGCTTTAACAGTTATGTGAGTAACTTTTATACCAAGGCATACTTAAGACATTTGGTGATCAGTAAGGAAATACTGGCGGCCCAGATTGCCAGTATCCACAATTTAAGTTTTTACTTATGGCTGGTCGGCCAGGCAAGGGAAAAAATCAAGTCTGGGGAATTTGCCACCTGGAAAAATATGATGGTGGAGAAAGTGAGCAGGAGGTTGTAAGTCATACAATTTGTTGAAATTGGATGATGGGAATAATGGTTTTATCTGATTTGATGGATCATTATTCCTTTTTTTATCAGCTTTTGAGAATCTTGAAAAAATCTTTCTTCTGTATGCCTAATGCTCTTAGCGCATTCCTTACAATAAATTCAGGTACTGGATCAATATGCGACTGAACCACTATTGGTCGGGCCAAATCTTTTCTGACAAAAATTAAATGACCGCCTTTTGATCTATGTTGCTTACAGCCAATTTTTTCTAAAAACAACAAATAGTCTTTTAAGGAAACGTTAGAAAGTTTTCTTGTTGACATTAAAAAGTTTCATTTAGGGAAGTGCTGGAAAGGAAATTTCTTGGTCGAATTTATGGAAATGCTTTTTTTCTAGGAGATCCTCCAACTCTTCATTAGTTTGGATAAGGTGATTCCAAGAGGGACTTTCAAAAGTTAGACACCCGTCTTTTTGTTGGATTTGCCATCCAAGCCTTTTTAGCTCACGGTGGAAGGTGTTGTTCTTGGTGCAAAAATCAATGAATTCGGATAAAGCTAATTGAAAGGATTTCATGGCTTCCTCCTCTGTCTTGCCATACCCTGAGAGATCCAATGCTGGGCAGTAGATTATAACTACCCCATTCTCTTCGAAAGATAGCAATGATAATTGAGTTTTTGTATTGGAACTCCCACCAGACTTGTCGCCCTTAACAATAACTTTTCCCATCCTTTTTAAACATTGAACCTAGTAATGACTTTAACCAATTGGCAATTATAAAAGTTGTCCAAAAAGTTCTATCTCATGAAATATAGATAAGTCTTATAAATATACTTAACAATTTTTAAAGACCATATTAGGGCAAGTGGGCTGTTATATTTCCACTTCCCAATAAATATTCACAAATTGCCAAAACATTTGAACGATCTTAATACAAAACATGATTGATGAGTGTTAAGGCCATAGTTTTATGTGGTATCCCCTAGATAAATGAAATTACTCGATAAACTGATCATTAAGGATTTTCTCAAGACCTACTTTTTTGTGGTATTGATGCTGATTCTGATTGTCTTGGTACTGGATTTTACCGAGAAAAATGATGCATTTATCCGTCACAACGTGCCAGGAAACGAGATATTGAAATACATGCTCAATTATGGGCTGTACCTCAATAACCTTCTGACTCCCATTACGGTGTTTATTTCAGTTATTTTCATCACCTCCAAAATGGCCGGGAGGACCGAGATTATTGCCATCTTGAGTTCCGGTGTCAGTTTTACCCGCATGCTGGTGCCTTTCTTGGCTTCTGCCGTTTTGATCGGTGTGGCCAGTTTTCTGCTGAACGGCTGGGTGCTGCCCATCGCCACCGCCGGGGTTTATAATTTCAAGGCAGAGTATCTAGAGGATAACAGAACTTTTGATAAGCAAAATATCCACATCAAGATTTCTCCAGACACCTATGCTTACCTTTCTAGGTATTATACATCGGGAAACATTGGTTATTCGTTTACCATGGAGCAGGTTGAAGATGGGCAATTATTGAAAAAACTTTCTGCCGACCGGATTGTGTGGGATACAGCCAAGAGGGCTTGGACGGTGAAAAACTGGAGACTTAGGGAGTTGGGGGATATGAAAGAGGAGTACTCCGTAGGAGAAAACATGGATACGGTGCTTTCAATTACGCCTAAAGATTTTGACCTGCCCAAAAACCATCATGAAACCCTGATTCTGCCAGAGCTTTCCAAACAGATTGTAATCCTGGAAGAAAGAGGTGCCGATAACGTCAATTTTTATAGGATCGAACGGTATGTACGGTTTATGTCGCCTTTTGCCGCTGTGATCCTGACATTTATTGGGGTGATTGTGTCTTCCAAAAAGACCCGTGGAGGATCCGGATTCAAGATAGCCATGGGTTTTGGGTTGGCGTTTGTGTATATTATTCTTTTCCTGCTTTCCAGAACTTTCGCGGAATCAGGATCCCAATATCCCCTCCTCACCGTTTGGTTACCAAACCTGGTATTTATGGTTACGGGTTTTGTGATGTATAAAACCGTTCCTAGGTAAATGGAGTCCTCGGTAAAGGATTATCTGAAATTGCACCTAGTGGTGTTAATTTGGGGATTTACAGCAATTTTGGGCGTGCTTCTCTCATTTCCAGCTGTGGAGATTGTTTTTTACAGGACTTTTCTGGCCTGTCTAATCATGGGAGCCATCCTTTGGTATAGAAAAGCACAGTTTAGATTGCCTCCAAAAACCTTGATATCCATAGTCAGCACCGGTTTTATTATCTCCATGCACTGGATACTATTTTTCTGGGCTGCCAGGATATCGAATGTCTCGGTGGCATTGGCCGGATTTGCCACATGTAGCCTCTGGACAGCTTTTTTGGAACCGCTGGCCAATAAGTCAAGGGTGAAATGGTACGAGTTGGTATTAGGGCTGATGGTGATCGCGGGACTTTATGTGATCTTCAGATTTGAGTTTGGGTACTGGGTGGGCTTGACCATGGCAGTTGGTTCAGGTTTTCTGGGGGCAGTTTTCACTATTATCAATAGCAAGTTTACCAAAAAGCACAGTCCTTATATCTTGACCTTTTATGAGATGGGCGGCGCTTGTCTTTTCACCCTGATGCTTTTTCCAATTTACACCACATTTTTGACTGATAATGGGTTGCAGCTAGGATGGCAGGGGCTTGATTGGTTGTGGCTGATTCTGATGGCTGGAGTTTGTACTGTATATGCCTTTTCGGCTTCTGTTGAGCTGATGAAAAGGTTGACCGCGTATGCCATCAACCTCACGGTAAATATGGAGCCAGTGTATGGAATCATTTTGGCCTTTATGATTTTCGGCGAAAGCGAGAAAATGACTTCTGGTTTTTATGTGGGAACAGGCATCATTTTGCTCTCCGTATGCCTATATCCCGTGTTCAATTATTTCCACAAAAGAAGAAAAACCAAACAGCTGCTTCGTTTGCAATAATCAAAGCTGGGCTTTGAAAGTGAAGTAATCCTCTGGCCATGTGACAATAGTCGGCTCAGTCTCAAACAGCCCGAAAACTGTAGCTCCCGAACCCGACATGGCTGAATAAAATGCGCCCTGCCCATAGAGCTTGTCCTTGATTTCTTTTATTTGGGGGTATTTCTCAAATATACTTCTTTCGAAATCATTCACTAAATTTTCCTTCCAAGTTGATCTGTCTTGTAAAACATCCTTTAAGGACTTCACCGGTTTTTGGGGAGTCAAGCCCTGATAGGCTTCTTTGGTTCCTATGTGAATACTAGGGTTGATCAAGAGGATCCACTTTTCTTTCAGATCCACATCCGCAGGCTCCAGGATTTCGCCTCTTCCTGTGGCAATTTTTGGCGTGTTTTCTATAAAGAACGGGCAGTCACTTCCTAGTTGTGCCGCATAGTCTTCCAAAAACCAGCTTTCCAAATGTAGGTCAAAAAGTGTGTTGAAGGAATTCAGCGCATATGCACCATCAGCCGAGCCTCCGCCGAGGCCTGCGCCCATCGGGATGTTTTTGTGCAAATGGATGTGGACGTGGGGCAGGTCATTGAAGTCTTTCCGCATCAATTTAAGTCCTTTTAGAATGAGGTTGTCCGCTTCTTTTCCGGGTATGGGCAGGCCAGTAGACTGGAATTCGGTCTTTTTGCCAGGTATGATTTCTAATGCATCAAACAATGGAATAGGCACCATGCAGGTCTCGATTTCATGATAGCCATCTTTACGCTTGCCGGTAACATGAAGGCCTAAATTGATTTTTGCATTTGGAAAACTTAGCATCTGTTCTGTTAATTTTTTCTACCAAGTGTCAAAGCTATGGGATTATCCTGAATGATGCCACCAGCAACATTTAATTCTTTGGAGGAAGTTAAAATGAAAGACAAAGGCAGATAACCGGAACATTCCAGCCATAATCAGGAAAATAGTCATGAAGTTGGGTTTATTTGGGAATTATCTTCTTTGTTGTTTAAGCAAAAAAATGGGGTGTTTTTTGAAAATAAAAATCATACCGATTTAGATTTTTGCTGTTTTTTCAAATTAGTAGAAAATTTTGGCCTTTGCTATTTTTTGATGGGTTTTAATAATTGCGGTTTTGCCAATGTACATCCTTGCTAAATTATTTTAGGAAAATATGGAAATAAGGAAATAATATATTTTGACAAAATGTCTGTATTAAGAATTTAATATTGGTTGTTTGAGAAATGATGTTTAAGATTGTAATGTCAAACAGTAAAACACAGTAATGTCTCACGCAATAGCCCTATTTGGTTTCTTTATTTTTATTATTCTCTATTTCAATAGCAGATGAGGCAGCCCTATACCATTAACTTAAATGAAGTGCCTCATCCATAAGGCACTTTTTTTTATACCCCTCTATCAACCAAACCTATGAATAAGCTTAAAAAACACAGTTGGGAAGTTAGTGACAATCAGGAGCATCCTGCGGGAATGGCCATGCTCTACGCCACTGGCCTTTCGGATCAGAAGATGAAGCAACCCTTTGTGGGAGTGGCCAGTTGCGGATACGAAAGCAATCCTTGTAACATGCACTTGGATGGTTTTGCTGAGCAAATCAAGGCTGGGATGGATAAGCAAAAACTTACAGGGCTTAAATTTAACACCATCGGAATTAGTGACGGCATATCCATGGGCACTTCAGGAATGCATTACAGCCTGCCTTCCCGTGAGATCATTGCCGACTCCATTGAGGCATTCATACTGGGACATTCCTTCGACGCCGTCGTGGCAGTGGCAGGTTGTGATAAAAATATGCCCGGGGCCATCATGGGGATGCTCAGAGTGGACCGCCCGGCCATCTTGGTATATGGCGGCACGATCAGCTCAGGAAATTATTTGGGGGAAAAACTAAACGTGGTTTCCGCATTTGAAGCCTACGGCAAAAGGGTGAAAGGCTTGCTGACAGATGAGGATTACATGGGGGTGATTAAAAGCTCTTGCCCGGGAGCCGGGGCCTGCGGTGGGATGTACACCGCCAACACCATGTCATCAGCCATAGAGGCAATGGGGATGTCCCTTCCCCACAGCGCTAGCAATCCCGCCAAATCCCCTGAAAAAGCCATTGAGTGCCAGCAGGCAGCCGAATACATAGCGATACTTCTAGAAAAAGACCTTACTCCAAAGAAAATAATCACCAGAAAAAGCCTCGAAAATGCCGTGCGAGTTGTGGTGGCCTTGGGTGGAAGTACCAATGCGGTGCTTCACCTTTTGGCCATTGCCAAAACAGCAGGAGTGGCGTTCGGGCTGGAGGATTTCAAGCGGATAAATGATGGTACACCGGTAGTGGGCGACTTCAAGCCAAGCGGAAAATTCCTTATGGAGGATCTGCACGAGCAGGGCGGCTTGCCTGCCTTTATGAAATACTTACTAAACGAAGGTTTACTTCACGGGGATTGCTTGACCGTGACGGGCAAAACGCTTGCTGAAAACCTTGCCGATGTTGCCCCAATTGTTGCTTCCAAAATCAACGTGATCCACCCCCTTGAGCAGCCGCTCCAACCAACTGGCCACCTTTGCATTCTACATGGCAATTTGGCGCCAAAGGGATCCGTGGCGAAGATTTCTGGGAAGGAAGGAAGCTCTTTTTCTGGCACAGCCAAAGTTTACGACAGTGAAAAAGAAGCCAATCATGCCATCCGGGATGGGAAAATCGAAAAGGGCCACGTGGTAGTCATCCGTTATGTGGGCCCCAAAGGCGGTCCCGGAATGCCGGAAATGCTGAAGCCTACATCCATGATCATAGGGGCTGGACTGGGCGCTGATGTCGCGCTCATTACTGATGGCCGGTTCTCTGGCGGTACGCATGGCTTTGTGGTAGGGCACGTGACACCCGAAGCCTATGAAGGGGGGCCGATAGGCTTATTAAAGAACGGCGACAAAATCACCATTGATGCAGCAACCCACTCTATTGAGGTTAAACTTTCCCAAGAAGAATTAGATAAGCGAAAGGGAATGTGGAAAGCTCCAAAGAAAAGCCCTCTTCAGGGAACCTTGAAAAAATATCAAACCCTAGTGTCATCAGCTTCTGAAGGCTGCGTGACGGACAGATAAGTTAAACCAACCTCATCCAAAAGCTATGAACGATACCAGAATCAGAGGAGCGGAGATTGTAATCAAGTCTTTGGTGGCCGAAAAAGTGACCACCTTGTTTGGATACCCAGGTGGGGCCATCATGCCGGTGTATGATGCCCTTTACGACTATATTGATCAAGTGGACCATGTGCTCACTCGACATGAGCAAGGCGCTATCCATGCTGCCCAAGGATTTGCCCGGGTTTCGGGGAAGGTGGGCGTATGCATGGTGACCTCGGGTCCTGGGGCAACCAACCTGATCACCGGCCTGGCCGATGCGCTCATAGACAGCACTCCTCTGGTATGCATCACCGGGCAGGTTGCGTCCCACCTACTGGGGACAGATGCTTTTCAGGAAACTGACGTGGTGGGGTTTTCCATGCCAGGCACCAAATGGAACATTCAGGTAAGAAGGGTGGAGGATATAGCACCTGCCATCAGTAAAGGCTTCCATATTGCCCGTTCGGGCAGGCCCGGCCCGGTGCTTATCGACATCACTAAAGATGCACAATTTGCCCTTGGGGAATTTACTTATGCCCCGACTTTTAGCGTGCGTTCATACAAACCTTATCCTCCAGTAAATTCCAAAATGGTGGAAAAAGCCGCTGAATTGATCAACGGTGCAAAGAAACCATTTGTCCTATTCGGCCAAGGAGTACTGATGGCAAAGGCTGAAGAGGAATTGAGGGCCTTTTTGGAGAAAACGGGTATTCCCGCTGCATGCACCCTGCTGGGATCGGGGGCGTTTTCGGAGGACCATCCACTGTATGTTGGAAAGCTTGGGATGCATGGAAACTATGCACCAAATATCCTGACCAATCAATGCGATGTGTTGATTGCCATCGGGATGAGATTTGATGACCGGGTGACCGGCGATCTGTCCCGCTATGCCACGCAGGCAAAGGTGGTCCATTTGGAACTGGATCCTGTGGAGATAAACAAAAACGTGAAGGCTGATGCGCCTGTGTTGGGCAATTGCAAGGAAAGCCTTTCGCTTTTGATTGACCAGGTTCATCCCAGTTCGCACCATGAATGGCTAAATGAATTTAGGCAGCTGGAGCAAGAGGAAAAGGCCTCAGTAGTTGCCCGGGACCTTTCACCTACCAAAACCGGCCTTACCATGGGCGAGGTGATCCGATATGTGAATGAGTTCAAGGATGATGATGCTGTTTTGGTCACCGATGTAGGGCAGCATCAAATGATTGCCTGGAGGTATTTTGATTTCAAAAACAGCCGGACCCAAGTCACTTCTGGTGGGCTAGGTACGATGGGATTCGGTCTTCCGGCCGCACTTGGTGTCCAATTGCACAATCCTTCAAGGCAAGTAATCTGTGTGGTCGGGGATGGAGGTATTCAAATGACTGTACAGGAATTGGGCACCATCATGCAGACCAAGGCGCCAGTTAAAATCATCCTGCTCAACAACAATTACCTGGGCATGGTGCGCCAGTGGCAACAGATGTTCTTCGATAAAAGGTACAGTTTCACGGAGCTTGAAAACCCAGATTTCATCAAAATCGCAGAGGCTTATAAAATTAAAAGTAGCAAAGTAGAGCAAAGGGAAGATTTGAGCGAAGCGGTAGCAGACATGTTTTTGCATGAAGGACCATATTTTCTCGAGGTAGTGGTGGCCAAAGAGGACAATGTCTTTCCAATGGTAGCCACCGGCTGTTCGGTAGACGAAATCAGGTTAAGCTAAGCGTATGAAAAAATTCACCATTTCAGTATTCACCGAAAATTTCATCGGAATACTCAATCGCATCACCATCATCTTTACCCGAAGGGGAGTCAATATCAACGGAATCACCGCCTCAGAAAGTAGGGAGGACGGTATTTATAGATTGACCATAGAGGTGACTAGTACTGATGAGCAGATCGTTCAGCTGGTCAATCAGATAGAAAGGATAATCGATGTAATCAAAGCATTTTATTACGAAGATGACCAGGTGGTTTTTCAAGAAATAGCACTTTATAAACTTCCAGTGAGCAGCCTGGATCCAGGCTTGGAAAAAGTTATCAGGCAGTACAATGCCCGCATCATTTCAGCTGAGAAGAACTTTGTGGTCATTGAAATGACCGGCCACAAGGAGGATACCCAGGAGCTGCTTGGCATATTAAAGAAATTCAACATCATGGAGTTTGCACGCTCCGGAAGAGTAGCGGTGTCCAAACCCATGCAAACTTTAGATCAATATTTACAATAATCAAACCATCAAAACTATGAAGCTTAAATTCGGAACAGTTGAAGAGAACGTAGTAACCAGAGAGGAATTTCCCCTGGAGAAAGCTAAGGAAACATTAAAGGATGAAGTAATCGCCGTATTAGGTTACGGGGTGCAGGGTCCAGGACAGGCCTTAAACCTAAAAGACAATGGTTTTAATGTGATTGTTGGTCAAAGGAAGAATTCTAAAACTTGGGACAAAGCCGTAGAAGATGGCTGGGTGCCTGGGGAAACGCTTTTTGAACTTGATGAAGCTGCCCAAAGAGGCACGATTCTGCAATACTTGCTTTCAGATGCCGGACAGATTGCACTTTGGCCTACGGTGAAGAAACACCTGACGCCGGGCAAAGCTCTCTATTTTTCTCACGGATTTGGGGTAACCTATAAAGACAAAACCGGAATCGTACCTCCTTCAGATGTGGATGTGATCCTAGTCGCACCTAAAGGGTCTGGCACATCGCTAAGGCGGATGTTTGTGGAAGGCCGAGGGTTGAATTCCTCTTATGCCATTTATCAAGATGCCACCGGCAAGGCCAAAGATCGTGTAGTCGCGCTAGGGATAGGAGTCGGCTCCGGCTACCTTTTCGAAACAGATTTCTACCGTGAGGTAACCTCTGATCTTACCGGAGAAAGAGGGACCTTGATGGGTGCCATCCAAGGGATCTTTGCTGCCCAATATGAAGTATTGCGCGCCAATGGTCACACTCCTTCAGAAGCCTTCAATGAAACCGTGGAGGAGTTAACTCAAAGTTTGATGCCTCTAGTCGCCGAAAATGGGATGGATTGGATGTATGCCAACTGTTCCACTACCGCACAAAGGGGTGCGTTGGATTGGTGGAAGCCATTTAGGGATGCGACCAAGCCGGTTTTTGAAGAACTGTATAGCAGTGTGAAAGAAGGAAAAGAGGCGGTGAAGTCGATTGATTCGAATAGTAAGGATGATTATAGAGCAAAATTGGAAGGAGAGCTTCAGGAATTGAGGGAGTCGGAGATGTGGCAAGCCGGGGCTGTCGTCCGTAAGTTAAGACCTGAAAACAACTGATACGATGGAGAAATTATGGATTTTTGACACCACCTTAAGAGACGGGGAGCAAGTTCCCGGCTGCCAGTTGAACACCCGCGAAAAAATCGTGGTGGCCCAGGCATTGGAGTCTTTGGGAGTGGATGTGATTGAGGCTGGATTCCCCATTTCCAGCCCGGGAGATTTTAATTCTGTTGTGGAAATTTCCAAAGCGGTGAGCAATCCCATTATCTGCGCCCTTTCCAGAGCGGTAGAAAAGGATATCGAAGTCGCCGCGGATGCGTTGAAATATGCCAAAAAAGCCAGGATTCACACCGGGATAGGGGTTTCTCCTTATCATATCCACCACAAGTTGAGGTCTACCCCTGAGGCTGTTATTGAAAGAGCTGTGCAGGCAGTCAAATTTGCCAAGCGATATGTGGAGGATGTGGAGTTTTATGCAGAAGATGCAGGCCGATCCGAAAATGAATACCTGGCCAGGATCGTGGAGGCGGCCATCAAGGCTGGTGCCACAGTGGTCAACATTCCCGACACCACCGGATATTGCCTTCCTGAGCAATATGCAGATAAGATCAGGTTTCTGAAAGAAAACGTACGCAACATAGACCAAGCCATCATCGCCACGCATTGCCACAATGATTTGGGGATGGCCACTGCCAATACCATCGCAGGTGTGCAGCACGGCGCAAGGCAGGTGGAAGTGACAATGAACGGCATCGGGGAGCGGGCCGGCAACACCAGTCTAGAGGAAGTGGTGATGGCCATCAAGTGTCACCAATCCATTCCCGTACAAACTAGCATTCAAACACCCAAGATTTATGAAACCAGCCGCTTGGTTTCCAAACTGATGAACATGCCAGTTCAGCCCAATAAGGCAATTGTGGGAAGAAATGCTTTTGCCCATTCCTCGGGAATCCATCAGGATGGTGTGTTGAAGCACCGTGAGAACTATGAAATAATGGATCCCCAAGAAGTTGGGGTGGAGGAGTCCTCCATCGTTTTGACTGCACGGAGCGGCAGAGCAGCATTGAAACATCACCTGGAGCTTCTTGGTTTTATCTGTGAAGGGGAGAAGCTGGAGAAAATCTATCAGGACTTCCTCCAGTTGGCTGATGTGAAAAGAGATATAGGCCGAAAAGACCTCTACCAGTTGCTAGGTGAGTATGTGGATGAGTCAGGCTTTGTGGAACTGGGCAAAGTAAGTTATGAGTACGGCACCACCGTCAATTCAAAAGTTGAGCTAAAGGTTGGAGATAAGTCCACGGTGGCGACTGCTGAAGGAAATGGTCCCGTGGATGCGGTCATCAAAGCCATTCAGCAACATGTGGACCAGGAGGTGGAGCTCGATGAGTTTCTGATCCAGTCTATGGCCAAAGGGAGCGATGATGTATGCAAGGTGCATATGCGTCTGATGTGTGAGAAGAAGCCCTATCATGGATTTTCCTCGCATACGGATATAGTCATTGCCTCGGCCCAGGCATTTGTGGATGCCCTAAACAAATTACCCGTCAAACAACAAGTGACCCTTTAAAATTATGGAAAAGAAGACATTGTTCGATAAAATATGGGATGCCCATGTGGTGAAATCCGTGGAAAAAGGCCCGGACGTCCTGTTTATTGACAAGCATTTTATACACGAAGTCACCAGTCCGGTAGCTTTTCTGAATTTGGAGAAAAGAGGAAATACGGTACTTTTTCCTGAAAGGACCATCGCCACTCCCGATCACAATGTGCCTACCGAGGGGCAAGAGCAAACTATCAAGGACAAACTTTCCAGGATGCAGGTGGAAAGGCTCAGGGAAAACTGCCGGAAATATGGAATTGAACTCCATGACCTCGGTTCTGAGCACCACGGAATTGTCCATGTGATCGGACCCGAGTTGGGTGTGACGCAACCAGGGATGACGATCGTTTGCGGTGATAGTCACACTTCCACGCATGGGGCTTTCGGCGCCATTGCTTTTGGAATTGGGACCAGTGAAGTGGAGATGGTTTTTGCCAGCCAATGCATCATGCAGGCAAAGCCCAAGAAGATGCGGATCACCATTGATGGAGAACTTGGTGAAGGCGTTACATCCAAGGATATCATACTTTATGTGATTTCCAAAATCTCAGCCAGTGGAGGAACAGGGTATTTTCTGGAATACGCCGGTTCGGCCATTACTTCCCTGAGCATGGAAGCCCGCATGACCATCTGCAACATGAGTATAGAAATGGGCGCCAGAGGCGGCTTGATCGCTCCCGACGAAACCACCTTTGCCTATTTGAAAGGAAAGAAATACTCCCCTTCGGGAAAAGCTTGGGATGATGCCGTGGCTTATTGGAAAAGCCTCAAAACTGACGAAGGAGCGGATTTTGAAGTGGAGCACCATTTTGATGCTGCAGATATAGAACCGATGATTACCTACGGCACCAATCCGGGAATGGGCATCAAGATCAAAGAAAACATACCAACTGGGGCTGACCTGTTGGGCAGCAATAAGAAATCCTATCAGCAGGCTTTGGATTACATGGGCTTTCAAGCGGGAGAACCGATCAAAGGTAAGAAAGTCGACTATGTCTTTGTGGGTAGCTGTACCAATGGGCGGATTGAGGATATTCGTGCCGTGGCCAATTTTGTCAAAGGAAAACAAAAAGCTGAAAACATCACTGCTTGGATAGTGCCTGGCTCCAAGGAGGTTGAAAAACTGGCCCATGAGGAGGGCTTGGTTGATATTCTCAAGGCCGCAGGTTTTGAATTGAGGCAACCTGGTTGCTCGGCTTGTCTGGCTATGAATGATGACAAGATTCCTGCTGGAAAATACGCCGTTTCTACCTCAAACCGGAATTTTGAAGGTAGGCAGGGGCCCGGTGCCAGGACTCTGCTGGCCAGTCCGCTCACTGTGGCGGCGGTGGCGATCACCGGCGTGATTACCGATCCGAGAGAATTGGCCGTGGCGGATTATGCCGGGGTTTGATGTTTGAGTTCTAAAATTTAATTAAGATGGCTTACGATAAATTTAATGTGCTTTCCAGTACGGTGGTCCCACTTCCTACAGAAAACGTGGATACAGACCAGATAATACCCGCCCGATTCCTAAAGGCTACCGAAAGGGAAGGTTTTGGGGATAATCTCTTTAGGGATTGGCGTTACGATTCGGAAGGGCAACCCAAGAAAGGTTTTGTGCTAAATGACCCCACCTACCAGGGCAAAATACTGGTTGCTGGGAAAAACTTCGGTTCGGGCTCCAGCCGTGAGCATGCCGCATGGGCCATATATGACTATGGGTTCAGGTGTGTGGTCTCCAGTTTCTTTGCCGATATTTTTAAAAACAACGCTTTGAATGTGGGGATTTTGCCGGTGACGGTGAGCCCGGAGTTTTTGGACGAAATCTTCGAGGCGGTTGAAAAAGACCCGAATACAAATCTTGAGGTAGATCTAAAGCGGCAGACGATTACCCTACTTGCGACCGGAAAAAGCGAATCTTTTGACATCAATCCCTATAAGAAAGCCAATATGCAAAATGGGTTTGATGACATTGATTACCTGCTCAATTTGAAGGAGGAGATAGTGGAGTTTGAAAAAAGCAGGTAAAAATTAAACCGCAGAGACGCAAAGGGGACAGAGTTTTAGCCTTTTGCTAAGCACTCTCTGAGACTCCCGATTCGCTTCGCTTTTCGGGACTGGTTCTTTGGTAATTAAATTATGGCAGTTAACAACAAAATAGAGATCATGGATACGACACTGAGGGATGGTGAACAGACCTCAGGTGTATCTTTTCTACCTGCTGAAAAGCTCCAGGTTGCCAAGTTGCTACTGGAGGAGCTGCAGGTGGATAGGATAGAAGTGGCCTCTGCCCGTGTGTCAGACGGGGAGCTGGAGGGAGTGCGCAAAATCACCTCCTGGGCAGCAGATAAAGGTTTGTTGGACAAAGTGGAGGTGCTTGGCTTTGTGGACACGCCTGTCTCCGTAGACTGGATAGCCTCGGCGGGTGCCAAAGTAATCAACCTCCTCACCAAGGGTTCTCTCAATCATCTTGAGCACCAGCTTAAAAAAACGCCTGGCGAACATTTTGAGGAAATCAGGGAAGTCGTGAATTATGCTATCCAGAAAGGGTTAGCGGTAAATGTCTATCTTGAAGACTGGAGCAATGGGATGCGAAATTCCAAGAGTTACACCTTAGGGTTGATTGATTTTCTTCTGGGTTTACCTGTCAAAAGAATCATGCTTCCAGATACCTTAGGCCTTTTGGAGCCGAAAGAGGTGAGGACTTTTATAGGCCAGCTGACTAGAAAGTATCCTGAAGCCCACTTTGATTTTCATGCACATAACGATTATGACCTTGCAGTAGCCAATACGCTGGATGCGGTGAGGTCAGGCGCCAAGGGAATTCACACCACTGTAAACGGCTTGGGTGAAAGGGCAGGGAACACACCTTTGGAAAGTATAGTGGCTGCCCTGAATGATTTCGGCCAACATAAGTTGACTGTTGAGGAGAAGAAAATATACAGGGTCAGCAAGTTGGTGGAACAATTTGCCGGTTTGCGGATCCCCGTGAACAAGCCGGTGGTTGGGGAGAATGTGTTTACCCAAACGGCGGGGATCCATGCTGATGGGGACCAAAAGAGGAACCTGTATTTCAGCGACCTGCTGCCGGAAAGATTTGGGAGAACCAGAAAATATGCCCTTGGCAAGACCTCGGGAAAGGCCAATATCCTGAAAAACATTAGTGAGCTTGGCATTTCCTTGAATCCTGTTGAGCTTAAAAAGGTCACCCAAAAGGTAATCGAGCTTGGCGATCAGAAGGAAAAGATTACCCCGGAGGATTTGCCTTATATCATTTCGGATGTTTTGCAGCAGGAGTCCATTCGGCATGACATCAAGATTGAAGGGTATCACATGACGCATTCAAAAGACCTTAAGCCTACTGTGCAGCTTAAATTGAACATTTACGGAAAGTATTACGAAAGTTATGCTTCAGGAATAGGGCAGTATGATTCCTTCATGAAAGCGCTGAAGAAAATCTACAAATCCTTGGGCAAAGAGCTGCCCAAACTGACGGACTTTCATGTTACTATCCCCCCCGGGGGAAGAACTGACGCGTTGGTGGAAACTGTCATTACCTGGCAGACGCTTAAAATATTCAAAACAAAAGGACTGGACGGGGACCAAACCGTGGCCGCTATGAAAGCAACCGAAAAGATGCTGAACATATTGGAGCAGTTGGGATCCGAAAACGAAAAAAACGACAATAAAGATGGAATTGAAAATAGCCTTATTGCCAGGTGATGGCATAGGTCCGGAGGTGATGGACCAAGCAGTTAAAGTTGTCAATGCAGTTGCGGAGCGGTTTGGGCATAAGATTACCTATCAAGAGGCCAAAGTGGGAGCTGCGGCCATAGATGCCACTGGCCTGCCTTACCCCGATGAAACCCATCAAGTATGCCTAGATGCTGACGCAATTCTATTTGGCGCCATCGGGGACCCTAAATATGATAATGACCCAAAGGCAAAGGTAAGACCCGAGCAGGGACTTCTGCTGATGAGGAAAAAGCTAGGCCTTTTTTCCAATGTGAGGCCTACTTTCACCTTTCCATCCCTTTTGCACAAATCACCGCTGAAGCAGGAAAGAATTGAGGGGACTGATTTGGTGTTCCTGAGAGAGCTCACCGGTGGGATATACTTTGGGGAGCCCCGAGGCCGAAACGAGCAGGGCACTGTGGCTTTTGACAGCTGCGTATATTCGGTGGAAGAAATTGAGCGGCTTGCCCGAATGGGGTTTGAGTTTTCGCAGAAAAGGAGAAAACTGCTCACCTGCGTAGACAAGGCAAATGTCCTGGCCACTTCCAGGCTGTGGAGGGAGACCGTCCAACGATTGGCTCCGGAATACCCTGACGTGAAGGTGGAATATGAGTTTGTGGACGCCGTGGCCATGCGCTTGGTGCAATGGCCAAAGGCTTATGATGTGCTGATTACCGAAAACCTGTTCGGGGATATCCTTACAGACGAGGCTTCCGTGATCAGCGGTTCCATGGGTTTGATGCCATCTGCTTCATTGGGGACTGAAAACAAACTCTTCGAGCCCATCCACGGCTCCTATCCCCAGGCAGCCGGTAAAAATATCGCCAATCCCTTGGCCATGGTGCTGTCTGCCGCGATGATGTTTGAATATGCCTTTGGCCTGAAGGAAGAGGCGCAAGTGGTCAGTGATGCGGTGAATGCATCTTTGGAGGAAGGAGTGGCGACGGAGGATATTGCGGAAGAGGGTAGATCCTACAGCACCTCGGCAGTAGGGGATTGGCTGGCTCTGAAGGTTTTGGAAAAATCGGAAGCTTAAAGGAAAAGAGGGAGCTTCAAGCTCCCTCTTTAAAAATGGATAATTGCAGTTTACTCGCAAAGTTGAAATGCATCTAGATGGATGCCATAATAATCTTCTTTCGGTATAGTGACCTCAAAAATAGATTCCTCAATATAAAATTTGTGGGCAAATGATCCGGGAGCTGGATTACCAGATGGTGGATTGGAGTAACCTTGAATTTTGACATTGTTATTAACATCCTGTAATCCCCCAGACGATAAGTTAAACTTCATCTTAACATCATTTCCCTTTTCTTTAAGAGTTACTGTGCCTATGAAGTTTGTTTGACCTAAATAAATATTATATTCTTTGCCATCCTCAAAAGTAATATAGGTGGCCCAATTGCCTTTTGGTATATATCGATCATCCCCTGGCTTATCATTCGCTGCCCAAGCAGTACCTCTTCTACAAATTTCGGGATCATCCTCGTCATCACAAGTATCTAAAGCATAGCATAATGTTAAATTACTTAACTCTGGTTGAATTCTTTTACCCTGGCGATTGAAAAATACTGGAGCAGCAAGTCCACTATCCCCATTAATTCCTGCTCCATATTGGTAAATATTCGCATTGTTTGACCCTTTTACAATAATGTAAAGCTCCTGAATGCAAAGATTATTATTTTTGGATGGATCATATGACCACGTAACAAACGTACCATCATGAGTGATAGTGAAGCCATCTGGCCACTCGAATGTGTCGTCAAAAAGTCCATTATCATCATCCGCTCTTCCACTTGTTTTTAATTCGAACTCACTATCAATTTGACCACATTCAATATTGCCCCCGTTATCTGAGTCGAGAGTAAAGGGTATAATATCCTGTTGACTTGTTGGCGAACCACCATTTGTGGCCAGCAACACATCATCCCCCTCCATCTGAAAGGGCTCTAAATGGCTACAAGAAAAGAGTAGCACGGCGGACACTAGGGCCAGAACCTGGTTCTGCCACCTAGTAAATTTGGTTGGATTTTTCATAAAAATTTTAAATTGCAGTTAGACAAATTTACTCCTAAAGTATTTTATCGCAAAATAAAACCTTAAAAAATATTAATTTTAAAGAATTATATTTTATTTATCTGTAACAATAGTCTTTTGTCTCTAATTTATTTTTGTAGACTTTTTCCAACCCATTTCCCCTTGTTTATAATCTTTTTCAAAGAATTATTGAACTGGATTTTTTTTTGTATAAAGCCTTATTTTCAAGTAGTTATGCCGTTTTGGAATAGTTTACTCTGTGATACTTCATTTAGCTTTGTGAGACTTTGTGACCAATTTGTTTTAACCTTCCGCCTTCCGCCCCATTTTTCGTAGCTTTGGCCCCATGCAGCGACGTTCACATACTTATCTATGCTGGATCCAGTACCTGGGCTATAGGTACCATGGCTGGCAAATGCAGCAGGGTGTAAAAACCATCCAAGGCCAGTTGGAGAGGACCATAGCCAAAACAATAGGGCACGATGATTTCTCCATCCTGCCTGCCGGGCGAACCGATGCGGGGGTGTCCTGCCAAAAGGGGGCATTTGAGCTTTTTCTCACTGAGCCTGCTCAAGAACAGCAACTTTTACAAAACCTCAACGACTACCTTCCCCTAGATATCCGGATCCTGGATATTCAACCCGTACCCCTTTCCTTTAATGTGATCCAGGATGTAGCCTACAAAGAATACCGCTACTACTTCTCCTTTGGCAACAAACCCCACCCCTTCAATGCCGCCCATATTGTCAATTTCGAGGGGCAACTGGATGTGGAACTGATGGGAAAAGCCGCCAGCCTATTCAAGGGCGAGCATGATTTCAGACGGTTTTGTGTCAGGAAAAAGGTTGACAATTATCGGAGGCTGATTATGGAAAGCGGGATCTGCAGGATGGAGGAGCCCATGGGGTACTTTGCCCCGGAGCAGGTTTATTATTACAAAGTCAAGGGCACCGGTTTCCTCACCCACCAAATCCGGCAAATGATGGGAGCCTTGGTGGAAGTGGGTATGGGAAAATTGGGTTTGGAAGATGTTGAGGAAGCGCTGAAAAGTGAGCTAATCAACCCGCTGAGCTTCTCCGTCCCCGCCCAAGGCCTGGTAATGCATGAAGTGGTGTTTAAGTAAACGTCGCTTAAATTGGTCGCAAAGTAAATTGGTCACAAAGTCTCTCGAAGTTTTAAATAAGTCACACAAAGTTTAAATAGGCGACGAGGTTAAATAGAGGGCACAATGGGCACGAAGGATTTGAAGGGCACAAAGTGAGGAGGGGCAATAAAAAAAGAAGCCGCATAAAGGATTCCCTTTGTGCGACTTCTTTAAAATTCATTTGGACTTTATGCCCTATTTTATTCCAAACCTTCTCCGCGAAGAAGCCTTAGTGGAACTTATTTTTTACTTTGTGTCCTTCGTGGCCAATTTGTATCGGCGAAGTGGCTTATTTTTTATCGCTGAACTTCTCCACGATCTCCTCTGTGATGCCGGTGCAGGAATAGCCGCCGTCGTGGAAGAGGTTTTGCATGTTTACATAGCGGGTGAGGTCTGAGAACATGGCGATGATGTAGTCCGCGCAAGCTTCAGATGGAGCGTTTCCAAGTGGGGAAAGGGCCTCGGCATAGTTGTAGAAGGCATCAAATCCTCCGATACCCGTGCCAGCCGTAGTTTTGGTAGGCGACTGGGAGATGGTGTTGACCCTTACGTTTTTTAGTTTCCCGAATCGGTAACCGTAGCTTCTGGCGATGCTTTCCAATATAGCCTTGGCCTCAGCCATGTCGCTGTAGAATGGATATACACGCTGGGCGGCGATGTAGGAAAGGCCGATAATGGAACCCCACTCGTTCATCACGTCCTGCTTTTCTGCCACCTGCATCATTTTGTGAAATGATAGCGCAGATACATCCCATGACTTCTGAACCCAGTCATAATTCAGGTCGCCGTACTCTCTACCTTTTCTTACGTTGGGTGACATGCCGATAGAGTGCAGGAGAAAATCAAAGTTTCCGCCCAAAAATTCCTTTGCTTCTGCGTAAAGCTTCTCAATATCTTCAACAGAGGTGGCATCCGCTGGCACCACGATGGTGTCACATTCCTTGGCCAAGTCTTGGATAGCACCCATTCGCATGGCGATAGGGGCGTTGGTCAAAACGAATTTTGCACCTTGCTCCTTGGCTTTAAGGGCGGTCTTCCAGGCGATGGAGTTTTCGTCCAAGGCGCCGGTGATGATTCCTCTTTTTCCTTTCAATAAATTCTCAGACATCGTATATCTAAATTTGGTGGTTCTGAATGAAGGGCAAAATTAAATAATTTTAACTTAAACCCACTATTCTACCCATAACAAAGTAGTGGAAACTCACCGATAAATGGCAAAATAAATCTGAGAATAAGGTAGTTATAAAAGTTAACTCTTACAGGCTGAGCAATTCTTTGGCATTTTCAAAGGCCGTGGCCGAAGGGTTGGAACCGGCGATCATCTTGGCGATTTCCTGGATCCTCTCCTCGTTTTCCAAAAGGCGGATTTTACTGATCGTGCGGTTTGTACTGTTGTCTTTGTAGACGAAATAATGTTTTTCTCCTTTTGCAGCAACTTGTGGCAAATGGCTGATGCAAATAACTTGGTGCTTCAGGGCTATTTCCTGCATCATCTTGACCATCTGAAGGGCCACCTCTCCGGAAATTCCCGTATCAATTTCGTCAAAAATAAGCGTCGGCAGGGCCATCTTGTCGGCCATGATATATTTGATGGCAAACATCAACCTGCTGAACTCCCCGCCAGAGGCCACCTGCCTGATGGGCTGCGGTTTCACACCTTTGTTTGCTGAAAAGAGGATTTCCACCTCGTCCATGCCGGAACTGGCGGGGTCGATGCCGCTGCGGTTTACTTCAATTTTGGCATTTTCCATGCCTAGACCTGCCAGTAAGCCAGTTACCTGTTCGGCAAAAGGTTTGAAGATGCTTTGCCTGGATTTGCTAAGCTTTTCCCCCTGGGCAAAAAGCTGCTTTCTTGCCTGTTCCAATTCTGATTTAAGCTTTTCCAGCTCGTCATCCAGGTTCTCCACTTTGAGCACCTTGTCAGCAAGGTCACTTTCTATCGCCATAAGCGCTTCTACGGAATCCACCCCATGCTTTTGCTGCAGGTGATAGATCTTGCTAAGTCTTTCTCTGATGGTCTCCAACTGGTCAAAATCCACCTCAATCTTGCCGTCCTCATCTTCCAAGGTGGCGGCTATGTCTATAGCCTCGATGGCTACGCTCTGGAACCTTTCCTTCAGCTCCCCAAAGCGCTGCCCATACTTGGAAAGCTGGTTAAGCTGCTGTTGGAGTTGGCTGATAAGGTTTTGCAAGCCCATTTCCTCACCGTTGAAGATTTGCAGTGATTCGTGGATTTTAGACTTGATTTCCTCGGCGTTGTCGAGGATTTCCTGCTGCTCTTCCAGTTCCTGCTGCTCGTTTTCTTTGAGTTGCAAAGCGGATAGTTCTTCCAAGAGAAACTTGTTGAATTCTGCTTCTTTTTTTAGCTCAAAAGCCTGGGCTGAAATGTTTTCATAAGACTTTTTGGATTTTTGAAAGGACTTGTAACTTTGAGAAAATTGGGTTTTTATTTCCTGGTTTTGGGCAAAAGCATCCAATAGGGAAAGCTGGTATTCATTGGCGCCGAGCAGCAAAGTGTCGTGTTGCGAATGCACGTCCATCAAGGCTTTGCCCAAAGTCTTTAAGGCTTCGAGTTTTACCGGGGTGTCATTGATAAAGGCGCGGGATTTTCCGGAAGGGGCTATTTCCCTACGGATGATGCAGTGGCGCTCATAGTCCAAATCGTTGGCATCAAAAAAGTCATTCAGGCCATATTCTTCAATCAGAAATTGTCCCTCGATCACACATTTCCTTTCCTCATCAAAAAGGGACTTTACATCTGCTCGGTTGCCAAGTAGAAGTCCCACTGCCCCGAGCATGATGGATTTACCTGCGCCGGTTTCCCCGGTTATCATATTCAGCCTAGGGTCAGGCGTCATTTCTAAGGATTCAATAAGGGCGTAATTGGAAATGCTAAGATTTGTAAGCATGCAGAGACTAACCTTTTAAAATATCGTTGTACTTTCTTGAATTGTTGGGGTCCACTTTGAGCAAAACGTCCACAGCCTCCTTGCGGATATCCATGGGGGCATTTTTGAAGACTTTGCTGATCTCATCGGACTTGGCATCCATAAAGGTGATCGCCAAAATACTGTTGGGCTGGGCATCGTTAGCCGAGGCGACCTTTTTGATGGCCTCCAGCATGTTTTTGTAAGCTTCTTCAGGTTTGTTGCCTAACAAGTCCAATCCTTTTCTGTGGTAGAGATAGTAGGCATCCCTAACCGGAACCATCACCTGGGAGGTGTAAAGCTGGTCGGAAAGCCAGTAGCGGTTTCTTCGATCGCTTGGACTTTGGCTCCATCCAGGGCGAGGGGATTGCTGGGCATTGGATACGATGTTTGACGCAATTTCAAAATAGGGGTCTCCTCCTCGAGGGGAAAAAGAATCATAATCCACCCCTATAGCAACGTAGGCATAATAGGCTAGGAGGGAGGTAATGTTGTTGAGAAATGTATTTCGGTTAAATTCAAGGGGCTGGGAATCCAGAAATTCGAAGGTCCAGCTACGGTCTGCAAAATTGAAGATCAGGCTCTCATAATTGGTGCCGTAGATCGGTCTGACGGTCTGCACCTGCACGGTGGCGTTGAAAAGTCCCACCTGTGGCATGTCGTTGATGGTGATGAGCATGTTGCCTTTGATCCTTTCGGCAGGCCTGAATTCATCATCCGTCCAGTTTCTTCCATTGAGAAACTGCTCGAAAGTGTTTTTCATCGTCTCAAATACCTCCCTTTCCTGAGTTCTTGCCCGGTCACTGTTGATGGTGACGGTGAAGTTCAGTTCCTGGGCCATGAGTTGGTCTGCCAGGGTAATAAAGGTCAATATGAGAAGGATATGTTTCATGGATGCCAGCTAACAGGAGCCAGTGGCGGCTCAAATCTCATTAAAGATAACGAAATATGGTCAAATCAATTTCTTGAACTGATCTTTTTAATCGCCTGTATGATCTGGGTTGCCACTTCTGTTTTGGGCAAAAGGGTCAAAGGTTCCTTATGCCCATCTTTGAAGTAAAAAGTGACTTTGTTGGTGTCATGTTGGAATCCGGCTCCGTTATCGTTCATGCTGTTGAGCACGACCATGTCAAAGTTCTTCCGGTTGAGTTTGCCAAGCGCATTTTCCTCCTCCTGATTGGTCTCAAGGGCAAATCCAATATGCACTTGGTGGTCTTTTTTCTGCTTGCCCAGTGTGGCGGCGATATCCACATTCTTTCTAAGACGAATCATCATGTCATCGTCTTTCTTTTTGATTTTCTGGGTAGCCACTTCTTCTGGGGTATAGTCCGCTACGGCTGCCGCAAAAATACAGTAATCCGACATGGGATGGTGCTTTTTGCAAACCTCAAACATCTGCTCCGCACTTTTTACAGGAAAGGTGGTGATGTTGTCGTGAGAGGCAGCCAAGCTGCTCGGCCCAAGTACCAGTTTAACATCAGCTCCGCGCTGTGCAAGTGCATTGGCCAGCGCAATTCCCATTTTTCCACTGCTATGATTTCCGATGAACCTCACTGGATCTATGGCCTCATGGGTAGGACCGGCTGTAATCAGAACGGTTTTTCCTTTAAAGTCCTGCTGGGCACTGAAATGCTCAATGACCCGCTCCACAATGTGTTCGGGCTCCATCAGTCTACCTTGCCCCATTAGGCCACTTGCCAATTCCCCGCTTTCAGCTTCCAGGATAATGTTGCCAAAGGAGGCGATTTTGTCCAGGTTGGCTTTTACGGAGGGATGCTGGTACATGTCCAGGTCCATGGCCGGGGCCACCATCACAGGGCAGCGGGCCGAAAGATAAGTTGCGGTAAGCAGGTTGTCACATCCCCCGTTGGCAAATTTACTCAGGGTGTTGGCGCTGATTGGCGCCACAAGGAAAAGGTCGGCCCAAAGCCCAAGGTCAACATGGTTGCTCCATTCACCGCTTTTGCGGTCGTAGAATGCCTCCAATACCGGTTTCTTGGATAGGGTAGCCAAAGTCAGGGGGGTAATAAAATCAAGAGCAGAAGTACTCATGATAATCTGTACTTCTGCCCCTTCCTTTACTAATAACCTGGTAAGATGGGCGGCCTTGTATGCAGCAATGCTGCCGGTGACGCCCAATAGTATCCTTTTACCTTGCAATTGCATGCTTACTCTTCAGGAGTTTCTACTTTTCTGAAATATACTTTTCCTTCCATAAACTCCTCCATTGCCAATGTAGTAGGCTTTGGCATTCTTTCGTAGAACTTGGAGATTTCAATCTGTTCTTTGTTTTCAAAAACTTCCTCGAGGTTGTCTACTGTAGAGGCAAACTCGGAAAGTTTGTTGTTAAGCTCTTCCTTCTGTGCGGAAGAAATCTGCTTGGCTCTTTGAGATACCACGTGAAGGGATTCGTAAAGATTTCCAGTCTTTTCTGCGATTTTCTCTAAATCTCTGGTTACAATTGAAGGATTAATGGCCATATTATCTGTTTTGTTAATTTCCTTGATTATCTGCGTTTCTAAGGGCTTCAGTAGCCTCTTTGTTTCTTTTTTCCTCTTCAGCGGCTTCCTTGGCAGCGGCCGTGCGCGCATCGTATTCTTTTTTAAGCTTCTGGTGGGCCACTAGCTCTGACTGGGTTTTGGTAAATAGATTTTCTACCTTTTTTCCGAATTCGCTGTTGGGGTATCTTCTTTTAAAAGTGTCGGCAAAATTAATGGATTGGTTAAGCCTCTCTTCTTTCTTGTTGAAGACACTTCTTTCGGCATATGCGGCACTCACTTCCACTAGTTTGTAGGCAAGCTCCTCGTTGTATTTGCTATCAGGATAGCTTTTAGCAAAATTCTGGAAGTTGATGATACATGCTCTGTAAAACTCACCTGGGAAAAGCCCTTCGGTAAGTCTGTAGTACATTTTGGACTCCTGGTAAGCTTTCTCCTCAAATCTCCTCTGAAGGTCATCGATCATGGTCATGGCCCGCTCGTATGAGTCAGACTGAGGAAAACGGTTGATGAAAAGCTGAATGGCATTTACCGCATCACGGCTACTTCTCTGGTCCAAGTTGAAATCTGGAGCGTCCAAGTAAAGTGCATAAGCGTTCATAAACAACGCCTCTTCAGCCATCGGGCTTCGGTTATAGGTGTCATAAAAGCTTTTGAAATAACCAGCTGCCTCTATGTAGCGCTTGATTCTGAAGTGGGAGTACGCATAATTGAATTCCGCCAATTCTGACCTTTCACTCCCTCTGATTACCGGCAGCACTTTGTCGTAAAGGATAATTGCTTTATTATAATCACCTTTTTCATAGTACTCATTAGCGGCACTATACAGTTTGTCCCAATCGGTGCTTTTCTCCAGTTTGTAGAATTTCCCACAGGAACTCACGGTTGCGGTAATAAGTAAAGCGATTATATATAAAGATACTCTTTTCATCATAATTTAAACTGCAAATATAGCGGATTTTAATTCTGTATCAAATTTCTAGGCAGGTGCTTGGCTGGTCCTATTTTTTCACAACGAGCTTCTTGGTGACAATATTTTTGTTATCCACAATTAAGGTGTAGAAATATACCCCCGGATTGAGGTCGGCCACATTGATGACAAGGCTGTTTTGCCTAGGGTCCAGCAAAAAGTCATAAACTGGATTACCAATAAAGCTGTTGACAACAATACGTGCATGCGCGTTCGGGTTTTTCAATTCGTAATCTATCTGTGCAATGTTGTTGCTTGGGTTAGGGTAGGCCGCTCCGATGGCGATATCCTTATGCTGTACCTCATTGCCACTGTCGCCATTGATCACGTTGTAGACTGCCTCCAGGATAAAGACATCCCGTGGGTTGCCCACATTGCTGAAGTGCAGGTCGAAAGTGCCTTTGGTTTCGGTGATGCCCAATTCAAACTCCAAGTATAAGTCTGTAATCAACTCGCCGGCTTTTAAGTTCAAATTGATTTTTCCCACATCCTTTTTCAGGTTGTAGCAGTTGTCGCCGATGCAAAGTTTGAGGTTTTGGCTCGAGCCAATGTTGCCGCGGAGAAACTTAAGCGTATAAGTTTTGTCTGAGCTAGATTCGTTTTGAAGGAGGAGGGATTTTCGCTGGATAGTATTGATCGGTCCAGTAAACTCAATGGCATCATTGAGCACACGTACCTGTCTGGCTTCGGCAGGGTACTGCACAAGCATTAAAAGCATGCAGAGGAAAACACAGAGACGGTTCATGTAAAGTTTAATCGATAAGCCTGGTAATCAATAGTGTTGCTAAGTAATATATACTATAAAACTACTGAGAAGGTTTGTACTTTTAAAGCATTATCGGTTAAATTTCGTTAACCTCTATGAAATTTATTTGCAACATGCTCGTTGCGGGCAGATAGCGTCATTCGTCCCTTCTGATCGGAATATTTAAGGGGATTTCCTGAATCAAATAGGGCTGTATCATCTCATCTGTCGGGTATGGTAGCCTGATTTCATACTCTTCAAAGTAATTGATTTCATCCTCTCTATTTCGGAAAATTGGGGTTCTCCAGGCCATCATCATATCCATGGTGGGGCGCTCATCTTCCCGCCAAACAAAGCCCTCCAGGCGCTCATCCTCTTTTTTGAACAAATGGGGCGGTTTGAAATTGGCCTCCGGCTTGCCGGCATGGTTGATCCTTTGTATCTGCCCCTGCTGAAAATGCATCATAATACGTCCACAAAGCAGGTTGTTGAGCCCCTTTAGTAAAGTGTCCTTTTCCAGCGCATAATAGAGGGATTGCCCGTTGCCTTCTACGTCGAGTTTGTGCATTTCGCCGTCGAGAAAGAACCCGGTCATCTTTCGCCCTTTTATCTGGTTGAAGTTGGAGAGGGTGTCTTTGGTGATGGCAAAGGTATTCCTGCGCAGGTATGCGCGGTCAATGTTTTCATTGGCAATGGTAAAATGGATGCTGTCCGCTTTAATCTGGCTTTTGTCATTCCAAAGCAAGGGGTCATCATACAGGTAGATGGTGGAATCCGAATAGATGTAGGCCAGGGAATCTGATCTTCCGGAGAGCTCCCCCTTGATCAACCTTACGTTTTTAAAGGCTGTCATGTACCGCTCGGCGTCAATCTCGCTGTCTTGGGAAATGAGCGTATCGGCAATCAGATACATGGTGTCTGCCTCGAAATATTTCATCACCAAGGCGTTGCCGTAAACTTTGGAATATTTCCGGTTTTCCCAATATTTGCCTTCTTCGCCGAAGACCTCCATTTTCCTTTCCTTGTTGTAAATGCTCACATTCCGCTGGGCTTCGTAATACTGCTCCTCCTCGTCAAAATACAGGATGTCCCCGGAAATAATGCTGGTTTCATTTTCCACATCTCCCTCGTAGAACCTGAACTTCTTGTTTTGGGTGTCGTAAAAACTGCCTTTTCGGGCATTGAGCTTGTCTCCTTCGATAGAGACGATGTTGGTGATGTCCACCGTCTCGGCGGTTTTTGGAATGGTGTAATAGAATAGGATGTTTGAACGCAGGGTATAATCCGGATTTACCAGCTCCACGTCATCGGTAAAGGTAATTTTCTCAATCTGGGTTTCATAAACGCCCTTGTCGCTGGTCAGGACGTTCATATCATCGATCACCCGGCCAAAGTTGAAATAATTGGCCACCCCGGTAGAGCGGTCGTAATCCAGGTAGTCGGTATAAAGGGTGGTTTCCTCATTTTTGAAAACCACATTGTTTCTAAGTTTGGCGATACGGGTATTCCCATCGTACTCGGCATAGCGGCTGGTGGTAGTCACAGGGTCCTGTTGATCCACGATGCGCACCTTCCCATATAACCGGGCAAAATTGTCCTGGCTGTAGAAATGGGCCGAGTCGCAGTAGATAAGGGAATTCTGATGCTTCATCCTCACATCGCCGAGCAATCTCTCCACTCCTTTGCCACCGTAAAGGTTTTCGGCGTTCAGGATTTCAAGCTGGTTATTGCCTTGTGCCCAGGCTTGGGGCAGGGCGGCGAGGATTAATATACAGCAGAGGAATATATTCTTTATGATCATTTCTTGAGACTAAACGCCAAATTTAATAGAAAATGGTATTTTTGGTTTATGCTTGACCATTTTATCCGTCATATACGGGAAAAAAACCTTTTGGATTCCAACAAAACCTATCTTATTGCTATAAGTGGCGGGTTGGATTCCGTAGTTTTAACCTACCTAATGCAAATGGCCAAAATAAAATTCATTTTGGCACATTGTAATTTTGGCCTTCGGGGAAAGGAAAGCGACGGTGACGAGCAGTTCGTCAGGGATTTTGCCGCCAAATTGGGAAAAGAAATATTTGTGCAGCATTTCAACACAAAGGGCTACGCATACGAAAACTGCATTTCCACCCAGATGGCCGCCAGGGATCTCAGATATGGCTGGTTTGATTCCCTAGTCGAAGAGCAAAAACTGGCCGGTACGGTCGTTGCCCACCATTTGGACGACCAAGTGGAAACCATCATGCTGAATTTGCTACGGGGGACGGGGATTGAAGGGCTTTATGGAATGGCTGAAGTAAAAGGTGAATTGATTAGGCCACTTCTGGCTTTTTCCAAACAGCAATTACTGGACTTCGCCCAGCAGGAAGGCCTTTCTTGGAGGGAGGACAGTTCCAATCAGGACAGCGACTATAAAAGGAATTTCTTGAGGAATAAAGTGCTGCCATTGCTGACAGAGGAAGATCCTGCTGCCATGGAAGTAATGATCAGGAGTTTTGGAAGGGTGAAAGATACCGGTAGGGCCTATTTTCATTTTCAAAATGAATGGCTGAAGGGTCACTTGCAAAGTGAAGGGGCGTTCCAAAAGTTGTCCATACCTGACTTGCTGAAGATCCCTGGATTTAAAAGTGTGCTTTTTTACTGGTTAAGGGATTTTGGGTTCAATTATTTTCAGGTAGAAGATTTGGCCCAGGCTATACGCAATAGAAATACTGGGGGGAGTTTCCATTCTTCGCAAGCGGTTTTGAATATCGATAGGGAGTTGTTGATCCTTGGCAAAAAACGAGAAAGCTCGAAGGAAAGCCAGCTTATTGCAGCCTCCGATCAGGGGTTTGAGATAAATGGAGAGAAATTTGAAATGTCGCTTACACCTTTCACCCAGCTGGATACCAGGCCCAGCAGCGGGATGTTTGACCTGGATAAGGTTGAATTTCCTCTGGAGTTGAGAAACTGGCGGGAAGGGGAGAGATTTAGACCCTTGGGCATGAAGAATTTTAAGAAAATCAGTGATTTTTTAATAGATTTGAAAGTTCCCCTGATTTACAAAAGTCAGGTAAAAGTACTATGCTCCCGTGGGGAGGTCATGTGGGTGGTAGGTTACCGTGTGGATGACCGCTACAAAGTTGAAAAAGGGAGCAAAACTGTATTGCACATCAAAAAAACTGAAAAAGAGTAACCATGCTAAACCCGTTTAAGAAAAAATACACCGAGTCTGAGTTGGAAGTTTTTGACTTTTTGTCCAACGTTCGCTACTTTGAAGGGTTGAGTCATAGTGAATTGGAGCGATTTCTGCCGGCTATCCATTACCGCAAGTATGTGAAGGATGAAGTGGTTTTTTTCAGCAATGACCCGAGCGGGGCAATTTATATCATCAAGCAGGGTAAGGTTAAGCTGACCATTGATATCAAGGATGACTTTGAGACCATCATGAATCTGGAGGAGCCTGCCTGTTTTGGGGAAAATGCCCTCCTGGAGGATAAAAAGCGGCTCTATACGGCAATCATTGCCTCCGAGCAGGCCGAACTGATGGTGTTTCCTAGCTATGCGATCCAAGAGGTTTTTGCCAACAACTCACAGATAAAATCGAAAATGATTACCTCTTTGGCAGAATACTATAATGACAACAATTTAAGGATGTTCAAATCCTACAAATCTTCCTTTGGCTTTTTTAACCTTTCCCAAATGTTTGAGTGATGATTTCTGTTTTGAAGAGAAAATGTTTTTTCATTTAAAAGTAAGGCACTTATCCGCCAACTATTCTTCTGAAAACTTTAAAAAGCAGGCATTCTTTAATATCTTAGCGGAGCATTTCAAGTTTTTAACAAATTAATCCATAACATATAATATGACTAAAGTAACCGTAGTTGGAGCTGGTAATGTTGGTGCAACCTGTGCCGATGTATTGGCTTATAGAGAAATTGCCGAAGAAATCGTATTGGTAGATATCAAAGAAGGCGTTGCGGAAGGCAAGGCTTTGGATATTTGGCAGAAAGCTCCTATCAATGTCTATGATAGCAGGACTGTAGGAAGCACGAATGATTATAGCAAAACTGCTAACTCTGATGTGGTGGTAATCACTTCAGGTCTTCCAAGAAAACCGGGGATGACCAGAGATGATTTGATCGAAACCAATGCCGGTATTGTGAAGTCTGTAACCGAAAATGTGATCAAGCATTCTCCAGATGCCATCATCATCGTGGTTTCCAATCCTTTGGACGTGATGACTTACCAGGCTCACATCACTTCAAATATGCCAAGAACAAAAGTGATGGGTATGGCAGGTATCTTGGATACTGCCCGTTACAGAGCTTTTATCGCTGAAGAATTGAACATTTCACCAAAAGAAATCCAGGCGATCCTAATGGGTGGTCACGGCGATACCATGGTGCCTCTTCCTAGATACACTACAGTTGCCGGAATCCCGGTTACGGAATTGATCGCAAAAGATAAATTGGATGCCATCATCGAAAGAACCAAGTTTGGTGGCGGTGAATTGGTGAAATTGATGGGTACTTCTGCATGGTATGCGCCAGGTTCTGCTGCCGCCCAGATGGTGGAATCAATCGTCAAAAACCAAAAAAGAGTATTCCCGGTTTGTATCAAGCTTGACGGCGAATACGGGATCGACGACTGCTACCTAGGTGTACCAGTGATCTTGGGTAAAAACGGTATCGAGAAAGTAATCGAACTTGACCTGAACGAAGACGAAAAAGCGCTTTTGGAAACTTCTAGAACTCACGTGAAAGAAGTGATGGAGGTGTTAGACAATTTGGCTAAGAAATAAGGTCAAATTCCTATAAATTAATGGATTCCCGGCCGATTAGGTCGGGAATTTTTATTTATTTGCAGCTGGGTATAATTTCAGAGACTTTTCCCAGTTTTAATTTCACAGAATCCTAACCTTTCCTACCAGTGAAAACTGCCAAGTTGCTGCTTGCTTTTTGTCTTTTGGTCATCGTTACCGGCGGTGTCTATTACGTTGGTTTTTCAAGCCACAAAAAGAACTACCGCTTTGAGGAACTTGTCCCCGCAGATGCCATCTTGCTTTATGAGTCCACTGACCCCATCCATGCCTGGAACCAACTTGTGGATCAGCCCATATGGGCAAGACTTTCCGAAATAGAATCACTCAAGAAACTTGAATCCCAACTCGTGTCCTTGGACAGCCTCTTGGGTGGTGGTGGACAACTGGACCGCTCGCTGAAAGGGAGCCAACTCGGGCTTTCCCTACATGCCGTGGGTAGGGAGGATTTGGGCGTGCTCTTCGGGCTTGCCTTCAAAAACACCAGTGACCGTGAAAAATTCCTTTCCAATCTCGAAGACAGCTTTTTGGAAAATATCACCAAAAATTCCCGCGCCTATAGCGGAGTGAGGATTTTTGAGCATAGGCTGGAAGAGGACAGGACCATTTCCCTGGCATTTATCAATAATACCTTGGTAGCCAGCTATACCTCATTTTTGGTAGAAGATGCCATCAGGCGGGCCCGTTCCAGTGAGCAAAAAAGCTTTAAAGAAGAATTCAGCGAATTGTATGATTCCAAAGCTACAGCTGATGGCGCTGGTTTGTTGAGGCTAGGGACGCCCGGACTGGCTAGGCTCATCCAAGCCGTAAACCGGGATGGAAGTATGGATGTGGTAGAGGTGTTTCAAAAGAACAAGATGTCCGCCAACCTGAATGTGAGTTTCAGCGACGGCGCCATCAATCTTCATGGGCTGAGCTTGTATCAGGATGGAAACAAGGTGAAATTCCCAAGGCTGGAAGGCAATAGGCAACATGTATTTGGTGCTATCACACCAAACCGCACGGCACTTTTTACCCAATATAAAGTAAATGACCCCCGACAGATCCATGATATTTCTAACAAGGCATTTGATGCAAAAAGTACGCTGGCGGGGGATATAGATAAGAGCTTTTCGAAAGAGCAATTCTTCCAGAATCTTACCGGTGAAGTGGCATTTCTTCATATGGAGGAGACTGGTGTAGGTTCAGGTGATAAAATATTACTGTTGAAAACAAAGGAAATGCCCGTTCAGCTCCAGCACCTGAAGGATTTTTCGGCTACAAATTCCGTTAGCAGTGTATATGACTATCATAGAAATAAGGAAATCTTCGCTATTCGGGATGAGGAGTTTCCGGCTCATCTTTTCGAGGGACAATTCATAGGGTTCCCAAACACCTTCGTGACCTTTCATGAAGACGTTCTGGTTTGGGGCAATAATATCCAAGCCGTACGCAGGTTTTTGGATGATCTGGAAAATGATAATACCTGGGGCAAAACCTTGTCCCAGAAAAGGATAATGGAAGCTGTGGATAAAAGCTACGGTTATAACTTTGTGGCCAATGTTCAGCGGGTTTGGAATGGCCTGCTTCACCACGCATCCCCTTCTTGGTCATCCACCCTTCAGAAATTCGCCCCCCAGATCAAGGCCTTCGACGTACTTTCCGTTAAGCTGGAGGACAAAGGAAAAAACCAAGACATACAGATTCAGTTGGGATATGGTTTGGCACCCGTCAGGGCAAGTAAGGATATATTCTTGGAGGAAAACCTGTCTGTTACTTTTAATGCCGACCTAACCTACGGACCCAAGGTCCAACGTAATTTCACGGACGGCAACGTGGAATTTTTGGTGCAGGATGAATGGGACAGGGTGCATTTGGTAACCCATGATGGGGATTTGGTCTTCAGCCAGCGGATTGATGGCCCAATCAAGACGGAGATTTTCCAGATGGATTATTATAAAAACGGAAAGCTCCAGATGGTTTTCGCCACAGAGAGATACATATATGGACTGGACCGTCTTGGCAATCCTTTGCCCAATTTTCCCTTTGAGCTTCCCAATGCCCAAGCGATTCAATTCGTCAACCTTTTGGATTATGAAAACACTCGGGATTACAGGATATTTGCATCCTCTACAAGTGGGGGGCTATACCTTTTTGACAAGCATGGTGAAATTTTAGACGGCTGGTCACCCAGAAATACCTCTGGGCCCTTGTCCAGCAAACCAGCTCATCACACCATTCCAGCTATGGGGGATTTTATGGTGGCTTTGAATCAAAACGGACAATTGCATATGTTCAATAGAAAAGGGGAAAGCCAATTTGGGGAGCCTCTGCAACTGGGCTCGGGTGTGAATACCAATTATGTCCTTCAGCAGCGCGGCCGCACATCTGAAAGCCAATTGGTCACCGTCACCGATGAGGGTGAGGTGATCCGGGTGAACTTTAAAGGGGAATTTACCGACCGAAAACAACTTCTAAGACCCGACAGAAGCAGTTCCTTTCATTTGGTGAAAGACCAGGCGGCTGACCGATATTTATTTGTGGTGCATGATTACAACAAGGTGACGGTGATGGATACCGAAACCAATGTGCTGTTTGAGAAAAACCTTTCCTCGCCAGAATTGAAGTTTCAACTGTTTTCTTTTGGAGGGGATAAGAATATCTTTGTGGTCATCGATGGAAATCAGGAATTCATCTACCTGTATAACTTAAAGGGGGAACTGTTGAACACCAAGCCGTTGAGTGGAGGCAGTCCCGTCGATATCCGTTTTTCATCGAGCCGAAACGAATACAGGATCTATAATATCCACGAAAAAACATTCTTCGAATTTAGAATGCCGTACTAAGGCAGTTGCCTAAAAGAATTAAGTAATGAGATTATTGAAATGTTTGCTTTTCAGTCTGATTGTATCAGCATTGATTGTGCATCAAGGACAGGGGCAGGTATTTTCCGATCAGTCCATGTTGCCGGTGGACCCGGCAGAATATGACAACTTATCTACTCCTTATAATACCACGCTGACGTTTTTATATAACCTGCAGCAGGATACATTCCGGCCGGAGGTTGCGGCAAGAGCTTTGGAAACGGGTAGCGTACCGCATAAGGACGCCCAAGATTTGGCCATTAAGCTAAAGCAGATTTTTGATGGAAACGGTGTGCTGGTAAGGATGGGAGAAATCCCAACACAAGCTGATTTCCGAGACAGCCTGCATAACCAAGAAGCAAAGTTCTTTTTTGATACCCACCGCTTACCAAGGGTTTTCCTGGAAAAGGTGGACGACGAATGGAAGTTTTCCCGCTTTACGGTCGAGCATATCGAGGAGCTACATGCGGAGACCTATCCTTTGGGCACAGCAACTTTACTGAATGTACTTCCCCAATTAGGCGAAAAACAGTATGTTGGCTTGCAGCTTTGGCAATTGATAGGCCTATTCCTTCTCATCCTGTTGATTTTTACAGCCCACAAAGCATTCACCTTTATTGTGGATAGGGTGCTTTTCTTTGTATTGCAGAAATCAGGTTATGGGGAAGTAGCCGAAAAATACCTGCTGCCCGTAGCCAGGTTAGTGAGTATTTATTTGATTGTGGTGCTGTTGGCGATCTTTATCCGAGTCCTACAGTTGCCAATAGAGGTGGTTTCATGGGT
The DNA here is from genome assembly GCF_018449405.1 of Litoribacter ruber. NCBI lineage: Bacteria > Pseudomonadati > Bacteroidota > Cytophagia > Cytophagales > Cyclobacteriaceae > Litoribacter > Litoribacter ruber. The sequence continues at coordinate 257,608 of NZ_JAHCMY010000001.1, forward strand.
GGTACTGCTGCTGAATGCTGCCAAGCCTTTCATTGTAACTATTATTTTCTACAAGCTGGTAGATATTATTTCGCTCTATCTGGAGAAGTTGGCTCTTAAGACGGAGTCTACGCTGGATGACCAGCTGGTTCCTTTGGTTCGAAAAACCATGAAGGCCTTTGTGGTGGTCATCGGGGTCTTGTTTATTTTGAAAGATGGCCTTCAGGTGGATATTGTGCCGTTCCTTACAGGTTTGTCCATTGGTGGTTTGGCTTTTGCCCTTGCCGCGCAGGATACCATCAAAAACTTCTTCGGATCGGTGATGATTTTTATCGACAAGCCTTTTCAGGTGGGGGATTGGATCAGCAGCGGGGATATTGACGGGACTGTGGAGGAAGTCGGTTTCCGCTCTACCCGCGTGAGGACCTTCCGGAATTCCCTGGTATATGTCCCTAACGGAAAACTGGCCGATATGACCATTGACAACCATGGGCTTAGGAAGTACCGCAGGTTTAATACTACCCTGACCATTACCTACGACACTCCGCCTGAGCTGGTGGATATGTTTGTGCAGGGATTGAGGGAGATGGTGGTCAAGCATCCATCTACACGAAAAGATTACTATAACATTTACTTCAACAACCTTTCAGCCTATAGTCTTGATGTGATGTTCTATGTGTTTTTTGAAGTGGGCACCTGGCAGGAGGAATTGCAGGGCAGACATGACCTGTTGATCCAGACGGTGAAGTTGGCCAACAAAATCGGGGTAAGGTTCGCCTTCCCTACGCAGACTTTGCATATGGAGACCTTCCCTGAGAAAAAAGGCTTTACGCCAACCTACGAAGGGGACAACTCCAAGTATCAGCAGAAATTGAATGAGTTTATCCAGACGGAGTTGAATAAGAATTGAGGAGGAGCTCTGTGAAACTCCGTGCCCCTTTTAAATCCCTAGCCTGTTATTTACTAGCTTTGACGAAGTTTAGAACTACTTTGGTGATGCCCCAAATGCTGAGCAGGAGTAGGGCAAAGAAGATGAGCATTTGGTAAAGGTTGTTGCCTTCCCTGAAGGCCTCAAGCATAGATTTGGCCATGATGCCAGTGGTGAAGGCCAGAAGTGTTCTCGGCAGCATTCCCAGAAAGCCCACCCAGATCACTTTTTTCAGATCAGCTCTCAGCAGCGCAAATAGGAGGTTGGAAAGAGCAAAGGGGATGATGGGGCTGATGCGGACAAAAAAGATCAGCTGGGACACTTGATCCTGCTTTTCAGCAATCACCTGTCGGGCCTTGGGGTATTTTTCCAAAAGAATTTCCAAACTGTTATGGTCCAACCTTTTTCCCAACAGATAACCTATGGCTGTGGCAAATAGGTAGGCAACCGCCAAAATTGGGAAAGCCTCCCAGCCAAACAAAAAACCAGTGATGATCGCCACCAGGGTGGTTGGCATCAAGGCCAGTCCCATCACACTGGCAGAAATGATTAAGAAGGGAAACAGCACGTTAAAATCGAGTACATCAACCATCCGTAATTTTTCAGTATTGTTGTAAAGGTGGTTGATAAAAAAGAAGCTTCCGATTGAGGGCATAAAGCTTACCCAGGCCATTGCCCAAATAATCACCGGGTTGGAAGTGAGTATAAGTTTTATGCGTTTGAAAATAGAATCTTTTTTACCCATATTTGGGGCAAATCTAAGTGTTTTTTAAAACCACACCTCTTTTCACCTTTAAATTATTAGATTCAACATGAAATTTGGAACCAAAGCCATACATGCAGGGGTAAAGCCTGATCCTACCACAGGGGCCATCATGACGCCCATTTACCAGACCTCTACATATGTGCAGAAGTCTTCCGGTGACCACCAAGGTTACGAATATTCCAGATCACACAACCCCACCCGTACGGCTTTGCAGGAGAGCTTGGCGGCCTTGGAAAACGGCAAACATGGACTTTGTTTTTCCTCAGGTATGGGCGCTATTGATGCGGTGATCAAGCTGCTCTCCCCGGGTGATGAGGTGATCAGTACCAATGATCTTTATGGAGGCTCCTACAGGATTTTTACCAAGATTTTTGTCAAATACGGCATCAAATTCCATTTTGTTTCCATGGCCGACCCGGCTTCCATTGAGCCTTATATCAACGAAAATACCAAACTGATCTGGACAGAAACGCCTACCAACCCGATGATGAACATCATTGATGTGGAGGCCATTGCCAAAATTGCCAAAAAGCACAATATCCTGCTCGGGGTGGACAATACGTTTGCAACTCCTTACCTACAAACCCCCCTTGACCTCGGAGCTGATCTAATCATGCACTCTGCTACAAAATATTTGGGCGGACATTCAGATGTGGTAATGGGGGCATTAATCGTCAATGATGATGAACTTGCTGAAAGATTGGCCTTTATCCAAAACAGCTGTGGAGCCGTGCCAGGTCCCCAGGATTGCTTTTTAGTGTTGAGAGGTATCAAAACCCTGCATTTGCGGATGGAGAGGCATTGCCAAAACGGGAAAACCATTGCTGCCTATCTGCGCACACACCCCAAGGTGGAGAAGGTCTACTGGCCAGGCTTTGAGGACCACCCTAACCACTCAGTCGCCAAAAAGCAGATGAGGGATTTTGGTGGGATGATTTCATTTACCCTCAAGGGAAATAAAATCGAAGATGCGACCAAGATTCTGGAAAGTCTCCGCTTGTTTTCACTGGCCGAATCCTTGGGAGGTGTGGAATCGCTATGCGGCCATCCGGCTACCATGACCCATGCGAGTATACCCAAGGAAGACAGGGAAAAGGTGGGCTTATCCGACTCCCTGATCAGGTTGAGCGTGGGGGTGGAAGACGCCGAGGATCTAAAAGATGATTTGGCCGCCGCTTTGGAGAAAATCTAATTCAAACGTTCTGTAAACAATTCTTTACTATGGCTGATCACTTTGGTGGTCAGCTTTTTTTTGTCCTTTTTGATGGTGTCCAGCAGGGTTTTGTATTTCTCTCCTATACTTTCCTTCTCCGAAAAGAAATAGGTTAGCTGCTGGAATAAAAGATGATTCTGATACCACTTTAGCAATAAATTGCTCAGCTTGTTCAGGTCATCGTGGATGGGATTGGTAAAAACAGGGTTGAGGCCCGAGACAATCCGGAAGTTTTCAACCGCAATGATGGTTTGCAAGGATTCGTAAATGTCCTTGATGGAGATGGCGTCCATCTCATGAAGGGAGTCGAAGTGGGAATACTCCACCTCCTCATTGATGATTTTAGTAGTGGCGGTATTGATCATCAAAGGTTTCAAGCCTTTGCTGAGCTTGAGTACCTCATCATAAAGCTCTTCCCAGGCATTGTGCGGAAAGCGCTGAAGAAGATCAAACACCTCCGAATAAAGCTCTTTTTTCTCTGTTTCCAAAAACTGGCTAAACGAATTGAAATTTTCACCTCCGCCTTTTCTGACAAACTCATCCCGGATCAATTTCAAATGGAGAACTTTCTTCAGGCATTTGAAAAGATGGGAAAATGGCTTGAACAATTTGAATTTCAGGTTCTCCTCCTCAAAGTGGATCTTGGCCATAAGCTGCAAATAGATCTCGATGAAGATGAGTTTTTCTTCCAGTACAATGACTTTTTTGGTTTTCATGGCCTTGCACAGCTCCTCAAAAAGCCGATGGCCCTCATCATATTGCTGGGCGAAAAGCTGAAATACAGGGGAGATTTTATCCGGATTCATCGCTTATTTTATTCTCACCAGGGTAGCGCCATAGCCGAACCTGCTCTGTTGACTGTCCTGAAAATACTTGATGTTCTTCATTTGGGAAAGGGCCTTGTGGATCTCTTTTCTTAAAACCCCATTGCCAATCCCATGGACAAATGAAATCTCATCCATCCCAGTGGCAATCGCCGCATCTAGGCTTTTTTCAAACGTCTCCAGCTGTAATTTCAGCATTTCGCTGTTGCTCATAAACTGGTGGTCTTTGGTGAGCTTTTCAATGTGCAGATCAACCGACTGGGCCGGTCTTTCAAATTGATGCGGTTTGGTGGGTGTTTTCTTGTCGCTATTCAAATCCTCATTTAGGGCCTTGATGTCAAGGTCTTTGGTAGTTTGGGTGAGGTTGAAAACATAGCCATCTTTTCCTAAAAGCGGGGCTTTTCCCTTGCTTTTAAAGAAAGCGGAGGCTTTGAATTTCACCCTTTTTTCGAAAGGTGTTTGTGTTTTTTCGGTCCTCAAATTAATGGGAATCATCTGCAGGTGAAGGGTGGGCCACTCCTCAAAGTTGGCTATGCTTTTTTCATCCAGCTTTACGTACGAGCCACTGTTTATAGTCCCTGCCGAAACTGTGCGACTATTGTCTCCGAAGACCTCCGAGACCATGTAAAGGTAGTTTTTACCCGCATTGTTGCTGAGGTAGATGCTGTGGTCTTTGTCATTCAAGGGCAAATAGCAAAGAAAAACGCCATCGGCTGACTTTACCACGTTTTTGGTAGCAACGGTCGGCTTTTCTTCCACCACTCCGTCTCCGAAATATTGTCTTTCGGCGGAATGGATGATTACCACCTCGCTCTTCATGGCCGGAATGCGGAAACCATCCTCAATTTCAATCTCTATCCGTCCACCGGAGGAGATTTTGGTGATGATGCCTTGTTCATTGCCGTGTAGCAAACGTACTTTGTCGCCTATGTTCATTATTTGACTGCTTTTTTAAATTCTTCCAATGCCCGTTCCCTTGCAAACTTGTGCTCCACAATAGGTTGGGGGTATTTGTCGGTCCCAAATTCGGGGATCCATTTTTTGACGTATTCACGATTCTTGTCAAACTTTTCCAGCTGGGATTCGGGGTTGAAAACCCGGAAGTATGGCTGGGCGTCTGTACCGGAACCGGCGGCCCACTGCCAGCCCCCATTGTTGGAGGAAAGCTCGTAATCCAGAAGTTTTTCGGCAAAATAGGCCTCCCCCCAGCGCCAGTCTATCAGCAAGTGTTTGGTCAAAAAGCTTGCCGTGACCATTCTGACACGGTTATGCATGTATCCGATGGCATTCATCTGCCGCATGCCCGCATCCACCATAGGGTAGCCGGTTTTGCCTTCACACCAAGCCTTGAATTCCTTTTCGTCGTTGCGCCAGTTTATCTTGTCATACTGGGGTTTGAAGGCCTTGTCCACCACCTCTGGAAAAGCATCCAGAATCATCATGTAAAATTCTCTCCAAATTAACTCATTTAAAAACGTTTTATCCAACTCTTGGGCCTTTTTAACCAATTTGCGGATGCTGATTGTCCCAAACCGCAAGTGCATCCCCAATCTGGAGGTGGCATCCATAGCCGGGAAATCCCTGTTTTTTCCGTATTCTTTGATCAGTTTTTCATTGACATTCCTCGAAGGAAATTCCGTAGAAGAAGGCTTGAAGCCCATTTCCTTCAGGCTGGGAATGGATTTGGGTGTCTTGGGATAAAAGTTTTGCTGCAGGCGATTGGTTTTGAGCGCATCCTCGGTTGTAGAAAGCCTGGACAACCAGTTTTTACTGTAAGGAGTGAAAACCTTATACACTTCCCCACTGCCATTTTTTATTTCATCCTTTTCAAAAATTACCTGGTCCTTGAAATCATAAAACGGAATGTCCTTTTTCTCCAGCATCTCCTTAATCATACTGTCCCGCTCCTTGGCATATGGCTCGTAATCCCTGTTGGTAAATACCGCCTGCACCGCATATTCTTTCAGAAGGGATTCAAAGGCCTGCTTTGGGGTGTCATAAATAATCTTGATTGAGCTGTCGTAATCTTTTTGCAATTCCTCCTGAAGCTCTTTCAATCTTCTATATAAAAAAGTCACCCGCGCATCATCTTCCTTGAGATCGCCCAGGATATGCTTGTCAAAAATAAATATGGGTAAAACCGGATGGTCGGACTTTAGAGCCTCTGATAAGGCTTTATTATCATCCAGTCGAAGGTCACGCCTCATCCAATAAATAGAAACTTGGTCCATTGAAATAATTAGGGTTAGGTTCTGCCTATTAAAAATAACCAGCTTGGCTTTTGTTTAAAACCTTTGCCACTATTCCTCCATGAGCTGTTGGAAATTTTGCACAAATAAGCCCACGTCCCTTCCGTCAGCCAAGGCATGGTGCACATGAATCGATAGAGGAAAACTCCGTCCTTCCAGGCCTATGGTCATTTTTCCGATGGAAACCTTTGGGCAACTGTCGGCAATCGAATACTTTCTTGAATGTGACAATGAAGTGAAGTCCAGCCAAGGTAAGGCCGAAAAGTGGATCACATCCTCGCGAAAAGGAAAAGTGAATAATTCACTGGTACTCTGGGTGACCTTAGTCGCTTCTATTGCGTTTTGCCGGAAATGGTCTTCATGCTCGCTAAACTCCATAAAACTAAAGCCAAAACTACCGTCCGCTCTTGCCACGGTAGGGGAAACGTGGATTTTGTCAAATTCCCAAGGCTCCCTATCCAAAATCCTCAACCTCAAAGCCGGTGTCAGGTTGATGGCTTTCAAAACCCTGTAAAGATAATATAGGTAAAAGCTCACCTGTTGGGATTTTGCCTTTTGGTAAGCCCTCTCACAGTTGATCCTCACGCAGACTCCATGAAACGGCTCTTCAAATTCTTTGAAAAAGTTGAAATGGTCCTTTCTGTTCCAGGCGGATATGTCAATTTTCTTCTTCATTTCTGATTGGAGTTTCTTCCTCTTCTTCCGATTTCAAATCAAAAGGCCCTTCAATAACCCGGATTGGGGCAGGCTCTTCTTCTTCACCAGGCACCAACAAACCCTCTTCAAAGTCATACCTTAAGAAGTCATCAATGTCGTTGATGAGTAGTCGCTGCCTGCGGTTTTTGCCTATGTTGTCGATCAGTTCCTGAAATGAGCTGAAGGAAAGTGTCTGGGAAATGGATATCCCGTAGGTAATCACATTGGCCGAAAGGTTCAGCGAGGTAAAGGCATTGTTGAAGTTGTTGCGGTTATAAACCCGGAGTCTGTATCGGCCATCTTCGGTCAGCAGGTATTCGGCCTGCCAGTCTCCGGCGATGGTGTTGAGATCGGTGTTGCCCTGAAGATCGGTAAAGCCCCCGTCCCGCATTACCCTAAGGCGTCCATCCAAAAAGGTGTAGGCCACTCTAAGCTGGAAGGATTCCAAGGCAGTTTGGTCAAGGGTTGCCAGGTCAAAGTCTATTTCCAAGTTCTGATCCACTTGGGCCACTAGGGCATTGAGTTGGGAGGATACTAGCTGGCTGAGGTTGCTGAAGCCGATTCCAGCGCCGCTGAACTGCCCCTCGGGAGAAAACCTTCTCAACATGATCAGGGAGAAAACCTGCCTGTTTTTCTCCTGCTCATCATTGGATATTCTGTTTCTGAAAGCAGAGATATAAGTTTGGATTTCCCCTTCGGGAAAGCCGCTGAAGTCAAAGTCGAAATTGATGTCAGGAGACAGCAAGGGACCCTGCAGCCCCATGATCACCTTTACGGGGAAGCGCCTTCTCAGCTGGGAATCCATCATGTCCGTGCTGGCGGTAGTTTGGGCTGGCTGAAGGCTCATCAGCGAAACGTTCTCCTCATAGATGGCCTTGATGTTCAGGATACCTTCATACGGGTCCCCAAACCAAGAGATCCTGCCCCCAGGCTCGATGGTGAATTCCTTGTTGATGATGTTATAAAGGGAGAAATTGTACCTCGCGTCCACGATTTCATAGATACCGCTCATGGTGAAATTCCCCTGTGTATCGATCCCCAAATTCAGGTTGCCACGTCCACGACCCTGAATCGATTCCCCGGTGCGGGGGTCAATGATGATTTCCGCATAAGCGTCAGGTGTGATGTCAAGATTAAAATTCATCCTTACGTTCTGTAGCGCCAGCTTTTCCACTTGGTCCAAGGTAGCGACCTGACGGGTGGTGTCCCGCACGTTGATGATGTTGATAAAATCCTCCTTAAACTGGCCGTCGCTGGATCCTATGGGGATGTAAATTCTGGTATTGGGCTGGCTGGTTGCCTGGGCATTGATGTCGAGGTTGTTGGCTGCGCCAAAGATTTCCAGCTTTCCAGAGGCATAGGCCGTTCCATAGAAAAGGTCGTTATCGCGGATGGTAGTATTGAGGACCTGGAAATTGTTGAGGTCTGAACTGATGTCCAAGATAAAGTTGCTGAACCTGTCATGACTGATACCTCCCCGCATATTGGCCTTATTGCCCCGGGTATCGGTGAGCTCCAGGCCCCTAAAGCTGATTTCATTTGGTGTGAAATTCACCCTCCCGTCCACGGTGTAGGTAGTGTTCAGGTAATTTACCCTTAAGTTGCCGGCGGTTAATCTGCCCGACCCGGTGATTTCTGGATTGTACATTCGGCCTCGGATATCCAGTTCACCGGTCAGGGTGCCCCCCAGATTGGTAATGTAATCGGAAAGAAAAGGCTCGGCTATGGAAAGGTTGGCCTCCTCAAATTTAGCCACAAGATCAAGCTGGTCTTCTTTTGTGCCCAAATAGCCTTCAATGGCAATTATTTTCTTGCCCAGTCTGGTATTGGTCAGGTCTAAGTGGATCCTGTCATTGTCATTATCAAAATATGTGGTGGCATCCAGGTTGCCAATAAGGAAATTGTTTATGTGAAACTCATCCACATTCAGGTTACCCATTACCACAGGGTTTTCCAGGATGTTGGAAATGGCAAAGAGGCCGTTGGCAGTACCCTCAAATTCCTTGATGTCCCAGGTGTTGAGCAGGCTCATGTCAACTTGATGCATCTCCAAACTCAGCACGTCTTCAGGTTCTTTCGAAATCTTGCCATTCAAGGCCAGGAACTGCCCGTTTTCCACCAGTTTGAGGTTGATGATTTCAAGGTTGCCAGGTGTATAGACCAATTGGTTGTCGGGTTCGATTTCCCAAAACCTGTCCAAGACTTTTAATTCAGATGGCTCAAACACCATGTCTATCTCATCCGGGCCGACCTCTATGTGGCTTCGGATGCGGGCATAGCTGTCAGTTTCTTCCTGAGCAAAATTAATATTAAGGTCTATGGCTGCCTGATCCCAAAGTGCCTCCAGGGAGAAATCATTGAAAGTGATGCCGGAGGAAAGTTGCTGCTGCTTACTGTTGATATAAAACGAGGCCAATACATCCGGATCTCCCCGCAATTTGGAGGTGTTGAAATCAAGGTTGTTGTCCAGGAAGTAGTGCCCTTTATAGTAAACCGTGTCAATATCCGAAAACAGGTTTAGAATAGTGTTTTCCTGTGTCTGATAAAAAGCCCCTTCGATAATCGTGTTATCAGAAATGGAAAGCGAAGGATCCAGCAGATAAATCAGCGGGTTGGGGTCGATGAGGTTGATATTAATGTCAAAGTTGTAGGAACCCATCAGGTCGTTTTCAGTAATGACCGGAGCTTTCTCGGGTTGGCTGGTGATCAGGGCAAAATATTCCTGTCCCAAAGTCGTCAGGTCTTTTCCCAATTCCTCCAGCTTGTAATTCCCCGAAATCCCAGCCGTCAACAAATCGGAGTTGAGAGCAATTACACGTCCCTCCGGAGTGAAAAGGGACTGGAAGATGAATTGGTCTACATGTAAATCCCTGCCTTCATAACTGAAAAGCATGTCCTCAAATCTTGCCGCCCCTTCTATATCGTCTATCTCCACTCCCTTGGTGTCCAGGTTGAAATTGCCGCTTATGAAAATGTCCTCCTTAATCAGGTTGAGGTTTTGGAGAAAAGCCGTATCAATCTTTGCTTCCAATCGGACGCTGTCCTTATTGGAGCGCAGGTCCATTTTTCCTGCCAGCTGCATTTTTAGGTTAGGATCACGAATGTTGAGTTTCCCGCTGAAAAGGTCCTTTCCGTAAGTGGCATTGGTGCGGATGTTGGCATAATTGTATTTGTTGATGCCTATAGAGTTAATGTCCGCATCAAGGGATAGGATGGCCGACTCGGCCGTCAGGCCAGTTCCTTTCAATTGGCCTTTCATGGTCACCCTTTGAAAAAGCTCCGGCTGGTCCAAAATTAGACCGATATTCAAATTTTGAAGCTCTACAGACCCGCTATAGGTGGGGACGTTTCGCGCTCTTCGGTAATTGAGCCGCCCATTCATATTGCCGATGCCTGTACGGAAATTCCCGCTTGCGGTGAAGTTTTCAAAATACCCCGTAAAATCCCCATCAAATCGGATATCCCTAAATTTATTGACTTGCCTCCTGGCTTCATCGGATAGGTAAGGGGCCAAATCAGCGCTGGTCAAAGTAGAGTTCATCAAGGAAAGCCTGAAAAAAGTTTCCTCCACATTGGGGAGGCCCTCGATGTCAAACTTACCGAACATGGCACTCCTTTCCCCAAACCGGATCAGGAGCTGCTCTGAGGCCAAGTCACTGATCTGCCCGGTGATTTCCCCACTAAGGTAAATCTTGTCGTCAAAATCGGGAATCTGCTCCGCAAAATATTTGAGGTCTTTGATGTCCAACACAGCCTCGCTCAGCTGCGCCCTGATATTGACGGAATTGTTGAAATCACTCAGATCCCTGACTTCATCGTATGAAAATTCAAGGTAGTTTCTGACAATAGTTTCATTGCTTCGCAAATACAAATTGTCGAAGACCATTCCCGTGTTGGAATATAAAAAGTCGGTTTGCAGCTGCTGGACTTCCAGTCCTGATGTGGACTCCACGCCACGCAGGCTTTCCACCGAAACGGCAATCGTGTCCGACTTGGCAAAGAAATCCTCTCCTCTTGCCACCAGGTTTCGGAATCGAAGCTTTCCGTAATCAAAACCGGTCTCGAATACGGGTAGGGTGTAATCCAGAATATCCAGCGAGGTGTTTTTTAGGGATAGCTCGGTGATGGAAAATTTAACAGGCCTTTTTTCCTGCTTGGAAACCGTTGGGCTCAGCAAGGCATTAATCCTTGCCACAAAGACCGTGATATTGATGTCGTCTTCCTCTGGATGGGTCAGTAGTCTAACTTGACCATGGTTGAGCTGCACTTCATCGATAGAGGGGTTGTCGCTGTTGAGCAGGCCTTGGAGGGAAAAGTCAATGTAGACCTCTTCCAGGTTGGCCATCAGGCTGTCGTTATGGTCATATACCACCACATCGGAAAGGCTGACCGCATCCCACCACCTGATGTTTACCTTGGAAATGCTGGTTCTAAACCCTGTGTTTTCGGTGATGTAGTTGGTAAGGACTTTAGTGAGGCGCGTCTGCACTGAGGGGATCTGGAGCAGAGCGGCGACGAGGGCGAGGGTCAGAACAAGAAATAAAGCTACCCGCAAAAGCACCATGAGTGCTTTCGCTAAAATTTGCGTAACTTTCGGGTTCTTTTCCAATGAATGAGATGAAAATTAATATTCTGGCTATCGAGTCTTCCTGTGATGAAACGTCTGCATCGGTGATTTCTGATGGCAAAATACTTAATAATATTGTGGCCACGCAATCTGTGCACGAAAAATATGGGGGAGTGGTGCCTGAACTGGCATCCCGGGCCCACCAACAACACCTCGTGCCGGTGATCCATGAGGCGATTGAAACCTCGGGAATCGACAAAAAGGACCTGTCGGCCGTGGCTTTCACGAGGGGACCAGGCCTGATGGGGTCACTTATGGTAGGGGTTTCATTTGCTAAATCTTTTGCCTATTCCCTTGGCATTCCTCTTATAGAGGTCAACCATATGGAGGCGCATATTTTGGCCCACTTCATAGATGATCCAAAACCTGATTTCCCCTTCATATGCCTTACAGTAAGCGGGGGGCATACCCAGTTGGTGCTGGTGAAAGACCACCTGGAAATGGAAGTGATCGGGGAAACCCTGGATGATGCAGTAGGGGAAGCATTTGACAAAACCGCCAAACTGATGGGCTTGCCCTATCCTGGAGGTCCGCTGATCGACAAATACGCCAAGGAAGGCAACCCCAAAGCCTTTGCCTTTCCAGTGTCCGATATGCCAGAATTAAATTATTCCTTTAGTGGGATAAAAACTGCCGTTCTATACTTCCTTCGGGATAAGATAAAAGAGAACCCGCAATTTATTGAGGAAAATACCGCTGACATCTGCGCCTCGGTACAATATACGCTGATCAAGATGCTGACCCAGAAACTCAAGAAGGCCGCTAAGCTGCATAGGGTGAAAAACATTGCCATTGCCGGTGGAGTAAGCGCAAACTCTGGACTGCGTGAGGAGTTGAATAGATTGGCAGCGGATTTGAATTGGAAAGTTTATATTCCTAAGTTCGAGTACTGTACTGACAATGCGGCTATGATTGCCATGGCTGCCCATTATAAATTTTTAAGCAATTCTTTTTGCGGCCTGGACACCAGTCCTTTGGCCAAAATGAAAATCGGAAACTAACCTATGGCCAAAACCAGTAAACTCCAGAAAATAATCAACATCAAAAACAAAAAGGCCAGTTTTGAATTTGAATTCATAGATAAATATGTGGCCGGCATCGTTTTGAAAGGAACTGAAATCAAATCCCTGAGGGAAGGCAAAGCTTCCCTGACCGAGGCGTTTTGTTTTTTTAGAAACGGTGAGCTTTTTATCCGCCAGATGCACATCGCTCCTTATTCCTTTGCGGCTTCCTATAATCATGACCCGGTAAGGGAAAGAAAATTGCTGCTCAACAAAAGAGAGTTGGATAAGCTGGAGAGCAAGTTTCAGGAAAAAGGATTGACAATCATCCCTGTGAGGCTTTTCATCAATGATAAAGGCTTGGCCAAAATTGAAATTGCTCTGGGAAGGGGTAAAAAAATACACGACAAACGTCAGGATATCAAAAACAAGGATGCAAAAAGAGACCTCGACAGAATGGCCTATTGATGAAGGTTACGGTGTTTGCCGCCTTTCACTGGCCACCGTATATCAAGAACCACGCCCGGGTGCCGGGTTGGTGACCCAATTGCTTTTTGGTGAAACTTATAGGGTCCTGGAGGCAGATCCTAGCAAGCGGTATCTGCGTATAGAAAGCCATCAGGACAAAAGTCAAGGATGGCTGGTGACGGCACAGCATCATGCCATCGCGCAAGAGGAGTTTGATGCATTCAACGATTCTGATTACCAACTCACCACTTCACCTGTTTCCCATATCACCTTCAAAAACCAAAAGATATACCTGTTGCCGGGTAGTCATCTGCATGTTGCCCAAAACGAACTTTTTGACCTCAGCCAGTCCTTACAGTTTAGCGGCAGTTCCAGGCCGCGTTCCCAAAAAGCGGACAGGGATGAACTGATGGAGATTGCACAGCTTTTTATCAATACCCCTTTTCTTTCGGGTGGAAGGAGCTTTTTCGGGCTTGGAGCGGGTAGTTTTGTCCAGCTGGTGTATAAGATTGCAGGATACAAAGTCCCCAAGTTTTTGAGTCAGCTGTTGGTCTTTGGCCAGAAAGTGGAGGCAAGTGCGGCACAGCCTGGAGACTTGCTGATTTTCTACAACGAAATGCAGCTCCCCGAGCATATGGGGTTATATCTTGGTGATGAACAAATCATTCATATGAAAGGAAAGGTGAGGATAGACAAGATAAGCTTTGCGCCTAAATCTGGTCAAAAAAACATTTCAGGCTTTCCTAACGTTCATGAAGTCAGGAAATTAATTTGAAGTGTCATGGAGAAGAAAGTGCTAGTGTTGAATTTGGATCATACCCCAGTGGCCATCGTCACAGTCCAAAAGGCAATAGTGCTTACCATTCTCGACAAGGCCTCTCCTTTGGCCACCTATTCCTATCTATCCATCCGTACGGTTGATCGCACATTTGTTTATCCTGCTGTTATCCGATTGCGGGAGTATAAAAATGTCCCATATCGAGGCGTGATGCTCAGCCGCCACAATCTTTTTCGCAGGGATAGAAATGCCTGCCAATACTGCGGTTCCGGCAAGCACCTGACTATCGATCACGTGATTCCCCGGTCTAAAGGCGGCAAAACCGAATGGAAAAACCTGGTAACGGCTTGCCACCGGTGTAACACCCAAAAGGGTGACCGATCAGTGGAGCAGGTTGGCTTTAGCCTCAAGCATCCCCCGTTCAAACCCACCCTGAAAATGTTCCTTGCCGAATACGCTGAAAAGAATGCAGAGGAATGGATGCCCTTTTTGGGCGTGAAAGAAATGGGCTAAGTAGTTATTTTTATTATCTTCGAGCCTCCATCCCTAAGGTCACCACCTTTGGGAACCCACTTTATTTTATGATTATGAGTATGAAAAAGACTTTAGGCTTAATATGCCTGCTTTCCTTGGCGTGTGCTCTGGAAGGAAAGGCACAGATTGAAGGTAAAAAATCACTGGCAGCCAAAGGTGCCAAGCTGGAAAAAGCCGGGGAAGGTTTTGAATTTACCGAAGGTCCAGCTGTCAACAGGGAAGGGCACGTTTACTTCACCGACCAGCCAAACAACAAAATCCATAAATGGGCATTCAATACAGGTGAAATTACCGTGTTCATGGAAGATGCGGGCCGTTCAAATGGCTTGTTTTATGACAATAGAAGGGATGTGTTGATAGCCTGCGCTGATGAGAAAAACCAGCTTTGGTCCATTACCCCAAAAGGTGAAAAGAAAGTATTGATTGAGAGTTTCAGAGGCAAAAGGCTCAACGGCCCCAACGATGTATGGGTAGGTCCTAATGGCGGTATCTATATGACGGATCCCTTGTATAAGCGGGATTATTGGGAAAGAGACCCAGGGATGCAGCAAGATGGGGAGCATCTGTATTATTTGGCCCCTGATCATGCCCAATTTATCCGTGTTGATGAAAACTTGGTCAAGCCCAACGGAATTATCGGATCCCAGGATGGTAAAAAGCTATACGTGGCCGATATCGGGGACGATAAAACCTATGTATATGATATCGAGGAAGACGGTTACCTGATCAACAGGCAGCTGTTTACGGAAAAAGGTTCAGACGGCATGACTTTGGACAACCGTGGGAACCTTTACCTTACTGGCAAAGAGGGGGTGACGATTGTGAACCGTAAAGGAGAGCAGGTCGGCAGAATCCCGATCCCGGAGGAACTGACCACCAACATTGTGTTTGGGGGGCCGGAGAGGAAAACCCTATTCATTACTGCCATGGGATCTGTTTATACTTTGGAGATGAAGGTTAGAGGGACGCATTGAAAGTGAGAAGTGTGAGAAAGTTGTGTTTAGAATTTGAGTATAAACAAAATAAAGGAGGCTGGATGGCCTCCTTTATTTGTTTTGTTAGTATTAGCTGGTGGTTTTGAGGGAATGATGGTTGTCGGATATGCTGATCTCGGGGTTGAGTTGGGTGAGGGCATGGATGAAAGCTTTTTGGTCTTTGGGGCTTACGTATATTTCATCGTATTTATAATAATGGATGGATAATCCCGTGGGGGCCAGACCGGCGGTTTTCTGGCCCTGCCTTATGAATTTCCCTTTTCGAATTTCCCGGATGGATGTGATGGGGATCTTGCCTTTGTTGTATCCGAATCTGTAGAATAGATAGCCATCTTCAATTTTATAAGAATTGTCAAAGTAAATCCAAAGTGGCAAGGCTAAATGAATCCATGCGAAAAACAAATAAGGTTTGGCAATCAATCCTTCATAATTCCACAAAGAAGCCCCATACATGAGGAGGGGCAAGGTGATCCAGGTAATGGCAAGCCAATTTTGACGGTCTGTTTTAAATTCCATTTTTTTTGAATAGGGATATCGTATTGAAAAAATATTTACGGAAGATTAAGTTAATTATTATGGGCTGAATTGCATGATTAATTTGAAACTTTTTGATCGGGGAAATTATTTCGGACAATTAAAACTCTCAGCATAAGCCTGCTAGAGTTACTGATGGAGTGGGGGTTACAGGATAATTTCTTTCGATATCTTTGACTCGTTCCTGTTATTATTTGTACCTTTGCAATCCGTTCGGGTGAACGGGCCCGTTTTGGCGGGAAAACAACTAACTAAAAACCTCAGCCTGAGGACTCTAGGGCTGTTGAAAGTCAGAGTCATTAAATAATATGTCTAATAAAGAAGATTTTAACTGGGAAAAGTTTGAGACCAAAGGTTTTGGCGAAGGCTACACTAAGGCTGAGAGAGCCGAAATGGAGAAGCTTTACGACAACACCTTGAATGAGATCACTGAGAAAGAAGTTATCAAAGGTACTGTAGTAGGTATCAACGATAAGGACGTGATCATCAACATTGGTTTCAAATCTGACGGATTGGTGCCTAGAACTGAATTTAGAGATCTACCTGATCTTAAAATCGGTGATGAGGTGGAACTTTTCATCGAAGAGCAAGAGAACGCTCTTGGCCAATTGGTCCTTTCTAGAAAGAAAGCCAAAATGGTACGTGCTTGGCAGGATATCGAAGATGCATTGGAGTTTGACAATGTAATCGAAGGTCTTGTGAAGAGAAGAACCAAAGGTGGTCTTATCGTGGATATCTACGGTGTGGAGGCTTTCTTGCCAGGTTCTCAGATCGACGTGAAGCCTATCAGAGACTTTGATGTCTATGTAGGTAAGAAAATGGAAGTGAAAGTGGTTAAAATCAACCACGCTAACGATAACGTAGTAGTTTCTCATAAAGTCTTGATCGAAAAAGACCTTGAGAAGCAAAAAGCTGAAATCCTTAACAACCTTGAGAAAGGTCAAGTATTGGAAGGTGTGATCAAAAACATGACCAACTTCGGTGTATTCATCGATCTTGGTGGTGTAGATGGTCTACTTCACATTACAGATATTTCTTGGGGCAGAATCAATCATCCGGAAGAAGTTCTTAACCTTGATGACAAAGTTCAGATCGTGGTTCTTGACTTCGATGATGATAAGAAGAGAATTTCTTTGGGTATGAAGCAACTTACTGCTCATCCTTGGGATTCGCTTTCTGCTGAGCTTGAAATCGGTTCTAAGGTTAGAGGTAAAATCGTTAACGTTGCTGACTATGGTGCATTCCTTGAGTTGGCTCCAGGCGTTGAAGGTTTGATCCACGTATCTGAAATGAGCTGGTCTCAGCACTTGAGAAACCCAGCTGACTTCGTGAAAGTTGGTGACGAGATCGATGCGGTAGTGTTGACTTTGGACAAAGACGACAGAAAAATGTCTCTTGGTATCAAGCAGCTTACTGAAGATCCTTGGACTAAAGGTGACATGTCTACTAAGTATGCAGTGGGCACTAAGCACAAAGGTGTGGTAAGAAACTTGACTAACTTCGGTCTATTCCTTGAGCTAGAGGAAGGTATCGACGGTTTGGTTCACGTATCTGACCTTTCTTGGACTAAGAAGATCAAGCACCCATCTGAATACGTTAAAGTAGGGGATGAGCTTGAAGTTGTAGTTCTTGAACTTGATGTTGACAACAGAAGATTGGCCCTTGGCCATAAGCAGTTGGAAGAAAACCCATGGGATACTTTCGAGAATGTGTTCCCAGTAGGTTCTGTTCACAAGTGTACTGTTAACTCTAAGAATGACAAAGGTGCAGTACTTGAGCTTCCTTACGGACTTGAAGGTTTTGCTACCATCAAAAACTTGGAAAAAGAAGACGGTTCTCAAGTAGAAGTAGGTGACTCTGAAGATTTCAAAGTAACTGAATTCTCTAAAGATGACAAAAGAATTGTTCTTTCTCATACAGCAACTTTTAAAGAGGCAGCAGTTGAAGCTCCAAAAGCTAAGAAAGCAGCATCTCCTAAGAAGAAAGCTACAGAGCAGCCGCAAGAAAAGTCTACCCTAGGTGATTTGGATGCACTTTCTGCTTTGAAAGAGAAAATGGACGGTGGTGACAAGAAGTAATTCTTAATCCCTCTCTAAATATGAAGCCTCCCTTGCAAAAGGGAGGCTTTTTTTATTACTTCATTATTCATCATTCAGCGTCCATCATTCATTATTTTCCCTTCATTTTCAATTCCCCTTTCCCCTAAGTTCCGGCTTCTCTCAAAGCTTGTGTCTTACAGTAAATCTCAGCGTACTATAGCTGTATTGGAAGTCGTAGGTATGCTCTTTCTCCAAATGCCTCAGGTAGCCAAGTTCTAGCCTTAAATTGTCTGTTAAATAGTACCGGAGACCTCCGTAATACCTAAAAGTATCGAATATGTCATCTTCGTCAGTTCTCACCATGATGGCCGCAAATCCCTGGGCATGTAAATGACCCTTTTTTCTGCCTTTGTCGATAATATCAAAATCGGTAGTGAACTCATACCTATACCTCATATTAAAGGAATAAGTAGATTCCAGTTCCTCTTCTACTTCCTCGGGTGATACAAAAGTCCTTGTGGTATCACCTCTAAATCGCTGTTCAATTCTGAGCCGATGGTTGAAGTTCCATCTTCCAGCCTCATGGGTGTAATTCGTTTCCTGATGTGGTCGGATTTCTGGTTCTACAAGAGGGGTCCAGAGGCTGTGCATCTGCGAGTAAGCCATGCCAATACCAAAATTCCAAGCCTCGGATTGCAGGTAATAAAGTGTGCCACGGGTGATAAATTGGTATTGCCTTGAAGGGCTGAAAAACCTCCTGTTTTCAGCTTCCACATCCAATTGCAGCTTATCAGAAAGCTCCCACTCTAAATAATATCGGATCCAGTAGAGTCCTCCTTGCTCCAGTTCATTGGTTTCCCTAAGCTCTTCTTGGCCGAAGGAGAATAGAGGTATAAACAAAAAAAAGAAGAGGCTTGCCCTTGTCACTGCCATCATAGGTGAAAAATTTACCCGAAATAGGCTCAAAAATCAGTCCAATCAAATTGGGCCTAGAGGGAATAAAAAAAGCAGCATAGGATCTATGCTGCCTACTTGGAGGTCGCGAGCGGATTCGAACCGCTGTACAAGGTTTTGCAGACCTCTGCCTAGCCACTCGGCCACGCGACCCTTTCGTAATTGGAATGCAAATGTAAAGATATTCTCTTTCTGTGCAAAGTTTAGCGGGGAAATTTCTCAGCTTTTATACAGCTTTTGATTGCGGAATATTTGTCATCAATGTTAGGAAAAATAAAAATTTTCACTCGTATGGATTCCGAGTTCGGCCATTTATGAAAATAAAGTTATTTATAAATGTTCTAAATAAGTTTGCTAAAATGTAAACAACTGTTAAGTAATTAAAAATCAACTGATTAAATATAAGTATGGCCTTGGGTGTGTTGCTAAGGCCTGATTTTGTATGAGTTTGAAAATAAGAAGTTCGATAGTACATTTGTGGGGATTATTGAAAACCGTGAAATAAACTGATTAAAGAGTAATAAATATGTCAATCAAACGCTCATTATTAAGTGTTCCGTTAAGATTAAGTAATCTGGCGTTGGTATTTTTCCTTTTTGTGGGGGTACAAGCGTTCGCTGCTGATCCAAGTGTGCCGGACAGCGACGAGGCTATTACAGCGGGTAGATCCTTGTTTAATGCGAACTGTAAAGCCTGTCACAGGCTTGATTCGAAAAGTGTAGGTCCGGCCCTGAGAGGTGTAACCGAAAGAAGAGACTTGGATTGGACCAAGCAATTCATTTTAAACTCTCAGGCCTTGATCCAGTCAGGCGATCAGACTGCTGTAGCGCTATTTAAAGAATATAACAACACGGTGATGCCGTCTCATACGTTCTTGAGCGATGATGACTTGATGAACCTTTTGGCTTATGTGGAGTACGGTGATACTGCCGATACAAGTGCAGCAGCGGGCGGTGAAGGTGCCGATGGCGCGGTGGCCACAGGTGGTGTGCCAAGCGAATACCTGACAATCATCCTTGGGGTGTTGGTTTTGGTATTGTTGCTAATCTTGGTAGTTTTAGGTCTGATCGTATCTGTTCTTTCCAAGTATTTGGAGAAGCAGCCACTCGAGGAAGACGATAGAGAGTTTATTTCACAAAAAACTGACTGGAAAGCTATTTTCAAGAGTGATGCGTTCATTTTGATCTTCACTACTTTGATTTTGGCCTTCGTGGTGAAAACTGCCTTGGACGGATTATATAATGTGGGGGTTCAGCAGGGGTATGCTCCTAAGCAGCCTATCGCTTACTCTCACGAACTGCATGCTGGACAATATGAGATTCCTTGTCAATACTGCCACACTGGCGTTGAAATAGGAAGATCTGCCAATATTCCTTCTGCCAACATTTGTATGAACTGTCACACGCACATACAGAATGTAGGTGGACAGGACGGAATGTCGCCAGAGATTGCCAAAATCTATGCGGCAATCGAAAACGATCAGCCAATTGAGTGGGTAAGGGTTCACAACCTTCCTGACCTGGCTTATTTTGATCACTCCCAGCACGTAAAAGTAGGTGGCATCGAATGCCAGACTTGTCACGGACCAATCGAAGAAATGGAAGTGGTGTATCAGCACAGCTCCCTAACCATGGGTTGGTGTATCGACTGCCACAGACAGACTGAAATCGTCACTGCCGGCAACGAGTATTACGACAAGTTGGTTCAGTTGCATTCAGATACCAAAGAGTCCTTGAGAGTGAAGGATATCGGAGGTTTGGAATGTGCTAAGTGTCACTATTAATTTAAACTTTAAGAACAGACATCTTTTCTTTGCAAGAGTCCGGCCCACAATCCCGGCCAGACTTTGGGAAAAATGAAAAGTAGATAATATTCTCATGAAAGAAAATAAAAAAACATACTGGAACGGATTCGAGCAATTGACCAACGATCCTGAGTTTGTAAAAAAAGCGGAAAGAGAATTTCCTGAGGAGCTTCCTGTAAACGGTGCTTCTGAAGGTGGCTCTTCCAGAAGAGATTTCCTTAAAGTGATGGGATTCAGCTTGGCGGCAGCTTCTTTGGCTGCTTGTGAGGCTCCTGTCAGAAAAGCTATCCCTTACGTAAACAAGCCGGTGGACATCAACCCATCAGTGCCTAATTACTACGCATCTACTTTTGCTTCTGGTGGTGATTATGCTTCTATAGTTGTAAAGACTAGAGAGGGTAGACCGATCAAAATCGAAGGAAACAAACTTTCTTCTATCACCCAAGGTGGTGTGAGTGCTATTGTGGAGGCTTCTGTACTTTCACTATATGATAAGCAGCGTTTGACCGGCCCTATGGTGGACGGACAGCAGGCTGACTGGCCTACTGTTGACTCTGAGGTTGTTTCTCGCTTGAGAAATGCCGGAAATGTTCGCATTGTTACCAATACATTGATTTCTCCTTCCACTGAAAGTGCTTTGCAAGAATTTGCAGGTTCCTTCGGTGCTGAAGTGGTTACATACGATCCAGTATCTAATTACGGGATCATCAAAGCAGGCGGGGCATTGCCTAGCTACCGATTCGACAGAGCTGATGTGATTGTCAGCTTCGGTGCGGATTTCTTGGGTACCTGGATTTCTCCAATCGAATTTGCCAAGCAGTACAGCAAAGGCAGAAAGATCTCCAAAGAAAACCCTAACATGTCACGTCACTTCCAGTTTGAGTCCAATATGTCTCTAACTGGTGCGAACGCTGATTACAGAACACCAATCAAAGCTTCTCAAAACGGGTTAGCTGTTTTGGCATTATACAACCTTTTGGCCAGAAGAGGTGGAGCTGCTGCAGTGAATGCCGCTGCGGTTGAAATCCCTCACCTGGAGAAAGCTGCTGACGAACTATGGGCAAACAGAGGCCGCTCTATCGTAGTAGCGGGTTCAAATGATCCTAACGTTCAGGTAGTGATCAACGCCATCAACGACCTTTTGGGTAACACTGGAGAAACTGTTGACTTCTCTAAGCCTGCTTACTTCAGAAAAGGTAATGACGAGCAGATGAACCAGTTTGTAACTGATCTTGCTGCAGGTAGAGTAGGAGGAGTTGTTTTCTTCAACTGTAACCCAGTATACGATCACGCAAGGGGTGCTGAAATCGCTGAAGGTATCCAGAAAGCTAGAGTATCCATCTCTACCAACGAGACTTTGAATGAAACAGCTTCTTTGGTTCAGATCGTAGCTCCTGACCATCACTACTTGGAGTCTTGGAATGACTTCAACCCTAAGGCTGGTGAGTACAGCTTGTCTCAGCCTACCATCACACCGCTATTTAACACAAGACAGGCTCAGGAGTCCTTCCTAGCTTGGTCTGGCAACAATACTTCTTACTACGATTATCTTCAGAACAGCTGGAGCAACGGACTTTTCTCTGGACAGAGCGAAGTTACCAACTTCCAAGAGTTCTGGGATAGAGCCTTGTACAACGGGGTGTTTACCTCTGAAACTGCAGGTGCTGAATCTGGTGCAGGAACTGGCAACGTAAGTGGTGCCGCTTCTGAAATCGGAAGAACTTACACTGCTGACAATGCAAATGTTGAATTGGTAATCTACCAAAAAGTAGGTATCGGTAACGGTAACCACTCCAACAACCCATGGTTGCAGGAAATGCCTGATCCAATCACTAAGGTGACTTGGGACAACTATCTTACTGTATCCCAAAACTGGGCTGCGGAGAACAACTTCAAAATGAGCGAAGGCAACACCAAGATGGGTCGCATCACGGTGGGTAACAAGTCTTACACGCTTCCAGTAGTAGTTCAGCCAGGTCAGGCGGTAGGTACTGTAGGTTTGGCCGTAGGTTATGGGAGAACTAAAGCTGGTAGAGTTGCTGATGGAGTAGGGGTGAACGCCTACGAATTGGTAGATGTATCCAGAGGTTACAACAACTTCGAAATTACTGAAGGTGTTACTTTGGAATTAGTAAATGACAGTTACAAGTTGGCTCAAACACAGACTGCCAATACCTACATGGGTCGCCAGTTTGTGGTACAGGAAGCTACACTTGGAGAATATAGAGAAGACGCTTCAGCAGGTAGATACAAGCCTGAGATCTATGCTGAAGGAGAATTTGTGAAGCCGTCGAAGATTTCACTTTGGAAAGGCCACAAATACAGCCAACACCACTGGGGGCTTGCTATCGATATGAATTCTTGTATCGGTTGTGGGGCATGTACCGTAGCTTGTCAGGTTGAAAACAACGTGGCAGTGGTAGGTAAGCAGGAAGTGTTGAACAGAAGAGAGATGGCTTGGATCCGTATCGACAGATACTAC
This sequence comes from Litoribacter ruber, assembly GCF_018449405.1. Lineage (NCBI taxonomy): Bacteria > Pseudomonadati > Bacteroidota > Cytophagia > Cytophagales > Cyclobacteriaceae > Litoribacter > Litoribacter ruber. The sequence goes on from NZ_JAHCMY010000001.1 coordinate 280,479, forward strand.
AGCTCTGAGGCCGGTGCAGAATCTTACAAAGATTTGGAAGTAGCTGCTGCCAACCCTGAGGTTGTATTCCAGCCGATGATGTGTCAGCACTGTAACAACGCTCCTTGTGAGACTGTATGTCCAGTTGTTGCTACCACGCACTCTTCTGAAGGGCTTAACCAAATGACTTACAACAGATGTATAGGTACAAGATATTGTGCCAACAACTGTCCTTATAAGGTAAGAAGATTCAACTGGTTCAAGTATCACGACAACAAAGATTTTGCAGCTGTGAACGTGGCTCAAAACTCTGACCTTGGTAAGATGGTGCTTAACCCAGACGTGACCGTAAGAGCTAGAGGTGTGATGGAGAAATGTACCATGTGTGTGCAGAGAATCCAAGCCGGTAAGCTTTCTGCCAAGCGTGAAAACAGGAAGATTGAAGACGGTGAGATCAACGTGGCATGTGCCGTGGCTTGTCCTACAGATGCTCTAGTGTTTGGTGACATGAACGATCCGAACAGCAAGGTGTCTCAAGTACTGAAGATAGAGGAATCTATCGAGGCGATTAAAGAGGTGAACGAAGAGAGAGCCTACCACGTGTTGGAGGAAATCAACGTGAGCCCTAACGTATGGTACTTCACCAAGATCAGAAACAAGGACAAAAACGAAGCGTAAATAAATAATTTTATAAGATATGCAGGTTACTTCATCCGTGCGCGAACCGTTAGTTACGGGCGGTAAAACTTACAAAGACGTCACCAGTGACGTGTCCCGACAAGTGGAAGGCAAGCCGACTGTTGGCTGGCTACTTGGAATGGCCGTTTCACTTGGAGCACTTTTATTAGGAAGCATTGCACTGGTAGCTACCCTTTGGGAAGGTATCGGTATGTGGGGATTAAATAAAACCGTAGGCTGGGCCTGGGATATCACCAACTTCGTATGGTGGGTAGGTATCGGTCACGCTGGTACCTTGATTTCAGCGGTTTTGTTGCTTTTCAGACAGAAATGGAGAACCTCCATTAACCGTGCTGCTGAGGCGATGACCATCTTTGCCGTTATTTGTGCGGCCATGTTCCCGATTATTCACATGGGTAGACCTTGGTTGGGTGCATATTGGGCCCTTCCTTTACCAAATACATTCGGTTCTCTTTGGGTGAATTTTAATTCCCCTCTACTTTGGGACGTATTTGCGATCTCTACTTATTTCTCTGTATCCTTGGTATTTTGGTACATCGGTTTGATCCCAGATTTCGCTACCATTAGAGATAGAGCGACAGGGATCAGAAAAACCATTTACGGAGCGTTGAGCTTTGGTTGGGATGGCGCTGCCAAGACTTGGATGAGATACGAAGCCGTATCTTTGATCCTTGCCGGTCTTGCTACTCCTCTTGTACTTTCAGTACACACCATTGTATCCTTTGACTTTGCCACTTCGGTAATTCCAGGATGGCACACCACGATCTTCCCTCCATACTTTGTGGCGGGTGCGATCTTCTCAGGTTTTGCCATGGTATTGACCCTGATGATTATCACCAGAAAGGTGTTTAAACTTGAGGATTACATCACCATCGTGCACATCGAATTGATGAATATTGTAATCATCATCACAGGTTCCATCGTAGGTATCGCCTATATCACTGAGTTCTTCATCGCTTGGTACTCAGGAGTGGAAGCAGAGCAGTACGCATTCGTTAACCGTATGTTTGGACCTTACTGGTGGGCATACTGGTCAATGATGACTTGTAACGTGATTTCTCCACAGCTATTCTGGTTCAAGAAAATCAGAACTTCAATTGTGGCAACTTTCATCCTTTCTCTAGTAGTAAACATCGGGATGTGGTTTGAGAGATTTGTGATCATCGTAACCTCCCTTCATAGAGATTTCTTGCCTTCTTCTTGGGTAATGTTCTACCCGACTTTAGCAGACGTCGGAGTATATTTGTTCACCTTCGGGTTGTTTTTCACATTGTTCTTGTTGTTTGCCAAATTCTTCCCGGTAATCAACATGGCTGAGGTGAAATCAGTATTAAAGTCTTCATCAGAAAAAGTAAAAAGATAAAATGGAAAGAGATAAAAATTTTGTCCTCGGTATTTATGATGATGAGGATGTGTTGTTGAACGCAGTGACCCAGATAAGACAGAATGGCGTAAAGATCCATGAGGTTTACTCGCCTTATCCGGTGCACGGATTGGAACATAACCTAGGGTACAGAAGAAGTAGATTGCCTATTGCCGCGTTTCTTTTCGGATTGTTGGGTACCACATTGGCCTTGACCATGCAGTTTTATATGATGAAATTTGACTGGCCAATGATCATCGGTGGTAAGGATCACGCAGCTTTCCCTGACTTTATCCCAGTTACTTTCGAATTGACCGTTCTTTTGGCGGCATTCGGTATGGTGGGGGTATTCATGGTGAGCAGCAACCTAAAGCCTTGGGGCCAGCCTAGAATATTTGATATCAGAAGTACCGATGACAAGCATGTCATGGCTATCGACCTGGTAAACAATTCGCACCTTGAGCGTGAGAGAATTGTGGAAGTACTGAAAGCTTCTGGCGCTACAGAGGTGAATAACAAAAGTTTTGAATAGGTAATCCTTGTAGATATGAAATTTACTAAATCAATATATTTATTAGCTGTAATGGGGGTATCCTACGGGTTAGCCTCATGTAGTGCCTCAGGTGACCATCCAGGGACAGAATATGCTCCCCAGATGTATCACTCGGTAGCCTATGAACCATTGACCCAAATCAGGGATACAGATCAGGGGAACTGGTTGTCAAACAGAGAAGATGAAATAGGGGAATTCCATAACAGTAACCCTAACAACCCACACGGAATGAACATGAGGGAGCCTGCTCCCAATACCGTTCCGAGAAACAAAGATGAGTTTTTGCCATATAGATTGGGTGTCGATGATATCGAAGCATCTAATGATATTACTAACCCTCTGGAGCCAACCGATCAGGTAATTGCTGAAGGTAGACAACTTTACACGCAGTATTGCTCTACTTGTCACGGTCCAGGTGGTGAAGGAGACGGACTTGCCGGCGAGGTAGTCGGTGGTGTTGCCAACCTTAAGGGAGGTGCATACCTAGAGCTGTCTGAAGGACACATTTTCCATGTAATTACACATGGTAAAGGAAGAATGCTTCCTCACGGTTCTCAGATTTCTATCGACAGAAGATGGAAGATTGTTCACTATGTTAAACAAGAAATTCAGAACTAATAATAATGGCGCATCAAACTAACTATAATCTAGATCAGAGATTTGATTTTACAGCCGCCACCAAGAAGGCAATCTTCATCGTGGGTGGAATCGGAGCTGTACTTTTAATCTTGGGTATCATCTTCGCCGCTATGGGCGGAGACCATGGCCATGGCGATGACGCCGGTCATGCTTTCCACTGGACGCAGAGGCTGTTTGCCAACCTTTGGATCAACAATGTTTACTTTGTAGGTATTGCCATTATTGGGGTGTTCTTCTTTGCTATTCAATATGCCGCTCAGGCAGGTTGGTCAGCAGGTTTGTTGAGAATTATGCTTTCATTAGGCTACTGGTTGCCAATCGGTGCCGTGCTTATGATAGTTTCTTTCTTCGTGGTAAATCACGACATCTTCCACTGGACTCACGCTTACTTGTTCGATATCAATGATCCTCACTATGACAAGATCATCGATGGAAAAGGAGCATACTTTTACTGGCCGATGGAAAAAGGTTCTTTCCCAATCTTCTATGTGGTAAGAATGGTTGCTTTCCTTGGTCTTTGGTTGTTCTTCTTCAACAAGCTTAGAACATTGAGCTACGGTGAGGACTTGAAGTCAACTGGACACAACTGGTTTACGATCAGAAAATGGTCTGCTATTTTCTTGGTAGTATTTGCCGTAACTTCCTCTATCAGTGCTTGGGACTGGGTTATGTCAATTGACACTCACTGGTTCTCTACACTATTTGGTTGGTATGTATTCTCTTCTTGGTTCGTAGCTGGACTTTCGGCAATGACTTTGATCGCTATCTTCCTTAGAGAAAGAGGCTACTTGACCATGGTGAACGAAAACCATATCCATGACATGGGTAAATTCGTCTTCGCCTTCTCTATCTTCTGGACTTACCTCTGGTTCTCTCAGTTCTTGTTGATCTATTATGCCAATATTCCTGAAGAAGCAGTGTACTTTGTAGAGAGATTGGAAAGTGATATCTATAGCCCTTGGTTGTTTGCCAATTTGATTTTCAACTTTGTGCTTCCGTTCTTTGTATTGATGACAAGAGATTCCAAGCGTCATTCTATCTTCTTGAAAGTAGTTTGTACTCTAATTATTGTAGGTCATTGGATTGATCACTTTATGATGGTTCAGCCTGGAACTCTGGGACATAATGGTGGTGTTGGATTCATGGAAATAGGTATGTTCCTAGTGTTTGGAGCTGCAATGACTTTCGTGGTGTTGACTGGTCTTGCTAAGCATAACCTAGTTGCCAAAAACAACCCGATGTTGGAGGAAAGTTATCATCATCATATTTAAATTTTATCCGAAAAAAGTAAAATTATGTACGGATTTCTTATAGTACTTGGCCTTTTATTGTTAGTCTCCGTCATCTGGATGGTGTACAGGGTGCAGACTTTGGTGTCTGTGATGAAAGGCTCAGAAAAGAAAATTGCCTCAGGAAGCAACAAGGTGAACGCAGCCATGTTCATGGTATTCCTGATACTTTCTTTCATACTTATGGCTTGGTATTCTGTCAAGGAATTTGACAACTATCAATTGCCGATAGCCTCCGAGCACGGTCAGATCACAGATAACCTTTTCTGGATCACCATGGCGGTTACTGGCTTTATCTTCATTCTTACCCACATCTTGCTATTCTGGTTTCCTTATAAGTACCAGTATGAGGAGAACAAAAGAGCAGCTTATTATCCTGATAACAACAAATTGGAAATTATCTGGACACTTGTTCCAGCATTGGTCCTAACTGTTTTGGTTATCTCTGGATGGAGAGCCTGGAAGGATATCACTTCACCAGCACCTGAAAACGCCCACGTTATTGAATTATTGGGTTACCAGTTTGCCTGGGATATCAGATATGCGGGTCAGGATAACCAACTCGGTAGACATGACTTCAGGTTGACTAATGCGACTAATTCTAGAGGTGTAGACTTCACAGACGAAAACGCACTGGATGATTTTGAATCAAACAGAGTGGTAATCCCTAAAGGCGAACCGGTTCTTTTTAGAATCCGTGCCCGAGATGTATTGCACTCCGTGTTTGCCCCTCATATGAGACTTAAAATGGATGCGGTACCAGGTATGCCAACCAGATTCTGGTTTACACCTACCAAAACTACTGCTGAGATGAGAGAGGAGACTGGCAATCCAGAATTCGAATATGAAATTGCCTGTACAGAGGTTTGCGGTAGCGGTCACTTCTCCATGAGAAGAGTCATCGAGGTGGTTACTCCTGAAGAGTACCAACAATGGCTAGCTGAGCAGAAGCCTTTTATCGTTCAGAATCCTGATTTAGTGGCTAACCTTCCTGCAGATAAGAAGAAGGTAGCTGAAATCATGATTGAAGAAAATAAGTAATTAAGATAATATATAGATATTATGGCAGTAGTTAATACAGCAACTCACGGTGACCACGCTCATGAAGTTCATGACGATCACCATGATAACTTCATAACGAAGTATATCTTTAGTACTGACCATAAGATGATCGGGAAGCAATTTTTGGTGACCGGTATCTTTTGGGCTTTAATTGGAGGTTTCCTTTCTATCTTGTTTAGACTTCAGCTAGGCTTCCCCGAAATGGATATGTCTTTCCTTAGACCTATCCTAGGTGGATGGATTACTGAAACTGGTGAATTGGATCAAAATTTCTACCTAGCTCTTGTGACCATGCACGGTACCATCATGGTATTCTTCGTATTGACCGCAGGTCTTAGTGGTACTTTCTCCAATTTCTTGATTCCATTGCAGATTGGTGCCCGTGATATGGCGTCAGGCTTCATGAACATGCTTTCTTACTGGTTCTTCTTTGTATCTGGTTTGATCATGTTTGCTTCTCTTTTCTTGGAGAAAGGTCCCGCCGGTGGTGGTTGGGTAGTTTACCCGCCTTTGTCAGCTCTTGAGCAGGCTATCCCAGGTTCTGGTATGGGTATGACCCTTTGGTTGATCGCAATGGTATTCTTTATTGCCTCGACGCTATTGGGTGGTATCAACTATATCACTACTATTATCAACATGAGAACAAAGGGGATGACTTTTGCCAGACTTCCTTTGACAATCTGGTCATTCTTCCTTACTGCAGTTATCGGCTTGCTTTCTTTCCCAGTATTGTTTGCAGCTGCTTTATTGCTAGTATTTGATAGAAGTTTCGGTACTTCATTCTACCTGGCTGATATCTACATCGGTGGTGAGGCGCTTCCTCACACAGGTGGTAGCCCGGTTCTTTACCAACACTTATTCTGGTTCCTTGGTCACCCTGAGGTTTATATCGTATTGCTTCCAGCATTGGGTATCACTTCTGAGGTAATTGCTACCAACTCCAGAAAACCAATCTTTGGTTACAAAGCCATGATTATTTCCATGTTGGGTATCACCATCCTATCTTTCGTAGTATGGGCTCACCACATGTTCGTGTCAGGTATGAATCCTTTCCTTGGATCTGTATTCATGTTCTTGACCTTGATCATTGCGGTACCATCGGCAGTAAAGGTATTTAACTACCTTACTACGCTTTGGAGAGGAAACTTGATCTTTACTCCTGCGATGCTTTTCTCAATCGGTCTAGTATCCTTCTTTATCTCTGGTGGATTGACAGGTATTTTCCTTGGTAACTCCGCTATTGATATCCAACTCCACGATACTTACTTCGTAGTAGCTCACTTCCACTTGGTAATGGGTTCTGCATCTTTCTTCGGTCTTATGGCGGGTGTTTACCACTGGTTCCCTAAGATGTTTGGTAGAATGATGGACAGCAAATTGGGTTACATCCACTTCTGGTTGACTTTCATCGGAGTTTACATGGTATTCTTCCCAATGCACTACATCGGTATCGCAGGTTTCCCTAGAAGATATTACTCTTGGACTAACTTCGACTTCGCCAACATGTATACTGACTTGAACATGTTTGTGTCCATAGCAGCTATTGTAACATTTGCTGCTCAGTTCATCTTCTTGTTCAACTTCTTCTACAGCATGTACAAGGGAAGAAAAGCACCTCACAATCCTTGGAGATCCAATACGCTTGAGTGGACTACGCCAATCAACCCAGGTCACGGTAACTGGCCAGGTGAGATCCCTTCTGTTTACAGATGGCCATACGATTACTCTAAGCCAGGCTCTGCAGCGGACTTCATTCCTCAGACTGTTCCATTGTCTGCCACTCCTGAGTCTAACCTTCCTCACGAGGAGGAGCTAGTGAAGCTTGAGAAGCAAATCATGGCAGAAGAAGGCCAAGTGTTGGTAGCTAATGAATCAAACAAATAAAAAGATAAGCAGCTTTCGCAAGATATCCCTGATATCTGTGATAGCTGTTTATTTCCTAATATTGGTAGGAGGGGTTGTCAGAAGTACCGGATCCGGTATGGGCTGCCCCGATTGGCCGAAATGTTTTGGGAGCTGGGTTCCACCCACAAGTGTGGATCAGCTCCCAAAAAATTATCAGGACATCTACCTTCAAAAGCGGCTTGACAAAAACGAAAGATTTGTCGCCATGCTTACCTCATTAGGCTTTGATAGAAAAGCCGAAGAGATTAAAAATGACAAATCAATCCTTATCGAGGAAGAATTTAATGCTACCAAAACCTGGATCGAATATGTAAACAGGTTGATTGGGGCAATAATTGGATTATTGGTAATTGCCACCTTCCTATATTCTCTTCCGCTATGGGGCACGGATAAGGCCTTGCCGATACTATCCTTTGCCAACTTGCTTCTGGTTATCTTCCAAGGCTGGATAGGTTCGATAGTGGTGTCGACTAATCTGTTGGAGTGGATGATTTCACTTCACATGGTATTGGCCTTGGTGATTGTCTGTTTGCTGCTGTATATACATTACAGGGCTTACCGACTGGCTTATCCGATAGTGTTTAAGACCGAAAAGCCCAACAGGCTGTTTTACCTGCTTGGGGTTGGCTTTATCCTGATGATTATCCAAATCGTATTGGGTACGCAGGTGAGGGAGGAAATAGATGCTATAGCCTTTAGGTTTGGGAACCTGTTCAGATCTGAGTGGGTTGAACACCTAGGAATCAATTTCCTGATCCATCGGTCCTTTTCTCTGGTGTTGTTGGGAATTCATTTGGTATTCATTTATAAGGTTTACAAGTATTCTGTAAGGTCTGCAAGTATCTTTAAATGGTCCCAAATATTAATTTTGCTCATTCTATTCGTGATTATCACAGGTGTGGGATTGGCATATTTTGGAATACCTGCATTTTTGCAGCCTTTCCATTTGTTGCTAGGCTCCTTGATAGTGGGGCTGCAGTTTGTGATTCTTCTCTTATTAAATGATCAAAAGAAAATAGTAGAAAGCGTTAATTCATGAGAACAGTAAATCTTAGTGAAAACCTGCTTTTAGATTTAATTACATCTAGAAGCAAGGCTTATTACGATCTAATCAAATTCAGACTATCGGCAGTAGTCACATTTTCTGCCGGCTTTGGGTTCTTCCTAGGCGATAAAGGTTCAATTTTCTCCTGGTCCGCCTTCTTTGCGTTGGTCTTGGGAGGATTCCTAATCAGCGGTGCCTCCGGTGCCTTCAACGAAATCCTCGAAAGGGATTATGACAAGCTGATGAAAAGAACCCAAAATAGACCACTTCCCCTCAATAGCATTTCCTTGCAGGAAGCCATCTGGTTTTCCAGCATTATTGGCATCTTGGGCATTTGCATTCTTTGGGTTTATACCAACCCATTGACCACCGGCTTGGGTGTGCTTAGCATGATTTTATACGTGTTGGTTTATACTCCTTTGAAAAGAGTAGGACCGATAGCCGTATTCGTGGGAGCCCTGCCTGGAGCTATGCCACCACTGTTGGGCTGGACTGCTGCTACCGGGACGATAGGTTATGAAGCCATGATTCTTTTCGGAATTCAGTTTATCTGGCAGTTTCCCCACTTTTGGGCGATTGCTTGGGTAAGTGATGAGGACTATAAAAAGGCCGGATTCAAATTGTTGCCTAGTGGAGGGAAAAAGGATTTGAACACAGCTATTCAGATTATGATTTACACCCTGTTCTTGTTGCCATTGGGCTTGTTGCCTACCTACTTTGGCTTGACGGGTTTAAATTCCGGAATTGTAGCCACTATCTGCGGCGCTTTGTTTTTGGCGCAAACCTTTTCTCTGATGAAGGATTGTTCTAGAAAGTCGGCCCTAAAGATCATGTTTGGTTCTTTTCTTTATCTGCCGATAGTTCAGATTGCTTATATGCTTGATAAAATACCATAATGGAAGAGAGATTAGAATATATTGAGGGGGCTGAACAACCCATATCCATGCATCCCAAAAAGTTTGCATTGTGGTTGTTCATCGTGAGTACTGTGATGGTGTTTGCTGCATTGACTAGTGCTTATATAGTGCGTCAGGCAGAAGGCAATTGGTTGGAGTTTAATCTGCCATCTGTGTTTTATTGGACTTCAGCGATCATTGTATTGAGTAGTGGCACCATGCATTGGGCATACACTGCTGCTCAAAGGGACGATATGAAAATTCTTAAACTTGGGATGGTGTTGACCTCCATTCTCGGAGTGGCGTTTTTGGTCGGCCAATGGTATAGCTGGGTGGCACTTGTGGATAGGGATGTCTACTTTGTCGGAAATCCAGCCGGATCATTTCTGTATGTTTTTACAGGTCTGCATGCATTACACTTGATTAGTGGTGTGATATTTCTGATTATTGTGTTAATTTCGTCCTTTAAATATAAAATCCACTCCAAAAGCATGACCCGAATGGAGATGTGCGCCACTTATTGGCATTTTCTTGGAGGCCTATGGATTTACTTGTTCATGTTCTTGTTATTGAATCATTAAAATATAATTTTAGTTAATTTTAAAATTTATGTCTACAGCGACAACATCGATTAATTTGAGTTCCAAGAGAGGAATTTGGGGTGGTGGAAACGAGCCACTTAAAGCAAGTTACGGGAAACTGATGATGTGGTTTTTCCTGCTTTCTGATATTTTTACTTTTGCTGCATTCTTGGTAGCTTATGGAGCAATCAGGGTAAGTTACCCTCCCTATGCGGGACCAGCTGATTCCTTCGTAGGATCAAATGAATATTGGCCAGTACCGGAAATGGTGTTTGACGCTATTCCATTTGTACACGGCATCCACGCCCCGTTGGTGTTTGTTGGTTTGATGACCTTTATCCTTATCATGAGTTCCGTGACTATGGTATTGGCAGTGGAAGCTGGACATAGAAATGACAGGAAAGATGTTACCAAGTGGTTGCTTTGGACAATTGTAGGTGGTGTTACCTTCCTTGGCTGTCAGGCTTGGGAGTGGGGTCACTTCATCCATGGAACTGACGGTGGAGCCACCATCACTTTCATCGGTAACTTTGGTAATATGATCACCGAAACCGTTTATGGAGCAAACCTAAGTGTGAACGAATATGGCCCGGCAGCTTTTGCCCAACTGTTTTTCTTCATCACCGGATTCCACGGATTCCACGTGACCATTGGTGTTTTCTTGTTGTTCCTTGCCTTTTATCAGGCTGCTGTAGGGGTATACGAAAGAAGAGGCCATTATGAAATGGTAGAAAAAATTGGATTGTATTGGCACTTTGTTGATTTGGTATGGGTATTCGTATTTACCTTCTTTTACCTTATCTAACCTTAAAATTTTAGAAGACTATGGATATTCAAGATAACAAAAGCACCTTGGAAGTAGCTCCACGTAATGCGGAGAAGATCAAAAAAATCTGGAAGATTGCGGCCATCCTATTGATCGTAACTTTGATTGAATACGTTTTTGCCTTCAACATGGAAAGAGGCATATTGCTTTATTCTATCTTCATCGGCCTTACTTTGGTGAAAGCCGGTTATATCATGATGGAGTTTATGCACCTTAGAGATGAAGCTAAAGTTTTGGTTTGGTCAATCATGTTGCCACTGATCTTTTTGATCTGGTTGGTGATCGCTCTTTTGAGAGAAGGAACTGACATCTTCTTGCTAAGATGGTAAGCGTCCATTTGCTATAGAGATTTACAAAAGTTAGGTTGGAGGGGAATCTTCAACCTTCTTTTTTGTTAAAGAGTAAACAATAGAAGTGCAGGATTAAAATGAAACCAGTTCGCGTCTTACAATTCATGGTATTAATGTGCATCCTGATGATACCGGTGTTGATCATCGTATTTCTCAGGACCTTTGGTACCAACAACTATGAAATCCCAGTATATTATGAAAATGGGGTAGATAATGCTTATGCAGAGTGCCCAGTTTCTGATGAGCAGCATTACATTCCAGAATTCACCTTTACTTCGCACTTGGGAGAAGCCATAGGCAGAGAGGATATGAAGGATAAGGTTACCATCGTGGATTTCTTTTTCACCAGCTGTCCCAGCATATGTCCTGCGATGAGCAATGAAATGGAAAGGGTGCAGGATGCTTTTAGAGATAATGATGATGTCCAAATCTATTCCATCAGCATTGACCCTGAATATGATCAGCCTGAGGTTTTGGCTGAATATGCAGAGAGGCATTTGGCCAAACCAGGCAAATGGCATTTTCTTCACGGCGATAAAGACCAAGTGTATGATCTGGCAAAGTGTGGTTTTATCTTGCCCACCATTGACGGGATGGGCGAGCCTGATGACTTTGTTCACAGCGATAAGTTTGTGCTGATAGACGGGGAAGGCAGGATCCGCGGGTACTACAGCGGTACCACACGAGAGCAAGTGGATGAATTGATTTTAGAAACCAAGATTTTATTAAATGGAAGCAAATAATATTACATCTCCAGCCGGGGAAAAGAAAGTTTACGGCTGGATTGTTGCCATATCTATAGCGGTTCCCATCGTGGTAGCCATCCTGTTGTTCATGCCGGCCAAGCTGGATCTGGCCCAGGACTGGGTCTATTTCCTTCCTCACCTCAATGCGGTGATCAACAGTGCTGCTACAGTGGCGTTGCTGGTGGGCTTATATTTTATCAGGCAAAACAATATTCCAGCCCACAAAGCTTCCATGACCACAGCCTTTGGATTGGGTGCGGTGTTCCTGGTGTCATATGTAGTCTACCACGCTAGTGCCCCCAGTACCACGTTTGGCGGAGAGGGTGTGATTAGGACAATATATTATGTAATATTGATTACCCATATCCTTTTGGCGGCGATTGCCCTGTTCCCGATTTTGCTGGCTTACTATTTCGGTATGGCCGGCAATTACGTGAGACATAAGAAGGTGGTGAGGTACGCCTATCCCATCTGGCTGTATGTCACTATTAGCGGGGTGGTGGTGTATCTGATGATCAGCCCGTACTACGGGGGATAAACTAATTTTAGAATTTCAGCGTTTTGATACTGATTGACCAAAAGTTGCCATGTTAGCAAAAATCACAAAGAAAATATCCATACTTACAGGCGTCATCTTTCTCTTGGTGGCAAAAGCCAACATTGCCTTTGCCCAGTGTGCCATGTGTAGGGCCACGGTAGAAAACAACGTGAGCTCAGGGGAGACTTCAGTGGGCGCTGGCCTGAATTATGGGATCATGTACCTGTTTGCCGCCCCCTATATATTGGCAATGGTTATTGGGTATTTTTGGTATAAAAATTCAAAAAAGAGGAAGCTGCAAACCTCGAAATTTTAACATTCCTAGATAAAATTGAAAAGCAAAGTTTGAAAATCAACTTTGCTTTTTTACTTTTAGCGAAAATATGCTAAAGAAAAGACGTTTAATCTTATTTATAGCCATCGCCTCCCTGGCTGTATTACTGGGAGTAAATTTTTTTACTACTACGGACAAGACAGACGAGGAGCAGGCCGCTTTCGTCAACGCCCAAATGAATAAGGTGGTTGACGAATTCGACGATGACTATATTACCCTGTTGATGAATAACCGTCCTGATAAGCAGGTTTCTTTCAGGACACTTAATATTCCCACAAAACACCCCTTTTACTTATTTACTGTAAACGGAGGGCTCCTCTATTGGTCTTCTATCACCATGATCCCTGAGATTGATGGGTTGGACCTGACACGAAAATATCAGCTATACGAAAATCAAAAAGGCATTTATTTTATCAAGCTCAGAAAAATCAACCGTCTCGGGCAATTGTTTTGGATGGTGCAGGTATACACACTATATGATAAAATAGATATCAATAATGAATACCTGGACAAAGGTGAAAACCCTGATGTCTTCGGGAATGACCGGTTTATTCTTTCCTCAACTCCAAAAGAGGGCTATCAGGATCTCTATAAGGATAATGGTGAGTATTATTACTCCATACTTTTCAGAACCGGCTACCAGCATGTGAGCTATCAGACGGGAACAGTAGTTCTGGTGTTTTTCTTTTCTATTATGGGCTTGGTGATCATTCTAGGGAGTGATTTTGTGAGGACTTTATGGAAAAAAGGGAAGCAAAGCCTGGCTATCATCTATTCAGCTATTATTTTGATCAGTATCCGGGCGATAATGATATTCTTTCATTTCCCCCAGGAATACTTTGATACGCAACTTTTCAACCCGTCTAAATATGCCTCTTCCCTGATTAACCCCAGCTTGGGAGACTTGTTGCTGAATGTGCTGACAGGGGCCATATTGCTCTTCCTGATGATTGCCATGCTGAGCCGGAAGGTCTATCTTGTCCAGTTTTTCAAATTCAAGCGGCAGTATAAAGAGTGGTTTTTCCACTACGTGAGCTTCTTATTGTCCACTATCTTATTGATGCTGTTTTTTAGATTATTCACCAATATTGTGAATAATTCCCAATGGGAGCTCAACATACTTACCGTGCCAACCTTTACCTATTTTCAGGGCATTAGCCTGTTCATCATCTTTTTGGGTGGTGCGGCATACTTGCTTTTTACCCTGATAGCGATTACGATGGTATTGTATAAAAACAAAACCAGCCGAAGGTCTGTACTCACGCATCTGATGATATTTTCTGTACCAATTGTGGCTTACTTAGGGTACGATAACCTGACGCTTCTGGTGGTTTACCTGGCCCATGTCATACTATTGGTGTCCATCATCACCTTTGAGCTTCACAAAAATGTTTTCAAACTGGATTTCAATACATTCCTGACCTTTTTCTATGGATGCCTTATAGGTGCCATCATTACCGGAGCGGGAGCATACCAAGATAATCGTAAAAAGGAAATACAGTCCAAGATCAAATATGCCAACCAGCTGATGGTTGAAAACGACATCATGGCTGAATTCCTGCTTTCTGAGGCCATGAATAACATTGAGGAGGATTACTTCATCAAATCCAGGATGAGCGATCCTCTGCAGTCTAAAGATCCCATAGAGCAAAAGATTCGTCGGGTGTTCATGAGCAATTATTTCGACCAATATGATCTCACGGTCAAAATATTCAACACCCGCGGCGAACTGATTTCCCAAAGGGAAACGGAGGAAACCTTGGAGGATTACCGCTTCCAGCATATGAAGAGTGATTATGCCACACCGTTTAGGAATCTATACTTTATCAGAAATACGGCAGAAACGGGCAGCAACAGGTTTTATTCTTTTGTCAGCCTTTACAGTGATGACCAGTTTTTGGGGACCATCTTGCTGGAACTGGTTCAGAAGAGTGTACAGCCCTCGAGTGTATTCCCCAAACTACTGCTTGACCGGGAATATGCCAACAATCTCTATGCGGAAAAGTATGATTATGCGGTCTTTGAGGACGGGATTTTCAAAATGAGTGTGGGGATCTATAATTACAGAAATCCCGAGAACGAGAACTTGATTGAAAATCCGGCTCTGTACACCACTGGAGTGTATAAAAACAACCACCATCATTTTGGGGTAAAAGGGCCCACCAAGACCATAATTGTGACCTCACCTATATACCCGTCCAATTATGTACTGGCCGATGTGTCGCTGTTCTTTGTTGCCTATTTGCTTTTTACGCTGATCTGTATCTTGGTGTACTCCTTGTTCCAGGGTTTTGGCCGTCTGCAATTCAACTACACCACCCAGTTGCAGTTTTACATCAACTTTGCCTTCTTCTTCCCGATGTTGATCATCAGTATCATTTCGATTGGGCTTTTGACCAATAGCTATACGGATGACCTGCACCGTCAATACTTCAACAAGGCGACCATCATCCGGAATAACCTGGCCTCTTACCTGGAGGAACAGACCAAGGGCGCTATGGATAGGGAGCAATTCCTAGAGGAGGTGCACCGACTGGCAGGTACCACGGGCACGGATATAAATGTGTACATGCCCAATGGGCGATTGATGGCAACCAACCAGCCCAGCATTTTCGAGAAAAAAGTATTGACCGACTACCTGCACCCATTGGCAGTAGGGGAGATTTTGGAAACCCAGAATAACCGCCTCATCTTGGATGAACAGGTGGGGAATCTGAATTATAAGACCGTTTATCTGGCATTAAGGGATAATGAAAGGCAAAGGATTCTGGGTATTATCTCCATACCGTTCTTTGAATCGGAGAGTGAATTGAACATGGTGATTGCTGATGTGTTCAGTAACATCTTGAATATTTTTGTAGTCATTTTCGTCATATTCCTCGTGGTATCATTCTTCGTGTCCAAGCAGTTGATCTTTCCATTCCGTTTGTTGACGGAAAAATTGAAGGCGACAAATTTGGAAAGTAACGAGCCTATGTACTGGCCCGGTAAGGATGAGATTGGCTTGTTGGTCAATGAATATAACAACATGCTATACAAGCTGGAATCCAGTAAGAAGATCCTGGCAAGCACGGAAAAAGAATCCGCTTGGAGAGAAATGGCCAAGCAAGTGGCGCATGAGATTAAAAATCCGCTAACTCCGATGAAGCTAACGCTTCAGCATATGCTAAGGCTGCAAGCTGCAGGACAGATAGAAGATACAGTCCAGATCGTGCGGCCTGTGGAAAGTTTGATCCTTCAGGTAGATACTTTGAGCGATATTGCTACTTCCTTCAGTACATTTGCCAAAATGCCTTTGCCTCAGAGTGAGCCGATCGACTTTAAGTTTGTGGTTCACGAGGCGGTGGAGTTATTCAAAAATAATGAGAAAGGCAAGGTCTGCTTCCAGGATGACACCGTTGAAAAGATCATATCCATTATTGGGGATGAAAAACTCTTCAGCCGTATTATTTCCAACCTGATCATAAATGGTATGCAAGCCGTACCAGATGATAGGGTGCCAGAAATCTTTGTGCACTTGACTTCCAAAAACAGCTATGTGAAGCTGGAAATCAGGGATAATGGTAAAGGAATACCGGAAGAGCTCAAGGATAAAATATTTGTTCCTAACTTCAGTACCAAATCAGAGGGCTCTGGACTCGGCCTGGCCATCGCCCGAAGAGGAGTGGAGACAGCAGGTGGAAAAATTTGGTTTGAAACAAAATTGGGAGAAGGAACTTCTTTTTACCTATCATTCCCTAAAATATCCATGAAATTACTACATTAGCGGTGAGTTAGTGTAGTAATATGATTTGGGCAAGGCATTTTTTTAAAGGGTGTGCGCTTCTGCTTTTGGTAGTTTTTTCGGCGACAGCTCAGGACAATTCCTGCCGTTGGTTGGGTAAAGACGACCTGCTGATAGGGGTGCGTTTGGACTCCCTCACGGTGATGCCCGAAAGTATCGCTTTTCAACATGCCGATTCCGCCCAATTTGCCCATTCTTATAATCTAACTACGGGGATTCTTAAGGTTGAATCTCTTCGTGGCCAAGACTCCTTGCAGGTCTGCTATCAAACCCTTCCCTTTGATTTGGGTAAAAAATTTGCCCATAGGACACTGGCTGAACATTATGATTCAGCTGCCTTATTTAAAGACAATAGGATAAAGGCCTCGGAGGTGTTTGACTTCCGAGAGGAGATTTTCCCAACGTCCAACCTTCAAAAGTCAGGAAACCTTACCCGTGGTATTTCATTTGGCAACACCCAAAACGTATTTGTAAACAGTGCCCTCAATCTTCAGATGGACGGCCAGCTTGCCGACAATCTGTATGTCAGGGCCAGCATTACCGACCAAAATGTGCCCTTCCAGCCCGAAGGCAATACCCAGCAGCTACAGGATTTCGACAATGTGTTGATTGAGCTGTATAATGATAAAATGAGCCTTGCAGCTGGAGATGTGGTGCTGCAGAACAGGCCCTCAGATTTTTTGAGGTATTACAAGAACGTGCAAGGGTTACAGTTTACAACCGGCTATGACGTGGGCGAAAATTGGAAAGCATCCACCCAGGTAGCTGCTTCCATTGCAAAAGGGAAATTTGCCTCAAGCGAAATCCCCATCTTGGAGGGTGTGCTTGGCCCTTATAGGATTCGAGGACCCCAAAATGAACGCTTTGTCATCATCATGGCCAATTCTGAAAAGGTTTTTTTGGATGGAAGGCAATTGAAACGAGGTTTCAACTACGATTATGTGATTGATTACAACCAAGGAGAAATAACTTTTACCACCAATGTCCTCATCACGCAATACTCCCGGATAAGGATAGATTTTGAATATGCGGAGCGGAATTTTCAGCGCTCCATTTTGTCAGCCAACCATACTCAGGAAAACAAACATGTGATGTTCTACCTCAATTATTACAAAGAGGAGGATAACCGAAACCGCCCCTTGTTTTTTGAATTTTCAGATCAGGATAAGCAATTGCTTTCCTCTGTCGGTAACAACATTGCCCAAGCCGTAATCCCAAGGGTAGACAGCACTGCCTTTGATCCAAACAGAGTGATGTATGAACGCCGAATGAGAGAAAATGGGGAGGTATTCTATGTCTATAGCACCGCTGCGGAGGAAGCACGATTTATTCCCAGCTTTCTGCAGGTTGGCAGGGGCAATGGGGATTACGTGAGGCGCCAGCAATTGGCCAATGGGGTAGTTTATGAATTTGTGGAGCCGATCAATGGGGTGAGGCAGGGGGATTATTCCATTCAAGCGCCGCTGCCTGCCCCAAGCAAAAAGGAAATGGTTACTGCCGGTACCGTGGTGAAATTGGGTTTGTATGAGCAATTCTATTCAGAGGTTGCCCTTTCTACCAATGATCAAAACCTGTTTTCGGAAATTGATAACAATGAGAATAAAGGGTATGCCTTTAAGTCTGGGCTAAGGTCTCAAAATAGAAGGCTGGGGTTACTCCCTGATTATTCGTTCAAGGGACAGGCGGAAGTAGAATATAATTCGGTAAACTTTTCATTTATAGACAGGGTCAGGTATATTGAATTTGACAGGGATTGGAGTTTGCAACAAGAAGATTTGATGTTTGCCGCTTCCGAAAAACTGTTTTCTGCTCAGGCTGAGGTGGTGAAGGATGCGGATAATCTATTATCGTATAGGGTTAACCTCCGAAACCGTGGTGAGGTGCTAAATGGATACCAGCAATTGGCCCAATTCAATCAGCAGATTGGGAACAGAGTGTTTTTGAGGAATGAATTTTTCAACCTCAACAGCCAGATCAGGCAGTTTCAATCCGACTGGATCCGGTACCGGGGGGATGTTTCCTATAGAAGCAAAATCTTCGTTCCGGGTTATAGTTACCATGTGGACAAAAATGCGGTTTCGGCAATTGAAAGTGACAGCGTGGTATCCACAGCCATGAATTTTGAAGAGCATAAGTTTTTCATTCGCAGCAATGACACTTTGCCCTATACTTTTTTTGCCGACGCTTCTTGGAGGGAGGACTATTTTCCGATTCAGGGAGAAATGTTGCCTGAGACAAAAGCTTTTACTACCCAGTATGGGTTGCAGCGAAAATTTGGGGTACATGACCTAAAGGGGACCTTCACTTATAGGCAGATGGAATATGTGAGTCGGGACTTGCCAATGGAGACCACTATCATGGGCCGATTGGATTATTTGGGAAGTGCCTTTGCCCACAACCTGCGAAATGAACTGAGCTATGCGATAGGCAACGGTAGGGAACTGAGAAGGGAGTTTGTATTTGTGCCAGTACCCCCTGGCGAAGGGACCCATACCTGGCGGGATGATAATGGGGATGGAATTCAACAATTGAATGAATTTTATATAGCCATCAATCCAGAGGAGAAAAACTTTGTGAAAATCTTTGTGCCCACAGATGAGTATATTCAGGCCTATAACACAATTTTTAATTACCGGTTAAACGCCAAATTTCCTGATGCATGGAGAAAAACCGCTGGGGCCAAGAAGTTTCTTTCCAGATTTTCGAATAACACAAGTTGGAATGTGGACAAGAAAGTGACGGCCAATGATTTACGCAGCCGTGTAATTCCCCTGGCCAATGGCATCGCTGATGAAGACCTGGTGAGTATCCGTCAATCCATCCGGTCATCTGTGTTTTTTAACCGTGCGGTGACCAAATATGGATTTGACCTTTCCTTGTTCAATAGCCAGTTTAAGCAATTGTTGTCTGGGGGATTTGAGGATATGATACAGCAGGATCTGAGGCTGAATTCACGTTATCAGTTGAGTTCGCTTGTCAATTTGCGGATGATGGCCAACAGGGGGCAAAGGGCCGCTGCCTCGGACTTTTTGGATAACCGCAATTACACGATTGCCCAGCATGGGTATGGGCCGGAATTGGCCTTTCAGCCCTCTTCGGTATTCCGTACGACTGCCAATTATACCTTTACAGGGAAAAGAAATCTGGAAAATATGGAATTTGAGGAGGTAGCCTCCCTGCATCAGATGGGGCTGGATGTAAGATTTGCAAGGGCCATCAAAACAACCCTGAATGCCAATTTCAATTATACTTTTATCAATTATAATGGGGAGGCAAACTCGCCCGTAGGGTATGAAATGCTACAAGCCCTGACTCCCGGCAACAACTTTATCTGGAATCTCAATTGGCTGCAAAAGATCGGGGAGGGGCTGCAGCTGAACATGGTGTATGAAGGCAGAAATTCTGAGGGATTGGGGCGGATTATCCATGTGGGAAGAATGCAGGTGTCTGCGTTGTTTTAAAAGTGTGGATGGGTAGATTAAGTCATTTTTTCTTTCTCCATGATCAGGATGATCTTATTCCCAAAAAAATGATAACTTTGCCTTCTGCAAATAGTTAGTACACTAACAGTTAAAACAACAACAAAATGTCCAAAAGCATACTGGTGACCGGTGGTACCAAAGGCATTGGCAGAGCCATTATTTTTAAATT
Source organism: Litoribacter ruber (assembly GCF_018449405.1). Lineage (NCBI taxonomy): Bacteria > Pseudomonadati > Bacteroidota > Cytophagia > Cytophagales > Cyclobacteriaceae > Litoribacter > Litoribacter ruber. The sequence continues at coordinate 300,719 of NZ_JAHCMY010000001.1, forward strand.
TGCAGAAGCGGGTTTTGATATTTACACCTGTTCTAGAAACGAATCCGAGCTTCAGCAGCTTAAGGAGGAGGTTGAAGGGACGTTTTCGGGCATTAAGTTAAGGTATCAGCAAGCCGATTTTTCAAATATGGAGGAAGTGGCCAGATTTGCTGACTGGGTAAAAAGCCAAACCATCCCGGATGTGCTGGTGAACAACGCCGGTGTTTTTCTGCCTGGGTCCATTCACAACGAGCCGGAGGGCAATTTTGAGTTGATGATGCATACCAATCTTTTTTCAGTGTATCATTTAACCAGGGCGTTTACCCAGGAAATGATGGAGCGAAAAAGTGGGCATATTTTCAGTATGGGGTCCATTGCCGGGTTGACTGCCTATGCCAATGGAGGAACTTATGCCATTTCAAAGTGGGCACTATTGGGTTTTACCAAGTGTTTAAGACAAGAGTTGATGGAATACGGCATCAAGGTGACTTCTGTGATGCCGGGAGCCACCCTCACGGCAAGCTGGGAGGGTGTTGACATTCCGGAAGAGCGATTTATGAAAGCTTCTGATGTAGCAGAGGCCGTGTGGTCAGCCTACAACCTTTCCCCGCAGTCAGTAGTAGAAGAAATAGTGATCAGGCCTCAATTGGGCGACATTTAAAATAAGATGGATACGAAGAATTTAATTGAAAAAATAAGGTACTGCAACAGCCTTACTTCTTATTCAAGAAGAAAAACAATCCCCGTAAGTGTAGGAGATGTGATGATAGGAGGGGATAATCCAATCGTGGTGCAGTCTATGACTACTGTGGATACCATGGATACAGAGGGCTCAATAGAGCAGTGTATCCGCATGGTGGAAAGTGGCTGCGAACTGATCCGCATCACGGCCCCTAGTATGAAGGAGGCCGAAAATCTAAAGAACATTAAGGATGGACTAGCCAAGAGAGGGTATCACGTTCCTTTGGTAGCGGATATTCACTTTACTCCCAATGCCGCCGAGATAGCTGCCAAGATTGTGGAAAAAGTCCGTATCAACCCGGGAAATTACGCAGATAAAAAGAAATTTGAGGTTCTTGAGTATACAGACGAAAGCTACCAAGAAGAGCTAGACCGTATCAGGGAGCGTTTTTTACCTTTGGTGCGGATCTGCAAAGAGCATGGTACGGCCATGCGTATCGGGACCAATCACGGGTCTTTGTCGGATAGGATAATGAGCCGTTATGGGGATACTCCCCTTGGTATGGTGGAGTCGGCCTTGGAATTTTTGAGAATCTGTGAGGATGAAGGATTTTACCACATTGTAATTTCCATGAAATCCTCCAATACGCAGGTGATGGTTCAAGCTTATAGACTTTTGGTGCAAAAGCTGGAAGAAGGCGGGTTCAAACCCTATCCATTGCACCTGGGGGTGACTGAAGCCGGTGACGGTGAGGATGGCAGGGTGAAGTCGGCCGTGGGCATTGGGACGCTTTTGGAAGATGGTCTTGGAGATACGGTTAGGGTATCTCTTACAGAGGATCCTGAATTTGAAGCGCCTGTAGCGCAGGCATTGATAGACCGCTACCAAGCCAGAGCTGAGCATGAAGCCATTTCTGATATTGAGGGATATCCAATAAACCCATTTGAATACACTCGTAGAGTGACCAAGGAGGTTTTTAATATCGGAGGAAGCAATGTGCCAAGGGTTTTGGCGGACCTGTCTTCCTTTTCAGAAGTGACCATTAAGGATCTGAAAAACATTGGACATTTTTATCTGCCTGAGCTGGATAAGTGGAAAATGAATGACCAGGGGGCTGATTTTGTATTTACATACAAGAATCCAATTCCATTTATGCTTCCCAATGGCTTAAAGGAAATCCAGCATTTCAGTAATTGGAATAGCCAGGATTCTAATAAATTTCCAGTTTACTCCCTTCAGGAGTTTAAAGTCGCCGAAAAGCTTCATCCTTCTCTTAATTTTCTACTAATTGAAGATAAAGAAACGGCGACGTTAGCACAGGATTTAGCTGGAAACACGAATATCGTATTGATCCTTTTCACCCAGAATAGGCACCAAATGCCTGCACTGAGAAGAGCGATGGTAAACATTATCGAGCAAAACCTTCAATTGCCGGTGATTTTCAAAACCGATTACCAAGGCCTGGATAGTGACCAAACGATGCTATATGCCGCCACTGATTTTGGGGGCTTGCTAATTGACGGGCTTGGTGATGGTGTGATGATGGGAATGAGCGAAGTAGGTGGAAGATCCCGTGAAGAAAGTCTTTCTCAGGTCAAATTGCATAATTCGGTCAGCTTTGGAGTATTGCAGGCTGCTAGGACGAGGATGTCCAAAACTGAATACATCAGTTGCCCTTCCTGCGGACGTACCCTATTTGACTTGCAAGAGACCACTGCCATGATCAGGAAGCGCACAGATCACCTGAAAGGGGTGAAAATCGGGATCATGGGCTGTATTGTCAACGGGCCGGGTGAAATGGCTGATGCCGATTATGGGTATGTTGGATCCGGAAAGGGCAAGATTACCTTGTATAAAGGCAAGGAGGTCATGAAAAGATCAGTCCCTTCAGAAAAAGCGGTAGATGAGCTAATCAACATTATCAGAAAAGATGGACAGTGGATTGAACCTGAAACAGAGCGCTTGGGTTAATAGGTAAATAGAAGACATCGGTAATTATGGCTAAAAATAGAATTCAGGAGTTCTTTCAGCTTGGTGAAGTTGGGAATTACTTCTTCAGAGTATTCAGAAAACCTGATCCCAACCAAAAGTCCAATTTCAACCTCAGGATGATGCATGGAATTAATAAAATATCCATTCTTGTGTTTCTCTTTGCGGTGATATTTTGGATCATTAAGCGATTAATGTAGTTAAAATATTATAAGGCAGGGATGCTCTCCCTGCTTTTTCCTTTATTTATATGCATATCGAGTTTTTTAGGGATTACTGTCTCAGCTTGCCCGGAGTGACCGAGGACACCCCGTTTGATGAGGATACCCTTTGCTTCCGAGTCGGGGGTAAGATTTTTGCCATAACCGACATATCATCATTCGAAAGTGTAAACCTTAAGTGTGATCCCGAGTGGGCTGTGGAGTTGCGCGAAATGCATTCCGGAATAGTACCCGGATATCATATGAACAAAAAACACTGGAATACCGTGTCATGTGATGGATCTGTCCCTCAAAAGCTGTTTGTCGAGCTTACCGATCATTCCTACTTTCTAGTGCTCAAAAGCCTTCCCAAAAAGACCCAAGCAGAAATATCCAAATGAGTTACCTCAAAATAGACAACATATCCAAGCAATATGACGAGAAGAATATTGCCTTAAGGCAGGTAGGGTTTGCCCTCAAAAAAGGGGAGGTGGTGTCGGTTTTGGGTGAAAGTGGCTCCGGCAAAAGTACTTTGCTAAGGATTATCGCTGGGCTGGAAATCCAGGATGAGGGTAGGGTGTATCTGGAGGATGAGAAAATCTTAAACCCTGCGGAAAAGCTGGTGGCAGGCTATGATGAAATCAAACTTATCCACCAACAATACAAACTTTACCTCAACTCCACGGTGGAGGAAAATATAGGTAGGCCACTTTTGCTTTATGACAAAGATTACCGGCGGGAAAGGGTTGAGGAAATTCTGCAAATGTTGAATCTCCATGCCTTTAGACATAAATTGCCCAAACAGCTTTCCGGAGGGCAGCAGCAGAAGGTAGCCATTGGCAGGGCACTGAGTATTGAGCCGGAGGTACTGCTGCTGGATGAGCCCTTCAGCAGCTTGGATACCATTCAGAAAAGGGAGCTGATCGAAGAGTTGAGGCATATTTTTGAGGATTCCGACATGACGGTGATCTTTGTGACGCATGACCTGGATGATGCCCTTTTGATGAGTAAAAAACTTTTCATCCTGAAAGATGGGGAATTGGTGCAGAAAGGTGCTCCTAGGGATATCTTCAGGAAGCCCAAAAACCTATACACAGCCCAGCTTTTCAGCCACCTCAATCCCATACCAGGCAATGGTGAGGCTTTTATAAGGCCCTCAGATGTGAAAATTGAAAAGGTGGACGGTAGGCTTGAGGCGGAAATTATCTCAGCCCAGTATTTGATTCATTATACCCAGCTGACGGTGCGGCTGAAAGATACGGATGTGATTTGGAAAGTCGAGGACCAAAATAGGCTGTATCAAAAGGGTGACAGCATCGGACTTTCATTTCATGAAGAAAACATTATTTCTTTTTCTCCCCAATAACTTTAACGTTAATCCAGGTCACGAAAAACATATTCCAAATCCAAATAAAATCCAGGCAGAGACCTGCATTCCACCAAGTCCCCTGTGGTCTGAAGCCTGGACGGTACATATTTACCGTTGATTAATGTATAGGTCAAGAGAGTTTGCTCAGCGGGTTGAATGATCCAATATTCTTTTACCCCGGCCTCTTCGTAAACTTCATATTTGTACTTAAGCTCTTTTTTATTGTTACCGGGGGAAAGGATCTCGATGATTAAATCTGGAGCGCCCACACAGCCCAATTCATCCAATTTATCTGGGTCGCACACTACACAGATGTCCGGTTGCACTACGGTGTCAATGTCCTCATGTTTTTTTGATTTAACCGGAAGCCGAACATCAAATGGGGCAGCATATGCCTTGCATGGGAGGCTTTCAAGAAAAGTAAAAAGTTTGTTGAATACTTTTCCTGAAATTTCCTGATGAACCCTTCTTGGTGCCGCAGCATTTCGAAACAACCTGCCTTTAATAAGCTCCACCATTTCATCATATTGCCAACTTAAATAATCCGCATAGGTGTACCTTCTATATTCGGTAAATGGCTCTCCGGCCTGATCCTTGATTTCCTCTTTTTCCATTATTCAATTTACTATTTATTGCCCTGATTTTCAACTAAAAAAGCCAAGACACAAACGAGGTCTTGGCTTTTTATCTTCATATTTGCAAATGGGTACTAAGTACCAGGTACTAAGTACATCGCAGGACATGACGCTCCGAGGAGCAATTGAAAGGTTCTTTTGTTATTTAATTGTTCTTCCTCTCGTGACCCTCGCTCCGGGCTTTGCTCTTTGGATGGGGTATCAGAATAACGAGAATTTTCGTACTTATCAATGCTGGTGTCCATGTTCGCCATGAACATGCCCATGGGAAATCTCCTCGTCAGTGGCTTCTCTTACCTCTTGAACTTCCCCCTCAAAATGTAGGTCAAATCCTACCAGAGGATGGTTGAAGTCCAACAAAACTTCCTCTCCAAGATCCTTTACAACTTTAGCCTGCATGGAATTGCCTTCCTCATCCGCCAAGGGAAGGAAATTGCCTTCTTCGAGCATTTCCGGAGTGAAACCGTTTTGGGCAGAAAACTGGTTTTTCGGAATGGACATGATCATCTCGTCATCAGCTTGGCCATATGCCTCTTCAGCCTTCAAGGTAAACTGAAAGGAATCGCCCTGTTGCTTGTTTTCCAATAAGGTCTCAAACTTCTCTGGAAGACCGCTAAGGCCGAAGATGAAATAAAAAGGATCCTCCTCATCTCTTACTTCCACACTGAAAGGAGCAGATTCCTCTCCCTCTTTGGTGACTTTAAGTTCATAAGTAAGGCCTACGATGGTTTTTTCTGTGATTTTCATATAGGTTGGTTTAAGGGAGGGTAGATCGGCCTCCAGTTTTTATTGATTTTAGTATAAGGTGTATAAAGATTAACTTCAGATTGGGCCCATTCGTTCGGTATAACAATTCATTTCTTTGGCTGTTTAATAATATTGATCCCTAATAAATAAAGTGGGGATCCTGTTTTCATTTGTACAACCCTAAACAACCTTTAAGTTATGCCTTACGATTTGGATAAATATTACAAAAAAGGAGAGGTCTTTTCGGCCAAGGATTACTCAATTCGGTCCAAAAGATCCGAGCAAGAAGTGAATACCGATTTCAGTACGTGGATGAAGGAAGGACGGATCAAAAGAAGTGAAAGAACCACTGACAAGATCAATGATCAAGGCCCTTTCTTTGAGTTTTTTTAGGGAAATATAAACCTGCCAGGATTCCTTTATTTTGAAAGATCCTGGCAGGTTTTAAAGTTTAAACCACCACGTTAATAATTTTACCAGGCACCACTATGACCTTTTTGGGCTGGTTGCCCTCTAGCCATTTTTGCACCACCTCGTTTTGCATGGCTGCTTCCTCAATTTCAGCCTTATTCAAACTCAATGGTAAGGCAAGCTTGGTTCTCATTTTGCCATTGATGGAAACAGGATATTCATGGCTGTTTTCCACCAGGTGCTCTTCCTTAAATTCAGGATATCCAGCTTCTACCACTGAAGTGGTATGACCCAACCTAGACCAAAGCTCTTCAGCGATATGCGGGGCATATGGCGCTACCACAATGGCCAACGGTTCCAAGATCTCCCTTTTGTTGCATTTCAAAGCTGTGAGCTCATTCACGCAGATCATAAAGCTGGATACGGAAGTATTGAATGAATAATTTTTCATGTCCTCCTCAGCCTTTTTAATCGTTTTATGAAGAGACTTCAATTCTTCTGGGCTGGCCTTTTCGTCCGAAATGGCCAAATTTCCATTATTGTCATGATAGAGATTCCAAAGTTTCCTCAAGAACTTGAAGACCCCGTCAATGCCGTTTGTATTCCATGGCTTAAACTGCTCCAATGGCCCTAAGAACATTTCATAAAGCCTCAAGGTGTCAGCACCATATCTTGAAATAATATCGTCAGGGTTGACCACATTGTATTTAGACTTGGACATTTTTTCCACCTCTGACCCGCAGATGTATTTGCCATCTTCCAAAATGAACTCGGCATCCTTCAGGTCTGGTCTCCAAGCCTTAAATTTATCCAGATTCAATTGATCATTGTATACAATATTGACATCCACATGCATGGCGGAGGTATCGTATCCATCCTTCAGTCCGTAGCTTACAAATTTATTGGTGCCTTTCACCCTGTAAACAAAATTTGATCTTCCTTGGATCATGCCTTGGTTGATCATTTTTTGGAAAGGTTCTTTCACATTTACCAAGCCCAAGTCATAGAGGAATTTTGTCCAGAAGCGGCTGTAGAGCAGGTGCCCCGTGGCATGCTCGGCTCCGCCAATATATAAATCCACATTGCCCCAGTAATCAAGCTTGACCTTATCGGCAAAAGCATTTTCGTTTTTTGGGTCCATGTATCGGAAGAAATACCAGCTAGAACCCGCCCAGCCAGGCATCGTGCTTTTTTCCAATGGAAACTCCCCTTCAGAAGTCTTGTAGGTCCAGTCCGCAGCACGTCCCAAAGGCGGTTCACCGTCCTCAGTTGGCAAATATTTATCCACCTCTGGCAAAACCAAAGGCAGGTCTTTTTCATCAATCAGGTAAGGAAGGCCATCCTTGAAATAAACTGGCAAGGGCTCGCCCCAGTACCGCTGGCGGGTAAAAATCGCATCACGCATTCTGTACTGGATTTTGGCCTTACCTAGCTTTTTGTCCTCGAGGTGCTCTATGCCTTTTTTCATGGCTTCCTTGACAGAAAGGCCGTTTAAAAAGTCAGAGTTGATGATATTTCCATCTTTGGCAGAAAAAGCCCCATCTTCCATGCTGCCTTCCACTACCTGACGGATTTCCAAGCCAAAATGCTTGGCAAATGCATAGTCCCTGTCATCATGCGCAGGGACGGCCATGACGGCCCCGGTGCCATACCCGGCCAGTACATAATCCGCAACCCAGATGGGCAGCTCTTCCCCGTTGAAGGGGTTGACGCCATAAGAGCCCGTGAAAACACCGGTGATATGCTTTACATCGGTCATTCGGTCTCTTTCTGAGCGGTTTTTAGCCACAGCCACGTACTCATCCACTTCTTTCCTGTGCTCCTCTGTAGTCAAAGCATCCACAAGTTCGCTTTCCGGAGCTAGGGCCAAATAGGTGACTCCATAAATGGTGTCAATCCTGGTGGTGAAAACTTTAATTTTTTCAGCCTTGCCTACTACTCTAAAGGTCATTTCAGCACCAATGGATTTGCCTATCCAGTTACGCTGCATTTCTTTGATTGGCTCTGCCCAGTCCACAGTTTCCAGGTCCTGAAGCAATCTTTCCGCATAAGCAGTGATCCTCATGCTCCACTGCATCATTTTTTTCCGCTCTACAGGGTGGCCGCCTCTTTCCGAATACCCATCCTTTACCTCGTCATTGGACAAAACAGTTCCCAAAGCCGGGCACCAGTTTACGGTGGTTTCAGCCAAAAATGTCAGGCGGTATTTGAGCAGCATTTCCTGTTGTTGCTTTTCCGTAAATTCATTCCACTCATGGGCAGTAAAAAATGGGGTGTCCTCATCACAGGCTGCATCTACATTCAGGTTTCCCTCTTCTTTGAACTTTTGGATCAAAGACTGGATGCTTTTGGCCTTTCTCTCCTTATGATCATAGTAGGAGTTGAAGATCTGCATGAAAATCCACTGGGTCCACTTGTAATAGCTGGGATCGGAAGTCCGTACCTCTTTAGACCAGTCAAACGCAAACCCGATGTTTTTCAACTGCTGGGTGTAGCGTGAAATATTTTCCTCGGTCGTGAGAGCAGGATGCTGGCCAGTCTGGATGGCATACTGTTCCGCGGGAAGTCCAAAAGAATCGTACCCCATCGGGTGGAGAACGTTAAAGCCCTTCGCTCTTTTGAATCGGGTAACTATGTCAGAAGCTATGTATCCAAGTGGGTGTCCCACGTGCAGCCCTGCCCCGGAAGGGTAGGGAAACATGTCAAGGGAATAAAACTTTGGTTTGGAAGTGTCTGGTTGGGCATTGAAAACCTGGTTTTGCTCCCAGTATGCCTGCCACTTTTTCTCGATCTCTTGAAAATTATATTCAGCCATTTATAAGCGGATGTTTTCGATTTTGGAATAAGTTGCAAAATTAAACAAATTATTGGAAGGATTGGGAGGAAGTGGCGTTACCTTCTTTTAACTGATAAATGCTGTATTTTGTAAATTCTTCTTCTACATCTTCATTGGCCTCATCGAGTACCAAAAGACGGTCACCGGGTAAGGAGAATAGCATGGTGCCTGAAGGGAGATCGATTTCCCCTTCAAGCTGCTTTCCGTCTTTAAAAATCAGCAGTTTGTTTTCATCCCGAAGATTCTTGGGCATAAAAGAGGTGCCCTCCGATCGAAAGGTTTCATATTTACTTTGAGATATGCCTGTATAATAACTCAGCAAGAAGGTATTTTCATTTATAGGATACAGGGATTTATTTCGGCCAGAAGTGTGGAAGATGGCATTTACTTTATCCATATCACTATTGCTGCCTAGAGGCAATGGAGTGGCTTTTTTCCAGTTTTTATGGGAAATCGGAATTTGGCGGGAAAGTTTAAAGTCATTTTTCAGATCATATACCTGGATTGAACTTCCCAGGTTTTGGGCCACAAATAATTCATCGTCTTGGATAAAATATGATTTTCCCATAAGATTGTAATAGATATGGTCGGTTTCTTTGTATACACCTTCCGGTCCATAGGGAACTGCGCTTTGTAATGCTCCAGTTTCAAAATTCAGCACCAGGAAGTTTTGAAGTGTATCTCTTCCTTCTTCATCATGGATAAGCGCGTGGTTTGATAAATAAGTAGAAGGGCCTACTAGGTAATGGTAGTCCCCATCCAAGTTGAAAAATTGATTTTTGCCCAAAGGAACATTTGCCCTAACCGGCAACATATTCCTGATGCCGCTTTTATGGGTTTGCTGGTAATCCTGGTCGTAGCTGATCAATTGAAAAGAGGTTTGGACCATTCGTTCTCCATGTGGGCCAAAGCTCAGTGCTACAGGATTGCGGGCGCCAAAGGTGTCGGGTCCTTCTCCTTTTCTATTCACGGTTTTGAGGATTTTTCCATTTGGATCCAGTTCGATAAAATTATCATCTCCTTCTGAAAAGGCCAAAAATATATCCTCCTCTGGGCTATAATCAAGGATTCTCACATGTGTGAGATAATCGACCTGGAAAGAATCGACTCTTTCCAATGTGAAGGAAGTAGCTTCACTTTCTGCCTCATTTTCATTTTCACAGGCCAAAATGGCAATGCAAAAAGGGATAAGTAATAGGTTTTTCATAACTAATAGTTTTGTTAAAAATAAATAAAAATTAGTTATGAATCAAAAAGCTTTGCCGGATGTAATGCTTAAAGGCCTAGCAAAAACTCTTCAAACTCCCTAGTGTTAAAATTGCTCATACCTTCCTGGTAGAAGACAATTTCTCCAGCGGGGCTCACCACCAGGGTGGTGGGGATGGATTGGCTTTGAAGTGCCCCATTTAAGCCATGGCTGGCATGGTAAACAGGAAAACTCCAAGTTTTCTTCTCAATCAAATTTTTGCTCTTTTGGAAATCATCATCCAAGGCAATCATCAAAAACTCAATGTCCTCGCGATGACTTACTTTTTTGTAAAGTTCAGCAATATGTGGCATTTCCGCCCTGCACGGCGGGCACCAGGTAGCCCAAAGGTTGATAAATAAGGTTTTGCCTTCGAAATCCTGTAAATTCACCACGTTGCCCTCAATATCGGTAAGCCTGCCCCTGAAGTCAAAGGATTCATTTTCTTTATTCTCCAGCAATACTTTCGGTTTAATCAGCCTGGTGGACAACATCACCGATTGAAGTCCTCCCACAATTGGGGTAATCAAGCCAGTAAAATAAAGTGCTGCAAATACAATGAGGATAATCCCCCAGCTTTTGATCTCTTTCTTCCAATCCATTTTAATCTATTTCAGAAACTCAAATTTAGAGGAAATTTCTTGGCCCTAAGGTGACCCAGGTCACTTAGGGAAACTTTCCAGCCACTCAATGGGGATTTTCCACAAGCTGTCGCTGAATTTTTTCCGGAAAAAGTTGATGTGCCCAATGGATTTTGTATCATGATCTTTGGGGTTAACATGGACGCGTTTTACTGATGCATTTCTTATAATCGATTCTGCAAAGCGGTCCACAGCCTTTTTGGGAGCCATTAGGTCATCATCAATGCTGATGGAAAGGAAAGGTTGGCTGATGTCGGCGTAATGGTTTTCTGACATGGCCGCCAGTTCCATGATGGAATTGGGATGCGTGATTAATATCCGCCAGTCCTTGGCTACCCCATAAGGCAGGGGCTCTCCAAGATTGACATAATGGGAGGGAAAATAGCCATAAAGCTTGTTGAAAGTCGGGAGAATCACATGAAAGAGCGACAAGACCAAAGGTTTATAGTGAAAGTCAAAATGCTTCCAATAGCCATGCTGGGCCGCCACGGTGATAAAACCGTCATAGGCCTGATAAGCATCACTCAACCCCATAAAAATGCCTCCGACACTATGTCCAATCATGAATTTGCTAAAAGAGGGATGCTGGGCGTGGATGTATTCAGTGATCCCCTTGAAGTCCTTGGAAGCCCAATCTCGCATGGTCGCGTCAAAGCCTTTGAGTTTTTTGGGGGAGCTTTTCCCTATTCCTCTGTAATCGTAAGTATATACGGTATATCCCAGATCCGCCAAGTGTGAGGCAAATGGGCCGTAAAATTCCTGTCTTACGCCCGTGGCAGCGGAAATAACCACCACCCGCTCATTTGGGGTGGTGGGGGAGTACCAGCAGGCTTTGATCAGGAAACCATCTGTGGCCTTAATATCAATGGATTGCATAAAATCATCTCAAGTGTTCAATCCTTAAACACTCATTTCATCCGCAATTGTTTCTGTTTTGAACAGCCCTGTTGGCTGGATAAATCCTTTGGTCAGGGAGGCCACTTTTTTTGCAAATTCCAAAAGTTGTGGCTCACTCCAGTGAGGGCCTACAATTTGGACTCCCACGGGCAGGCCTTCCTTACTAAGTCCCAATGGGATGGTAACGGAAGGGTTTCCAGAGGCATTGAAACAGGCCAAATACGGGAATACATAATCCAGATAATTCAGCTCCTTGCCTTCATATTTCAATTTGCTCCCAAGTTTGCAACGCTCATAGGCGGGGCCAAAAGCGACCGGGCAAATTAGAAACTCATATTCCTTAAAATACTCCTCCCATTTTTGGGTAAGCTTGCTCTTGGTAAGCATCACTTCGGCATAATGGTTGACATTTAGTTTGAAGGCTTTTTTCAGGACATCCCAATATCTCGGACTTCTTTTGAGCAGTCCTTTTTTGAGTTGGAATTTGATTATGGCCCTTACAAACCAGGGGGTCCCGTTACTGATCACATAAGGAAACAAGCTCATAAAGAGCCTCAGACTGTCTTCATGTAGGTTGCCTACTGGGGGCTGATTGTGGGTTTGGGTGCCTTCTTTCTCCAATTTGCCGATCAGGTCCTTCAGCTTAGATGAAACCTCATTGCTGGTTTCATACCCAGGCCATGAGTCCGTCCATGCTATTTTGTATTCAGAAAGAGGTTTTTCCACCGGCTTTTTCCAATCGATCAAGGGGATGTTGCGGTCGCTTTCATGAGGTCCTTTGATAATGTTCCAAAGCGTTTCCACATCATCCAAGTTTCTGGCTAACGGCCCCGCCTGTGCCATATGGATCAAGAAGGTGTTGGCACCTTTGGGGAGGGGAAGGTTGCCGTGCAAGGGAACGGTTTTGTCTGTAGGTTTCAGACCATAAAGCCCACAGAAACTTGCCGGGATCCTCACCGAACCTCCAAAGTCGGTGCCCAATTCCAAGGGGGTAAATCCTGCTGCTAAGGCCGCAGCACCGCCACCTGTACTGCCTCCAGGCGTGTGGACAAGGTTGTAGGGGTTTTTCCCTTCAGGGTAAAGATCTCCCCAGACCTGAAAATCCAACAGATTTTGAGGCACATTAGTCTGGCCCAAGATCACGGCCCCGCTGGCCTTGATCCGCTGCACAACCACCGCGTCTTCAGGGCCCACGAAATCCTTCAGCATTTTGAAGTTTGCCGTGCTGCTTTTTCCTTTAATCCAAAACTGCTCCTTAATCGTAACTGGCACGCCATGGAGTGGACCCAAAAACTGTCCATTTTTCGCCTCAACATCGCGGCTTCTGGCTGTTTCCAGCGCCTCTTCCTCAAAAATACTGATGAGGGCGTTAAATTTATTATTGGTGGATTTTATATAATCCAGGTGTTCTTTGACAATTTCCTCACTACTAGCTTTTTGTTCACGAATGAGGCTTGCCAATTCAGTGGCTGATTTAAAAATAAATGAATACATCATAAGGGCGATAATTAAATTATGTATGCTAAGCTAAAGCTATTTTATCGAATCGCAATAAAGAAATATAAAATAGATAATTTGGCAAGGTTAAAAAATCAATTCAGTTATCCATATGCTAAGTCTTGTAAATGTGGCAGTTGTGGAACTGCAAATGACTGATTAATAAATTTATATAGGAAGTCGGCAATTCCATAAATGTTAGGTGGTGGCATGGTTTTGCTTTAAGTTTTAAAGACTTGCCTTTCAAATAGGGAAGGATTTTCAATTTTTCACAACCACAAAACCAACCGCCATGTTAGCAATGAATTATAGGGGCCCCAAAAGGGTCCGAGTAGACAAAAAACCGGAGCCTACAATCCTACATCCCGAAGACGCCATTGTCCGAGTGACGAGATCATGCATCTGCGGCTCTGATTTGCACCTTTATAATGGACTGGTGCCTGATACAAGAGTAGGCTCTACGTTCGGCCATGAGTTTGTAGGCGTGGTGGAGGAAATCGGCAGTGATGTTACCAACGTGAAAGTGGGGGACAATGTGCTGGTGCCTTTCAATATCGCCTGCGGCAAATGTGCTTTCTGCAAGCAAGGCCTTTTTGGCAATTGCCATGAAGCCAACTCCCAGGCCACGGCTGTGGGGGGTATTTTCGGGTATTCTCATACAGCAGGGGGATATGATGGCGGGCAGGCAGAATATGTCCGCGTTCCCTATGCCAACGTGGGGCCCACGGTAATTCCCGAAGGAATGGATCCGGATGATGCCGTATTGTTGACCGATGTGGTGCCTACCGGCTATCAGGCAGCCGAAATGGGAGGGATCCAAAAAGGCGATACCGTAGTGATTTTCGGTGCCGGGCCCATTGGCATCATGGCGGCAAAGTGCTCATGGCTCTTCGGAGCGGGAAGAGTGATTGTCATCGACCATATAGAATACCGGTTGGAATTTGCGAAAAATTACGCCCAATGCGAGGTCTATAATTTTAAATCCATGGATGACCCTGTGCTTTTCATCAAAAAGGAAACCGACTGGATGGGGGCCGATGTATGTATTGATGCCGTGGGTGCAGAGGCGGCTGGAGATGTGATGCAAACGATCACGGGCAGAAAATTACTGCTCCAAGCCGGGTCCGCTACCGCACTACATTGGGCTATCAACGGTGTAAAGAAAGGTGGTATTGTTTCAATAGTCGGTGTATATGGGCCTACGGACAACTTGGTGCCCATAGGAAATGTGGTGAACAAAGGTATTACCATCCGCGCCAACCAGGCTTCGGTAAAGAGGTTGCTGCCCAAATTGATCAAACATGTACAAGATGGGCTGATAGATCCAAAAGCGCTCATAACCCATCGGGTGCCCTTGGAGGAGATTGCCGATGCATACCATATTTTCTCCGAAAAACTGGACAACTGTATCAAACCTGTGCTCATTCCACCATCCGCTAACAGATAAAATAGAACCGTCATGGAACATAAAATTAAAGATTACACACGTATCAAGGGTTGGGGGGTAGATGCCGATCCTGAAAATGATCCAACTTATCCATTAAAAAATCGAACCAATGAGGAACACAAAGGTTACAGTTGGGAGCGGCCACCGCAGCAGGTGGTCAACATGGAAATATTGAAGTCGGTAGAAAGGCCAAATGTATCTGCAGTTTTCGGAACATCCATGCCGCCAAGCGGATTGAGCGGAAAACTTAGGCGATTTGCCTATCAGTGGAGTGAAAATACTTACACCAGATGGCTTACCTTGATTTTTGCCGATCGGGTAAATGAATATGAGGGAATAGTTGAGGATATAAAAAGCGGAAACATTCCGAACTTATTTGCTGAAAAAGGTTGGAAAGCTGAGTGGCGGCTTAAACCGGAAAGGTTAGCTATTAAAATAGGTACAACGGCTGCAATAGTTACAGCTCTGTTGACAGTAATGATAAGGAAAAGTAAATAACAAAATTGACCAGGCCCGAGGCTTCCATCTACAATTTAGGTGGGGGCCTCAATTTTTTTTACCCAATTGAAAGCCAAAAAGCTGACTTATGCGCTATGGCTTTATTTTAGTCTCTTTTAGATATAAAAAAAATCCCGAATCTGAGGAGATTCGGGATTTGCGTTTGTTTGTTTAATTATTCGCCAAACTGTTTTTCCCACTGAAGGAAAGATTGATAAGAAACATTGTTCTTTTTGCTGAAATCAGCTTTGTTAGCATATTTCTTTTGATTGTCATGCCAGTCTTTGATCAACTCTCTTTTTTCATCATCAGTCAATCTTTTTCTTTTACCGCCTGTCGCAGAACCGCCACCAGTTACAGCGCCAAGAAGTTTGTTTAGTTGATTTAACTCCTTATTGTCTGACAAATCAATACCGAAAGCATTTTTGAATGAAACAAGTGCTGAGTTTTTAGAAGAAGTGATAGTAACATTCACACCTGCTTTGCTAGCTTGCTCTAAGGTGTATTTTTTGCCTTGGGCATCCACTGCCATCATTTCATCACTTTCTAAATCAGCTGTGATTTCTTTTAGTTTTTCTAATGTGTTCATTGTCTGTAATGGTTTTAAAAATATATTCTAATTAATCTAATTAATTTGAGTTTACCAAATCTATTAAATAAAAAAATATAAATCTATAAAAAATCATTTTAAATCTAGTTAAAAAACTTATTTGAGAAGCGTAGTTGGACTCTTGTCAATAGTTTTTTAATACAAAATTAAAGGTGTGATAATTTTGTAATGCTCTTGTTTTCAGCTGATTTCAGCAGTTTCATAAAAAGTATCGCCGTTAGCATGGCGTCCCCAGATGCAGTATGCCGGTCATGCAATGGGATTTTATATCTTTTGCAAAGTGCGTCTAGACTATATTCTTCATTTCTTATTAATTCTGGATTAAAGTGATAACCCTTCTCAAGTCTTACGGCCAATTCAAAAGTGTCTATGGTTTTATTCAAAAGCTTTTTTAAGCCAAAAGGGCGGTAAGTCTTTTGTAACATTTGAATATCAAACCCCACATGGTGCCCTACCACTATGCTGTTTCCGATATATTGTAAAGAATGTTGTGCAAATGAGGAAAGCTCTTCCGCATCATTTTTTTGAACAATTTCATGAACGGATAAAGCTTCACTTTTAACCAAAGGGGCCTTTACATATATTTCTAAAAGATCACTTAAATGGATGTGATATTTTTTGACCTTTAAAGCCCCAAAAGACAAGATGTAATCTTTATTTACATTTAACCCGGTAGTTTCCGTGTCAAGAATACAAAAAGTGAGTTGGTCTAATGGAGTATCAGGATTGGTTTTTGAGCGGAATTTATCTTCATATTCCTTTACAAAATCAGTTTTGGTAAATTCGTCTTCCCATATTTTTTTCCACCAGCTACTCATCCCTTAAAATAGTCTAATTGGAATCTCACTCGGAGCAAGGCCTGCAGCTCATCGATGGGATAAAACGCATTCTTTAACAATTGCCTTTGTAGTTTTCCTAGTTTGTTTGGCTCTATATATCTTCCTGATGATTCGGACTTCAGCCCCTCGATGGCACGAATCCTCATCAGAATCTCGTATGCTTTGGCTGCCTCTAGATATATCTCTTTGTTCTGGGGCTCTACTTCTGCCAATTTTTCAAATCTTTTAAAAGTGTTGTTAATATCAACCATTTTATGACTTAAGACCAATAGTCGGGCAATATCTGTCAAAGGCATCATAGCCCTCATTTTGATATCAAATTTATCACGGTGCTCCCCTGATTTTTCTACCACAAAATTTCTAAAAAAACCCAAGGGAGCGGGATTCATATTGGCATTTTTTGCTAAAAAATTTAAGAAAACTGATTTGCCTTCTATTTCCTTATAGATATGTTTGGCCATGGCCTCTGATAATTTTTTCTGGCCATATATGGGTCTGAAATCAAAAAATATGGCCGAATGCATTAGCGACTCTTCGGTGGGATTGCTTATCCATTCCGAAAAATATTTCTTCCACTGGTCCAAGGGCTGACACCATTTTGGATTATTGGCCATCATCAGGGCTGGACAGGGATGAAAACCACAGGCCAAGAGAATGTCAATGACAGATTGGGCAAGTTCTGCCAGAAAAGGTCTGGCCGCCATATCAGCCTCAGGATCCAGGTCTTCGTAAACAATCGCATTGTCCAGATCAGTGCGCAGCAGCTGCTCTTCTCTGCCTTCGCTTCCCAAGGAAATGAAGCAGAATTTGATTTTCCTGACTTCCTCGGGGTACTTTTTCTCTAGATTCCTTTTTGATATTTCTATTGCCCTTTGGATGATCAGGTCATTTATCTCAGAAATGATATTGGCCACAAAGTCCATGGAGACTTCATTCTCCAAATAATACTTAAGCAACCTCTCTGCACGGTTCCTGATTTTTGCCATCTCTTTAACCTCTGAGGTGTTCTGTAGGCCATGGATCAATACCGCTGGACTGTTTCCCTGAGCGAGCAAAATGTCATGGTCAGAGATGATGCCCACAACCTTTGAGCTCGCTGTCCCATCTTCTGTGAATATTAAATGGTGAAGCTTTTGCCTTACCATGGTCAGGTACAGGTCTGGGAAGTTCGCATTTGGTTTCATGGTGGTAAGGGGACTGCTCATGATACGCTCCACGGGTGTCTCAAATGGGAGCTTCTTAGCCACCAATCTATTGCGAAGGTCCTTGTCTGTAATTATCCCTAGAGGCAGCTTTTCATTGTCTACAATGATGATGGAACCTACGTCTCTCTCTGCCATTTTTAATGCGGCGGCATGACAGCTTTCACCGATTTGACAGGTGAGCACTTCATGCTTTATCCGCACGTCAGATTGTCCGGTAAACAAGAGTAGGCCAATATCCTTGGTGGGGGAACCCAAAATGCTTCGGGCTTGCTGGGATTTGGAAAGGTCATTCCTGACTACCACCTGACCGGAGGCAAAGCCTGCCGCAAAGTACAGTGCTACCCGGTTGTTTTCCTTTAGAATGCTTTCAAAAGTTTGCACGGGTATAGCATAAACCAGGCTGTTTTCCGCTGCTTGGGCATTGAGCCTGTAGGGCCGTTTGCCCATCAGGGCCATCACGCCAAAGACATCCCCCTCATCGCATTTCTCATAGATTTCCTGCCTTCCGTCAATACTTTGGGTAAGATGGATTTCGCCTTCCTTTAGGACAAAAAAGCAATCTTGGGCTGGTTCTCCCTGTTCGAAAAGGTATTCCTGCGGGGCAAAAAAACGTATCTCCACAGCGGTGGCTACCGCCTCTAAGGCGGCCTCATCCAAAAAAGAAAAGGGTGGGTAACTCTGCAGGAATTCCCTGACCCTATTTATGATAACATTGGCCATATTACGGAAGTTAAAGAAAGTTTTAAGCAAAAAAAAAGAGGCATACCGGACTTTTTGGTATGCCTCACTAGTCGAATTATTTCCTGCCGTCAATAATCTCGGTCACTACCTCAGGATCAAGTAGGGTGGAGGTGTCACCCATATTATCCAAGCTTCCTTCGGCCACTTTTCGCAAAATCCTTCTCATTATTTTGCCCGAACGGGTTTTGGGAAGTCCAGAGACGATCTGGATTTTATCCGGTTTGGCTATTGGGCCAATGATCTTGGAAACAGTGTCCTTGATTTCGTTGACCAGGTTTTCCTCGGTTCTGTTTTTCATGTCGGAAATCACGTAAGCGTATATTCCCTGACCTTTCACTTCATGCGGATAGCCAACCACTGCTGATTCGATCACAAGTGGGTGCTCGTTGATGGCATTTTCCACTTCGGCAGTGCCCATTCTGTGACCGGAAACGTTGATTACATCATCCACTCGGCCGAGGATCCTGTAATAACCGTCATGGTCTCTTTTTACACCATCCCCTGTAAAATACATGCCTTTATAAGTGGAGAAATAGGTCTGCTTGCAACGCTCATGGTCCCCATAAGTCGTTCTCAGCATGCCTGGCCAAGGGAAGCAGATGCAAAGGTTGCCTTCTACCGAATTGCCGGTCATGATTTTCCCCTCATTATCCACTATGCATAGTTGAATACCCGGCAACGGTAAAGTAGCATAAGCAGGTTTGGTCGGGGTGATGCCGGCAATTGGAGAAACCATGATCCCGCCGGTTTCCGTCTGCCACCAGGTATCAACAATGGGGCAGCGAGTCTTGCCGATATGTGTATGGTACCAGTGCCAAGCCTCCTCGTTGATTGGTTCACCTACCGAACCCAGCACCTTGAGACTGCTTAGGTCATACGGTTCGATTGGGTCAGTGCCATGGGCCTGAAGTGCACGGATGGCGGTAGGGGCGGTGTAAAATTGGTTGACCTTATATTTTTCACAGACCGCCCAGAACCGGCCCGCATCCGGATATGTCGGCACGCCTTCAAACATTATGGATGTGGCCCCTGCCAACAATGGTCCGTAGACAATATACGAATGGCCAGTGATCCAGCCAATGTCTGCTGTGCACCAATACACATCACCGGGTGAATATTGGAATACGTTCTCGAAAGAGTATTTTGTATAAACCATATAGCCGCCAATCGTGTGGACCACTCCTTTAGGCTTGCCGGTGGAACCTGAGGTGTAAAGGATGAAGAGCATGTCTTCGCTATCCATCACCTCAGCTTTGTTGGTGTCTTCTTCCCCTTCGATTACCTCATGCCACCAGTGATCACGACCTTCCTTCATGGTCACTTCTTGCCCGGTTCGCTGGTAGACGATCACGGTGTCGACGGAGGATTTTTCCAAGGCCTCATCCACCACGCTCTTGACGCCTATTTTCTTGTTGCCCCGGTAATTGCCGTCGGAGGTCAGGATGGCTTTAGCCCCACAGTCATTGACCCGGTCGGCCAAGGCGGAGGAGCTGAATCCGGCAAAAACCACCGAATGGATGGCTCCGATCCTGGCACAGGCTAGCATGGCCACGGCGGCTTCCGGCACCATGGGCATATAGATGATTACCCGGTCGCCTTTTTTTATACCTTTGGCCTTTAGCGCATTTGAAAATCTACAGACCTCATGGTAAAGTTCTCTGTATGTAATGGTCCGGCCCTCCTCATTGGGGTCGTTTGGCTCCCAAATGATTGCCGCTCTGTCACCCAGGGTATAAAGGTGTTTTTCAAATATGTTTTCGGTGATGTTGAGTTTTGCATTGACAAACCATTTAATATCCGGCCCTTCAAAATCCCACTCCAGGACCTTGTCCCATCTTTTCTGCCAATGAAAGGAATCAGCTATTCTGGCCCAGAACTTTTCAGGCTCGGTCACCGATTTTTGATATTCATGGAAGTATCCGCTCAGCGTGTGGATTCTATCGCTCATAAGTTATCTAAAGTTTATATTGGTTAATTGATTAATGCTTTTACTTGGTTAAGCAGGTTTTTGGTGGAAAAAGGCTTGGTCAAATAGAGGTCTGCACCCAGTTCCTTGCCCTTTTCCACATCCTGCTGCTTGCTCTTGGCGGTAAGGAAAATAACCTTTACCTCCTGATGGTTCTTTTTGAGATGAGCGCAAACTTCATATCCATCCACCTTGGGCATCATGATGTCCAAGATCACCACTTTAGGTGTGGATTGCTCAATCAAATCCAGCGCCTCCTCACCATCTCTGGCAATTAAGACCTGAAAACCTTCTTTTTTGAAGAGAAACTCCAAAGAAAGCAGGATGTTGGGTTCGTCATCTACTATGAGTATTCTGTTCATTTTCTGAATTTATATTCGGTAATGTCAACTTATTTATTTGAGGGAAAACCAGTTGGAAAGCGGTGTAGGTGCCTTTTCTTTCGATTTTTATTTTCCCTTGATGGTAGTCCATGATTTTTTTGGATATCGCCAAGCCCAGTCCGCTGCCCAGCGGTTTTTTGCTGGTCTGGTTTTTAGCCTGGTAGAATTTGTCAAAAATGTAAGGGATATCTTCAGCCGGGATGCCCTTGCCATCATCCAGGATTTCCACAATGGCCGTTTTGTCCTCCAGATGTGCTTTTAGGATTACTTCACTGTTTGCAAACTTGGCGGCATTGCTCAGCAGGTTCAATACCACCTGCTTAATCCTGTCCTCGTTGGCTAGGATAAAGTAATGGTTAATATTCAGCATCAATTTGAATTGGATGTTTTTATCCTTAAATACCTGACTCATGCTATCGGCAGCTTCCAGAAGTAGTATGCTGAGGTCTACCTGGGATAGTTCCAGTTGCTGTTGGCCTGAGTCAAATCTTTCCAGGTCCAACACTTGATCTATCATTCTGGTCATACGGTCCGTCTCCTGGATGATAATGCCCAAAAACCGGTTTCTATCCTCTTCTGGCAAGTCCTCGTCCTGCAAAATTTCGGAAAAAGCTCTAATGGAAGTGATGGGAGTTTTCATTTCATGAGTGACGGTGGAAATGAATTCATCTTTCAGTTTGTCATTTTCGAGTAAGGTTTCATTCATTTTTTGAAGGGAAGCAGTGGCATTTCTCAGCGCTTCGCTGGTTTGCTGAAGTTCCTCGTTGAGGTGTTTGAGCTCTTGGGTTTCCTTTAAAATATCAAGGACTTCTGCCATGGAGATTTCTTCTTCTTTCACCACTGAGGCTACCATGATTCTGGCGGAGGCGGCTCCGATTATTCCGGTCAGCAGTCTTTCTGCATAATTGACCAATTCGGGGTCGGCTTTCATCTTTCCATCAATCTTGGAGCCTTTGAAGTCAACATATTGCTGCAGGGCGTCCTTCGTTTTTTCTTCCCCCAGGAAATTCTCCAACAAGCTCTGTATGTCCCGTATATAAGCCTGGCCTTTCCAGATAATGGAGGTGTCCAAAATAGTGCTGTACTTGAAAATATCCACAAAGACTACAGCCTGGTTGTGCTCTTTCGAAGTTTGCCTGCTGAACAATGAAATAACCAAGTAGCAGAATAGATTTGGCAGGAGGCTGAAAACCAGTCCGTGGGTGATGTAGCTAAGTTCGCCAAACCCAAACAGGGCATCGGGTTTCAAAAAGTCCAGCCCGAAAAGCCCTTCGGTCAAAATGCTTTCAGGCAAATAACCTGCGTAGATCATAGTGGGCACTACTAAGGTGAAAAACCAAAGCACAAAACCCACCAATATTCCCGTAAGCGCTCCGGCTCTGCTGCCTTCTTTCCAGTAAATTCCCCCGATGATGGCGGGGGCCAGCTGGGCAATGGCTACAAAGGAGATCAATCCAATAGCCACCAGGCTGAACTGAGGCCCTACCATTCTATAGTAAATGTAGCTGAGAAGTATGATGGCCAATATGGCGAGCCGTCGGGACCAGATTAGAATATTGCCGATTCTGTGCTGGTGGCGTAGTTGGAAGTTTTTGCTGAGCAGCAAAAGTGGCATCACCAGATTATTGCTCACCATGGTGCTCAAGGCAATCGAGGCCACAATGATCATGGATGTGGCTGCAGAGAAGCCACCGAGATAAACCAAGAGGGCCAGCCAGCTTTTGTCGGCTATGATGGGCAATGCCAAGACAAATGAATCGGCGTTCACATTTCCCCACCCAAACATTACCAGACCGCCCAAGGCGATGGGCAATACAAATATATTAATCAACAGTAAATAGAGTGGGAAAAGCCACATTGCGGTATTGAGATGCCTTTCGTTGGTGTTTTCAATTACCCCCATTTGGAATTGGCGGGGCAAAAATAGTATGGCCATCATGGAAAGCATGGACATCCAAAACCACTCCGAGACGCCATGTTCGCCTTGCAGGACAAACAAGTGGTCTAGCCCACTGCTGGAGGCTTGCTGGAAAATATCCGCAACCCCGTCAAACATGAAATAGCAAACAAACACCCCGACTACCAAAAAGGCCATTAATTTGAACAGAGATTCAAAGGCAATTGTCATCACCAGGCCTTCATGTTGGGCGGTGGCCTCTATGTTTCGGGTGCCAAATAGAATGGTGAAAAGTGCCAAGCCTAAAGCCAAATAGAAAGCAGTGTCCTGGAAAAATGGCAGGGCTGATTCCTGGATGTTGTGGAGGGGAGATTGTAAAATGTCAAAGGAAAGCGCGACCGCCTTGATCTGTAAAGAAATGTAGGGGATGATGCCCAAAAGGCAAAATACTGTGACAATGCTGCCAAGAGAAATGTTTTTGCCATACCTGCTAGAAATGAAATCCGCAATAGATGCAATGCGTTGGACTTTTGAAATCCGGATGATTTTTCTCATCACCAGCCACCACAGCGGGGCTATCAAACTTGGGCCTATGTAAATGGTGAGAAATTCTATACCACTAGTGGCCGCTCGGCCAACGGAGCCGTAATATGTCCAGGCGGTACAATAAACTGCCAGGGACAGCGAATAAATGATAGGGTTGGAGGAAAGTTTTTTGCTGCGAAAGGAAGAGCGCTCGCTTAAATAAGCAATTGCGAATAGCAGCGCCAAATAGCCAAAGGTGAACGATATGACGACCGCATTGCTAAACATCCTTGGAGGAATATCTTGAGATGATCAATAAGGTAAATCCAATAAGCAGGATCCAGTTGGAGAAAACCATGAAATATAGTACAGGTATTCCCGCAAGGGTGGACTGCACATTGTAAATAGATAGAACCGGATAATTCAGCGCCACCATTCCCATGAGGAACAATACCACTAAAAATTGATTTTTTCTGTTGGTTTTCATAAGCTCAAAAGACTTTAAACCTAATTTACTTAAATAAATCGGTAATTCTATTGCTGACTGATCCGGTCAGAAATGAAGTTAGTTTAATTTAAGCAGGTATCCCCCGATGATTACATCACCGGAAAGATACCTGTTTAGTTATGTGGGGAAAATGATATCAATGATCATGCGCCTGGCCGGCACCTCTTGGAATCCGGATCTCCTGGATCATATCCTGCACTTTTTGGGGAGGTGCAGGGGTGGATTTTGAAACCGCATAGCAAACCACAAAATTGATCAGCATACCGAAGCTTCCGATTCCCTCAGGAGAAATGCCAAACCACCAGTTGTCGGAGCTTACTGCCGCCTCGGAAAGTCCGAAGAGGTTTTGTCCAAATTTGAAGTAAATGATATAGGCTAGGGTGAATACCAGTCCTGAAACCATTCCCGCTATGGCTCCCTCCTTGTTCATTCGGGTGGAGAATATCCCCATGATGATGATCGGGAAGAAGGATGCTGCGGCAAGTCCGAACGCAAAGGCGACCACTTCTGCCACAAAGCCTGGAGGATTCACCCCGAAATACCCTGCAAACAAGACAGCTCCTGCTGCCGCTGCTCTGGCAATCCTAAGCTCATTTTTCTCCGACATTTCTGGTCGGAAGGTTCTGAATAGATCCCTCGAAACAGAGGTGCTGATCACCAACAACAAACCTGCTGCGGTTGACAAGGCCGCCGCCATACCACCAGCCGCTACCAGACCTACAACCCAGTTTGGTAAATTTGCTATTTCGGGATTGGCCAATACCATGATGTCTTTATCAATGTACAGTTCGTTATCCATGGCATTTGCAGAATAATGGACGATGCCGTCTGCATCCTTGTCATTCACCATGATCAGGTTGGTCTTGCTCCAGGTGTCCACCCAAGCCGGCAATTCATCGACAGGTTTGTTGGCCACGGTTTCAATGGTGTTGTAGATTCCAAAGGCAGCCACAGCAGGGGCCGTGGTGTATAGGATGGCAATGAATACCAGTGCATATCCTGCAGATAGTCTGGCGTCTTTTACTTTTGGCACAGTAAAGAACCGAACAATCACATGGGGAAGACCAGCGGTACCCACCATCAGGGCTAAAGTGATGGCGAAAATATCAGTCATGTCCTTTTGACCACTTGTATAGGCCGTAAAGCCAAGTTCGGTCAAGACACCATCCAGCTTATCCAAAAGGTGCGTGCCATCAGCAACGGTGTCCCCTAGTCCCAACTGTGGGATAGGATTGCCTGTCAGCTGCATGGAAACAAAGATTGCGGGAACCATGTAAGCGAAAATCAACACGCAATATTGGGCCACCTGGGTGTAGGTGATGCCTTTCATACCGCCCAAAACCGCATAAAAGAATACTATACACATCCCGATGATCACACCGGTATTGATATCCACTTCCAGGTATCGGGAGAATACAATCCCCACACCCCTCATCTGACCGGCCACATAAGTGAAGGAGATGAAAAGCGCACAGATTACAGCCACCACTCTGGCCTTGTTGGAGTAATAGCGGTCCCCCACAAAGTCAGGGACAGTAAATTTCCCGAATTTCCGCAGGTAAGGAGCCAGTAAAAGTGCGAGTAGCACATAGCCTCCCGTCCAGCCCATGAGGTAAACTGAGCCGTCGTAACCTGCAAATGCGATGATGCCGGCCATTGAGATGAATGATGCCGCCGACATCCAATCAGCTGCTGTGGCCATTCCGTTGGCCAGTGGGGATACGCCGCCGCCGGCTACGTAGAACTCCTTTGTAGATCCGGCTCGGGACCAAATGGCGATCCCGATGTAAACGGCGAAGGATATCCCCACCAAAATGTATGTCCAAGTTAATATTTCCATGATTTCTTGTAATTAGGTTATTTCAGATTGGGTTAGGGACTATTTTTCGTTTACATCAAATTCTTTGTCCAGTTTATTCATGCGGTAGACATAAATGAATATGAGGACGACAAATGCGTAAATGGAGCCCTGTTGGGCAAACCAGAAGCCCAGTTTGAACCCACCCATGCGGATTTCATTGAGCGGTTCCACGAGTAGGATGCCGAACCCGAAGGATACCACAAACCACACTGCGAGGAGGTAGAGGAGGGTTTTGAGATTCTTTTTCCAATAAGCCTTAGCGGAAAGGTCTTTTGGAGTTTCTTTTTCGATTGTTTTAGGTGTCATGCTATTTTGGGATTAGAGGAAAATATGTGTTTGAAGGATCCATTCGCCGGCGGCGCTGGATTTCCTGTAATTTTCAAATATGGGTCTTTGGCTGTATTGAAGCGTGACCTTGGCCTGATGGGCATTTATATAATAGTTGAGCCCCAAATCATATTGCCAGGTAGTATCTTCAAAGTATTGGAAATTTTTGTGGGTCAAAGCCCCGTAAGGCTGGAGCTTGCCTTTATCGCCTAGTAATTGTTTTGGTAGAAGGAAGCCTGCATTGGCGTAAAATATATTGCCGGTACCGATTGTGGGTTGGGCGTTTCCGGGGCCATTTTGGGAGGTGCCTCCAAATCCCACGTTCATTATCCCAACGTTTCTCATGTAGTTGGGGCCAAAATCATAATTGTAATATACTGCATAGGCAGTTAGGGCTGTTCCGGAGGCGCTGGAAAAGGGCAAATCCAGAAAGACATCTAAGCTGGCCAAGGAGATGTCGTGAAACTGCTGCTCACCGCTGCCATTGGCCGAACTGGTCGCCTTGGGGTGGTGGTGCCAGCCCGCTCCGATGTTGAAAACCTTTTTGGTGCCCAGGTAGCTGCCTACAAAAAAGGGCAGCTTGTTGTTTTCCTTTTCAAAAAACTGGTAAGCAATGTATCCCTGCGTGGCCCAGTGGTCATTGGCGATATTGGCGGCAATGGGTCTTTGGGTGGCTTCATCGTATCGTCCCCCATTTCCCACCGAAAATGGCTTGTTTAGCGCCAGTCTATAGTCCCATTTTCCAATCTGGCCCTTAGCATAAAAACCAAATTGGCGGGCAAATTGGTCAGTAAGTTCAATTAGGGGCCAGTTGAAAATCGGGGCGTCAATGGTCATGAAGTTTAGGGTGCTTTGGCTGGTCATTCTGGATATGCCGTTCCAATAGTGCAACCCCATGCCCATGTAGAGTTGGTCGGTGATTTTGTATTCGGTCCAGATGTCGTGAAAAAACAGCTGTGGCTTCTTGGCCGATAAACCGATGGCGCTGCCTTCCCCGGTTTCAGGGTTGACCGATACAGGAATGTTGCCGGGATTGCCGGTCATGCCGCCACCAGGCACTCCGCCGTTAATAAAAGTCTGGTTGTTGATGCCCCAATGGGTGAGGATCAAGAATCTTGGAGAAATTTCGGCATAGGCCAAAACTCTAGCTCTGCGGATACCGATGTCGGTGGATTGTCTGGATGGTCGCCCATCTACGGAGACTGTGCCCGGATTGTTTTCCGTCACTCGGGCCCACATCTGGTTCCAAAATAGGAAACGGATGTATTTGGAGCCATCATCGCTCAGTTTTAAGGTTAGCGGCTTGTAGGTGTGATCCACGAAATCCCCGGACTTGATGTACTCGGTCGGAAGTGGAAGTGTGTCCTGAGCCTTAGTGGTAAGACATAGCCCGAACATGAATACCATGCCGCTAAGCAGGTATTTGATAGGTATCATTGTATTTTGGGTTTTTGTATTACGCTTTGCCCGGGCCCGAACAATTCGCTTGAACTAATTTGAGAAGTTGGAAAGAGAAAGAAAAACTGTGTGTATATTTCTGTTAAAAAATTATATATAAAAGTATAAAATTCTGAATTTTAATTTTTAAAACGCTCCCATTTAATCACCATAAATTTGTCTCCAAGCTCTGTGATCAACATTCCTGTATCGGTCAAATTGGCCTTGTCGCTCATGAAATTGATAAGTTCTTTATGATTTAGCACTTTGTAAGTGGGTCTGTAGTCGGTATTTTCAGGAGCTTTAATCTTGTACTGCTTCACCCAGTTCATGACCGAAACATGGCTTACTCCCAATATTCTTTCGATTTCCCTATAGCTGATGCCCTCAATGTAAAGCTGCAAAGCTTTGACGACATAGTATTTGTCAATGGATTTGCCGATCTTGTTAACGGAGAAATAATAATTGCATTTCTTGCACTTATAGCGCTGTCTGCCTCCTGAAAAGCCACTTTTGACGACTTTTTGGTTTTCGCATTTAGGACACTGGGGGTTTTTCATCAATCGAATTATTATAGATATACTAATTTAGCGAAAGTATGCTATTTTAGCAATAAGTTAAGGGTGTTTTTAATTTAAGAGATAAATACCATATAAAAATCTGTAATTCGAGCTAAATGTTTCCTT
The DNA here is from genome assembly GCF_018449405.1 of Litoribacter ruber. Taxonomy (NCBI): domain Bacteria; kingdom Pseudomonadati; phylum Bacteroidota; class Cytophagia; order Cytophagales; family Cyclobacteriaceae; genus Litoribacter; species Litoribacter ruber. Next base: position 328,778 of record NZ_JAHCMY010000001.1, read on the forward strand.
ATTGAGAAGGTAAGTTGAAAGGCTGCAAAATTTAAACTTAATGGTTGATTTTAAAGGTATGTTGAAAAATTATTAATGGATATTTTACTTCTGATTATGGTGGAAAGAGTAGGGGCTTAGGGAGGATGAATATTAATTTTACGGTGCTTAGATTTTTGATCGTCAACTTGTTGTATCTTTAATAGGGGTTGCTGAAATTTGGTAGTCAACTCCAGTGAACTTTAATTTTGCATGACAATACGAACCGAAATTTTGATTAATGCCTCCAAGGAAAAGGTATGGGATGTCTTGACTAATTTTGAAGGGTATAGCATATGGAATCCTTTCATTATTGAAAGCCATGGGAAACCTATTGAGGGGAGCTATCTTACCAATACCATGGTAAGTGGTGATGGAACTATGACATTTAAACCCAAAATACTCAAGATGGAAAAGTATCGCTATTTTGATTGGATGGGGAAGCTGATTTTTAAAGGCTTATTTGACGGTCACCATTATTTTGAAATAGTAGAGCTCGGAGCAAATCAGGTAAAGGTTGTTCATGGGGAGAATTTTTCCGGATTGCTGGCAGGTTTGATTTTGAAGAAGATCGGAAATGATACTCGAGACAATTTTATAAAAATGAACTTGGCCTTAAAAGCTGAAGCCGAAAGTTTGGTGTAATATAATGATTTACATATGCTTGTGGTTTACGTATAAAATAAATAAATTTGTAGTATGACTTAGCCAGATGTATTATGGATTCCAAAATCACACTTTCTTTTAACAAAAGTACTATCGAAAAAGCCAAAGCTTTTGCGGAAGCCAATAACATAAGCCTTTCAAGGCTTACTGAGTTTTTGTATGCCCAGATTACCTCAGGGGACTACAAAAGTCTTGATGACTTGCCAGTAGCCGATTGGGTAAATATGTTATCGGAAGGCCAAGCTGAGTATCATACTAAAGCCAATCGCAAATCGGTCAAGGATGAGTTTTTTAAATCCCGCAAATGAAAATCTTTCTTGATGCCTGCGTTCTTGTTTCAGTTTTAAATCAGGAGTATCCATTGTATAGTTATTCCTCACGGATTCTTAGCCTTCAAGATAATCCTAGGTTTCAAGTTTATACTTCCCCGATTTGCCTGGCTATAGCATTTTATTTTTCAGAAAAGAAGAGTGGGAGGATTATTGCCAAGAGAAAGCTTGCGTTGCTTTCCTCCAAGATCAAAATTGCTGGTGTAGATCATGATGTGGTAAGGAAGGCAAGTGAGGATAAATCGGTGGAAGATTTTGAAGATGGTTTGGAATATTATGCAGCTTTAAAAGCTGGGTGCAAAGTTATTGTGACCGAAAACCAGAATGATTTCTATTTTTCAAAACTGGAGATTGCTGGGAGTAGGGAGTTTTTGAGGAATTATTTTTGAAAACTTTGAGGAAATTTGATTACCAATACCTATAGCTTCTCCTTCTATGTCTTAACAACCAGTTGTCCCAGATATCGTGGGTGAGGTAGATCTCCATGCCTAGATTGAAAGTCATGAAGCCGTCATACCGGTTTTCCAGACCGCTACCTCTCCTGATGCGCCCTCCATTTGCCTCTATAGCCTCCAGATCGGGTTCTCCAAACCTGTTCATGAAATTAGGGTTGCGGATAGACATTATAAGCCGCATTTCGCTTCCGTTTTCACCAGCTCTATAGTCTTCAATAAGTTCTTCGTAAAAGCCGCTTACATTATAAGCACTTACGTCGTCAAGATAATCAGTGAGGGTAAACCTATAATTGGCCTCCAAAAACATATCCACCCATGGGGTAATTTTGTATTTTACCCCTACACCCATCGGAAATGTTAGCACGGCAGCAGGATAAGCCTCTCCCTCAGTTCGCAAGGGCCGAAGGGCGACCCATTCGTTGCGGTAATAACCGTATGGATTATTACTGCTGACTCCCAGGCCTGCGAAAATATAAGGGTTGAGAAAAGATCGGTTATGGCTGTATAACTTTACGGGCTTGAGGTAATATTCCACTAAGGCGGCCCCTTCAAAATTCCTCGCCCTGAAGTTGAGGTTTCGGGGAGTCCGCATGCTTCGGGGGTCGGCAAGCTTGTCATCACCGGAGATCTGGTAGAAAGTAAGGTCGAATCTGGCCCTTAACCTGGTGCCAAAGGTATATTTGGCCGATACGGCAACATTGTAGTCCGGCTGAATGCCTTCATTGTATTTCCACAAGGAATAAAGCTCTCCGAAATATTGCGTGGGACCGGCATGGATGGCTATAGACCATGGGTCTTCAAACTTGAAGCGGTAAAGGCTTTGCCCGAATGCATCCTGTAAACAGAGAGGAAGCAGCAACAAAAAAATAGCTAATGCCCTTTTCATTCTCTTAAAAATTTCCACCCACTTCAATGACAAACAATTGTTAATAAAGATATTATATAATTCTGAAAGTTGCTCGAAAATATGAACAAAAATGGATTAAAAGCTATTACCAATGATAAAATTTGGGAAATAATTTAAAATATAATGGAAGGTTGTTGAAAGGCAGGATATTTGAATATTTGCTTCCTGCATGTACACTTTTCAATTTTTTCCAAATATCCTTAAGATTTACTTAATTTTGAACCATGAGTAAGCAAAAAGAAGAATTAGAACATCGGCTTAAACTCCGAAATATTAAGCTTTCTGATTATAATGATATCCGGGACATCATGACCTCCATCTACAAAAACCAGGGTGGGGCATGGACAAAGGAAGAACTTAAAAACCAACTGAAGGCCTTTCCGGAAGGCCAAATTTGTATTGAGGACAACGGGAAGGTGGTTGCGGCCGCCCTCAGTCTAATTGTGGATTATTCCAAATTCGGGGATAACCATACTTATGATCAAATCACGGGTTATGGGAAATTTGATACCCATGACGACAATGGGGACACCCTTTACGGGACCGACGTTTTTGTAGACAAGGAATACCGAGGAATGAGGCTTGGACGAAGGCTTTATGATGCAAGAAAAGAGCTTTGTGAAAACCTGAACCTTCGCTCCATCATTGCGGGTGGCAGAATCCCGGGCTACAGTAAATATGCTGATCAGATGACTCCAAGGAAATATATCGACTTGGTCAAAAACAAGGAGATATTCGACCCAGTGTTGTCTTTCCAAATCGCCAATGAATTTCACGTAAGAAAGGTGATCACCAAATACCTTCCCGAGGATACCGATAGCCGGGCCTATGCGACTTTGCTCGAGTGGATCAATATTTATTACGAAAAGGAGGAAAAACTTATCGGTAATAAAAAGTCCATCGTAAGGCTCGGTCTGGTGCAGTGGAAAATGCGTCGTTTCAACAATGTGGATGACTTGATGCAGCAGGTGGAGTTTTTTGTGGATACGGTGTCGGGCTACAAATCTGATTTCTGCCTTTTGCCGGAATTCTTCAACGCACCGCTTTTGGCTGAGTTTAACGACATGGATGCCTCTGAGGCCATCCGTAACTTGGCCGATTACACGGAGGAAATCGTCACCAGAATGCGGGATCTGGCGCTATCCTACAATGTTAATATCATAGCAGGTAGTATGCCTGAATATGACGGTAAGAAGCTTCGGAATGTGTCCTACCTCTGCCGTCGTGACGGTACGGTGGATAAACAGTATAAATTGCATATCACTCCGGATGAACAGGCCTATTGGGGGCTTCAGGGGGGTAATGGGATCAAGGTTTTTGATACAGATGCCGGAAGGATCGGGATTCTGATTTGCTATGATGTGGAATTCCCGGAACTGGGAAGGATATTGGCCGAGCAGGAAATGGATATCTTGTTTGTGCCATTCTGGACGGATACCAAAAACGCCTTCCTCAGGGTAAGCACCTGTGCGAAAGCCCGTGCTGTGGAAAATGAATGTTATGTAGCCATCACCGGTTCGGTGGGTAACCTGCCAAGAGTGGAGAATATGGATATACAGCACTCGCAGGCTTCCATATTTTCACCTTCAGATTTCTCTTTTCCCCATGATGCGGTCATTGCCGAGGCATCTTTGAATACTGAAACCACCATCGTGGCGGATGTTGATCTTGATTTGCTTACTAAATTGAGAAAAGCGGGGAGTGTGAGAAACCTGGAGCAAAGAAGGCTGGACTTATATTCCATCCATTGGAAGAAAAACAAATAACATGAAGGAATATTTTGGGCATGTGCCCGCAGAGGTATTTGAAAAAGCCTCCAAGATAAAATTACTGGTAACGGATGTGGACGGGGTGCTGACCGATGGGGGCGTGATCTACGATGATCATAAAACCGAATTTAAGCGCTTCCAGGTCAAAGATGGCCAGATCGTCCAGTTTCTCAAGGCCCATGACATCAGAATCGGTGTAATTACGGGAAGAAACAGTTTGGTGGTGAAAAACAGATGTGAGGAGCTGGGTTTTGATTTTCATTTTCATGGAGTGAAGGAAAAATCACTGGTTTTTCTTTCCCAGCTGAAAGCGATGGGCTTGACTTTGGATCAATGTGCCTATATTGGCGATGATATTATTGACCTTCCTATTTTGAAAAATGTGGGTTTTTCGGCCTGTCCCAAAGATGCCATGAGCTATGTCAAGGACAAAGTTGATTTTGTCAGCGAATTTAATGGCGGAGACGGGGTCTTTAGGGAAGTTGCCGATATCCTGTTGGAAAGCCAGGGCAAGCTTGAAAGTGTAATTGGGCACCTGATTTCCCAAAAACTCCAAAACCCTTGAGGATTTAAGCAAAAGTTATGAACAAGTTTACAAATAGTATGAAGATAACCGATCAGGTTATTTTAGGGGAGGACCGTCCCGTTCTTTTTGCCGGTCCATGTGCCGTAGAAAGCTTTGATATCTGCATGGAGATTGGCTCAAAAACGAAGGAATGGGCAGAAAGAAATGGTTTTTCCTATGTCTTCAAAGCCTCTTTTGACAAAGCCAACAGGACCAGCTCCAATTCATTTAGGTCAATTGGGATGGATAAATCCTTGGAGGTTTTGCAAAGAGTGGGCAAAGAACTGGACGTTCCTTTGGTAACTGATATCCACGAAAGCTATCAGGCTAAAGATGTTGCTGAAGTGGTGGATGTGCTCCAAATACCTGCGTTTCTTTGTAGGCAAACGGACCTTTTGCTGGCTGCAGCTGAAACAGGAAAGGCTGTTAAAATTAAAAGAGGGCAATTCATGGCTCCTGAGGATATGCAATATGCCGTGAGCAAAGTAAGGGCTGCTGGAAATGATAACGTCTGCCTCACTGAGAGGGGGTATTCCTTGGGGTACCATAACTTGGTAGTGGATATGCGTTCACTGCCTACGATGCGCCAATATGCGCCTGTGGTGTTTGATGTGACCCATTCCGTACAGCAGCCGGGTGGCCAAGGCGGCAGCAGTGGAGGGCAACGTCAATTTGCTCCTTTTCTGGCCAGAGCAGCGGCAGCCACCGGTATTGACGGGTTTTTTATTGAAACCCACCCTGAGCCTTCCAAAGCCTTAAGTGATGGGCCTAATTTGGTTCCACTGGATAAGATGGAGGGTTTCTTGGAAATGTTGAAGGAGGCATGGGAAATGGGCAGAAAGTATGCGGATTTCTCAGTTTAAAACCTTATAAAATCTTAAATTTATTTAATCCCCGTCAAAAAAGGCGGGGATTTTTGTGTTTAATGGGGAATAATTCCACAAAATTTTTTTTCGGCATAAGCTTTGCCATCCGATAGATGTAGTAACATTGGATTTATGTCTAGTTTAAAATATCTCGTATTTGGCCTGTTAGTTCTCCTGGCCTTTTCCTGTAGCCAATATCCCAAAAATGAGGATATCGCTGAACAGTTGAAGGAGATGTCAGGAGATTTCAATAGGGATTCCTTATATCAAAAAGTTTATTCACACAACGAGTTTCAGCCAATCTGGGTGAAAGCGCAGGGCGTAAATAAAAAAGGGGAGGCTCTTTTGTCTTACTTGGATGAAATTCACCTGGAGGGTCTGGATAAAAAGGATTATCTCTATGATGAGATTGAATCGCTGGTATCAGAAATCAGAGAAACCACTGATCCTGAAATCCATGCGGTGCTCGATATGATGATGAGCAACTCTTACTGGCGTCTGGCCCGTGATATCGATAGGGGCAGAGTAGACCCTTCCAAAATCAATATAGATTGGAAAATTGATCCTGAAGCAAAGAAAACGGATTACTATGCCCTGTTACTTGATCTTGACGCCAACAAAACCTCGGTTCAATCAAGCCTTGATGAGCTGAAGCCTGAAAATTTCAGATATGATGAGCTCAAGGTCTTATTAAAGGAAGCCCTTGAAAACAATAATGGCAAGAATACTAAAATAACTTTTGCCGGAAAAATTGAGCCTGGCGATCAACATGAGGCTATTCCTCAGATTCGTAAGCGGATGATCCAGTTTCAGGATCTGAAAGATTATAATCCGGAAGACTCCTTGTTATATGACAATGATTTGGAATATGGGATTAGGAGTTTTCAGGCCAGACATGGATTGAATCCTGATGGAGTGTTGGGAAAAGATTTTATTGAGGCGGTAAACTATCAGCACGATGACTATATCACAAAGCTAAAAGTGAATCTGGAGAGATTGAGATGGTTGCCTAATTTTGTGAATGGAAAAGATGATAAAGTCATTGTAAATATTCCTGACTTTTACCTTTACTACTTAAGCGGCGAGGATACAGTATTCCAGTCGAAGGTAATCGTCGGCAAGGAATACCGTCAGACGCCTGTTTTTCACTCTAAAATGTCCTACTTGGTGTTTAGCCCAACTTGGACTTTGCCACAAACCATTCTTTGGGAAGATGCCATCCCTGCCATACAGACCGATATGAACTATTTGGAAAAAAATAGAATGCAGGTGCTCACCGCTGATGGGGAGGCTGTGAACCCTGAGGATATTGAGTGGAAAGATGTAAAGGAGGGTGAATTTCCTTACATGATTCAACAGGAACCTGGTGACCACAATTCGCTAGGCCGCGTCAAATTCATGTTTCCTAATGATTACAGCATTTATATACATGATACCCCTGCGGAGGCTTATTTTGAAAAAGATGAGCGGACCTTTAGTTCGGGATGTATCAGAATTGAAAAGCCAGTAGAGTTTGCTTCCTTGTTACTTGAAGATTCAGATTGGGGCGAAGAAGAGATTACCAAGGCTATGAAGCTGGAGGATGAAAAAAACGTAAATCTGAATAAAAATCCGGAAGTGTGGATCCTTTATCTCACCGTGTGGAAAGACCGAAAGGGAGTGCAGGTAAGGGAAGATGTATATGAAGGTGACAGAAAGTTAGCAGAGGCAATGGGATTGCCTGTTTCCAATGACTTTTTGTAAGGATAAAAAGTGGATGAGAACTTTTATTTTTGGCTCTGAGAGGGTTATTTTTTGAAAAGGCATTTTTTGTGGAATAAGCTGTAACTCTCCGATTTTTTTCGAGTTGGGTAACAAAAGGTAGTTCGAAGGGACTACCTTTTGCCGTTTCTATCAGCCTTTTGAGGATAGCAATGGGGAGTTGTTTAAATAGTTGTCATCATTTCCATAAATAAACAGACAGCTTTTGTCCTTTATCTGGTTGATAACAGTTTCGCTCAAATCAAGCGGAAGCGCTGGACATCCCAGGCTCCGGCCCAAGCGGCCAGTTTGGGTGATGAAATCCTCATTGGCATAAGCTGCGCCATGAATGACGATGGCACGCTGTCTGGCGAGGTCATTAAAGCCTTTTTCCATACCATCAAGTCTGAGGCTGAAGCCATGCTTTCCGTGGTAGGTTTCACCGGTCACATAAAACCCCAGGCTGCTCATATAACTGGATTCTACATTTGAAAAAGTTTCCGCCATCAGGTCACCCGAGTTTCTTCCATGCGAGACGACCGTCTGATGAAGAATTCTTCCATCTTCCACATCGATCACCCACATCCTTTTTTCAGTGCTTGGCAAGCTGAAATCCACGATTGTCAGGACTTTTCCAGACTCAATGCTTCCTTCAGCAAGCAATTTAAGATACCCGCTCACGGCATGGTCCAACACCTGGCCTTGCGGAAGTGTAAATTCAGAATTTTCAGGATGTGCCAAAATGGAGTTAGTCAATATTTCTTCCTCTGAGACACTTTTGTCCAATAAATCATCATTTTCCAGGATCGGAGAATTATAGGAGTTCGAGGAGAAAATAGGGGCGATGGTGAATACAAGTAATATACTAAGGGCTCTAATCATATTCATACAAGGGGGAAAAAGCGATTTTAGTTCCATGGCCATTTTTTGTTTGCTTGAGAAAAAACTGAACAAAGCGGTTTTACAAACGGTTCTGCCTTCAGTTTTGGCAGTAATGAACTGAAATCAGGGAAAAGTATGTTGTACCGATGATTTTGGAACGTTTCGCCACAGCTCAATATTGTGGGTGGGAGGCAGGTAAGCCGCCTAATGCCCACGTAAATACAAAAAATGTTTAGCTTTGCGGAGTTTTGAGAGATTGACCCAGATTAAATGAAAGTAGCCGTTTATAGAAAAGAGCATTTCAATGCTGCCCACCGATTGCATAATCCCGATTGGTCTGATGAGAAAAACGAAGAAGTGTTTGGCAAGTGCAACAACCCCCATTACCATGGACATAATTATGAACTGATCGTGAAACTGGTGGGTGAAATCGACCTCCAGACCGGCTATGTTTACGATATGAAAAAACTCAGCGACCTGATCAAGGAACATGTGCTGAGAAAGTTTGACCATAGAAACCTTAACCTCGACACAGATGAATTCAAAAATCTTAACCCCTCCGCTGAAAACATTGCAGTGGTTGTTTGGAATATTCTGAGAGAAAAAATAGATACGAAATACGAGTTAATTATTCGATTATATGAAACAGAAAGAAACTTTGTTGAATACGACGGGAATGGATCTTGATCGAGAGATGGACGAGATGGGTGATGATCACGCAGGTTCTTCCCAAAAGACTCCCCTAAGAGAAGATGCATTTGAAATGGACGATGAGCTGAAGATTGAGCTTATCGAGAAGCATTTCAAGGAAATCATGCACATCATGGGGCTGGACCTTTCTGACGACAGTTTGAAAGGCACGCCTCATAGAGTGGCCAAAATGTATATTAAGGAAGTTTTTAGCGGCTTGGATCCGAAAAACATGCCCAAGGCAAAGCTTTTTGAAAACAAGTTCAAGTACAACCAGATGCTGGTGGAAAAGGATATCACTTTTTATTCCCATTGCGAGCATCATTTCGTGCCCATCTTCGGAAAAGCCCACGTGGCCTATATTTCCAGTGGCCATGTAATCGGATTGTCAAAAATTAACCGTATTGTGCAGTATTTTGCAAAAAGACCTCAAGTACAGGAGAGGCTTAACATGCAAATAGGGAAAGCGTTCCAGGAAATTCTGGGCACTGAAGACGTAGCTGTAATTTTGGATGCGCACCATATGTGTGTTTCTTCACGGGGCATCCAGGATGTGAACAGTAATACTGTAACCTCTTTTTATGGCGGTAAATTTGAAAAGGACGAACAAACCAGAAACGAGTTTTACAAATATCTTTCCTTGGACAAGTAGTTTCTATCGCTGATATATGACACAAGAAGCCGGGCGTAAATGCCCGGCTTTTTTTTGTTTCATTTCAAACATTCCCCTTAATCAAAAGCTTGAAGAAGTAATAATCAAAAAAAGCATGGAAGAAAAGAACATTGTCATCATCGGAGGCAACAGTGATATTGGAAAGGCAGTCGCCAAGATCCTGAAGGATCAGGGGGCAAATATTTTTTCCTACAGCAGATCTGGGGAATCAGGTGAAAAGCTGGATGTATTGGGCGACTGGGACTCAATTGAAGAGCTGCCTGAAGAGGTTCATGGGCTGGTTTATTGCCCTGGATCCATCCAGTTGAAGCCCTTTCACCGATTTTCAGTGGAGGACTTCCAACGGGATATCAATGTGAATTTTTTAGGTGCGGTGAAAGTACTGCAGGCCGCATTGAAAAGTCTCAAGAAATCCAAAAATGCCTCCGTGGTGCTGTTCAGTACCGTGGCTGTGCAGACAGGCATGGGTTTCCATAGCAGTATAGCCAGTGCCAAGGGTGCGGTGGAAGGGTTGGTCAGATCGCTGGCAGCAGAGTGGGCTCCTTCTCACATCAGGGTTAATGCCGTAGCCCCTTCTCTGACCGATACCAAATTGGCCGAGCAGTTACTTTCTACTGAAGATAAGAAAGAAGCCTCCGCCAAGCGGCACCCCTTAGGTAGGTACGGGAAGCCAGAGGATATTGCAGAGGCGGTTGCATACCTGCTTTCTGATAAATCGGGCTGGGTGACTGGGCAGATCTTGCACGTAGATGGCGGGATGTCAACGATAAAGGGTTTGTAATGAGTGGGATTTTGGAGCTTTCCCCATATGGGCTGTACTGCCCCCAGGCCGATATTTTTATCGACCCTTGGAAACCTGTGGACAAGGCACTGATCACCCATGCTCATGCCGACCACAGCCGATGGGGCATGAAACACTACTTGGCCCATCACCATTCCGAAGAGGTGATGAAGCGGCGATTAGGGGAAGATATTTCCATTGAGACGATTCATTACAATGATCCAATTACGATCAATGGGGTGAAAATAAGTTTTCATCCCGCAGGGCATATTCCCGGATCTGCCCAAATCAGACTTGAATATAAAGGCAAAGTTATAGTGGCCAGCGGGGATTACAAAGTGGAGGATGATGGACTTTCCGAACCCTTTGAACCTGTAAAATGCCATGAATTTATTTCCGAATGTACTTTTGGGCTGCCAATTTACAAATGGGAAAGCCAAGAGGAGATTTTTGCAGGGATCAATAACTGGTGGAGAAAGAATGCCTCCCAAGGCAGGAATTCTGTTTTGTTGGGTTACTCTTTGGGCAAAGCCCAGCGAATCATAAATAACCTTGATCTAACGATCGGGAAAGTATATTGTCACGGTGCCATCTACAATATGAATCAAGCTTTGATTGCCAATGGCGTCAAAGTAGTGGATGTGCCCAAGGTGGATGCTGATATGGATAAGAGTTTTTTTAAAGAAGCATTGATAATTGCCCCTCCCTCTGCCTTGGGGACACCCTGGATGCGGAGGTTTTCCCCTTATCGCACGGGAATCTGCTCCGGCTGGATGAACGTGAGAGGGACCCGTAGGAGAAAAGCTGCCGATGCAGGGTTTGTGTTAAGTGACCATGCTGATTGGAACGGACTGATTCAGGCCATTCAAGCCACAGAGGCTGAGAAAGTTTACCTGACCCACGGCAACACTGCAGTTTTTGCCAAATATTTGGAGGAAGAAATGGGAATCGATGCTGTGGAGCTGGAAACACTCTATGAAGGGGAGAATTCGAACCTTGAGGACAGTTGATGTTTGTTGCTGAGCAAAATTTCAGGACTATAGGGACCTTACAGGGAATTTATAGGGATCTTATAGGGACCTTATAGGGATATTGAGTTAGGACTAAGCTAGGTTTCCTCCCATGGCCTGTTAGTTTAAATTTACAGTTTGTCCATACCTGATCCATAGCTTATTCGAACCATGTATAGGGGGTATATAGAGAAAATATGAGTGCGTGGTGAACTTCAGTAGATATGCCAGCGACTAAAGTTCCGGTATCATTGGTTGATACTGTAATCCTAATTCGAGGGCTTAATGACTATTTGGGGGAAATTAAGGTTCTGCACGCCACACAATTTATCATCTTGATTTACTGAGGGGTTATTTGAAGTCCAATCCAAATAATATTCCGAAATTTTTACAGAGTATTTTTTTCCTTTCTAGAAGCTTGCTTAACTTTGCGCATGGCAGAACAGATTTTGATCCTCGATTTTGGTTCTCAGTACACACAACTTATCGCCCGACGAGTTAGAGAACTGAATGTTTATTGTGAAATTCACCCTTTTAATAAGATTCCGGAGATTACTCCCGATATCAAAGGCATTATCCTTTCAGGCAGCCCATGCTCTGTAAAAGATGAAGGCTCCCCTGATATTGACGTGGACCAGTTTAGAGGCAAACTTCCGGTATTGGGGGTTTGCTATGGCGCCCAACTGATGGCCCACAAATATGGCGGCTCCATCGCTCCATCTGAAATTAGGGAATATGGCAGGGCCAACCTCAACCATATTGATACCCACATCGATTTATTTAAAGAAATCACCCATGGCTCCCAAGTTTGGATGTCCCATGGAGATACCATCAAAGAATTGCCCGAAGGATTTGATGTGATTGCCAGCACGCCGTCAGTTCGTGTGGCTGCATATAAAATCCAAGGAGAGGAGACCTACGGGATACAGTTTCACCCAGAAGTTACCCACTCTTTAGAAGGAAAAAATCTTCTTAGAAATTTTGTTGTTCAGATTTGCGACTGTAGCCAAGACTGGACTTCAGACGTGTTCATCGACATTTCAGTGGATGAGCTGAGACAAAAAATAGGTGATGACAAGGTGGTAATGGGACTTTCAGGTGGAGTGGATTCCTCTGTGGCCGCTACTTTGATCCACCGTGCGATTGGCGATAACCTGACCTGCGTTTTTGTAGATAATGGTTTGCTTCGCAAAAATGAATATGAAGAAGTATTGAAATCCTATGAAAACATGGGATTGAATGTGATCGGAGTAGATGCCAAGCAGCGTTTTTATGATGCTTTGGCAGGGCTTTCTGATCCTGAAGATAAAAGAAAAGCCATTGGGAAAGCCTTTATCGAGGTTTTTGACGACGAGGCACACAAAATCGAAGGTGTAAAGTGGCTAGGGCAAGGTACCATCTATCCAGATGTGATCGAGTCTGTGTCGGTGAACGGACCTTCGGCTACCATCAAGTCACACCATAATGTCGGCGGACTGCCTGACTTTATGAAACTTCAGGTGGTAGAGCCTTTGAATACCCTATTTAAAGACGGTGTAAGAGAAGTGGGTAGAGCTCTTGAAATTCCTGAAAACATTGTAGGTAGACATCCTTTCCCTGGACCGGGATTGGCCATCAGAATTTTGGGAGATATCACACCAGAGAAAGTAAGAGTTCTTCAAGAAGTTGATCACATTTTCATCCAAGGATTGAAAGACCATGGTCTTTATGACCAGGTTTGGCAGGCTGGGGCGATTTTGTTGCCGGTACAGTCTGTAGGGGTGATGGGAGATGAGCGTACCTATGAAAAAGTGGTTGCCCTTCGTGCCGTAGCCTCAGTAGATGGCATGACGGCTGACTGGGTTCACTTGCCTTATGAGTTTTTGGGACAAATCAGTAACGATATCATCAACAAGGTGAAAGGTGTAAACAGAGTGGTGTATGACATCAGCTCCAAGCCGCCTGCTACCATAGAATGGGAATAAGCTTCAAAAGCCTGATACTTAACATCAGGCTTTTTTTATGCGATTAAATGCATTAAATTCGTGGACTTTCATATTGAGGTATAATATTTGAATTTCCTTAATGTCCTTACCCCCGGACCATTCAGAGGTCCTAATATACATTACGATATTTATGAAAAAACTTTTCTTGCTCTCGGTTTTCCTGATTTCCTTCACGGCTTTGTTTGCACAGGAACAGCGTGATCTGCAAAATTACAACCGAGGAAAACAGCTGGTTTCCTATGGCAACTGGGAGGAGGCGATGGAAGTCCTGCGTCCTTATCTTGACAACCGCCGCTATGGCAGTCTTTCAAATTATGCCCATTTTCATTTTGCCCGTGCGGCTTATGGAAATGGACAACATGAGCTGGCCAAAGGTACTCTTCAAACCCTGCTGGATAACCGTTCTTGGCAGCATCAAGATGAAGCCAGGTACTTGCTGGCCTTATCTCTGTTTAGCCAAAATAAGAATTCCGAGGCATTAAATGAGATTGATAAAATCCAGGATCCCTCCATCAGGCAAGAAGCTGAAAGGGCAACTTTTGATTTCCTTCAAAATGCCAATTTGAGTTGGATGGTGTTGAATCTTCGGAACTTCGGGGAGAAGAATAAAGGTTTTGCTTTGGCACTGCGCAAGCAGCTGGAAGAAAAAACCGTGATGAGCACTGAGGAGAGAAGGGTTTATAATGAAGTGAAAAGCGTAAGAGCTCAAGAAGGTGAAAAATCGGACCGCAAGCGGCAGGTCAACCAGGTTTTGGAAGTTGCCGTGGTGTTGCCATTCAACTATAACGGTGGCTCAGGCGTGAGCAGGCTTCAGGGAAATAACTTCGTATTTGAGTATTATCAAGGTTTGAAACTGGCCGTCGAAGAAGCCAAAAAAGAGGGGGTGGACATTTTGATCCGGACTTTTGATACCGAAAGAAGCGAGGCGGTGACTGAAAGAATATTGGAAGACCCTTTTTTCAGAATGGCCGATGTGATAGTAGGTCCTATTTATCCAGAGGAGGTAGCTGTAGTTTCTCTTTTTGCGGAGCAGCAGGGTATCCCTCAGATCAATCCACTTTCAAACTTGGATGACAACCTAGAGGTAGCCGAAAAATCTTACCTTTTCCGTCCGAGCACCCGCTCGATGAGTAAGGGGATTTTGGACTATGCCCAGAGGAAAACCCCAGAAAAGAAAATTGCAATCGGATATTCCGCGTCCTCAAAAGATGAGTTGCTGGCCAAGCAACTTACCGAGGAAGCTAGGAGAAAAGGTTTTCAGATAGTGAAATCCGAAAAAATTGAGGGCCGAAATACCCGCGATTTCTTCTCAAGTTTGGGAATTGAAAGAGGCGGATCCCCATCGGCTAATTTGGTGATCATTTTAAGTGATGACCCAAATGTCGCTTCTCCTACCTTTGGAGTGGTGGAGTCAATCAATTCGAGAGTTCCGATCTTGGTGCCGGACAGCTGGCTATACTTTAATTTTGCCAGTTTTGAAATGCTGGAACATCAGAACATCCATTTTATTGGGAATAATACGCTGGATTTTGAATCCCCTGATCTGGAACCTTTCAGAGAGGAGTTCTTTGAAAAATATCAGGTTTTCCCAGGGATATTTGCCCACTTGGGATACGAAACTATTTATTGGATTCAGGAGAATTTAAATCCCGACAAGGGGTTTGACTTTGCCCAAAATCTGAGAAGAGCGGGATTCCAAAAAGGAAAACTGACTTTCGGGTTTGATTTCTCCAACGAAAGAGCTAATCAGTATGTACCGATCATGCGATTGGAAAAAGGTACATTGGAAATAGAATAAAAAGGAAGCATGCAGATTTCAAGAAGCAAAGACCTTTTCGCAAAGGCACAAAATTCCATTCCTGGCGGGGTAAATTCCCCTGTAAGGGCATTTAGAGCCGTCGGTGGAGACCCTTTATTTATCAATAAGGCTAATGGGCCATATTTATTTGATGAGGATGGAAACCAGTTTATTGAATTGATCAACAGCTGGGGACCAATGATATTGGGGCACAATCATCCCCAAATTAGAGAGGCGATCCTTAAAGCCGTTGAAACAGGTACCTCTTTCGGAGCCCCCACAGCTAGGGAAATTGAGATTGCTGAACTGATCGTAAGCATGGTGCCTTCAGTGGAGAAGGTAAGAATGGTGAACAGTGGTACAGAAGCCACGATGTCTGCCATCCGCCTTGCTAGAGGCTTTACAGGTCGTGATAAGTTCATCAAGTTTGAAGGGAATTACCATGGGCACGGGGACTCATTCCTTATCGCAGCGGGCTCTGGCGCCGTTACCATGGGGCAGCCTGATAGTCCTGGGGTTACTAGGGGAACCGCGAAAGACACCCTTTTGGCTCCGCATAATGACCTGGAGGCTGTTAAAAAGTTGGTGGAAGCCAACCCAAATGAAGTTGCTGCAATCATTCTGGAGCCAGTGGCAGGGAATATGGGTTGCATCTTGCCTAAGGAAGGCTTTCTGCAAGGTCTAAGAGACCTTTGTGATAAGGAAGGCATTGTCTTGATCTTTGACGAGGTGATGACCGGCTTTAGGCTTGCAAAAGGAGGTGCTCAGGAGCATTTCGGCGTTACACCAGACATTACAACCATGGGGAAAATTATCGGTGGAGGTATGCCTGTGGGGGCCTATGGAGGGAAAAAGGAAATCATGGATTTCGTTTCGCCGGCAGGGCCGGTTTACCAGGCGGGAACGCTCTCTGGAAATCCTATTGCCATGGCGGCGGGTATGGCCATGCTAACCTACCTGAATGAGAATCCATCCGTGTACAGCACGCTGGAAGCGAGTGGCAACCGTTTGTTAAAAGGGTTTCAGGCTACCCAGGAGAAATTGGGCTTGAATTATACCATGACCCATTTGGGAAGTATGTTTAGCCTGTTCTTTACCGATAAGGAGGTTTATGACTTCGAATCGGCCAAGACATCGGATACAGGATTATTTGGCCGTTATTTTCAAGCCATGTTGCACAGAGGGATTTACTTGCCACCATCTCAGTATGAGAGTTGGTTCCTATCCACTGCACTTACCGAAGAGCATATCGACCAAATCATTGATGCGAATGAAGAATCTCTCAGAGAGGTTTTATAAAATTCCTAAAAATATTACTTGTAACTATACTTCAAAAGCTGTCCCGTTGGGTCAGCTTTTGTTTTTTTAAAATACCAACAAGGAAATATACAGCTCCATTAGAACACCTATGATAAGGAGATTGAGGTACACCAACCCAAGTATATTGAACTTCACAAGTGTTTTGAACCAGCCCTGCCCGTGCAGGTTTAAAAGTGAAATGTAGGCATAGGTGGTCACGACCAAAAAGCATATGAATATGGTATATCCAAAATCTGCAAAGTGAAAAGCCATAATACTGATCCCGAGCCCATAAATTAAGTAGGCGAAAGCATGTAATACTAGGCTGTGAATCAGGTGCTCCACATAGAATTTCTTGTGGCGGATGTAAAGGATCTTCAGTAATAAAGCAAAAAAAGGTAGTAACACAAACATCATGATGGGCAAATTTCTTGCTGAATTGCTTACATAGAGATTTGAATTCCCAATAAATTTTCTCTGCTGGGTGATGCCTAAATAGGGAAGGTTGAAATTGAAATCTGTGGTCTCCATAGCTCGGTAAAATGAACTGTCGCTGATGTCAGTATCCTGCGCCATCATCTTGATATCCCGCCACTTTAGCTTCACCGTACCCAATGTGTCCTGGGCGTTCTTTCCCCCTAATGACCCCAAGCTATAGCTTCCGACTATATTGAGCATGCTATCCAGTTCTTGCCTATCCTTTTCGGGGATTTCATCCAGCTTCATTTTAACACGATCGTTGTCTTCAATTGTCATATCCCATAGACCTGCCGACATTAGCTGGTCAAATAAGTTTGGCGGCACTACCGCGCTGATTGCAAAGAAATAGAAAAGGGACAGGATAAGGTATAATCGGATGGGATGAAGATATCGCCGACGTTTTCCTTCATTGAAAGCCTTGGTAATCTTGCCCGGCTTCAGTAAAAATGCGGGGATAGTTCTGTACAGTGAACTGTCAAAACTTAAATAATTGGTTATGAAATCATTTAAAAATACGAATAGGGAAACATTTTGGTCATGGTTTTCCTGGCCGCACTGGGGGCAAAAGTTATCTTCAAGTTTTAAGGGAAGCCTACAATTGAGACAGATATCAAGTTTCCGCCTTTGCTTTATCATAGTGTATCTGAAAAAAGTGAATTTACACCAATTTTTCTATAAAAAGCTAGGTTTATGGGCATAAAAAAAGCCACTCTTTTTAAGTGGCTTTTTTTGTCAGAATGATGACTTATTAATTTTCGTCATCCATCATGCTGTCGATTTTGGTTCTTACCTTTTCGCTCTGCTGGTAAGCCATCATCATTTCTTGGAATTTCTGCTGATCCATATCGTTTTCAGCCATTTTTTCCTGATAAGCCTGTCCGATTTCCTGGTTCATTTCAACCACTTTCTGACCTGCCTCATTGAATTTCGCTATTTCATCTGGGTCTTGAGAAACCTCTTTAATGTTTCCTGCCTGCTGTGCCTGTGCTAACTCATTGAATCTGTTGACATCAAGTCCGGTTTCTTCAATGGTTTCCATCATCTTCGACTGCATTTCTTCCTGCAGAGGAATGATTTCTTTGTTGATTTTCACAAACTTCTCATATTCTTCGTCAGTGAAGTTATCATTCACCTGCTGCTGTTGTTGTGGCGGCATTTGTTGCTGAGCCATAACACCCAAAATAAGCGCAAAAGAAAAGATGAAGGATAAAGTGAAAATTTTCGATAACTTTGAATTAATCATAAGTTTGGGTTTTAGTTTTCATTTAGTGTAACGCTAATATACAAAAAATAACCCTGAATTAGAGGTTTTGTTCTATTAAATAAAGTTAATATGATAAAAATTTATGGGATCAAAAATTGCGATACCATTAAAAAAACATTGAAAATGCTCGATTCCGAGGAAATAGGCTATGTTTTTCATGATTATAAAAAACAAACCCCATCACGGGAATTGCTGAGCGAGATGATTCAGGCACTTGGGCTTGACACTGTCGTCAACAAGAGGGGAACGACTTTTCGAAAGCTTGACGAGAGTCAAAAAGGAGCCTTGGATTCCCAAGAATCTGCGATTCCCGTGCTAAAGGAAAACAGCAGCATGATCAAAAGGCCTATAATCCAACTAGAAAACGGCACATGGATAGCCGGCTATGATGCATCATTGCCAGAGCAAGTAAAAGGGGCCCGCTAAGGCCCCTTTCTTATTTTCGTTTTAAGCTGTAATTCAAACTTGATTCTATTTTTTGGCCTTCTTGATCGAGAAGGGTTAGATCTCCATTATCCTCCAGTGAAAGCCTGATGAGCCTGTTGTTCTCCGTGTTCAATACAATCATTTGATCCTCCGAATCCGGCAGACGCTGGATTTCATAACTTCCGAAACTTTCCACCGTGCGGTCCCCATCTCTGGTGCCCACGTAGGTTTCGTAAAGGTCAAATTCACCACTTCTTTCCTGCTCATAGTTTTCCAGCCTGATCTCAATTTCAATCCGCTCACAGTCGGCACAGGGGATGGATCCCTGATATGTAACCCAATTGGATTCCTCTAAGCCCCCAAGATTGACTTCCTCTCTTTGCCTATCGGCAGGGGATGTGTGGTGAGTTTCCTTGGATTCACAGGCCAGAAGACCTAAAAGAATTACTGTCGACGTGAGTGCAGTTTTCATAGGCTATTTAAAATTGACCATATACTCCGGTAAATTGGCTAGAATATCTGAGGTCATTTTCTGAAGGTCATATTCATGCCGCCATCCCCAGTCGGCCCTGGCCGCACTGTCGTCTATACTGTCCGGCCAGCTGTCGGCAATTTTCTGTCTGAAGTCCGGCTGATAGCTGATTTCAAAACTAGGGTATTCCATTTTGATGGCTTCAAAAATCTCCTTTGGGGAAAAGCTGATAGCGGCAAGGTTATAACTGCTTCTTACCTTGATCTGTTCAGCCGGCGCATGCATTAAATCCAAAGTGGCCTTAATGGCATCGGGCATGTACATCATGGGAAGATAGGTATTCTCGGAAAGGAAACACTCAAACTTTTCACCATCGATGGCCTTATGAAAGATATCCACTGCATAATCAGTGGTACCTCCTCCGGGAAGAGACTTGTAGCCAATCAAGCCTGGGTATCTCAGGCTTCTTACATCCACGTTGTATTTCTGGAAATAGTATTCACACCATCGTTCTCCGGCCTGCTTGCTGATCCCGTATACCGTGTTTGGATCCATAACGCAGTTTTGAGGAGTGTTTTGCATAGGGGTGTTGGGACCGAAAACCGCTATAGAAGAAGGCCAATACACTTTATTCAACTTAAACTCTTTGGCTAATTCCAGTACGTGTAGAAGGCTGTCCATGTTGAGGTTCCAGGCAAACAATGGGTTTTTCTCCCCCGTGGCCGAAAGAATCGCCGCCAGGTGGTAGATTTGGGTGATGTTTTCATTTTTTACCAAGCTCCTTAGCCTATCCTTATCCATCACATCTAGGACCTCGAATCTGCAGTAATCAAATTTTACGGCAGCCGACTGATTGATATCCGTAGCGATGACCTGCTCCCCGCCGTACATGTTGCTCAAGGAAAGGGTGAGTTCTGAACCAAGCTGTCCGGCAGCGCCAATAATTAATATTTTCTCCATTTTTGTCTCATTTTCAAAGCCTGGATAAACCTGATGGCTCCAGGAATTTTGATTATATTTGGGTATTCGTTGCACAAAATTAACAAAATCAATGAATCCTTAGAGGGTTTCTGAGGATAACATTTTCCAATTTTTAAGAACCATAACCAATTAAAAATCTTTAATATGTACGATACCTTAAAGCCAAAACTGGAAAAGGAAATCCAGGACATCAAGGATGCCGGATTATATAAGACAGAAAGAATAATCACTTCCCCCCAGGCTGCCGAAATCACCATCGAAGGCGGCCAGAAAGTACTGAACTTCTGCGCCAACAATTACCTCGGCCTTTCCAGCCATCCCAAAGTTATCGAAGCGGCAAAAAATGCCATCGATACCCACGGTTTTGGATTGTCCTCCGTCAGGTTTATCTGCGGGACACAGGATATCCATAAAGAATTGGAGAAAAAGATTTCTGAGTTTTTGGGGACTGAGGATACTATTTTATATGCTGCTGCATTTGATGCCAATGGGGGTGTGTTTGAACCTATTTTAGGTCCAGAAGATGCTATTATCTCCGATGCGCTGAATCATGCATCTATCATTGACGGGGTGAGGCTTTGCAAAGCTATGCGATTCCGATACAAGCATAATGATATGGAAGATTTGGAGGCTCAGCTTAAGGATGCCGATGCCAAGGGAGCAAAGCAAAAGATCATCGTAACGGACGGGGTTTTCTCCATGGACGGCACAATCGCCCAATTGGACAAAATCGTGGAACTTGCCGAAAAATACCAAGCCTTGGTGATGTCTGATGAGTGCCATTCCACAGGGTTTATGGGCAAAACCGGAAGGGGAGTACATGAGCTGAAAGGGGTAATGGGAAAAATTGATATTATTACAGGTACCTTGGGTAAAGCACTTGGTGGAGCGTCAGGAGGATTCACATCTGGAAGAAAGGAAATTATTGACCTGCTCAGACAGCGTTCCAGACCGTATCTGTTCAGTAACACCTTGGCTCCATCTATTACGGGAGCATCGATCATGGTGTTTGACCTGCTGTCCGAGACTACTGAATTGAGGGACAAATTGGAGGAGAATACCAACTATTTCCGCTCAAAAATCAAAGAAGCCGGGTTTGATATCAAACCGGGCACGCATGCCATTGTACCTATCATGCTTTATGATGCGGTATTGTCACAAAAGATGGCAGAAAAACTTTTGGAAAGAGGTATTTATGTGATTGGGTTTTACTACCCTGTAGTGCCAAAAGGAGAGGCGAGAATCCGCGTTCAGATCTCTGCTGGACATGACAAACAGCACCTTGACCAAGCTATAGAAGCCTTTATTGAAGTAGGAAAAGAGCTAGGCATAATCGACTGATAATGCGTCAGCATTCATTTTACAATGGAAAGGGCCATGAAGCGGAAGCTTCATGGCCCTTTCTTTTTCACATCCGACATCCGTCACCCGACATCGTCCATTAATCCAGCTCCTTTGCTTTCCTGATTTTTTTCCTTTCCGACACGCTTACCGCTTCAAACTTGTCATCTACATCGATTCCGGATAAGTAGTCATTCAATATTTCTCTGACTTCCTGGAAGGAAAGGTTGTGCAAGATCTTGCCGTTTTTTGCCAAGGATACCTGGCCCGTTTCTTCTGAAACAATCAAAATAAGAGAATCGGTCGCCTCGGACATCCCGATGGCCGCTCGGTGGCGTAGGCCAAACTGTGCAGGGATTTCCCTTTCGGTGACAGGCAGGATACACCTAGCAGCTTTTACACGGCCGTTATAGATGATGACCCCACCGTCATGGAGAGGACTGTATTTGTTGAAAATGCTTATCAATAACCTTTTGGAGACCACCGCATCGATCAAATCACCACTTTCCGCATAAAATTTCAACTCGGAGTTTCTGGAAATTACCATCAAGGCACCTGTGCTGGTTCCGGCGAGAGACTTAGACGCTTCAAGGATGGGAGTAATGTTAAACGCCTGGGTTTCTCTTTTTTTCCAAAACAACAACTCACGAAACACATTTTCATTGGAAAAAATGGAAGACCTGCCTATTATTAAAAGAAACTTACGGATCTCAGGCGCAAAGAGAATAATGGCCGCAATCACACCTACACCCATGAATTGGCCCAGAATAATGGATAAAAGCTCCATTCGGGCGGCATTCACCACCAGATAAATCAAATAAAGGGAAAGGAAGCCCAAGAAAATCTTAATCGCAACGCTACCCCGCATCAGCTTGTAGATCTGATACAATAGAAAGCTTACCAGGGCAATGTCAAGAACATTGACCAGCGAGATTTCTAGAAATCCTATTCTGAAAAGTAGACTCAAGGGTAAAGTTGTTTATATAATTGGATCGTTTCTTTTGCTTCTTTTACGTCATGGACCCGGAGAATGTCTGCGCCATTGATTAAAGCAGCCATATTTAGGGCGGTAGTCCCATTTAGGGCATCCTCTGGGCTGGTCTTCAAAAGCTTGTAAATCATGGACTTTCTTGAGATCCCAACTAAAATGGGCGTATTCAAAAATTTAAAATAACCCAAATTCCTCAGCAATTGAAAGTTTTGTTCTAAAGTCTTTGCAAAACCAAATCCAGGATCAAGTACTACATCATTAATGCCAGCTTGGCGACATTGGTTCAGTTTTTGTTGAAATCGGGCAAATATTTCTCTCTCCAAGTCTTGATAATCGGTTTTGGAGGCCATATCCTGAGGTGTGCCCCTCATATGCATGCAGATAAAGGGTGTTTTGAGTTTGCCCACCACCTTCAGCATGTTGGGGTCTAGATCGCCACCCGAAATATCGTTCACCATGTCAGCCCCTGATTCCACTGCTTTTCTGGCCACCTCAGACCTAAAGGTGTCCACCGAAATCAGAATATCCTGATTCTGCTTTTTAACCTCTTGAACCCCTTTTAAAACCCGCTCCGTTTCTTCCGCTTCGCAGACCTCTGCAGCACCCGGTCTGGTACTGTAGCCACCGATATCAATAATATCGGCTCCCTCGGTAATCAATTTTTTTACGGCACTTTCCAAGGAATCCACTGATCTGCTTTCAGAAAAAAATGAATCGGGAGTTACATTGAGAATGCCCATCACCCAAGGGGTGTCCAACGTCCAGAGCCTCCCATTGATGTTAAGGGTTATTTTTTTTGGGGGAAATAAATTATCTTCGATGCCAGAAGAATTAAAATTGTCGACCATTAAATAAAAATACTTTGAAAACGGAAACCGTGAGCGAATATAATCAAGTTATTCACCTTTGTAAAGAACTTTTCAAGAAGAAAACTTTAGATTATGGAACTGCTTGGAGAATTTTGAGGCTTCCTTCTATTACAGACCAGATATTCATCAAAGCCCAACGCATACGGTCCATACAGGAACTTGGAAACCAAAAAGTGAATGACCCTATTCAGGATGAGTTTATCGGTATCATCAACTATTGCATTATAGCTCTGATGCAGTTGGAGCTGAAAGATGACAGCAACCTTGAAATTGAATATGAAAAGCTTGAGCCGCTTTACGACAAGTGGGTAAATGCCACCCGTGCCTTGCTCGAAAACAAAAATCATGACTATGGCGAGGCCTGGCGGGACATGAGGATTTCTTCCATAACCGATATTATATTGATGAAGCTGTATAGGGTTAAGCAGATAGAAGATAATCAAGGGCAAACCTTGGTGTCTGAAGGCATAGAAGCCAATTATCAGGACATGATAAATTACTCCGTTTTTTGTTTGATAAAATTAGGATTCCATAAAAATGATTAAGCAAATCTTCCTTTTGATAGTCCGCTTTATAGTTGGCGGTCTATTCATCTTCTCGGGCCTCATTAAAGTAAATGACCCCATCGGGACTTCCATCAAGTTGGAAGAATACTTTGATGTGTTCAGTTATGATATTGCCCCTTTCTTTGCCAATCTTAAGGCTATTTCCCTTCCGCTGGCTGTCTTTCTAGTAGTGGTGGAAGTGGTGCTTGGCATCATGCTTATCATTAATTATCGCCCCAAGTTTACCACCTGGGCCTTGGCAGTAATCATTGTGTTTTTCACATTTTTGACCTTCTACTCGGCTTACTTCAATAAAGTCACAGACTGTGGCTGTTTTGGCGACGCCATTAAACTTACCCCGTGGGAAAGTTTCTCCAAAGATGTATTTCTATTGGTGCTCATAGCCATATTGCTGATCTTCAACAAAGATCTTAAGCCAAACAATAGTTTTCCGGCCATGTTGGTTTCAGTCTTTTCCCTTGTAATTTCCACCGGGTTGGCAATCTACGCCATCCAAAATCTGCCATTTCTGGATTTCAGGGCTTTTAAAGAGGGTACCGATATACCTGCAGCCATGCAGCCCTCTGCCAATCTGGAGTACAGCTATGTGATGGACAGGAATGGGGAAAGGGTAGTAATGGATGTTTATCCCACAGGGGATGAATATGAGTTTGTGGAAATGAAGCTTAAAAACCCAGAGGCGCTTCCCAAGATCTCGGATTTTGCCATTTGGAACTCTCAAGGCGACTTCACCGACGAGATTTTAAGTGGCAACAAAGTCCTGATTATGGTAAGCAACATCAGTAAAATCAACGAAAGTAATATTGACAGGATTACAGAATTGGTCCGTGGATTTAGAAGCACATCCGTAGAAGTGGTATTTGTTTCTGCCTCTTCTGAGGAGGAAGCGGAGGCATTAGTTGCACTTTACGGTTGGGATATAGATTATTACCTTGCGGATGCCACAGTAGTAAAAACCATCCTGCGTTCAAATCCTGGGATCATGGTGCTGGAAAATGGGAAGGTCAAGGGGAAATGGCACCACAACAATACTCCAGCAGTATCGGAAGTCGAAAAGCTGTTCAATGATAATCCGGTCAGTTCTTGATTTTTATGAATAAGGAAAAAATAATCTTAGTAGGGATGCCAGGTTCCGGAAAAAGTACTTTGGGAAAAGCTGTGGCAGAAGTGCTGCAGCTTTCTTTTTTTGACCTTGACCAGGTGATCGAGGAAGAGGCCGGCAGGTCTATTCCTGAGATTTTTGAAGAGCTTGGAGAGGAAGAGTTTCGGATGCTTGAAAGGAGGGCATTATCCAAAATGCTAAATACACCACATGGCTATGTGCTTGCCACAGGGGGAGGGGCACCCTGCTTTTTTGACAACATGGAAGAAATCAATGCTGCAGGCCTTTCGATTTTCCTTGACCCACCGTTGGAGCAGATTTTAATCCGGTTGTCCCATTCCCAAAACCGGCCCATGTTTGCTGGATTGGACTCAGAAGCGCGGTTGGCCAAGCTCCGAATGATATATGGCCAAAGACAGCCTTTTTATAGAAGAGCGCATTTCAGGTTAAATAACATAGCTGTAGTGTCTGATATCCTTGCTTTGGTCGATAAAAGGGAAGGCGATGATGAATAGTTTGTAAAGAAGACTAAACTGTCTTATTTTTGACGCAAATCACTTAATATGAAAAAAATATTATTCGTTCTCGCTTTATCCACCATCCTAAGTGCATGTGGTGAAGGCCAATTAAAGGTACAAGATCAAAATGTTTCTGATTTTCAGGTTCAGGATGTGAATGCCACTAATTTCAAGGAAGTTATAGAGCAGGGAGAGGGGATTATCTTGGATGTGCGTACTTCAGAGGAAGTGTACTCTAAAGGGTATATTCAAGACGCCAGCCTTCTGGATTATTATGATGAAGATTTCAGGGAAAAAATCAGCCTGATGTCAAAAGATAAGGATATTTACCTGTATTGTGCTTCAGGTGGAAGAAGTATTGAGGTAGTCAAGATGATGGAAGAGCTTGGGTTCAAGCGGGTTTATCATCTCAACAATGGATTGATGGATTGGGAGAATGCCGGCTTTACCTTGGTTAAAGATGCCCTTGCCAAGGATGATAAAATTGAAGAGTTGAGCTTGGATGAGTTTGAAGCCATGTTAGTGGCAGATAAACCGATATTAATAGATTTTCACACCGTATGGTGTGCACCTTGCCGCAAAATGGCTCCAATAATTGACAAAGTGGAGGAGGACCTAAAAGATATGGCAATTATCAGACGTATTGATTTGGATAAGAGCAAAGAGGTAGGTAAAGCTTACAGTATCCAAGGGGTGCCCGTTTTTGTGATCTTTAAAGACGGCAAAGAAGTTTGGAGGCACAATGGGATTATTTCTGAGGAAGAATTAAAAGTCCAGCTTAATAATATCTAAGATGGTTACTTCCTCAGTTTCAGGAGGGAAGTTTAAAATAAAAAGAGAGGCTGTCTTTACAAAGGCAGCCTCTCTTTTTATTTAGAAGTTGAACCCTAGGGTTAGGATCCCTTGAGTAATTGTATTTCTGATATCCGCAACTGGTCCCAATTCTCGGCCAGCTGCATCAATAAGTGAATAGCTTCTATAAGTTTGGTCGAATTGCGTGTGGTTGATGCCAAGGTCCACATAGAATTTCGGCAACCTTACCCCTATACCGCCCGAGATAACGGATTGGTGTCTTTGAGAGTTGGGGTCATCAAATGGGTCTCCATAGTAAGCATAGCCAGCTCTTACACGAAACATTTCGTATCTAAATTCCCCACCTCCTCGGAAGTTGAAGGTTTGTCCGTAAGTTTGCTGAATCGCCTGATTGTCCAATTGAGGGTTGAAATCCCTGGAGTTTAAGAACATTGTGCTGTAATCCACATAATCGATATCGGCTGAAATGAAACCATTTTTTCCTACAAAATAAGTCGCACCCGCATTAAATTTCATTGGGGTTCTCAGGTTGTATGTGCCCAGCAAGATGTCTGTACGTGCGTCAAAAGTCTCAGTAGGGTTGGCAAATTCGGAAATAATGTTGGCATCATATTCTTCATTTAGCCTGTACCAGGTTGGACTTTGAAAATTAAGTCCCAGGTTTAATTCATCTACCGGTTTGTAAATGGCGCCCAAATTTAAATTTACCCCAGTGCCGTTAATAAAAAGGTTTTCTCTTAGGTCATAGCCAACCAAATCTCCAAACTGCGGATTAAAGTCTTCCGTAAATAACTTAAATTGAGAGTAGCTGATGCTTGATACCCCTAATGATCCCCCAAGGAAAAGCTTGTTTTCAAAATTGGCACCGTAGGCGAAAGTAACCTGGGTAACACCGCCTTCGGTTATAACTTCTTCATACATTAATGGGTCAGAACTGTTTGTGGAGACATATTCTGTTCCACCTGGAGAAGTAGGGGCTATAAGTGCTGTACTGAAGCCCAGGCCGGTTAAACTGTTTTCCTGATCCAAAACGGCTCCCTGGGCGCCAAATGCATCTGCAGCAAAGTAATCCGTCAGGGAAGTTGGGGTTACATTTCGGAAGGCAAATTCACTGTTGAAGTTGGCAGTTCTGTTAATACTTACCCCAAAGGCTCCTCCTTTAAAAGAACCGGGAGTCAAAGGATCTCTCGGGTTGGCTATTACCAAACTCAGATTGGGTAAGGCGAAGTTAGTGGTTGGAATATTTCCAAACTCAGAAGCATTGTTCAAATAAGAATCGGTATTCCAGCCCCCATAGGATGGGGAAAGGCTGAATTCTGATCTTCTGAAGAATCCCAGACCTGCGGCATTACCATGAATATTGGAAATGTCGCCACCTAGGGAAAACTGCGTTCCCGAGAGGCCCATCACCCGGGCTGAACCTGTAGAGTTGAACTGACTGAATCTTAAAGCATCTTGATAATACCCGCTTTGGGCCATAGAGGATCCTGTTCCCAGCACACTAAAAGCAGCAATCCCTAAAATCCACTTGTTGATTGATTTCATCTAAATCGGTTTATTTTTAACATAGCAACCCAATGCCATTATTAATGACAAATGTTATGCCTTTTGAAAATTTGATAGTTTACTATACGGAAGGGAAGAAAAAAAGATGAAAAAAAAAGAGGGGAAATTATCTCCCCCCTCTTCCTCCGCCACCGCGGGATGCTCCTCCGCCGACGCTACCGCCGCCTCTGGAACCCCCGACACTACCACCGCCTCTAGAAGGGGAGTAGGATGGGCTTGATGACCTATTCGATGGACTGTAAGTACTTCTAGAAGGTTGTGCGCCTCTGTTATAAGATGGCGACGCACTTCTGGAAGGCGCTGTTCTGTAAGATGGAGAACCCCCTCTGTTGTAAGAAGGAGAGGAAGTTGTACCTCTGCTTGGCGCCACAGTTCTGTTAGAAGGAGTGGCACCTCTTGTTGGAGCCATTCTTCCGGTATTGCTAGGAGCTGTGTAAGCACTTCTGCTTGTAGGGCTACCTGCTCTGTTCATGGCAGGGGAGTTAGCCGCCCTTCTACTTGGAGAAGCTGACGCTGCTGGAGCGGTTCTGCTTCTTGCACCACTATATAATTCATTTTGAGATCTGCTGAAATCATTTGTTCTAGCTGCTCTAGAAGTAGGAGTGGAAGTTCTGCTTACGGCATCTCTTCTGGCAGAAGCTCTTGATGCCTGTGGAGAAGCAGCCGTAGCTCTAGTAGATGGTGTTGCCACTCCAGCACCTCTGGTAGGTCTGGCGCCTCTTACCGCTTGTCTAGAAGCGAATTCACCGCCTGGCACTACGAAGATTGGTCGGCCCCAGCCGCCCATTCCCCAGCCTCCCCAGCCCATCATGGGTCTCATGCCCCATGGGCCCCAGAAAGGATCGTAGAAACCACCCATGCCCCAGCCCATTCCCATGCCGAAACGTGGTCCCATCATCCAAGGACTGCCAAAACCAAGGGCAAATCTGGATCCCATGCCGAATCCCATGCCCATGCCAAATCCCATTCCGAAACCTGGTCTGAAGCCCATTGGCCCCATACCCATCATCCAAGGATCATACATGCCCATCATCATCGGATTCATCATCCAAGGATCCATCCACGGGTTCATCATACCCATGCCCATGCCGCCCATCATCCATGGGTTCATCATGCCACGGTTCATCATAGGGGCAGTGCCTCCTCCGTAGAAATTGTTATATACGTTGATATCGCCTTCGCCTTCAGCAGCTTGTCCAGACTCGTCGAAATATACAGATCCTTCTTCTTCAGGGTCCTGACGTTGATAGCGCGCTAAATACTCTGGATTCACATTTTTGGCAGAAAAGTTTTCCTGCGCCAAGTTTTCCGGGTTTGCTTGACGGATTTCCCGGAAGTTGTCCGCTCTATTGCCGGCTACGGCAAACTCAGTGGCCACTGCTGCATCGGAAGCCATGAAATACAGGTCATCCGACTCGCCGGACATACTCGTATATCCCGGACTACAAGAGGCCAGCCCAAGTGCTGCTATCACTCCAAGGTACCGAACTGAAATTAGGTTTTTCATAAGGATCTGGTTTTAATGCTATTAACACTATATACGTGTTGAGGTCAAGAGGGTTATAAATTTTTGATTTATATTTGCCCTCGTAAACCGAGTAACGAATATAAAGAGTTTTTACAAACTAACAAATAAAAATAATGAGCAAAGGCCTTCCAAAAAGAAGTGAAGATTATTCATTGTGGTACAACGAGTTGGTCAAAAGGGCTGATCTGGCTGAAAATTCGGCCGTGAGAGGCTGTATGGTCATCAAGCCTTACGGCTATTCCATCTGGGAAAAAATGCAGGCCCAACTGGACAAGATGTTTAAAGACACCGGTCACAGCAATGCCTATTTTCCGCTTTTTATCCCCAAATCTTACTTGTCGAAGGAAGCTAGCCATGTGGAAGGTTTTGCCAAGGAATGTGCAGTAGTCACCCATTACCGATTGAAAAACTCAGAGGATGGGAAAAGTGTTGTCGTCGATCCAGAGGCCAAGTTGGAGGAAGAGCTCATCGTGAGACCAACATCCGAAACTGTCATTTGGAGTACCTATAAAAACTGGATCCAGTCTTACCGTGACCTGCCCCTTTTGGTCAACCAGTGGGCCAATGTGGTAAGATGGGAAATGAGAACCAGACTTTTCTTGAGAACCGCCGAGTTTCTGTGGCAGGAAGGCCATACTGCCCACGCTACCAAGCAGGAAGCCATAGAGGAAACCGAGCAGATGCTGGATGTCTACGCCGAATTTGCTGAAAAACATATGGCTATGCCGGTAGTAAAAGGGATAAAATCAGCCAATGAGCGTTTTGCTGGAGCCGAGGAGACTTATTGTATTGAAGCCATGATGCAGGATGGCAAAGCGCTTCAGGCAGGCACTTCCCATTTCTTGGGGCAGAATTTTGCTAAAGCTTTTGACGTAAAATTTGCCACCAAGGAAGGTGGTTTGGATTATGTTTGGGGGACTTCATGGGGTGTGAGCACCCGATTGATGGGAGCCCTGATCATGGCCCATTCTGATGACAATGGGTTGGTGTTGCCGCCAAAACTTGCCCCGATTCAGGTGGTTATCGTACCGATTTTCAGGAGCGAGGAAGAATTGGAAGCCATTTCTGTCAAGGCCAAAGAGATCATGAAAAAACTCCGCGCATTGGAGATTTCCGTGAAATTTGACAACCGCGACACCCATAAGCCAGGCTTCAAGTTTGCTGAATACGAACTTAAAGGGGTTCCCCTGAGAATCGCCTTGGGGCCAAGAGATTTGGCCAACAATACCGTGGAACTTGCCAGAAGGGATACTTTGAGCAAAGAAAGTGTGAATCTAAATGAGGTTGAAATCGACCAAAAGATCAAAGGTCTGTTGGAAGAGATTCAGGAGAACATTTATAAAAAGGCGTTCGATTTTAGAACTGAAAAGACTACCGAGGTAAATTCGTGGGAGGAGTTTCAGGATGTACTGGAAAATAAAGGTGGATTTGTATCTGCCCATTGGGATGGTACTTCCGAAACGGAAGAGAAAATCAAAGAACTGACCAAGGCTACCATCCGATGCATACCTTTGGACCAGGAAAAAGAAGAAGGCAAATGCGTGCTGACGGGGAATGTTTCCCAAGGCCGGGTTTTATTTGCCAAGGCATATTGATAGATTAGGCCCTATATTGAAAAGCGCGGTAGGATACTTTTTCCGCGCTTTTCTTTTTTTGCACCCTTCCTGCCCTTTTTTTTTCCTTTGTGCCCATTGTGTCCTATTTTCCTCCGCAAAGAGGGTAACTCAGCGAAACTCCTTTTGAACTCCGCGTCACTCTTTGTCCCATTTGTCATCGTAATCGGACATCGGATACCCCCCATCGGACACTCGACATCATTTATCCTCACATTATTTTCCTCTCTAACACCCCCAATGCTTTAAATACTGGGAAAAAAGCTCTATTTTCAGCATGTAATTGTCGGAAATCACATGACTTGGTTAATTTTAGTAACCTTATTGAGTGTGGGATTGATCCTTGTACTCACTGAAATCATTTTTGTGCCCGGCACCACCGTGGTAGGGGTGCTGGGGGTGGTTTTTACCGCTGCTGGAGTAATTTACTCATTTGCCACACTTGGTCCTGAATCCGGATACTGGGTGTTAGGAGTGGCCTTATTGGCAAATCTGATCGTCCTGGTATTGGGGCTTCGCTCTGGAGTGTGGAAAAAATTTGCCCTAACTTCGTCCATTACCAGCAGAAGCTTCGACGACAGGCTGCTTGGACTTGAGGTGGGACAGGTTGGGAAGACCATTTCCGATATCAAACCTTATGGCAAAGCCGAATTTGGTGATAAAATTTATGAGGTAAAGTCTGAAACTGGGTTTATCACGCCGAATACCAAAGTTGTAATCACAAAATTAGAAAGCAATCGAATTATTATTAAACAATAAATTATGGAAATAGACAATTCAATGTTCATTTTAATATCGGCCTTTGCAGGTCTGATATTGATTTTTATCTTCTTATACTTTGTGCCGGTCAACCTGTGGATCACCGCCATTTTTTCCAATGTGAAAGTCGGTATAGGTGAGCTGATTGGGATGAGGATCAGAAAGGTGCCCCCAAGCATTATTGTTAACTCGCTGATTACGGCCACCAAAGCAGGTTTGGAGCTTACCACCAATGATTTGGAAACACATTATCTTGCTGGAGGAAATGTTCCCAATGTGATTCGGGCATTGATTTCAGCGGATAAAGCGAATATTAGTATCACCTTCAAACAAGCTACCGCCATCGATCTTGCGGGAAGAGATGTGTTTGAAGCGGTTCAAATTTCGGTAAATCCCAAAGTTATCAATACCCCAAACGTGGCAGCAGTTGCCGCCGATGGTATCCAGCTGATCGCTAAAGCAAGGGTGACCGTAAGAGCAAACATCGCCCAATTGGTCGGGGGAGCCGGTGAGGAAACCATCCTTGCAAGAGTAGGGGAAGGTATTGTAACCTCTATCGGTTCGGCCCACAACCATAAGAGTGTACTTGAAAACCCAGACAAAATCTCTAAACTGGTTCTTGAAAGAGGCCTGGATGCAGGTACGGCATTTGAAATTCTTTCAATTGATATTGCAGATATTGATGTGGGTACCAACATCGGAGCCAAGCTTCAGATCGATCAGGCCTCTGCCGACTTGAAAGTGGCCGAAGCTAGAGCTGAGGAAAGAAGAGCTATGGCCGTGGCCTTGGAGCAGGAAATGAAAGCCAAAAACGTGGAAATGAGAGCTAAGGTGACAGAAGCTGAAGCTGAAGTCCCAAGAGCAATTTCCGAAGCCTTCAGAAACGGGCAGCTGGGGATTATGGACTATTACAAAATGGAAAACATTAAGTCCGATACATCCATGAGAGACTCTATTGCGGGATCGGATACCGGAAAGGACAGTTCGAAATCAAAAGGCGATAAGAAATAATTTCACCAACGAGTATAAAAAAGGGAGCTTTAAGCTCCCTTTTTCTTTTTCTTCTTGCTGTCTTCTGCTATTTCCACCACCGGTGGGATGTATTCGTCTTCAGCCAAAATCAACTCGTTTGAACGGTCGTAGATGATATTCTTATAATAGATTGGCAAGCTATACTCTCCAGACTCTCTCATCAACCCATATTTGTTGCCTCTTCTCACCAAAATATGGTCGTAGTTTTCACGTCTGATCTCATCAAATTTAGGGATTGAAATTTCACTCCCCATGGCATTCACCAACCCGAACATTTCCTCGTCCTCGGTGAGGTAATAATTATCGTCTGTCAAGGAGATTCTCCTGTAATAGTTGCTCAAAAGCTCCTTTCCGTCCTTATCAATCAGATTTGCCTTTCCGTTTTTCTTGACAATGGCAATTCCTCTGTAAAATTCGCCTACTTCCTCAAACTGTGGCTGGATGGCGATGCGGTCGTTTTTGTCCAAGTATCCCCAGCGGTTATCGATTTTAATCGGCGCCAAGCCTTCTGAGTATTTTCCCACACTGTCATAGCGGTTTGCAATTCTCAGCTTTCCGGCTTTATCGACAAAACCGTATTTTCCATCAATTAGGGCAGCGTAAAGACCTTCGTTTCCAGGCAAGATTTTGGCAATGTTTTCCGAAGGAGCCACATCCCATTTGCCCTGGGCATTCAGTAATCCTACCTTATGGTCTCTGAAATATACGTTATAATGGTTTTTATCCATCCTCCGCACAGAGTCCATTCCTACTATGTCCAACAGGATGCCGTCATTCTTCATGACTCTGCGAAGTTTTCCGTGTATATATTCCAGCATCACGTCATTTTCGATGGCTATTTTATGGTAGCTGGTATATTTGATGTCTGCTTTCTGTTCGGTCGCCTTGATCAACATGTATTGGTTGGCATCATATCCGAAGTAATAATCTCCTTCCACATGGTTTAGCCTGTCGATAACAGGATCAAGGATGTAATCACCTTCTCGGTTGATCAATCCCAAGCCGGTGCCCTCTTGGGCAAGGATGGTTTTGTCATTGACCACCTCAAGTTTTTGGTAAATCTTGTTGGGGTTGCTGCTAAGAGGTAGGAAATATCCTTGCGGAGTCTTGGCTATGATTTGCCCATTGTCGGCAAAAAAGGCATCTTCAAATGCGCCAAGCGTTTTGACCTTTTTCTCCCCCCTGTCATAATAGTAATAGGCATTCCCCTTCTTGGCCAAAAGCTGGCTATAATAGGTTTGCACATCATCAAAATCAGGCGTCAATATTTCCTCACCGTATTCATGGAAAACACCATATTTATCTCCTTCGGAAACAATTATCCAAGGCTCCAGAAACTGATATATTTTGTTGCCCTTAAGCGTATAAAACGGCTTGTATTGGGGGTTGAGGAGTTGCAGTTTTTGATCTACAATGCTTACCCTTACCGACTCGCTTAAAAGTTTGATGTTGTCGTTCTCGATTTTCCTGGTCATGTTGAGGTTGTGGTCATAGACCTCCCAGGTTTGCGCCATTGAAACTGACTGTATTCCCAAAATAAATCCAGCCACCATGGCCCCCCTCTTGCAAACTTCTACTAACATTTAGGTTGTTTTAAAATTCAATAGTAAAATAACAGTTTTCGGCGTGTATTTCAAAAGGTTAACGACCAATAACTGTGAAATTTTGTTAAGTAAAAATTAAAATTTTTTGGCTTTAATTGGAGGGCTTGAAAATTTGCTATTTGTTATGGGAATGTAAACAAAAAGTACTAATGTAATGGCATAAAAAAAGCCATTCGATTTGTCGAAAGGCTTGATTATTAATGTTTTAATTATTTCTTGGAAAATTCCTTATCCAGATCAAACAAATCAGATAGGATATCGATCATCTGATCGGCTTCCTCCCGTTGACATGCTGCCTTAAGCTGCACTACCGGGATCTTGATGATCTTTTGCATCATGCTTTTGGTAATTTTTTCAATGATCGCATACTCCTTTGGGTCGGCATTTTTAAGGTGCCTTTCGATCTCCTCTTTGCGAATCTGTTCCAAAGCATTTTTTAACTTATTGATGGTAGGTGATACCATCGCTTCCTTCTTCCAGCTGAAGAACTCAGTGATGCTTTCCTCAATGATAGCTTCCACCTGAGGTACAGAGGCAAGTCTTCTTTCCAAAGTCTCTGAAGCCTTGCTTCGGATATTGTCCACATTATAAAGCATGGCTCCAGGTACATCTTCCACGGAGGTCTCAATGCTTCTTGGGACAGAAAGGTCTACAAATAGTTTGTAGCTCTGAATGTCAAAAGTTTTGACCAGTTCTTTGGTGATAAAAGGTCTGGATCTGGTAATCGAAGAAACAATTACATCGGCCTCTTTCATGGCTTCAATGCAATTTTCAAAAGGAATCACTTCATATCCCAAGGATGAAGCCAATGCCTCGGCTTTTTCATAAGTCCTGTTGGTGATGGTGACTTTTGCTTCAGGAACATGTACCATGTTTTTGGCCACATCTTCACCGATTTCCCCCACCCCGATCAGTAATACTCGTGGCTGGTAGGTGTTGGAGGTAAGTTCCTCTATCAATTCAACCGCAGCATAGGAAACCGATGCGGCGCCATCTCTGAAAGCGGTTTCCTGCACCACTCTTTTGTTGGTGAAGAAAATGGTGTGCATCAGTCTGTGAAGAAATGGCCCCGCCATGTCTAGGTCGGCAGCGGTTTGATAAGCACGCTTGATCTGGTTGGAGATCTGCATGTCACCCACTACCTGCGCTTCCAATCCCATTGAAACCTTGAAAAGATGCTGTATAGCTTCCCTGTCGTTGTTGAAGATGTTGAAATATTCAATGTAGGAAACCACATCTTCAAGACCTTTTTCCAGCCCGATCAATTTGATGATTTCGGTGCTTAGGTCTAGTTCGTGGGCATAATAGACTTCCGTCCTGTTGCAGGTGGAAACGATGAGGGTATCCGTAAGGCTAAAAAAGTCCTTGAGTTTAACCAAAAGGGACTGAATGGAAGTGTCATCTAAGGAGATTAACTCCCTGATTTCCACTGGTGCACTTTTGTAGGATAAACTTAAAGCTCTAAATTTATTTTGCATTACAGAATAAAGGTTTCACTCCACAAATTTAAATCAGAAACTTAAGAGATGGAATATTTTGGACATTCTTATCTTAATTTGGAATCCGTCTAAATAACCTTTTAGACTGATTCTTCTGATTTCGGTTACAATAATCGTGATTTTTAGAAAATAATTCCAATTTTTTGTAACTTATTGGTCCTAAGTTTTTTCAAAATAAGACCATAATGTCTCTTATTGCTTAACGGGGGTTTTCATTCAGGGTTTAATTTTTTTTGGAATGTTCAAGCGTGTCAATTTCTATCTGCGGGTATATTTAGGATTCAGCAAGAGGGAGGCCAGGGGTTTTGCCTTGCTTATCCCTTTTTTAATTGGCTTTTATATTTCCCCCTTGATTTATCAGCGAATTGTCATGGGAAGAAGCCCCGATTTATATGGCTCCATGTTGGAGGCAAAGCTGCCGCAAATATATCCGGATAGCTCATCTATAAAAACAAATGCATCCAGAGTGCAATTGACAGCTATTGCCGATAGCGTACCGGCACAAAGGCAAAGGAAAGAGCTTGACTATAGCAACTTGAAACTGGATTTTGGCGAGGCAGATTCGGTGACACTTCAAATTGTGCCTGGCATAGGCAAAGTGATGGCAAGTAGAATCATCAAATTCCGGGATGGCATGGGAGGGCTGTATTCAAAAGAGCAGCTATTTGATGTTTACGGGATGGAAGAAGGAGCTTATGAAAAGATCTGGGACTTTTTTGACTTCAAGCCGCAGAGAGTCAATAAGCTTCACATTAACTCCCTCTCGGTGGAGGATTTGGCCAAGCATCCCTATGTGAGTTTTGGACAGGCAAAGGTTATCGTGGCCTATCGGGATCAGCATGGAGGCTTTTCCGGTGGAGAGGATTTACTCAAGATCAAGATCCTCAACCCCAATTGGGTGGAGCGCCTGAAGCCTTATTTGGCCTTTGACTGAGGGATTTAGGTAAAATCAGGGAAATGCCGCAACTGCTTAAACTGCCCCAAATTGTCATCCCAGGCCAGGCAGATATGTTGAATTCCATTGCTG
This sequence comes from Litoribacter ruber, assembly GCF_018449405.1. Lineage (NCBI taxonomy): Bacteria > Pseudomonadati > Bacteroidota > Cytophagia > Cytophagales > Cyclobacteriaceae > Litoribacter > Litoribacter ruber. The sequence continues at coordinate 365,662 of NZ_JAHCMY010000001.1, forward strand.
ATGGAGAGATTTGGGGCGCCTATGATTTTGTTGTAAACGCTCACCTGCTCAACTGTCTTTTGGGTTAGCTTGATGTCGGGGGCTTTGCATTCCACCAATAGGAAAGGCTTACCATCCCTGTCCATGACCAGCACGTCAAACCTTTTCTGGAGGGTATTGTATTTCAATCCTTTTTCCAATGCAAAAAGGGACCGGGGGTATTTTTTGTGCTCTACCAAATATAAAATAATATGTTGCCTCACCCACTCTTCAGGCGTAAATACCAAATACTTCTTTCGAAGTGAATCAAAAATGCTTATTTTACCATCTATTTCATCCACCTGTACCTCTACTGGAGGAAGATTCAGTCTCGGCATGGAGTAGTTGACTTGGGGTTCCATCATCTTGCAAACTTAAAGAAACAATCTATATATATGAATAAAATAATACTCAATACCCTTCTTGCCTTCGGTATCACTACCACGGCACAGGCCCAAATGCAAAAGGCCGATCAGATTTTTCTCAATGGGAAGATTTTTACCGTAGATGAGGCCTTTAGCAAGGCAGAAGCTTTTGCGGTAAAAGATGGCAAATTTGTAGGTGTGGGCACCAAGGCGGAGATCCAGGGAGCTTTTCAGGCCGATGAGGTTACTGATTTGGAAGGGAAATTTGTCTACCCGGGATTCATTGACAGCCATGCCCACTTTTACCGATATGGGACCGGGCTACAGGTGGCTGATTTGGTAGGTTCCAAAACGTTTGAGGAACTGCTGGAGCGGGTTCAAAGGCACCGTGAAACGCATCCTCAGCAGGAATGGCTCTTGGGCAGGGGGTGGGACCAGAACCTTTGGCCGGATAAAAGTTTTCCTTCCAAGGAAAAGCTGGATGAGCTCTTTCCCGATACGCCGGTTTTGCTGACCAGGGTTGATGGGCATGCGGCATTGGCCAATCAAAAAGCATTGGATATCGGCGGGGTGGATGCCAGTACGGAAATCCTCGGTGGGAAAGTTATTCTAAAAGACGGCCAACCTACAGGTACTTTGATCGATAACGCCATAGGTTTGGTTTCCAAAAACATCCCCGATGCAACTGAAGAGGAAAGCAGGGAAGCACTGAAAGCTGCCCAGGAAAACTGCTTTGAAGTGGGTTTGACCACGGTAGTTGACGCTGGTCTTGACCGGTCTACCATAGAGTTGCTGCATGACATGCATCAGGACGGATCTTTGAAAATGAGGGTTTATGCCATGGTGAACCCAACCGAGGAAAACCGTAAGCATTATTTTGAAAAAGGAACTTTTCAGGATGACCATTTGACCGTCAGAAGTTTTAAAATTTATGGGGACGGTGCCTTGGGTTCAAGAGGGGCGGCTTTGTTGGAACCATATCATGATGATCCGCACGAGCAGGGCTTTTTGCTAAACACCCCTGAAGAATTTGAAAAGTTGGCCTTTGAGATGCATGAAAATGGTTTCCAGATGAATACCCACTGTATTGGCGATTCGGCTAACAGGACTTTGCTGGATATTTATGCCAAAGTGCTTAAAACTGAAAACGACCTGCGCTGGAGAATTGAACATGCACAGATTGTGAGCCGTGAGGACATCGGCAAGTTTGCCAAATACAGTGTAATCCCGTCCGTGCAGCCTACACATGCTACATCTGACATGTATTGGGCTGAGGACAGACTGGGGCCCGACAGGATCAAAACTGCCTATACTTTCCAGGATCTGCTTGATCAAAACGGTAAATTGGCCTTGGGAAGCGATTTTCCAGTGGAATTCATCAACCCGCTGTACGGATTCCATTCCGCTGTTGCCAGAAGAGATGCGAACAACTGGCCTGAAGAAGGTTTTCAAATGGACAACAAGATTAGCCGTGAGGATGCCATGCGGGGAATGACTATCTGGGGCGCTTTTGCCAACTTTGAGGAAGATTATAAAGGTAGCATCGAGGTTGGCAAACTGGCCGATTTTGTAATCCTCAACGAAGACCTGATGGAGGCGCCGGAAGAGTCTCTCAGGGAGTTGATAATACAGGAGACATACATAGGGGGGCAGCGGGTTTTCGAAAGAAAATAGTAAAAGATAGAAAGTGAGAAGTAAGAAGTTAAGTCACCTCTTACCTCTCACTTCTTACTTTTCTGTCCATAATTTTTTATCTTGGGGATATTGTTGTTTCTCACCTAACCCACTTCCCATGATCAAAGATGTCCGCCTGAATGTAAATGGCAAGGAGCATACCCTGCAAATAGACCCCGCCACTCCTCTGCTGTACCCTTTGCGAAACGAGCTTGAACTCAACGGTCCCAAATTTGGCTGCGGCCTTGAGCAATGCGGAAGCTGCATGGTGTTGCTGGATGGTATGGCAGAACCAAGTTGCATGCGGACCTGTAGTAGCCTAGAGGGTGTGGAAATCAGGACGATTGAAAGCTTGGCTGATGGAGAAAAGCTCGATCCTATTCAGGAGGCCTTTATTGAACTTCAAGCCGCCCAGTGTGGCTATTGCGTCAATGGAATGGTGATTTCGGCAAAATCTTTATTGGAGAAGAATCCCAACCCTGCCGATGAAGAAATAAAGGAAGGGCTACAGCGGGTTTTGTGCCGCTGTGGTACACATTCCAGATTTATCAAAGCTGTCAGGCTTGCTGCCGAAAAAATGAAATCCACCACCCTCTAATTTTCCTCCATGAAACTATCCGATATTAACCGCCGCAAATTCCTAAAACAGTCCGGACAGGTGCTGGTAGGCTTCAACCTGCTTCCCCTCGCATTTTGCACTCCCAATGAGGCCAACGTCATGTCCGATTTTGCGGATAAGGGCAAAAACGCAGTGGATTCCTGGATCCGCCTGAATCCGGACGGTAAGGTCACCGTGCTTACGGGGAAGATGGAGTTGGGGCAGGGGATAAAGGCAGCTTTACGCCAGATTGCCGCGGAGGAACTGGATGTGGGGATGGACATGGTCGAAATCGTCATTGCCGATACGGGCAAAACCCAAGATGAGCGCTATACCGCTGGAAGCAATTCCATTGAGGGGAGTGGCAAAACCATCCGCAATGCAGCCGCGGAAGCTAGGCGTATTTTGCTTGAGAAAGCAGCAGGAAATTGGAATACCTCTCCAGAAGAACTTTCAATTGACAAGGGTATGATCTCCCAACCGGGAGGCAAATCGGCCTCGTTTTGGGATGTGCTGCAGGGGAAATCATTGGAAGGAGAGATTACCGAAAAGGCACCCAAAAAAGATCCAAAAGACTATAAAGTCATCGGTCAGCCTGTACCCCGGGAGGATATACTCGCCATGGTGACCGGTAAGTCCCTTTATGTTCAGGATTTGAGGTTGCCGGGGATGATTCATGCCAGGGTGATGCGCCCGCCATCGTACGGGGCAAAGCTGATTGATTTTCCGAAGGAAGAAGTCGAAGGATTGCCAGGGATTATCAAAACAGTTAGGGATGGAAGTTTTCTGGCCGTATTGGCTGAAGGGGAATTTGATGCTGTTAAGGGGCTGCAGCGTCTTCAGATGGGGTCCCGCTGGGAGGAAAAAACTTTGACTCCCCCACAGGAAGAACTTTTTGGGAAAATGTTCAACTCTCCCGACAAAGGTGATTCTATAGAGAATAGTTTGCCGTCCAACTGGCAAGAAAGAGGCGAAATATTGGAGGCAGCCTATACCCGGCCCTTTCAAATGCACGGTTCGATCGGCCCTTCGTGTGCGATTGCCCAGATGGAGAATGGAAAACTGACTGTTTGGTCACATACCCAAGGCGTTTATCCCATGAAGAGGACCATTGCTGATTTGCTCGGTATGAGTGAGGACAATATCCGCGTGATCGGAGTTCCTGGCTCTGGCTGCTATGGCCACAATGGCGCCGATGATGCCGGGGCAGATGCGGCTTTGCTTGCAGCTGCACATCCCGGTCCGCCCATCCGCGTGCAATGGATGAGAATGGATGAGCACAGCTGGGAGCCTTACGGTTCTGCGATGGCTTTCAAAATGAAAGGGATAGTAGACAGCGCAGGGAATATAGAAGCTTGGCGGACGGAATTATGGTCAGATGCACACAGTGCCAGACCGGGAGGAAAGGCCGGCCATTTTATAGCTGCCAATACCCTGGAAAATCCCAGGAATTTTGAGCCGGGAGGCTTTTCGGCGGGAAGTTACAGAAATGCCGTGCCACTTTATGGCTTTCCAAGGGAAATCGTCCATCATGATTTTTCCACCCCCTTGAGAACTTCGGCCATGCGTGGGCTCGGGGCTTATGGGAATGTGTTTGCACTGGAATCTTTTATGGATGAGCTTGCCCATAAGAGTGGGGCGGACCCTTTGGAGATGAGGTTAAAGCATCTTCACGATGAAAGGGCAAAGGAGGTGTTGGAAATGCTGGCTGAAAAAATCAATTGGTCCTCAAACCGTAAGAAAGGCAACCAAGGCTGGGGTTTGGCCTTTGCCAAATATAAAAACGCCGCCAGTTACTTTGCGGTAGCGGCATTGGTGGAAGCTGATCCGGGAAACAAAGACTTCAAGCTCAAAAAAATGGTGGGTGTAATAGATGCAGGGCAAACCATCAACCTTGACGGGTTGAAAAACCAGACGGAAGGTGGCATGATCCAATCCGCAAGCTGGACGCTTTTTGAGGAGGTCAAGTATGACAGTCAGGGAATAGTAAGCAACACTTGGGCGAGCTATCCGATAATGCGTTTTTCCCATGTGCCGGAAATTGAAGTACATGTCATTGATAGACCGGAAGAAGAGCCGTTGGGGGCTGGTGAGGCCGCCCAGGGGCCGGTGAGTGCGGCAATCGCCAATGCCATATTCGAAGCTACTGGTTCCCGACTTAGGGATTTGCCATTAAAGGCTGAACAGATCAATTGGGATAAATTGCAAAGCTGATTGATCCTTATTTGTTGCTAATGAGTTTGGCTATGGGTTGCATTTTGGGAGTGTGCTCCGCAATGATGCGGAAAATGGCAAAAAGAGGTACAAAAAGAATCATTCCCAAAATTCCCCATAGCATACCGCCGATGATTATCGCAATGATAATATACAAGGGAGCAAGGTTTACCTCATCCCCGATGATGAGGGGTTCCAAAATATAGCTTTCTATCAACTGGATCACCAGCACGACTGCGGCAAAAAATAGGATATAAGAATAATCTTCCCCTTCCACCAGGGTAAAAGCCACGGGAATCACCCCGCTCAGCAGGGGGCCAATGTAGGGTATGATTGTGAGCAATGCTCCCACAACCGTAAATAGCAAAGCAAAACGAACGTCGAAGGATAAAAATGCAACCAAGTACAGGCCACCCAAAATGGACATTACCTTTATCCTTCCCCACAGATAATGATGTGAAACAGTAGCAGACTTGTTAATGACGGATTTGGCCTTTTCCTTTTTCTCCCCGCTATAATCTAAAATGAAAGTTTTGATCCGGCTTCGGTTGGTAAGTAAAAGGAATAGGTAGACATTGGTAAGAAAGAAGTGCCCCAGGGTGGTGAAAAAACCTGTCAAGAAACCTTGAACAAATGCCTGGATCGTTTCGGCAAGGCCTTCAGACCTCTCTTCAAACAAACTGGCCTGTCTTTCTGGAGAGATGCCCGTCATGTTTGCTACACTTTGCTGCAGGGCTGCCAAGAGTTCTTCAAGTTGATCCCCGATTTCAGGAAGGCTTTCTGCAAACTGCCCGAGCTGGGAAACCACCAATACCAGCAAGCCTGAAACCGTCAAATAGACAATTGAGGCACAAATTAATGCGGCAAGCATTCTTGGAAGTCCTTTCTTCTCCAAAAAAATAGCAACAGGCCACATCAGTGTGGCAAAGAAAAAACCAAACACCAAAGGCTTAAGAAACCCAGCGCCCAGGTAGAAAATGGCTACTGTTGCAATGATTAGAAAAAGTATACTGTTTATTTTAAAAATGACCGCTTTCATCATCATATAAAGATGAAAACGGCCATTTTGTTTTTATCCCCACATTGAAAGCTTACTCACCCTCCATTACTTCGGTTTGCTTTTTGATCGATTCGGTATGGATAAGCTTGAAAAGATCCTTGGCAAAAGATTCCTTCAGGTTCAGAGATTTTGCCCATTCAGGACGTGTCTGGAAGACCTTGTTCCACCTTTCCATTTGCAGAATCGCCACGTTGTTGAGCTTTTTATACTGCCCTACTTTTTCCACCAGACTCATCCTTTGACTCAAAAGCTCCAATATTTCCCTGTCAACATGGTCAATCTGCTCCCGGATCACTTCCAACTGGGATTGCAGTTCCGGGTCATCCAAGGCCACTTTCCTGGTTTTTAAATGCTGGAGTAAATTACCCAAACTGCCAGGGGTGAGCTGTTGTGCGGCATCTGACCAGGCCTTGTCGGGCTGGTAATGCGATTCTATAATCAACCCGTCAAAGCTCAGATCAAGTGCTTTTTGGGCAATGTGTTGGATCAGGTCTCTGTTTCCGCAGATATGGCTGGGGTCACATAGTAGCGGTAAATCCGGGAAGAGGGATTTCAACTCTATCGGTATCTGCCAAGTAGGTGAATTACGGTATTTGGTGTCATTGAAATTGGAAAAACCACGATGAATGGCTCCAATGGAAGACACACCCGCTTGGGCGATCCTTTCGATGGCCCCAATCCAAAGGGCAAGGTCCGGGTTGATCGGGTTTTTGATGAGCACCGGAATATCTACTCCCTTGAGGCTATCGGCAATATCCTGTACGGTAAAAGGGTTGACCGTAGACCTTGCGCCGATCCACAAGACATCCATTTCCGCCCTAAGGGCTTCATCCACATGTGCGGGAGAGGCCACCTCGATGGCAAATTTTACCCCATATTTGGCTTTGACTTCCTGGATCCACGGCAGGGCTATTGCCCCTACGCCTTCGAAGCTGTTTGGGCGGGTTCGGGGCTTCCACACGCCCGCCCGTATGGTGCTGATTCCTTGCTCCACCAGCTGCCCGACGGTTTGGTCCAGCTGCTCAGGGGTTTCCACGCTGCAGGGGCCTGCAATGAAGAGGGGGTAGCTGAAATCTTGGTTCCAGTCGCCTATTTTCTTAAGGATCAAATCTTTGTTCATGTATGCTCAAGGGTAATAAATCAATTAACAATTATAAGGCAGTAGGGGTTTTTTTGATATATTTGCATGCGGATAGGGGAGCACCCATGCTACCGGTCCCACCCAAATATACTTTAGAGCATCATGTATGAAAACAGAACCCAAAATTTCCTTTGATGATCTTCAGGTAGCATTTGAATCCAAGACAGACGCAGATTTGAGGAAGATGTACGCCATTTTCGCTACCATGAATAATCAGACTGCCGTCAAGCTGGGCATTAAGATGACAAATTTAGCATTTAAGCTGAAATTTCCAGTAAAGGGCTTGATGAAGGCTACCATGTTTGGCCACTTTTGCGGTGGTGAAACCATTGAAGATTGCCATGGTACCGCCCTGGATCTGGGCAAGTACAACATTGGGTCGATTTTGGATTACTCTGTGGAGGGTGAAGGCGATGAGCAGAGCTATGAGAGTACCAAGATTGAAATCCTCAAGACTATTGAAAAGGCAGCCAACTCCATGCATATTGATTTTGCGGTATTCAAGGTGACGGGCCTGGGGGATTTTGACATCATGACCAAGATTCAGGATAAAGAACCGCTTACCGAAGAGGAGCAGGCGTCTTTTGACAGGCTTAGGGGTAGATTTGACGAACTTTGCAAAGCCGCACATGATGCCAAGGTGAGGATTTTGGTAGATGCCGAGGAAAGCTGGTTCCAGGATGTGATTGACGATATGGTTTATGAAGCCATGGAGAAATACAACAAGGAAACCGCTATCGTGTACAACACCTACCAGATGTACCGTCACGATATGCTCCAGAGACTGAAAGGCGCACACTTGGACGCGGTGGCCAAGCAGTATTACCTGGGTGTGAAGTTGGTGAGAGGCGCCTACATGGAAAAAGAAAGACAAAGGGCTTTGGATATGGGCTACGAAAGCCCAATTCAGCCGACAAAAGAAGCTGCGGATAAGGATTATAACGATGCCTTGCAGTTTTGCATAAATAATAAACAAAGGGTGTTTCTTGTAAGCGGGTCACACAACGAACTAAGCAATATCATGCTGACCGAGTTGATGTCCCTGCACGGCTTGAAGCCCAATGATGAGAGGATTTACTTTGCGCAATTATTTGGCATGAGTGACAATATCTCATACAACCTGGCCAAGGGCGGCTATAATGTAATGAAGTATGTTCCTTATGGGCCTGTGGAAAGCGTGATGCCCTATCTGGCACGTCGGGCGGAGGAAAATACGAGTATTTCGGGCCAGTCTAGCCGGGAATTTGATTTGATCAAAAAGGAAATTGCGCGTAGAAGAGCGATTAAGAATAATAAATAAAGCAGTAAAAATTCACCTATATCAATGCAATTATTAAGCGAGCAGGAATTAGAGCGAAGAAAAGACCGTGAAGAATTGATGAAGCTGGGGATCAATCCCTATCCGGCCGAGTCTTTTCCTATCAATGTCACCGCGAGCGATATTCATAGAAACTACGAAAATAGAAAGAACGACTATAAAAGCGTATCCATTGCTGGCAGGCTGATGAGCCGCAGGATAATGGGTTCGGCCTCATTTGCCGAAATCCAGGATTCCACGGGCAGGTTGCAGATTTACATCAGAAGGGATGATATCTGCCCAGAGGATGATAAAACTTTCTACAATACGGTGTTCAAAAAGCTTTTGGGCATCGGGGATTTCATCGGGGTGAAAGGGTATATTTTCACCACCCAAACCGGCGAGATTTCACTGCATGTTACAGAATTGAAAATTCTTTCCAAATCCGTAAAACCGCTTCCAGTGGTGAAAAGAGATGAGGAGGGCAATGTATACGATGGCTTTACCGATCCTGAACTTCGATACAGACAGCGGTATGTGGACCTTACGGTAAATCCTGAAGTGAAGGATGTGTTTGTGACCCGCTCAAGGATCATTTCCAACATGAGAAGGTACTTTGACGATCACAACTGGTTGGAGGTGGAAACCCCTATCCTTCAGGCCGTCCATGGTGGAGCAGCGGCCCGTCCGTTCAACACTTTTCACAACACTTTGGATATGCCTTTGTATCTAAGGATTGCCAATGAGTTATATCTTAAGAGGTTGATCGTTGGCGGTTTTGATGGCGTGTACGAGTTTGGGAAAATGTTCCGTAATGAAGGTATGGACAGAACGCATAATCCTGAGTTTACCTCCATGGAAATCTATGTAGCCTACAAGGACTACATCTGGATGATGGAAATGGTGGAAGACTTGTTGGAAAAGGTTACTGTATCCGTTCACGGAAAGTCTACCGTCAAGGTGGGCGACAAGGAAATTGATTTTGCCGGGCCTTACCGCAGATTAAGCATGTACGATTCCATCAAGGAATACGCGGATGTGGATGTAAGCAAGATGGATGAAGAAGGGCTACGCAAGGTTTGCGCTGACTTTGGAATCGAAGTGGATGATACCATGGGCCGTGGAAAACTTATTGACGAGATTTTCGGTGATAAGGTGGAGGCACATTTGATCCAGCCAACTTATATTACAGATTATCCAATTGAGATGACGCCTTTGGCGAAAAAGCACAGAACCGAGGAAGGCCTCGTAGAAAGGTTCGAGCTTTTTGTCAACGGTAAGGAAATAGCCAATGCTTATTCTGAGCTTAATGATCCGATCGATCAGCGTGAAAGGTTTGAGGAGCAGTTGAAGCTGGCTGAAAGAGGTGATGATGAGGCCATGGCCATGGATGAGGATTTCTTGAGATCCTTGGAGTATGGTATGCCACCCACATCCGGTTTGGGTATCGGTATAGATAGGTTAACCATGTTGCTGACCAACAAGTCGACTATACAGGAAGTGCTTTTCTTCCCTCAGATGAGACCTGAGAAGAAAGTTAGCATCGCCACCGACGAGGATTTCATCAAGCGCGGCATAGATCCCGCCCTGATCCCGGCAATTCGCGATCTGAACATCCATACCATTGAGCAATTGAAGGAGCAAGACGTAAACAAACTCTTCAACGACGTATGTGGCAAGCGCAAAAAACTGAAACTCGACGCCAAAAACCCTTCCAAAGAGGAAGTGGCCAAATGGGTTGAATAGAGGATTTATATCGTACTAAATTCAAGAACACCTTTCGGAAAAATCCGAGAGGTGTTTTTTTTTGTCCAATTTTGACACTGGAAATACGATGATATTTTTGATTTCCTTAAGTGTCAAAATGACAATATTAAAATGAAATCGGTTGCATTTTATAATTTTTTTTATGAAGTTTAGTTTCTGGATGGTTTGGAGAAGGAAGTTACTTCTGATTCAGCTGACTATTAAATCCTTATTTGCCCAAAATACCCTTATCAAAAATGAAAATCAGGCTATACCTCATTGTAGTCGCCTTATTGTCTTCTGCACTTACCTCAGTAAGAGCAGAACTAAGGCTGCCCAAGCTTATCAGTTCCAATATGGTGATCCAGCGGGATGTTGAAAACCGAATTTGGGGATGGTCTGATGCTGGGAGCCAAATGCAGGTGAGTTTGAATGGACTGATAGAGAAGACCACCACCAATGAAAGTGGCGTATGGCAGGTTCAATTACCCCCAATGCCACATGGTGGGCCCTATGATTTGGAGGTTCTGGGCATTGATGAAAAAATCGTTCTGAGCAATATTTATGTAGGGGATGTGTTTTTTGCCTCAGGACAGTCTAACATGGAAACCACCATGGCACGCGTAGAGCCCATGTTTCCAGAGGAGTTTGAGAATTTTAAAAAGTCAACCATTCGATATTTCAATGTTCCAGATGCTTATGATTTTGATGAAGTAAGAGATGATCTACCTGGTGGGGAATGGATTGAAATAACTAGTGAAAACCTTCGGTCTGTAGCCGCAGTCCCGTATTTCTTTGCCAAAAAAATACATGAGCAACATGACATACCTATCGGGATTATCAATTCCAGCGTGGGAGGTTCACCTATTCAGTCTTGGCTTAGGGAGGAAGATTTAGAGCGTTTCCCAGAAGATCTTAAAGAAGCAAGACACTTTAAAAATGATAGTGCTATTCGAGCTGTTGAAGAGCATGACCGCGAACAAAGAGAAAAGTGGATCAGTGATTTAAATTCAAGAGATAAAGGGTTGTCTGAGGATAAGGAGGCGTGGCTTAATTTCGACTCAGAAGGTTGGCATCTTATGGAAGAGTTGGACTTATTTCCTCAAGAGGATGGTCGATTTGGCCCAGGTGTATATTGGTTTGCCAAAAGAATAGAAATAGAGGGAAAAGATATCGAAGAGCTGACCGGTAAATTGCTTTTGGGTACTATTATCGACCGCGATGAGGTCTATATAAACGGCCATTTTATTGGAAGCACAGGTTATAGATACCCTCCAAGAAGGTATGATGTCCCCGCAGGAGTACTCCATTCAGGAAGCAATTTAATTTTGGTTAGAGTAATAAGTGATAAGGGTAAAGGTGGTTTTGTTACCAACAAACCTTATTCGCTAAAAATCGGAGAGCAATTAATTGATTTGAGCACTTCTTGGAAGTTTAAAGTGGGTGCTGAAATGCCGCCGTCCCCCGATGAAACGAACATCAAGCTTAAGCCTTTGGGCCTCTACAATGCCATGGTTGCCCCTGTTCATTTTTTTAGGATTTCCGCAGTTCTTTGGTACCAAGGGGAGTCTAACGTAGGTAAGGAGGATAAGTACAAATTACAATTTGAGGCTTTAGTCAACGGGTGGAGGAAGGAATGGGAAATGGATGAATTGCCATTTTTATACGTCCAATTGCCCAACTACATGGAAGCAAAAGATAAACCTCATGAAAGCAGCTGGGCAAGTTTTCGGGAAATGCAAAGAAAGAGCCTTTCAATTGCAAATACTGGGATGGCCATTACAATTGATGTAGGCGAAGCTAATGATATACACCCGCTGGATAAAAAATCAGTGGGCGAAAGGCTAGCACTTCAGGCCAATAGGCTGGTTTATAAAAAGGAGGAAAGGGTCTTTTCGGGGCCACTTGTGAAAGAAGTAAAAAAGAATGATAACCAGTTGCTTATTTCTTTTTTTGAGGCAGGAAATGAATTAAAAACCTTTAATGGGGAAAAATTGGGCGGGTTTTCATTGGGCAATGAAACTGGAGATTTTTTCTGGGTGAGTGCCGAAATCAAAGGGGAGAACGTGGTAATAGACCTTGATGGTTTGGAAAATGTCTCAAGGTTACGATATGCTTGGGCGGATAATCCTGCAAATGCAAACCTAATCAATTCGGAGGGCTTGCCTGCCAGTCCTTTTGAGATTGAATTTTAATTGAAGATACTATCTAAATAATACGAGGGAATGAACATTTTTAGATACCTATATATACTATTGGTTTTTTTTACATCAACTACCATACTGTATTCTCAGTCTGCAGCCAATCCTGTCATTTATGCTGATGTGCCGGATATGTCAATAATTAAGGTAGGCGACAACTACTACATGAGTAGTACAACGATGCATTTGAGCCCGGGTGTGCCCATAATGAAATCAAAGGATTTGGTCAATTGGCAACTTGTAAATTATGCCTATGATATTCTTGAGGATAATGACGTATTAACTTTGGAAGAGGGGAAAAACGCATATGGCCGCGGTTCTTGGGCCAGCTCTTTGAGATTTCACGAAGGGAGATTTTATGTGAGTACATTTTCACAATCCACCTCCAAAACACACATTTTTTTCACTGATGACATTGAAAATGGGCCTTGGGAGCGGGTTGAATTTTCTCCGTCTCTTCATGATCATACACTGTTTTTTGACAACGGAAAAAATTATATAATATGGGGAAATGGGGTCATCAAAATTGCTGAACTGCAGGACGATTTATCCGATGTCAAGCCTGGATCGGAAAGGATTCTTCTCAAAAATGCCTCATTACCGGCAGGAGACGAGTTTATTTTGGAGGCAGAAGGGTCTCAAATATTTAAGATTGACAATAATTATTACCTGATGAATATCGCTTGGCCAAAGGATGGGATGAGGACGGTAATAATTCATAAATCGGATAAACTGGAAGGTCCATATGAAGGCAGATTGGCTCTACAAGATAAAGGAGTGGCCCAAGGAGGTTTGATCCAAGCTCCAAATGAGCAATGGATGGCGTATCTGTTTCAAGATAATGGTGCCGTCGGCCGCACCCCATATTTGGTTCCCGTTACTTGGGTAGATGGGTGGCCTGTATTTGGAATTGATGGAAAAGTCCCTCTTGAGCTTGACCTTCCCGAAAACGAAGGATTAATTTCAGGAATAGTGGCGTCAGATGATTTTAAGAGATCTCAAGACGAGCCAGATCTACCTTTGGTGTGGCAATGGAATCACAATCCTGTGGAGAAGTTATGGTCAATAGATCGAGAGTTGGGAGTTTTGAAAATGCAGACAGATAGAGTTGACTCATCGATATATTCTGCCAGAAACACTTTGACACAGCGGACTATTGGCCCTGAAAGTATGGCAACTACCAAATTGAATATTTCTGGAATGAAAAACGGGGATGTTGCCGGGTTAACCTTGTTTCAGCAAAACTATGGTTTTATAGGCGTCAGGAAAACAGATGATGATTTTTATCTAATTAATCAAAATTGGGATGCAGAAGAAGTGTCAGTCAAAATTAACACTCCATCTGTTTGGGTTCGGGCCAGATGTGACTTCAAAGACAGGAATGATATAGGTTATTTTGATTATAGCCTGGATGAAGGCGAAAGCTGGGAACAATTAGGCGAAGCTTTATCGATGAAATATACTTTGCCGCACTTCATGGGCTATAGATATGGGTTGTTTTACTACTCCTCCAGTACTCCTGGAGGTCAAGTGGAGTTTGGTTTTTTTGATATTAAAGATTCAATTGAATTATAATAAAATTTAAGAAAGAGTAATAATGGGAAGAAAAATCCTTTGCTTCATTGTACTAAATCTGATTATCAGTTTAGCCTGTTTAGGGCAGAATCCTTTAATTAGAGATCAGTTTACTGCAGATCCCTCAGCAAGAGTAATTGGTGATAAAATTTATGTTTTTCCATCTCACGACATCAAATGTGAAAGCACCCAAGGCAGACCAAATTGGTTCTGTATGGAGGATTATCACGTTTTTTCGTCTGCTAATTTAACAGACTGGGAAGACCACGGGGTTATCGTGAGCCAATACGATGTGCCATGGGCTGATTCGGAATCCTTTAGTATGTGGGCTCCAGACGCGATTGAAAAAGAAGGTAAATTTTATTTCTATTTTCCCAGTAAATATAAAGGTCATCAGGAAGTAGAAAATAATCCAAATATTAACGGTTCAAGTTTTAAGATAGGAGTAGCGGTTGCTGATAATCCAGAGGGGCCATATAATGTGGAGGAACGACCTATTGCGGGTGTTGACGGCATTGACCCGAATGTATTCATTGATAAAGATGGGCAAGGATATCTTTTTTGGTCGCAACACGACTTTTTTGGAGCCAAGCTAAAAGATAATATGATAGAATTGGAAGGGGAGCCCAAGACATTAAAATCATTTCCAGCGGAAGGCCTAAAGGAAGGGCCGTTTATTTTTGAACGTAATGGTGTTTATTATATGACATATCCCCATGTCGAAAACAAAACTGAAAGGATTGAATATGCAACTGCAGAGCACCCGCTTGGACCTTACACTTATAAAGGAGTCATCATGGATGAATCACCTACTGGATGCTGGACAAACCACCAATCAATAGTGGAATATGGGGATCAGTGGTATCTTTTTTATCATCATAATGATTACTCTCCAGACTTTGATAAAAACAGGTCCATTAGGGCGGATAGTCTATTCTTCACCGATGATGGGCTGATTAAGAAAGTAAAACCCACCTATAGAGGAATTGGATTGACTTCAGCAAGTAGTATGATTCAATTAGATAGATACAGCGAGAAAAGTGCAAATGGCTATAGCTTTTCATTTTTGGATGAAAACAATCCTTTTCAGGGATGGAAATCTGTCTTTTCTTCCGGTGATTCCTGGGTACGGTATAATAGTGTAGATTTTGGTAAAAGTAACCCTAATCATATAAGTGCCAGACTAAAATTCCAAAAAGCTTCAGGAGAATTGGAAATTAAGGCTGTCGGTGATAATGGTGAGGTTGTTCTCTCCTCCTTGCAAATTGACAACCAAAGTGATTGGACGATCAAAACTAGTGATTTAATAACTAGCGTGGTGGGCCTACAAGATATAATAGTGACTTACAAGGGCGAGGGGCATGTCGAGGTTGACTGGATTACATTTAATTGATTTTGGAAGTATTAAAACAAAAAACAATATAAGGTTTATGGAAAATAGATTCTCAATTTTATTTCTGATTCTGCTAAGTTTTGGTTTTCTAAAAGATGCCAATGCACAATCAGCACAAAACAAGCCTGTTTTTGCTAAAGCAGTGTATAAGGGGTTAGATGAAGTATATGAAAAACACCCTTTGAGTGAGGGAGAGTTTTATAGTCCCATTTTACAAGGTACTTACCCCGATCCTGCCATCACAAGAAAGGGCGATGATTATTTTATGGTAGTATCCTCTTTTGCGATGTTTCCGGGTGTTCCCATTTTTCACTCCAATGATTTAGTCAATTGGAAGCAAATAGGGCATGTTCTAGATAGAAAATCCCAATTGAAAGTACATGATACTGGAATCAGTATGGGGATTTATGCTCCAGATATAAAGTATAACCCTTCCAATGATACTTTTTATATGATCACCACTCAGTTTGCTGGAGGTTTTGGGAATATTGTTGTCAAGACCCAGGATCCTTTCCAGGGGTGGAGTGATCCGATTAAGTTGGATTTTGAAGGGATTGATCCGGGGATGTTTTTTGATGACGACGGCAAGGCCTATGTGGTCCACAATGATGCCCCCAATGAAGGGGAGGAAAGATATCAAGGCCATAGGGTGATCAAAATCTGGGAATATGACTTGGAAAATGATCAAGTTGTGAAAGGTTCGGATAAAATAATCGTAGACGGAGGAGTTGACCCTTCCGCGAATCCGATCTGGATAGAGGCACCGCATATTTACAAAAAGGACGGGAAGTATTTCCTCATGTGTGCTGAAGGTGGTACAGGTGGCAATCACAGTGAGGTGATTTTTAAGGGAGATGCACCCATGGGACCCTATGTTCCGGCCTCAAACAACCCCATCTTAACACAGAGGTACCTCAAAGATAACAGAGAAAATAAAGTGGATTGGGCCGGACATGCAGACCTAGTTGTTGGGCCAGATGATGAGTATTATGCGGTATTTTTGGGCATTAGGCCTAATGAGAAAAATAGAGTCAACACGGGTAGAGAAACCTTTATTCTTCCAGTAGATTGGTCTGGTGAGTTCCCGGTTTTTGAAAACGGTTTGGTCCCCCTGAGGCCCAAATTGAATATGCCTGACGGTGTTACCGAAAATAAACAAGGACAAGATGGCTTTTTCCCAAATGGAAATTTCACCTATGAAGAAAATTTCGATTCAGAAAATCTAGATTATAGATGGATAGGTTTGAGAGGCCCTCGTGAAGACTTTATCCAAATGAATGGGCGTGGTTTGGAGATTGACCCATTTGAGGTCAATATAAAAGAAGTGAAGCCTACCTCGACACTGTTTTATAGACAACAACACAAAAACTTTGAATTCAATACAGAGCTTGCTTACGAACCCCAAAACCAAAATGAGTTGGCGGGAATCTCTGCAGTTCAAAGTGAAAAATTCAACTATGTTTTTGGAGTTACAAATGTAAACGGAGAGAAATATATTGTTTTGGAGCGGACTGAAGATGGGGAATCCCAAATAGTAAAGAGTGAACGAGTAAATTATGATGGCACTATAAAGCTTCAGTTAAAAGCTACTGGTGATGATTACTCCTTTGGGTACGCTTTGGCAGATGGGGATTTCAAGTTTTTTGATGTTTCGGGTGATATTTTATCCACCAATGTAGCAGGTGGTTTTACGGGTAACATGATAGGACTTTACGCCACTACAGCAAATGACGCCTTGCCAATTGAGTGATTAAAACTATCACTTGCAAAAAGTGGATATGTTTTTTTATACAATAATGAAATCGATTTCATTATTGTTTTGATTGAATCGGTTTTTAATTAATTTTGATTTAAAAGAAATTTACGTATGAATTATTTAAAGTTGTTAATAAGGTCCAGTCTAGCATCGGGCATGATAATATGCTTTTCTTGTGAATCCCAAGAAGGCACGTCCGAAAATGTAGAAAGTGACAACAGGTATTATTTAAATGAGCCATTGATAACAGATAACTTTACCGCAGACCCTTCTGCTCATGTTTTTGATGGAAGATTGTACATCTACCCATCTCATGATGTAGAGTCTGTAGTAGAAGAAGATGATTCGGGAGCCCATTTCAATATGCGTGATTACCATGTTTATTCCATGGCAGAAGTCGGGGGTGAGGTGGTAGATCATGGAAAGGTCTTGGATGTCGATGATGTGCCTTGGGCTAAAAGACAAATGTGGGCTCCTGATGCAGCCAAGAAGGATGGGAAGTATTATTTATATTTTCCAGCCAAAGATCACGATGATATATTTCGCTTGGGAGTAGCGGTGGCAGATTCGCCTGAAGGGCCATTTACACCCCAGCCAGAACCGATGGAGGGAAGCTACAGTATTGACCCTGCCGTATTTGAGGATGCAGACGGGCAACATTACATTTATTGGGGTGGAATTTGGGGTGGACAGCTACAAAAATGGAGGACTGGTGAGTATGTATCCACCAGCTCAAACCCTTATGCCGATGAGCCTGCCGGGGACAAACCTGCTATTGCCCCAAAAGTGGCTAAGTTAAGTGATGATATGCTGCAATTTGATGAGGAGCCTAGGGATGTGAAAATCATCGATAAGGATGGTAACCCTATTTTAGCTGGAGATCATGAAAAGAGGTTTTTCGAAGCTGCTTGGGTTCATCACTATAATGATAAATATTATTTCTCGTATTCAACAGGGGATACACATAATATAGCTTACGCAATAGGGGATTCTCCATATGGTCCATTTACTTATCAGGGGGTTGTACTTAAACCTGTAGAGGGGTGGACAAACCACCATTCTATCGCGGAGTTTGACGGTCAGTGGTATATCTTTTATCATGATACAGAGCTCTCTGGGAAAACTCACTTACGAAACATTAAAATGGCTGAGCTAAACCACAGGCCAGACGGGACAATCGAAACCATCGATCCCCAAAGAAGAAACTAATTTTGGGTTTAATTAAAAAACTGGTTTTCATTGAAAGCCAGTTTTTTTTGACAAAAAAAGCCAAGCTATTTTTGAAATTGCTTGGCTTTTTAATTAGTTGTAAATCCCATTTTAGAAAGATAACTAATATGGGTATGTTATATTAGATGTATTGATTTAATAGATTTTCATACATTTCTTGCTTACCACTTTTTGATGTCGGTTCGCCGGTATCAATTGCATGCTGTCGCAGGTCCTCAAGGGTCAAATTACCAGCTTCAAATTCTTTACCTTTTCCTTCATCAAATGATGCATAGCGGTCCTTTCTCCAAGATTTGTATGCTGATTTTTCCAAGATGTCATTGGCTATAAGCAAGGCTCTAGCAAAAGCATCCATGCTGCCAATGTGGGCGTGAAACAGGTCTTCTAAATCTGTAGAGTTTCTTCGAAGTTTAGCATCAAAATTAACCCCACCTCCTTGAATTCCTCCTGATTCCAGGATTACAAGCAATGATTCCGTCAATTCTTGTAGGTTTAAAGCAAATTGATCGGTGTCCCAGCCGTTTTGGTAATCACCTCTGTTGGCATCTATGCTACCTAGCATATCTGCATCTGCAGCCACTTGAAGTTCGTGTTGGAAAGTATGGCCTGCCAAAGTCGCGTGGTTGACTTCCAGGTTAAGCTTAAAGTCTTTTTCTAAGCCATAATGCCTCAAAAAGCCAATCACAGTAGCAGCATCATAATCATATTGATGCTTGGTAGGCTCCATTGGTTTAGGTTCGATCAGGAAATTACCATTGAAACCTTGCTTGCGGCCATAATCTCTAGCCATTTTAAGGAATTGTGCTAAATGCTCAGTCTCCCTTTTCATGTCTGTATTGAGCAAGGACATATATCCTTCTCTTCCTCCCCAAAACACATAATTTTCTCCACCAAGTGCGATAGTAGCATCAATGGAGTTTTTGACTTGTGTAGCGGCCCAAGAAACCACGTTAAAATCCGGGTTTGTGGAAGCTCCGTTCATATAGCGAGGGTTGCTGAACACATTTGCAGTTCCCCAAAGAAGCTTAATACCAGTTTCTTTTTGCTTTTGTTTGGCATACTCGGTGATTGCCTTCATTCTGCTTTCGTACTCAGCAATGGTGGATGCCTCATCTACCAAATCTACATCATGAAAGCAGTAATAAGGAGCTCCCAGCTTTTGGATAAACTCGAATGCCGCGTCCATTTTGTCCTTTGCCCGCTGAATTGGGTCTTCGGCTTTATCCCATTCAAATTCCTTGGTGCCTGGCCCAAATGGGTCGTCACCTTTTGCATTGAATGAATGCCAATAAGCAATTGCAAACTTAAAGTGGTCTTTCATGGTCTTGCCTGCCACCACTTTGTTTTCATCATAGTATTTGAAGGCAAATGGATTATCGGAATCCTTGCCCTCAAATTTGATTTTGTCAACAGTTGGGAAATAGTTTTTAGACATATTATTAAAATATTTTAAGTTTTGAATATTTGGCGGTTGCCAGTTTATAGGTTGTTTTTCAATTTGTTTAGATATTGATTCCAAGTACTATATACTTCCTGATAAGCTTGAGTATCTGATGCATTGGGAGTTATCAAGGCTAGTCTTTCCAATCCATGAAAGGCATCCTCTTCATTTCCATACAGCCCAATTCCAATTCCGGCTCCCCTTGCTGCTCCTTGGGAGCCATCAGTATCATAGAGTTCCAGATCCACATCATTCATGTTGACAAAGGCTTTTCTAAATAGTGGGCTCAAAAACATGTTGGCATTCCCCGCTTTTACTGTTTTAAGATTCAATCCCATGTTTTTCATGATTGAAAAGCCATAGGTTAAAGAGCAAACTATGCCTTCTTGGGCAGCACGTAACAGATGCCTTCTGTCATGCTTTAGAAAGTTTAGTCCATTCAAATGTGCGTCAACGGGCTGGTTTTCCATGATTCTTTCTGCGCCGTTGCCAAATGGAATGATGGAAAGTCCTTCTGATCCAATAGGAATTTCGCTAGCGAGGTTATTCATTTCCTCATAGTCCAAACTGCTGTTGCCTAGGTTTTTCTTCATCCAGGAATTAAGGATTCCCGTCCCATTGATACATGCTAACACCCCGTAACTTGGGTTTTCCGGGCGGTGATTAACATGGACGAAAGAATTGACGCGCGATTTGGGGTCATATACCGGTTGGTCGATCACGCCAAAGACAGTGCCTGAGGTACCGGCCGTGGTGGCTATTTCCCCAACTTTTAAGACATTTAGAGAAAAGGCATTGTTCGGCTGGTCTCCTGAGCGATAGGCTATGGGAACACCGGCCTCAATCCCAAGCAGTTGTGCCGCCTCTTGGGTTACCTTGCCTTGAAATGAAAACGATGGTACGGCTTCGGGTATCAAAGAGCTGTCGATCCCATAATGGGATAATAGCTTTTCTGAGATGCCGTTGCTTTTAAAATCCCAGAAAATCCCCTCTGATAATCCTGTCTCTGAAGTCAATATTTCACCAGTTAGCTTCATGGCAATGAAATCTCCAGGAAGCATTATTTTGTGGATTTTGCTATAAAGGGATGGCTCATTTTCTTTGATCCACTTCAGTTTGGACGCTGTAAAATTACCTGGAGAGTTTAATAGATTCTTTAGACAGTATTCTTCTCCCAGCTCATTAAATGCCTTGTTGCCAATCTCAACGGCTCTGCTGTCGCACCAGATAATTGATTCCCGGAGGATAATTTGATCCTTGTCCACTACCACAAGCCCATGCATCTGATAGGATATACCTATAGCCTTCAGTTCCCCATTTTTTATATCTGCCATTTTAGTGACAGCATGTGTCGTCTCGATCACATATTTCCACCATGTCATGGGGTCCTGTTCTGCCCAGTTTTTTTGCGGGGAATGAATGGCCATTTCTTCCTTTGGAAGACTTTCCGTTGCCACTACCTTTCCGGTATCAGCATCTAGTAAAGTTGTCTTCACTGAAGAGCTCCCTATGTCGTATCCAATTAATAATCTTCTCATTATAACCTTATATTTCTACCAGAAAACAATATACAAAGCAGCCGTTATCCCTAGGATGATCACTGCCCCTATCTTGAATCCCATACTGGTTTTGAACAAATCTTTTTCTATTGTTATGCCCTTTGGATGATCTTTTCCTTTGCCCTCTAATAAACTAAGCACGATGATAAGTACTGATAAGCTTAGAAAAACTACTCCCATTCTATCCAAAAATGGTAGAAGAGGAAAGATAACTTTTAGCAATACTGACATTGGAATACTTAAAGCTGCTGCGGAGAGTGCGGCATTTGAAGTAGTTTTTTTCCAAAATATCCCGAAGAAGAAAATCGCAAATACCCCAGGGCTAATAAAGCCGGTGTATTCTTGAATAAATTGAAACGCTTGATCCAATTGGCCCAAGGCCGGGGCGACTACTGCCGCTACTATGAAGGCCACAGCAGCAGTAATTCTTCCTACCGTTACCTGTTTTGTTTGGGAAGCATTTTTTTCAAAGTACTTGTTATAAATATCCATGGTGAATATCGTAGAAGTACTATTGGCCATGGATGCAAGTGAAGATACAATGGCGGCTGTAAGTGCTGCAAAGGCCAAACCTTTGAGTCCAACAGGTAATAACTGAAGCAAGGTAGGGTAGGCCCTGTCTGATTTGATTATACCTGTTATGGGGTCTTTCATCGATTCCACAAAAGCTGGATCGATTTCATTCTTAACGATTACCAGCGCGGCAATACCAGGAATTACGACAATCAAAGGCATGAGCAATTTTAAGAATCCAGCAAAAATCATCCCTTTCTGGGCCTCATCCAAACTCTTCGCTGCCAAGGCTCTTTGGGTTATGTACTGATTAAATCCCCAGTAACTTAGATTGGTAATCCACATACCGCCTACTAATACACTGATGCCTGGAAGATCAAGATAGGCATCCCTGGTTCCGCCTTGGCCATCAGGGATCATCATTTCACCCTTGGATAAAATCATGGAAAAATGGCCTGGCACTTCCTTTCTTAGCAAGCCTATACCATCCCAAACATTACCTTCTCCTACCATCATTAGAGCGATGTAAGTAGTGGCCAAGCCTCCTCCAATGAGGAAAAACACCTGGACCACATCCGTCCAAGCCACCGCTTTTAACCCACCATAAATGGAGTAAATCATGGCAAAAAGGGCCAATCCTAAAATGCCATAGGTCATGGGGACATTTAAGATTGTATTTAAGCTTAGGGCTCCTAGGTAAAGAACTGATGTCAAGTTGACAAATACATAAAGCAATAGCCAAAAGATGGCCATAGTAGTTCTTACACGTGTATCATACCTATCCAAAAGAAAGCCGGGCATAGTGTAAATGCCTTTTTTCATATAGACAGGTAAGAAAAACACAGCCACCACAATCAAGGTAACTGCCGCCATCCATTCATAGGTGGATATAGCTAGTCCTAGGGCAAAGCCGGAGCCCGACATGCCTATAAATTGCTCTGCGGAGATGTTGGATGCAATCAAGGAGGCTCCCACTGCCCACCAGGGGAGGGCCTTTGAGGCCAAAAAGTAATCTTGAGAGTTTTTTACGTGCCCTTTCTTTTCCCTGGACACCAGGAGGCCCATTGCGATAATTAATAGACAATAGGCAATGAAAATTACCAGATCTAAGGTTTCGAATAACATTTGGATAATTTGGGTTTTATGTATTTTTATTAATTGACCATAAATTTGCTTTCCGGAGGTCCAAGATAACTCTCTTTTAGCCCGCCGATGTCCAGCACAAACTTTTGAAACACCACACCAGGGTCGATAAACCAAACCTTAATTGTATGTTTCCCTTTTTTATTTATGGTGTGTTCGCTAGTCTGAATATTGATGTTGTTGGCTACCCAATTATTCCACTGCTTTCCACTGCTGTCTTTGTTGATTGAAATAATTTGAGGGTTTTGGTCATTAATAGAAACGGCAAACCTTATCCCTTCTGGTAAGTCTAGGTAATTAAGTGTTGGAGACAAATAAGTATGCATCAAGACCTTTCCGTGTGTTTCCACATAGATATCATATTCCAAATAATTCATCATTTCTTCTGTATCGTCACTATTATCCGACACAGGAATCACGGCTGAGCCCGTACGGCCTAGGTCCGACACTGTTTGCCATCTAAAGGGTGTCACCTCATGTTTGGCTGTGAAATTCGGTGCTTCAATCGAAATTACCCCATTATTTTCCACAAACCCTTTAAAATTTTCAGGTAAATTCATTTGCTGCAATGGGACCGAAATTGTGGTTTGTTCTTCACCAGAAGCGATCGTAATCGAAGTTGAAGTTTGCCCTTGAGGAACCTTATCCCAATCCACTTCCAATTTGATCCGAGTCTGATCAGGTGTGATACCTTTTTTCTCCGACACCATTATCCAAGATTCCTCTGGCTTGATTTCAAATGATAAATTCTCATTGCCCCTATTGAATATTTCAAAATAGTGATTTTTGGGACCAAAAGGAGAAATTGAAGGAAAGGCTAATTGCTCAGCTTGTGGGTAAAATTCTTTCGAAAACGGTACAGCCACCCCAAGTGATGCATATTCTTGTGGCGTATGGCTTTTCACCTCAGGCATCACATTTTCTTCAGGTTGCTGCCAGTACGTATAGCCAATATGGGTTTGGTCCATCATATGGCTCCATTTCCCATCAGCGAGTTCTTCGTTATAATACCTGCTTAATTCAGCATCACGCTCAAATAGCTCTTTAGCCTTTTCGGCCATCTCATTGGTTAACTTTCGGCCCTGTAATTCATATAAGTGGTTCTTGGCGACTGTGAAGTAGAGCTCGTTCAAATTGGAACAAGCCAATATGGGGAACAACACCAATTGGTAATAAGCATCTCTGTATTCCTCAGGGATGATTTGATTAACCTCTTCTGCCAGATCAGCTAATGTATTATATTCTTCGACTACTCTTTCCCACTCATTGTAGTTTGCCAATGAGTAAGTGTGCTGGTCCAGTAGTTCAGGCTTGCGGCGCCCATTATATTTGGTGTATTTGTCAAGAAGGTGGCCGATTTCGGTGGCAAATTCAGGTCCGAATACTCTAGAAGCCCATTCTGTCGAATAGTTGGCCACTCTGTCTGCTGGATATGCGGAGGGATTCCAAGCATAATCCAAGAAAAATGTGGTGGGAAGCTCCATAGGTTTAATATCTCCCACGTTGACAATCCAAAGCTCTTCTACTCCATGGTTGTAGGTGAGCTGCATTTGCTCCCAAACCCGGCTTATGGGATTTGTGTTAAGCCATTTATAATTCCGAGGCCCCCCGACGTAATCAAAATGGTAATACATGCCAAATCCTCCTTTTCTGGTATTGTCTCCCATGGCAGGAAGCTTCCTTACATTGCCCCAGTTGTCATCGGCAAGAAGTAAGGTGACATCATCGGGAACCCGCATGCCTTGATCATAATAATCTTGCACTTCTTTGTAAAGAGCCCATACCTGTGGCGTTTCGGTAATGGGTTTATTGGTGACTTCAGAAATAATTTCTCGTTGGTCGGCTACAATTCTTTCCAACAGCTCAATGTTGTTTTCTTCAGACATCGGTTCGTCTCCATCGCCTCTCATTCCCAAAGTGACCACACTTTCATAGTCACCCATTCTCTCAATTCCCTCCCTCCAGAATTCTCTCAAAACTTCTGGGTTAGTATCATAATTCCAATCGCCCTCTCCATACCTGCTCCACTCCACATGCGCTCGCATGAGTGGTTCATGGTGGGAGGTTCCAATCACGACACCATATTGGTCTGCCAATTCAGGGCTGAGTGGATCATCGTCATATATGGCACGTCCCCACATGGCTGGCCAAAGGTAATTGCCTTTTAGCCGTAGGATCAGTTCGAACACATGTGAGTAAAACTTATGGTTAAAGCCACCGAATTTTTCTTCCGCCCATCCTGCCAACGCAGGCGCCTCATCATTAATAAAGATCCCTCGATATTTTACTGCCGGGGTGCCTTGAGAATGGCGTCCATTAACTACAAATAATTTTCCACTTTTGCGTACAGGTACATCTGCCCACCAATACCAGGGGTTCACACCGATTTGTTCGGAAATCTCGTAAATACCAAAAATTGTCCCTCTTTTGTCGCTTCCTGCAATGACTAGAGCCTCTGGGACATCTTCCATTGGGTTTTGAATGGTTTGAATAAGATAGGTCTCCCATTTGCCACCAACATCACTGATGTCCAACTTTCCATCCTTTATCAATTGGTCAATAATGCTGCTTTTTCCTATTGTCCCAACAATGACAATAGAAGAGGCCTTTTTTACCTCGGCAGTTTGGTCCAATGAAGGTTTCTTGCCGGTAACCCTCTCGATATCCTTTTGCAGGTTTTCAGCGGCAATCTTTACTCCATCATGTTCGTTTTGGGCCAATACAAGTATGGCAGGCTCCTCATCTACCAAAGGAAATCTATCCGGTCCTTTTTCTGAAAAAACAATCTTACTTCGTTGAAACCCTTGTGTATAGCTAGGTAATAAACATGTGAAAGCTAAAAAACAGGCAAGAGCTAAATGTTTTTTTATCATCTTGTCTGGGTTTATTTCTGGGATGATCCCAAAATTCCCAATTCAAGGCCCCGTAATTCAGCAAGACCTTTTAGTCTGCCTATTGCAGAATAACCGGGAATCGTCTCCTTGTTTAGGTCGTCAAGAACCTGGTGTCCATGGTCCGGACGGAAAGGAATTGGGGATTCGCTTTTTTGGTTTAGTGCGACCAATTTTTTCATCACTTGATACATATCCACGTCTCCATCAAGGTGGTCAGACTCATGGAAATTGCCCATTGGGTCTTTTGATACGTTTCTCAAATGGGCAAAATATACTCTTGGGCCAATATGGTCTAAAATTGCCGGTACGTCATTGTTTGCTCCTGCTCCCAATGAACCGGTGCAAAAACAAAAACCATTGAATTTAGCGTTTACCTGTTCGTATATATACTGGAGATCTTCAAGGTTAGAGGCTATTCTGGGTAAGCCCAAAATAGGGTATGGAGGATCGTCTGGATGAATTGTCATCAGAATTCCCTCCTCCTCACAGGTAGCTTCAATACTTCTCAAAAAGTGGAATAGGTTTTCAAACAGCCCTTCTTTTCCGAGCTCATTGTACACATCTAGGCTATTTTCTAATGATGAGATAGTTACCAACTCTTCGGTGGGTACGCCTAGTAATATGGCGTTTTTTAAATCTTCCAGCCCACCTTCAGGATAGGAACGGTATTGTTCATCGATCTTAGACCTTATATTCTCTGAATAGGAATCGAGCGCGTTTTTCCTTTTAAGAATATAAATGTCAAATATGGCCAAGTCCACCCAGTTAAAGGAAAGAGCAGTTCCTCCATTGTCAAGAGGCATGGCCAGGTTTGTTCTGGTCCAGTCCAAAACGGGCATGAAGTTATAACAAATGGTTTTTAACCCTGCTTTGGCTAGATTGCGGAGTGACTGGCGGTAATTGTTGAGGTAAAATTCGCTCTGGCTATTCCTTACTTTTATAGATTCATGGACTGGCAAGCTTTCTACTACTGCCCAAGTTAGCCCGCTTTCCTCGATTATAGATTTGTGCGTCAATATTTGGTCTAATGGCCATACTTCTCCATGCGGGATGTGGTGCAAGGCTGATACTATGCCTTTGGCTCCAGCTTGACGAATGTCCTGTAGAGAAACCGGGTCTTTTGGACCATACCATCTCCATGTTTGTACTAAGGGTTCACTGTTATGCATAAGTTTTTAATCTTTGTTCTCAAAAATGAAAGCCACTATTTGGGTGGTTAAAATAGTTTATGTTTTTTTAGAAACAGTAGAATAAAATGTGTCTAAATCCGAATATTTCATGTTTTACGCATTAACTTTATAATACCTGTAAAACATGTCTTCATTTTGTGTCCCTAAACTTCAAAATAATTTAACCAAAAAACAACCGATTTCATTTTAATTTTTAATTTGCAACTACGAATGGCTGGCTTTGGAGGGCAATAAGGCCCGAAATGTATGAAAAATGCAGAAATAAGCACCTTGAAACCGATTTCATTTATTGTCTTTGAACAGTCATTTTAATTTAATATATTTGAGCCACCTCATAATTCAAGTGTGTGTTCTGGCAGGATATAATTCCGTCAATTAATATATGTATTTCTATTTAATTTTAATATATGGAAAAAGAGATTACGATTTATGATATAGCAAAGGATCTTGGTCTGTCTCCCACCACTGTTAGCAGAGCACTTAATAATCACCCGGCTGTAAAAGAAAAAACTAGAAAGAGAATTCACGACGCCGCATTGGAATTAGGTTATCAATCCAATGTGTTTGCGTCAAATCTCAGGAGTAAAAAGACGAATAATATTGGGGTTATTGTGCCTAGGTTGAACGGTTCTTTCCAAAGTTCCGTCATTGCCGGAATGGAAAAGGTGGCCAACGAAGCCGGATTTAACTTGATTATTAGCCAGTCTCAAGAGTCTTATGATAAAGAGAAGGCTAATGCCCAAACCATGTTCAATAGCCGGGTAGATGGCTTGCTGGTTTCTTTGGCTTTCAATACCCCGAATATTGATCACTTTAATCCATTCATAAAAAAGGGAATTCCGGTATTGTTTTTTGATAGAATAATCGAAAATGACCAATATACGGGCGTTGTAATTGATAACATTCAGTCTGGATATAAGGCTACGGCCCACCTGATAGAGCAGGGGTGCAAAAAGATAGTTCACGTAATGGGACATTCTGATATTAATGTATATACCGACAGGTTGAAAGGATACAAATACGCCCTGATGGACAATGAGATTCCCTTCGATGAAAACCTGGTTTTTCGCTCCAATTTAAATGAGGAATCAGGAGAGGAAATCGTCAATAAAATTTTGACCCTTGACCCAAAGCCAGATGGGATATTTGTGTCCAATGATTCCTGCGCAGCCAGCTGTTTGTTGCACCTAAAGTTGAATGGCTTAAAAGTTCCAAGAGATATAGCTGTGGTTGGTTTTAATAATGACGTAATATCCAGATTGGTAGAGCCGGCCATCACGACTATAAATTACCCGGGTTACGAAATTGGAGAGGTGGCGATGAAAAACCTCATTAATCACCTGCGTGGAGGAGCGGACAGGGTTTTGGAAAATACGAATAAGATTACTTTACGCTCTGAATTAATTGTGCGAGAATCCTCGAAAAGAAAATAAAGTTTACCAATAATTACCCAAGTCCATGAAGAAATGGAGTTTTTTATTACTCTTCAGTTTTGTAGCGCTGCAGGCCTTTGCCAATGATGGTTATAAGTTATGGTTGCAGTATTATTCGATAAATAACAGCTCTTACAGAGAAATTTTCTCATCCGTCTACATTGAAGGGGAGTCCAGCACTATTGATGCAATTAAAGATGAGTTAGCTAGGGCGAGCAAGGGGATGTTTGATGAAGATGTTGTAGAGAGTTCGGATGAGGGTGCCAATCTCAGGATACAGTTATATGATCAGGGGTTGCGGGATGTCATTCCGGAGGATGAAATGAACAGTCTTTCTGAACAAGGCTTCTTTATTAAAGAAATTAACTATAATGGCGCTTCCCAGGTCTTAATAACCGCAAAATCTCAGATTGGACTATTATATGGAACCTTTCGTTTTCTTCAAAAAATCCAGAAAAATGAAAAACTTCCTACATATGGATTCAAAGATGCGCCAACTATAGAACATCGCATATTAAATCATTGGGATAATTTGGACAGGACAGTGGAGAGGGGCTATTCGGGTTTTAGTATCTGGAATTGGCACCGTCTTCCAAGACACATCGATCAGCAATATATAGATTATGCTAGGGCCAATGCGTCTGTTGGGATTAATGGGACAGTATTGACAAATGTTAATGCGAACTCGTTGATCCTCACACCTGAGTATTTGGAGAAGGTAGCTGCCTTGGCTGAAGTTTTTCGTCCATATGGAATTAAAGTTTATCTCACGGCCAGGTTTTCTTCTCCTATAGAGTTGGGCAAACTGGAAACTGCCGACCCGCTTGATCCGGAGGTCAAAAAATGGTGGGCTGATAAAGTAGAGGAAATTTACGACTACATTCCGGATTTCGGGGGTTTTTTGGTAAAAGCGGATTCGGAAGGACAGCCGGGGCCTCATAATTATAAAAGAACCCAGGCTGAAGGTGCCAACTTATTGGCCGATGCCTTAAAACCATACAATGGAATTGTAATGTGGAGGGCCTTCGTGTATAGCGAGGAGTCTCCAGAAGATAGGGCCAAACAGGCGTATAATGAGTTTAAGCCTTTAGACGGGCAATTTAGGGATAATGTGATCGTGCAAGTGAAAAACGGTGCGATTGATTTTCAACCACGAGAGCCATTTCATTCACTTTTCGGGGGATTGGAAAAGACTCCGCTAATGATGGAGTTTCAGATTACCCAAGAGTATTTGGGTCACGATACGCACTTGGCATTTTTGGCGCCAATGTATGAGGAGATCCTGCAAACAGATACTCACGCCAAGGGAGAGGGGTCAACAGTAAGTAAGATCGTTAGTGGGCAGTTATTCAATCATTCACTTTCTGCCATTGCAGGGGTATCCAATATTGGCTCTGACCGTAATTGGACTGGACATCATTTTCACCAGGCAAATTGGTTTGCCTTCGGTAGATTGGCTTGGAATCCAGAAGAAAAATCCAGCAACATTGCAGATGATTGGATTAAGCTAACTTTTTCCTCAAATGAGGAATTTGTGAGACCTGTGAAAGATGTTATGTTGGCATCGCACGAAATGGTTGTTAATTATATGACGCCTTTGGGGCTACACCACATCATGGCCTGGGACCATCATTATGGGCCGGGGCCTTGGGTGACAGGAAAGCATCGGGAAGATTGGAATAGCACCTATTACCATCAAGCTAGTGAATATGGGATCGGATTTGACCGGACTGCCGAAGGGAGTGATGCATTGAAGCAATATCATCCTGAACTGGAGAAACAATGGTCCGATCCCGAAACTACCCCTGAAAAATTCCTTTTATGGTTTCATCATTTGCCATGGGATTATACTTTGGAAAACGGCGAAATCTTATGGGATGGATTAGCCAAGCGCTATCAAGAAGGTGTCGATGAGGCCCGTAGCAATGTGGAGGTTTGGAGAAGTTTGGAAGGTTTTATTGATGCGGAGAGGTATGAGCACGTGCTTTCCTTTTTGAAAATTCAAGCGGAAGAAGCTGAATGGTGGAAAAATGCATGTCTCCTATATTTTCAGCAATACTCCCAAAAACCAATTCCTGAGGGTGTAGAAAAGCCTGAAAAAGATCTTGAATATTACAAAAGCATAGACCCCAAATTTGTACCTGGGATTTAAAATCTTACCAATATGAATGAAACACCAAAAGTGGCTATCGTAACAGGAGGAGCCTCAGGGCTCGGTTTGGCCACTGCCAAAAAATATACCTCTTCGGGGATTAAAACTATCATCATTGGTAGGGATAAAGAAAAATTGAAAATGGCCAAAGAAGAATTGGGGGACTTGGCCCATACTATCAGTTTTGACTTAAATGATATTGATCAAATACCTTCTTTGGTCCAGGACATAAAAAATGAGTTTGGCAAGGTGGACATCCTTGTAAATAATGCAGGGATCAACCTTAAGAAGGAAATGCTGGAAGTGTCAGCAGAGGAATTTGGAAAAGTCTTGCATATGAATGTGCTTTCTGTTTTTGTCCTGTCAAGAGAGGTCAGTAAAATAATGGTTGACCAAGGAAAGGGGAGCATAATTAACATTAGTTCCATGGCTGCCAAATATGGTATTCCAAAGGTGATCGCCTACACAGCCTCCAAGGCAGCCATAGAAGGCATGACCAAAGCTATGGCGGTAGAATTGTCCCCGTTGGGTATTCGTGTAAACTGTGTTGCCCCTGGGTTTATCGAAACGGCTATGTCCACGAAAGCATTTAAGGATGAGCCTCAACGAAAGGAAAAAATCCTGAGTAGAACGCCCATGAGGAAGTTGGGCCAACCGGAAGATATCGCGGAAGCTGTATACTATTTCTCCAACGGTTCGGCAGACTTCGTTACCGGTGCTGTATTGGTAGTGGATGGGGGGAACTCCATTGGGTTTTAACTGTCACACCGTAAACTGATTTTATACCTTTAAATTTTAAGCTAATGAATATTTTCTTCTTTTCTGGCAAAGCCCTTTTATTGACGGTGATTATTAGTTTGCTGGCAGGAAAACATGTAGAGAATGACGGGCTTAAAGATGCTTTTGAAGGTAATTTTACTATTGGTGCGGCATTGAATCACAAGCAGGTAAAAGAGTTAAACAGTCAGGAGGAGAAAATATTGTTCCAGCATTTCAACAGCATTACTGCTGAAAACCTGCTTAAGTGGAGCAACATGCATCCCGAGCCAAATACCTATAGGTTTGAGGCTGCTGATCAATTCGTGGCTTTGGGAGAACAGATGGATGCTTCCATCATCGGTCATACTCTGGTATGGCATCAGCAGGTGCCGGATTGGGTTTTTGAGGATGAGCAGGGCAAGGAAGTAGGAAAAGAAGCTTTGTTGGAAAGGATGAAAGATCATATTGTCAATGTGGCGGGCAGATACAAAGGGAGAGTTCATGGATGGGACGTGGTGAATGAGGCGTTTTTCGATAACGGGGAGTATAGGACCTCAAAATGGTACGAGATAGCCGGGAAAGATTTTATCAAACAGGCTTTTCAGATTGCCAACGAAGTGGACCCTGGGATGGAGCTATATTATAATGATTATAATATGTGGAAGCCTGAAAAGCGGGACGCTGCCATTGAGCTGGCAAAAGAAATGAGGGCTGAGGGGATTAGAGTTGACGGTATTGGTATGCAAGGCCATTACGGGCTGGAGTCTCCGAGTCTGGAGCAGATCGAAAATTCTATCTTAGCAATTGCTGAGGCGGGTTTCCAGGTGATGTTTACGGAAGTGGACATCGATGTGCTTCCTAACCCGGTAAACCGGCACGGTGCCGATATTGATGCTACTTTTGATTTTGAGGAAAAGTATAACCCATATAAAACTGGGCTTCCGGAAGAGGTGCAGCAAAAGCTAGCCGAACGGTATAAGGAATTATTTGAGCTTTTTCTCAAGCATGAGGATAAGATATCAAGAGTCACTTTTTGGGGATTGACCGACCAGGATAGCTGGCTGAATAATTGGCCCATGAAAGGTCGGACTGCCTATCCTTTGGTGTTTGACAAGGACGGTTTGCCAAAGGAGAATGTCATTAAGAAAATCAAAGAGGTGAAGAAGTAACGGCTAGTCAGCCTATTCTATTCCATGTTTATAATTTTTTTGCTCCTTGTTTTAACTGAAGGGCAATTGCTTTTCTTTTAAAATCGGTTGTGTATTACGTGTGTGTATTAATTCTCACTGCAATATTTTTTTAGACCTTAATATTTTATTATTCAGCCCTTCAGGCGCTTCTCTTTTTTCTAGTTTTTGTCTACTCAATTAATTTTTAATACTCAGCAGTTTAAAACACCCTTTGCTTTTGCGGATCCCACGTTCCTATTATTAATCTTGATATCAAGTAATAGCAAGTAGTTTTATGCCCGAATAATTTGAAGCATGATTACCGATACAATGATGCCAGTCGATCTTAGAGGTTATTCAAATAAAATTCCTAAAATATTATACGGAAATATATTTTGAATGTATAGGTAATTTTGTTTTATAGTTTCGTGGTAATTTTTAAGGAGAAATTAATTTCATGTTTTTTCAATTTTGTCGCAATTAAGTCTAAAATATGTGTAAAGTTTTTTGTCTTTAAGTAGTTGATATTCAGGTATTTCACTTAAGTGAAATAGGTGATTTATTAAATTTTTTCAAAAAACCCTGTTAATTCTTCCCAAATGCCATTTTTATTCAATTAATGCGTTTTGATAAACCGCAATTGAAAACTTAAAGAACTGATAATCAATCAATTGTAAAAAATAGTATTGTTCGGGTTTTTTGAATACTTATATATATTTGAGCTAGTTAAATTTCAATACAACCCAAGATAAAATGCTGTACTTATACCTTTGCCTATTGTCGGCGTGCTCCATATTTCTGTTTGAAAGTTCAGACCACTGGCCGAAATACTTTTTCAAAAATTTGGACACCGATTTTTTTCAGTGTCTACCTATCCATCCGAATCCTTCTCTTGTAGTTTGATTAAGAAGAAGTAATGGGTCCTGCCAAAACCTGTGATTTCCCGCATAAGGCATGGATTAAAACAGTAAATAGTTCAATAAACCTAATCATATCGTATGGAAAATATTTTACAAAGACAATCACTTTTTTTCTCAAGAAAAGTGAGGTATTTTCTGGTATTTCAGCTGATTTTCTCGGGGGTTTCACTTGCGGACACTGGAGAAACTGAAATGGCAGATTATGCCTATGGGAGTCCAAACTCTGGACTTGGAAAACTTAGCGCTGATGCTAAGTTAGATGGAAGGTCAGACGGGAGTTTTTCTGAAGATAGCCTTGAGAGAAACATCGATGTATTAGAAAGCCAAAAGTTTTTTCAAAGATCTAATCATTTGGGATTTGAAATCAACTCTACGAAAGTTGGTTTAGCTCAAAATCAGCACATCTCTATCATGGGAGCTTCTAAAAATGACCTAACGAAAGCTTTATTTATAGAAATAACTGGTGTGGTGAGAGATGCCGAAGATAATCTACCTCTCCCAGGAGTGACTGTTCAAGTTAAAGGAACAACTAGGGGAACAATTACAGATTTGGATGGCCAATACAGCATAAATGCATCTGTAGGAGAAACATTGGTGTTCAGGTTTATAGGGTTCAAACCTCTTGAGGTTCAGGTCACTGATAGCAGAACAGACTATAGTGTTATTCTGGCTGAAGATATGGCATCTTTAGATGAAGTTGTGGTTATTGGATATGGGGAGCAAAGAAGAGAAACCCTTATCGGGGCCGTAGCACAAACTGATAATCAGGTTTTGCAGCGGACTGGAGGGGTTTCCGACCTAGGGGCCGCCTTGACTGGAAACTTGCCAGGTCTAATCACCACTGCAAGTACTGGTATGCCAGGCGCTGAGAATCCCCAGATCTTTATTAGAGGAGCAAATAGCTGGAATGGCAATCAACCGCTAATATTAGTCGATGGAGTAGAAAGGCCTGAATTTTTTAACCAAATGGATATAGGTTCTGTAGAGTCTATATCGGTATTAAAAGATGCATCCGCAACAGCCGTATTTGGTTCCCGGGGAGCAAACGGCGTAATTATCGTTACCACTAAAAGAGGTAGAGAAGGTAAGGCTGAAATAGTGGCAAGAGTAATGACTACTGTTAAATCCCCTTCGAAATTGCCTGGTAAAATGGATTCTTATGATGCCATTGGTATCCGTAATCAAGCCATAGAGAGAGAATTATCGGTTAGTCCCCAATCTTGGTCACAGATCATCCCTCAGGGTATCAGAGAAAAATACAGAAACCCGGCTGACCTTGCGGAAGCAGAGCGCTACCCAAATATTGATTGGCAGGACTACCTGTTTAAGGATCAAGCCATGGCATATAATGCCAATGTTTCCGTACAAGGGGGAACTGATTTGGTAAAATATTATGCTGCAATTGATTTTCAACATGAGGGAGACTTGTTCAATGATATCGATGCTGACCGAGGTTATCAGCCAGGATTTAATTATAACCGGTTAAACTTCAGGAATAACCTTGATTTTCAGTTGACCAGTACCACCAAATTGGGAGTCAATTTGGGAGGGGTTTATGGAGTCAGGCAGACACCTTGGGGTGGTGGTGATGACGCCAGTTATTGGAGGGCTGCTTATAGAAACCCACCTGATGCCTTTGTCCCAAGATATTCGAATGGTCTTTGGGGGTATTTTCCACAGGATGATTACGGGGTTATCAACTCGGGAAGGCTTTTGGCCACCGCCGGAGTTGAAAATATAACCACAGCGAGCTTATCCACCAACTTGGTATTGGAACAGGATTTAGCAGTGATTACAAAAGGATTAAACTTTCGCGCTACCCTGGCGGTAGACAATACCTTTACAGAGATTAACAGGGGTGTCAATGATGAATTCAACACCACAGAACAAATCTGGGTTGACCCTTTAACAGGGCGGACCCAATACAGGGTGAATTTTGATAACAGTAATTTTGATTTTTTCCAGCCTATTGCATGGACTACACAAGGCGGAACTGTTCAAGGTGCTCAAAGAAGACTGTTTTACCAAGGGCAGCTGAATTATTCCGGTACTATTGCTAATGATCACAATTATACCATGATGGGATTATTTAGTAGGCAGCAGGATGCTATAGGAAGTATGATTCCAATGTATAGGGAAGACTGGGTGTTTAGGACTACTTATAACTACAAGCGGAAATACCTGGTAGAATACAATGGAGCCTATAATGGTTCGGAGAAATTTGGACCTGATTTTCGATTTGCATTCTTCTCTTCTGGGGGTATAGGTTGGGTAATTTCTGAGGAAAGTTTTATGCAATCGATTTCTGCTTTAGATTTTTTAAAAGTTACGGCTTCCTATGGCCAAGTGGGAGATGACCAGATAGGGGAAAGGTTCCTATTTATGAATCAGTGGGCATATGGAGGCGCTGGAGGCGACAATAGTGTTGGACGTTCCAGACTTGAAACTGTCGGATGGCAAGGGAACGAGAGTCCGTACACTTGGTATCGTGAGGCAGTAGTG
This sequence comes from Litoribacter ruber, assembly GCF_018449405.1. NCBI lineage: Bacteria > Pseudomonadati > Bacteroidota > Cytophagia > Cytophagales > Cyclobacteriaceae > Litoribacter > Litoribacter ruber. Next base: position 401,605 of record NZ_JAHCMY010000001.1, read on the forward strand.
GGGAACCCGAATGTGCGTTGGGAAACAGTGTATAAGTACAATTTTAAAACTGAGTTTAGTTTATTTGACGGATTAATAGATGGTAGTTTCGATCTTTTCCGTGATGATCGGGTAGATATTTTAATGACCAGCGGTCGTTCTATCCCAAGTTATTTTGGAACTGCTGCACCTGCCGCCAATCTTGGCCGGGTTACCACCTCCGGATATGAAATCGTATTAGGGTTTAATAAGGTTTTCAGCAGCGGGGTAAGGCTATGGGCCGACTTGATGGTTACCCGTGCTGTGGATGTGGTTGTCAATAGAGATGATCCCGAATTTTTGGTGGATTACCAGAAACAAGCGGGCTTTCAATTGGGGCAACACCGTTCCCATCTCAGCCATGGTTATTACAATACTTGGGATGAAGTTTATGCCCAAACTCCCCACAATACAAACAATGACGGAAGGTTGCCAGGAGGCTACAATATCATAGATTTTAATGGAGATGGCATTATCGATGCTTTTGACGCTGCTCCATATGGTTTTTCAGGAGTTCCTCAAAATACCTATAATACCAATCTGGGTATCGATTATAAGGGCTTTAGCTTTTTTGTACAGATATATGGGGTCAATAATGTCACTCGGGATGTGCCATTTACCAACCTTGCCGGACAAAGAAACCTTGTGTATGACGAGGGGACCTATTGGTCTATAGACAACCCTAACCCGGATACACCTTTACCGCCCTGGTTGACACCAGTGTCTTATTACTATGGTAACAGGTATTTGTATGATGGATCATACCTGCGCTTAAAGAATGCGGAAATCGCTTATACTTTCCGACCTGAACAGGTCAGGAAATTGGGTGTCGGAGGTTTGAGGGTTTTTCTAAACGGAAACAACCTTTTGGTATGGAGCCAGATGCCTGATGACAGGGAGTCAAATTTTGGTCCCGGAGCTGCTTGGGATGGTGCCTATCCAATGGTGAGAAGGGTGAACATGGGTATTAATATGACATTTTAAATTGTTTTTAGAAATGATAAATCAGGTATATAAAAATTTTAATCCAAGATTAATAATCTTGTCAGTTATAGTTCTTTTAACTGCTTCCTGTGAAGATTATTTGGAAAGAACTCCTGAATCAGTGATTTCAGAAGAAATTGCCTTCGTTAATTTTGAGAATTTCCAAGGTTATACAGAGGAACTGTATCAATGCATTCCAAATTTTACAACCAATTATTGGACAGCATCCTGGAATTGGGGTGAAGATGAAATGGTCTGTAATGCCGGTAATTTTCACGTGACCTTTATGTTTGACAGGGGTAATTTCTGGGGTTGGCAAGCAGAGCATAGTGGTCATGGAGGAATGGCAAGTTGGTTGGATAGGCATTCGAGAAATACTAATAATCATGCTCATACTAAAGGACTTTGGCCTTTAGCATGGTACGGTATCCGAAAAGCAAACCTTGGCTTGGAGAATCTGGCAAGAATGACAGAAGCAACTCAAGAGGAAAGAGACCTTATCGAAGGGCAATTGTTGTTTTTCAGAGGTTGGTTTCATTTTATGCTTATACAGTATGTAGGTGGACTACCTTATATCGATCGGGCCCTGCCCGGGGATGAACCTCTGCGTGAACCTCGCTTGAACTATCATGAAAGTGCTGAAAGGGCCGCTGCGGATTTGAGAAGAGCAGCTGATTTGTTGCCTATTAATTGGGATCATACTGTTGCTGGGAGAAGGACTTTGGGTAGAAATGAGTTAAGGGTCAATAAAATAATGGCACTGGCTTATTTAGGTAAGAACCTTTTGTATGCTGCAAGTCCCTTAATGAATTTCGAATCTACAGGAAGCAGGAATTACAATCAGGATTTTAGTATTAGATCTGCAGAAGCATTTGGAGAGTTGTTGGCTTTGGTAGAAGGCGGAGAGACCCAGTATAGTCTTATGCCTTTTGAAAGGTGGAATGATAATTTTTATACTACAGGTCAGAATTGGGCACTTTCTGGAGGGACAGAGGCAATATTCAGGTCTTTGTATTGGCATGGAGACCAATCTCTTTGGGGTGTTACAAGAACATTTTTCCCATCTGTAATAACGGACGGTGATCCTTCAAGATTTTTTCCAACTGCCAATTATGTAAACAGAAACTTTGGTATGGCGAATGGTATGCCACTTCCTGAAGACATAACTCAGGCAGATCCTGCTTCAGGGTATGATCCCAGTTATCCATTCAGAGACAGGGATCCCAGATTTTACAATAGTATTGTCTATGATGGGGTGCAGGTAGTTCAGGGATCCATGCCGCCTTCTGATGAGGCGCACAGACATGCAAACTTATATACAAATGGTAGTTATAGAGGTTCTGTTTCACAAAGTCCAACCGGACTGCTTAACCGCAAATTCGTTCCTTTGACGGCCAATAGGTATGACAATGCATTTGCCTTTGGTGTGGGCTTGCATTTAAATGTTCCCTACCTCCGATTAGCAGACGTGTACTTAATGTATGCAGAAGCAGCATTGATGGGCTATGGTTCAGTGATGGGTAAATCCCCAAATTTTGACAAGACGGCCTTGGATGCTGTGAATGCCATTCGGGCCCGAGCAGGCGTGCCCGGAGTATTGCCTCAATATCAAGCTTCAGTGACTGATTTTATGGAAGAAATAAGGAGAGAAAGAGCAGTGGAATTGGCATTTGAAGCACATCGATTCAATGATTTGCGAAGGTGGATGCTCTTGATAGAAAGACCTTACACCTTAAAAACTTCATTGGAATTTGATAGGGCGCCTGAGACAGATTTGTCGGGAGATCCATCACAACACAGGGTGGTTAATATAAGAGAAGAAGTGCTCCTTGAGCGTCCTTTGGCTGAAAGGCATTACTGGCTGCCCCTAAAAGTATCTGATGTAACCTTGTACCCAGAATTTAGACAAAATCCTGGGTGGTAATAAGGCTGTATACCAATCAACTTAATTAGAAGATAATGATGAGAGATATAAAAATAATCTGGCTTCTAGGGATTGTTATGGCATTTTTACCGATGTCATTGATAGCCCAGAATGAGCAAAATATAAATTTTAGAGGTACAGTAAAAGAACTGAACGGTGTTCCGGTACTAGGGGCGATCATTAGTGATAATGATGAGCAAAATTTGACCACCACGGATAATATGGGGGAATTTGAACTTGCTGTTGCTCCAAACTCCATCCTGATCATTGATGCGCCGGGATTTGAAAGAAAAATAATAAGAGCAACTCCCCAATTAAATGATATTTACTTAGAATATGAGTTCGAATCAAGACAGGTAAATGTAGCATTTAGGACACAGGATAGGGACAATCTGATAGGAGCAGTGAGTTATGTGAATGTTCCGGATCTGATAGATAAAAACTATTTCACGCATCCCTTGGCGGATATGGCTGGATTTGCTCCTGGTTTTCACGGAAATATATGGGGTAATAATGAATACATGTTGTTGGTGGATGGGGTGCCTCGGGAGGCCGGCAGTGTGATGCCTTTGGAAATTGAACAGGTCACATTTCTGAAAGGTATATCCGCTGTTGCCTTGTATGGCAGTCGTGCTGCAAAAGGGGTCATCATGATCACCACCAAACGTGGGGCTCCCGGAAGGCAAACTATTAATGTTCGAGCAAATACGGGAATCCATGTACCGAGCAGGTTTCCTAACTATTTGGGTTCAGGAGAGTATATGTCGCTTTATAATGAGGCACGTACAAATGACGGTTTGGATCCTTTATATTCTCAAGAAGAAATCTATCACCATGCATCCGGAGCAAATCCATACAGATATCCCAATACAGATTTCTATTCCGAAGAGTATTTGCAAAGGGCATACAGCAGGCACGATGCGACTGTTGAAATAGCCGGAGGAAACGACCGTGCAAGGTATTACACCAACTTAGGATATGTGTCAGAGGGTGATTTACTGGATTTTGGCCAAGCAGCATATAATAGAAATGAACGACTAAATGTAAGGGGCAATGTGGACATAAACTTGACTGACCGTATTTCAGCTTTTGCAGATGCCGCTGCCATATTTAACAATGGCAGGGGAGTAAACGCTAACTTCTGGCAAGGCGCCGCCAACATCCGGCCTCACAGATTTTCCGCTCTTGTTCCGATCAGCATGATAGAGGAAAATGATATGGCTTCTATGACTTTTGTACAGAACAGTGACCATCTTATTAATGGCCAATATTTATTGGGAGGTACTCAACTGGAACAAACAAACCCTATAGCCGGAATATATGCAGGAGGTTCTAATCAGTTCACCAGGCGGCAATACCAATTCAATACGGGAGTGAACGCCGATTTAGGGAATGTTTTGGATGGGTTAAGCTTTAATACACGTTTTGGTATAAATTACGCCACTTCCTATAATCTTTCTTTTAACAACAACTACGCGGTTTATCAAGCTCATTGGAATAATTATGCGGGACAAGATTTGATTTCCAATCTTACTAGGTTTGGGCAGGATGCCAGTACCAGGACGCAGAATATTACTGATAACTGGTTCCAGCAGACTATGGCGTTTTCCGCACAATTGAATTACGACAAAGTAATCAACAATGATCATCAAATATCAGCGATAGTTTTAGGGCAAGGGTTTCAGCAAGCGACTTCGGCAACTTATCACCGGATAAGTAATGCGAATTTGGGATTGCACCTAGGCTACAGTTATCAAAATAAATACCTGGTTGAATTTAATGGGGCGTTGATCCATTCGGCAAGACTCCCTGAAAATAACCGTCAGGCATTTTCTCCGACTATGTCCTTGGGATGGAGGATCAGCAACGAGGATTTCTTGAAGAATTCATCAGTTGTAGACAATTTGATGATTTCAGTTTCAGGAGGGAGATTGCATACAGACTTGGATATTGCAGACTATTACCTGTATGAGCAGGTGTATACACAGCAAGGTGATGGAACGGTATATTATACTTGGAAGGATGGGTTGAACAACAACACCACAATTTCTAGACGTGGGGCAAATCCTTTTATGACTTTCCCCAAAAGAGAGGAAATCAATTTAGGGGTAGATGGTTCCTTTTTCAAAAATAAGCTTGTGTTTAACAGTTCCTTTTTCATCAGTCACATGACAGGTTTGTTGACACAAAGAGGTGATATCTATCCTTCCTATTTTACACAAGGATGGCCTGCTTCTTCCTTTATCCCATTTGAAAATTTCAATAAGGACCAGCGGACAGGATTTGACTTCAATCTAAATTTGAACGAAAGGATTGGGAATACCAATCTCTCACTGGGATTTGTAGGTACTTATTATAACACAAAAGCATTGGAGCGAGGTGAAATTTGGCAAGATTCCTATCAAAACAGACAGGGAAGACCTTTAGATGCTATATGGGGATTACAAAATGCTGGTTTTTTCAATAGTACGGATGACATCAGCTCAAATCCAACCCAAATCTTTGGAGAGGTTAGGCCCGGGGATATCAGATATGTGGACCAAAATGGGGATGGCAGGATTACCCCTCAGGATGAAATGTATCTGGGCAGAGGAGGCTGGTTTGGATCTCCACTGACTTTGGGGGTGAATGTGACAGCACAATGGAAAAACTTCACATTTTTCGCTTTGGGAATAGCCAGAACAGGTGCTCATGCTATGAGAAGTTCCTCTTATTTCTGGATGGCTGGGGAAGACAAGTATTCGGAAATAGCCAGGGATAGGTGGACTGAGGAAACCAGTGCAACGGCAACATTTCACCGATTGACCACGCTCAATGGTGCCAATAACTTCCGTAATTCCGACTTCTGGCTTTACAGCACTGACCGATTTGATCTGGCAAGAGTTCAGCTTTCCTACGATGTGCCCACCGAGAGATTTTTCGGTAACAATTTTATCAAAGGAATGGGTGTGTATATCAATGGAGCGAATTTGATGACTTTCTCTCCTAACAGGGAGATACTGGAAATGAACATAGGTACTGCACCCCAAACGCGTTTCTTTAATCTGGGGTTAACCGCCCAATTTTAACCTTAAAATGACATGAAAGAGATAAAAAATATACTGGGTTTCTTTATTTTGCTGGCGGTCCTTTTTTCAGGTTGTGATGACCTATTGGAGCCTGCAATTCAAAACAACCGTGATTTGGAAAGCGGATACAATGAGCCAAGATTTGCGCAAGGGCTGATCAAGAACGGATATGCAAGAATACCCACCAATGGATGGACTTTCAGCGATATGGCCACGGATGATGCGGTCAGTAATAATGAAACAAACCCCTACTTTACGGTAGCTACCGGACAGTGGGCAGCTGACAACAATCCCTTGAATCAATGGACCAATTCTAAAGCGGCTATTCAATATTTGAACTTGATGCTCGAATCAGCTGACAGTGTCAGTTATACTATTGATAATCCTTTGATTGACCGGATGTTTGCCGACAGGATCAAGGGGGAAGCTTATGGACTGAGAGCTTTGTTTATGTATTACCTGCTTCAAGCACATGGAGGATATGCAGATGGAGAATTGCTAGGAGTGCAGATTTTAACTAGGTCACAAGATCTTACCTCTGATTTCAATGTGCCAAGGAACACGTTTGAACAGTGCATGCAGCAGTTGTATGCTGATGTAGATAGAGCTCTGGAATTATTGCCTGAGGACTTTGAAAACGTCTCTAATATATCCATGATGCCTGAGAGGTATATTACCATGGGCGCCAGTGTCAATGATTTCAACCGTGTCTTTGGTGAAGATGCCAGACAATTGCTGAGCGGCAGAATTGCACGGGCTGTCCGAGCACAAGCCGCCCTTATGGCAGCCAGTCCGGCATTTAGCAATGCAAACACAACTACTTGGGCTGATGCGGCAAATTATGCTGCAGAAGTCATAGAGCTTAGAGGTGGTATATCAGGATTGGCTCCCAACGGGTTGACTTGGTACACCAATGTAGCTGAAATCAATAATATTGGAGGAGGTGTCAATCCTGGTGAGATACTTTGGAGAACTTCAATTGGAGGGCCTAGCAGTGATTTGGAAGCTGCCCATTTTCCACCATCCCAATTTGGCAATGGGTTGCTGAACCCAACCCAGAACCTGGTGGATGCATTTCCATCAGTAAATGGATATCCGATTAGCCACCCATCCAGTAACTATGACCCTACCAACCCTTATGCAGGCAGGGATCCCCGGTTAAGTCATTTTATTATCTATAATGGGAACACTGCCGGACCAAACAATGATGCGATAACTACAGCAGCTGACGGCACAACACTCGATGCATTAAACAGAGTGGAAGTGTCCACCAGGACGGGGTATTACATGAAAAAACTGCTTAGACAAGATGTAAACAGAAACCCTGTTTCCATCAACGAACAGTTGCATGTGAATCCAAGAATCAGATACACTGAAATATTCCTTATTTATGCAGAAGCCGCCAATGAAGCTTATGGCCCTACCGGAACCGGCGGACATGGTTTTTCTGCCTATGATGTGGTTAGGGCAATCCGGGAAAGAGCAGGGATCGGCCTTGATAACGGTGATTCTTATTTGGAGTCCGTAAGAAGTGACCAAGATGCCATGCGCGAACTTATCAGAAACGAGAGAAGGCTGGAATTGTGTTTTGAGGGATTCAGATTTTGGGACCTAAGAAGATGGGACAAAAACCTGACTGAACCTGCTAGAGGAGTTCGCATTCTCGGGGGAGATCCTCAAGTTTTCAATGTGGAAAACAGAGTATTTGCTAATCATATGACATATGGTCCAGTGCCCTTTAGCGAAATATTAAAATATAGCGCTATGAAACAGAATACTGGCTGGTAAAAATAACACTCAGCAGTTTTAGAAGGCTTAAAATCTAAAATATTCGAAAAATGAAAAAAATTGTATACATACTTGTAGTTGTCCTGACTGGCTTGACATCATGCGTAAATCAAGACTGGGAATTCCCGGATTTTGATTTTCAGAGTGTTTATTTCGCTCACCAATATCCTGTGAGGACCATTACTTTGGGTGAAGATATATTCGACACTACTCTTGATAACGAGTGGAAATTTAGAATCCTGGCCACGACCGGGGGTGTCTATAATAATCGGAATGATATCTCTATGGATTTTACCATAGATAATTCTTTGGTAGAGGGATTGGTATTTGGTGCTAGTGGAGAAGAGATAGTAACAATGCCCTCACATTATTATGGTATCACTGGAGAGAACTTCATCATTCCAAAAGGAAGTTTGTCAGGAGGCGTTGAAATTCAGTTAACTGAGGACTTTTTCAATGATCCATTGGCAATCAGAAACACTTATGTGATTCCTATGGTGATTTCCAACGTGGTAAATGCCGACACCATATTATCAGGTAGAACAGTGATAGAAAATCCCAACCCCCACGTGATTGGAGACTGGGATGTTACCAGAAAAGACTTTGTACTTTATGCAGTCAAGTTTGTGAACGAATGGCATGGTATCTATTTGCGCAGAGGGCAAGACGTCATTACAGGAAAGGCTGGTCATGAGGAACTAAGCGGGGAGTTTGTTCGGCGAGAAGAGTTCGTAGAACGTGATGAATTGAAAGATGTAAATACCGTTTCTCTGACAGAAGTAGAACTTCCACTGACTTTTCAGGATCAAACCGGTGCCAATATTCATGCTACACTTTTATTGACCTTCAATAATCAAGGTGAATGTACAATTTCCTCTGCAAGTGAAGGGGTTATTGCATCAGGAACTGGGAGTTTTGTTAAAAGAGGAGAAAAGAAAAGCTGGGGAAACCAAGATCGTGATGCTCTGTACTTAGATTATGAAATTGATTTACCAAATATGCATGTTCAGACGACCGATACATTAGTAATGAGGAATAGAGGGTTGGCTATGGAATTTTTTACTCCAGAAGTTAGGTAAGTTTTCACGCATTTAAAGAAACAGACAATGAAATTAAAATATATATGGATTTATGCAATTGGTTTTGCCAGCCTAACTTCCTGTGCGGATATTGAGGCACTTGAATTTCATGTTGACCAGCCGGAAAGTGTGGCTATGCAGGAAGAAATCAACGCTTATGGCCACCTCTTAGATTATATTAATACAGACGGGGCATCAAATTTCCTACTCGGCACCTCAATTAACGCCTCTGACTACACCAGTAGAGGTGTATCGTATAGATTGATAAATAACAACTTTAATGAGATCAGTACGGATGTAGCCATGACCCACGGTGCGGTACTTCAGTCAAATGGGGATCTGAATCTAGTTAATGTTTTAAGCTTACTTGAATCTGCGCATGAAAATGGACTTTCATTATTTGGGAATCCGTTAGTTTGGCATTCAAATCAAAATTCTGCTTATCTCAATGGGTTGCTTGCTCCTCTGGTAGTTAATTCACCCCCTTTTGCCAATTCATTGGACAAATCCGGATTAACGGATGGGTCCTTTCAAGGGTGGGATATTACTAATGGAAGTTCTAATATATCAATAGTAGAATATGAAGGGATGGGGGGGCAATCAAATGCCATCCAACTGAGGTCCAGCGCAAGTTCATCTGCTCCTGCAGATTTGCAGCTAGGAACTCCGGCCATTCCTGTCATTCCTGGAAATGATTACGAAGTAGTGGTTTATATCAAATCTGATATCCCTGGAGAAGGGCGGATTTCTTTTCAGGGATTGGTGGAGAATACACCTCAGATAGACTGGATGAATACAGGAGAAGTAACTGAAACTTTTAATACCAATCTTTCTTGGAGTGAAATCCGGTTTCTCGTTAGGGATTTCCAAGGGGATTCCTTTAGGATCAATTTTGATTTAGGGTATGAACCAAATGTCTCTTATCACATCGATTTAGAAAACCTATATGTTTATGATACCGATGGGGAGCCCATCATTAATAATTTGATTACAAACGGTGATTTTGAATCTGGTATCGCCTGGGGTGGCTGGGGAAATAACTCTGAAAGGGGAGTAACGCCGGACGGACAAGGGGTTAACAATTCCGGACGAGCATTATATGTTAATAACCCTTCCACAACAGGTGGCTTTTGGGAGGTGCAAACGGCTTATGACCTTTCAGAACCTTTGCAGGAAGGTGAAACTTATAACCTGAGCTTTTGGGTAAAAGGTGATGCCGAAGGTGTGATAAGACCGGAGATGCAAAGTCCGGATTGGTCTTCCAATGGTTTCGGGATGGTGTATGTCACAGAAGAGTGGCAACACGTAAACCTTTCTACTACCATGACCGCCAATGACCGTCAGCGATTAATCATCAGTTATGGTGAGTTTGCTGGGACTGTTTATATGGATGAATTTGTGCTAAGTAGTTCAGCTTTACAGGGAGGTACCACTACTATAGTAGAACGAACCCCTGCAGAAAAAAACCAAATAGCAACAAGTCAATTAGAAAATTGGATCGCTGGTATGGTAACTGCCACAGCCCCATATGTAACTTCCTGGAATGTAGTCAATCAGCCTATGGACGATAATAATCCATCTCAACTTAGAAGTGGACAGAACGGTGCAGGTAATGACCAATTTTTTTGGCAAGATTACATAGGTAAAGATTATGGCGTATTGGCTTTTGAGTTTGCAAGAGAACATGGCAATAATGGGGATCTATTATATATCAGTGACAATAATCTGGAAAATAATCTGGATAAAACTAGAGGGTTGATTGAATATGTAAATTATTTGGAAACTAATGGCGCATTGGTAGATGGAATAGCTGCCCAAATGAACCTTAGCTTAAGTTCGAATACTTCTCAGATTGCAGAAATGTTCACCATGCTTGCTGCTTCAGGTAAGTTGGTAAAAGTCACCCACTTAAAAGTAGCATTGGGTCCTGGTCCACCATCGATGGAAGTGCTTGATCAACAGTCAGATATGTATTATGATGTGCTAAACTTATATAAAACACATGTGCCTGCCCAGCAGCGTGGTGGCATTAGTATGGGAGGTATTACGGATGGGGCTGATTATGGTTTGTTATGGAGTCCAAATTTAAACCGTAAGCCTGCCTATGCGGGATTAGCTGAAGGCTTAAAAGAATAGTATTAAGGGTTATTAGTAATGTAGAGCTGGAATGGAAAGGTTGGTTTAAATTTTAAGCAGTCTTTCTATTTCTAGCCTTTTTTGTCCTTAAAACCCTAGCATTTCAAAGTACACCTAATGTTCTAAAAGATTTAATATTTAATATATTCATTACAAACCTATAAAACCTATTGGTCATGAATGGTCAATAAAAACATTAATCAAGCGAATTATGAAGATCACTAATTGGAGTCATTATAAGAGTTACATTTCATTATTCATTATCCTCATAATTGGATTGGGCTGTGTAATCAAACCTGATAAAAAAGTAAATACAACCTTAAAAGATGCATTTGAGGGTAAGTTTTATATCGGTGCAGCTTTAAGTGGACGACATATTAGTGGAAGAGATAAACCCGGCATGGAAGTCCTTAAAAACCATTTCAATTCCATAGTAGCAGAAAATGTTATGAAAAGCGGAATGATTCAAGCGAGAGAAGGGGAGTTTAATTTTGATATGGCGGATAAGTTTATTGAAATTGGGAAAAAGAACAATCTCCATATTGTGGGGCACACCTTAATTTGGCATTCTCAGGCACCCAAATGGTTTTTCACAGATGATGAAGGTAACGACGTTAGTCCTGAAGTTTTGGCAAAACGTATGGAAACGCACATCCATACTGTGGTTGGTCGATATAAAGGACAGGTTAAAGGCTGGGATGTGGTCAATGAAGCAATCTTAGATGATGGCTCCTGGAGAAAAAGTAAGTTTTATGAAATCTTGGGCGAGGATTTTATGAAACTCGCATTTCAATATGCCCATGAGGCCGATCCCGATGCAGAGTTATACTATAATGATTTTTCTATGGCCCAGCCTGGCAAGAGAGAGGGAGTAGTAAAAATGGTCAAAAATTTACAGGATCAAGGTGTGAAAATTGACGGGATAGGAATGCAAGGTCATATTGGCTTAGAATATCCTACCATTGAAGAATTTGAAAAAAGCATATTGGCTTTTTCTGATTTAGGTGTTACCGTGATGATCACGGAACTGGATCTTAGTGTGCTTCCCTCTCCAAGGAGAGATATGGGGGCAGATGTTGCTACTAATGTTGAATACCAACAAAGCCTAAATCCTTACACAGAAGGATTGCCTGAGGATGTACAAAAGAAATTTGATGAGCGATATCTATCATTTTTCAAACTGTTTTTAGACCATCAGGATAAAATTTCGCGGGTGACCTTATGGGGCATCAACGATGGAGACTCATGGAAAAATGGGTGGCCGGTAAGAGGCAGGACAGATTACCCTCTGTTATTTAATCGTGATAACACTCCCAAAAGCGTAGTCAACGAAATTATACAGCTAGCCGCCCAGTATTAATTAATAAAGTAAAACCAGGTCAATTCATTTGTGCAAATTTTAAGCAGGCCATATATATTAATAGATGGCCTGCATTAACTTCTATTTTGATGATTAAACTCTGTTCTGCCATATTGCTCCATATCCTCTTAAGCTGTTTGAGGGTCAAATCCACTTTTGGCAAAACTGGTTTAATCCCCCGATTAAATTTCTTTCTGGTATGCTTCATTTTCGGGGTATTTACAGCTCATGCCCAATCTGATAAGGGTGGTGCTGATATGAAATTATGGTATGACAAGCCGGCTAAGCAATGGGTAGAAGCCTTGCCCATCGGAAATGGACGGCTGGGCGCTATGGTTTTTGGAAATCCAAATGAAGAAGTTATCCAGCTGAATGAGAATACTTTTTACGCCGGTCAGCCCCACCGGAATGACAATCCAAAAGCATTGGAAGCGCTAGATCATGTGCGTAAATTGATTTTTGATGGTGAGTATGTAAAAGCGCAAAATGTCGTGGATGAAAATTTTTTCAGCGGCCCCCATGGCATGCCCTATCAAACAATAGGAAATCTCAAGCTGACATATAAAGATCAGAATGAAGCAGTGGAATATTACAGGGAACTGGATTTAGAAAATGCCATGGTTTCCAACCGCTATAAAAAGTCGGGGGTAAACTATTCCACAAAGGTCATTTCTTCCCATCCTGACCAGATAATTGTAGCACATATCACGGCTGATGAGGCAGGTTCGATCAATTTTTCAGCATCAATGGACAGGCCTGGAGATTTTAAAGTCCGTGTGACAGGAGATGACTTATTGGAAATGTCAGGTACATCCACTGATCATGAGGGAATCAAAGGAGCGGTAGATTTTGTGACAAGTGTCAGATTTGTAAATAAGGGCGGCACGGTAAAGTGCGAGCAAAATGAGATCTATATAGCTGATGCGGATGAAGTCACTATATATATTTCCATAGCGACTAATTTTGTAAACTATGCGGATCTTTCAGGAGATGCATCTGAAAGAGCCAAAGCCTATTTAGATAAAGCAGCGGTTAAGGGTTATGAAAGTATCTACAAAGATCATATAGCAGATTATCGTGAATATTTCGATCGGGTAAAGCTGGATTTGGGTAGCACGGTGGCCGTGGATTTACCTACTGACGTAAGGGTAGAGGAATTTGCCAAAGGCAATGACCCTCAATTGGTTTCCTTATATTTCCAGTTTGGCAGATACCTGCTCATAGCAGCATCTCGCCCTGGAGGCCAACCGGCCAATCTGCAAGGCATCTGGAACCATCAATTGTATCCGGCCTGGGATAGCAAGTACACGGTCAATATCAATGCTGAAATGAACTATTGGCCGGCTGAGATCACAAATCTTACGGAATTACATGAGCCATTCATCCAGATGGTAAAAGAACTATCTGAAACAGGTCAAAAGACTGCAAAGGATATGTACGGATCCAGAGGCTGGGTATTGCATCACAATACTGACCTTTGGCGAATAACCGGTCCGGTTGATTTTGCCGCTGCAGGCATGTGGCCGGTAGGTGGCGCATGGGTTTCCCAACACCTCTTTGAGAAATATGATTTTTCGGGCGACACAGCCTATCTGGAATCTGTATATCCGGCGGCCAAACAGGCTGCTGTATTCTTCCTGGATTTTCTGGTGGAAGATCCGGAAACAGGCCATTGGGTAGTATCTCCTTCGGTGTCACCGGAAAATATCCCTCATCAACACCATAATTCAGCTGTGGGAGTCGGTACTACAATGGACAACCAACTGCTTTTTGACCTGTTTACTAAAATTATCAAGGCGGCTGAAATCCTGGGAGATGAAGATGATGTAATTGAAGAAATAGCAAATAAGTTAGCCATGCTTCCTCCTATGCAGATAGGAAGTTGGGGCCAGATACAGGAGTGGCAGGAAGACTGGGACAATCCCAAAGACGATCATAGACATGTATCCCATCTGTATGGCCTGTATCCATCCAATCAAATTTCTCCCTACAGAACACCCGAGCTTTTTGGAGCCGCCAAAACTTCACTTCTAGCTAGGGGAGATGAATCCACCGGTTGGTCCATGGGCTGGAAAGTCAACTTATGGGCGAGGTTCCTGGATGGAAATCATGCCTATAAGCTGATCAAGGATCAGCTGAGTCCCGCTATATTGCCGGACGGCAAACAAAAGGGCGGAACCTATCCTAATTTATTCGACTCCCATCCTCCATTTCAAATTGATGGAAATTTTGGCTGCACTGCAGGCATTGCCGAAATGCTGCTTCAAAGTCATGATGGGGCAATCCATATTTTGCCGGCCTTACCGGATGATTGGAGTAAAGGAACAATAAGTGGTTTGAGAGCAAGGGGAGGATTTGAACTGACATTTGATTGGGACAATCATCAGCCGAAAGAAGTCAGCATTAGATCCACGCTGGGCGGCCTATGCAGGATTAGATCTTATTTTCCCCTGCAGGGCAAAGGCTTGAAAGAGGCTGATGAGGTTAATCCAAACCCCTTTTACCAAACTCCCCAACTAAAGGACCATATCGTATCTGATGAGGCTGAACTGAAAGAAGTTGCCCTAAGAGAAGTTTTTGAATACGACCTTGAAACTGAAAAGGGCAAAACTTATCTGTTGCAAAGGAAATAACAAAAGCAAATAAGTAAACTAGCTACTAAGAGTAATTAAGTTACTTTCCAAAGATAAATTTAACTACTGATAATATGAAAATAATAAATCTTAAACTGCTGTTATTCAGCTTCATGTTTTTGAATGTATCATCATCGGTTTTCGCTCAAGATGAATACTTCTACATTTTCCTTGCTTTTGGCCAATCCAACATGGAGGGTTTTGCAGATTTTGAAGAGCAGGATACAATAGAGGATGACCGATTCAAAGTGTTGCAAGCCGTGGACTGCGAAAATCTGGATAGAAAGAAAGGGCAGTGGTATCCAGCCACAGCGCCCATTACCAGGTGCCAAACAGGCATTAGCCCTGCGGATTATTTTGGAAGGACATTAACGGCACATCTACCGGAAGAAATTAAAATCGGGATTATCAATGTCTCTGTGGCAGGCACTAAAATGGCCCTTTTTCAAAAAGACAATGAGAAGTATGTAGCATCATCACCGGACTGGCTTCAAAATAAGGTAAAGGAATATGATGGTGATCCCTACGGTAGGTTGATCGAACTGGCCAAAATAGCCCAGAAGGATGGGGTGATCAAAGGTATTTTGCTACACCAAGGAGAATCTGACACAGGAGATCAGACATGGCCTGTCCAAGCAAAGGGTGTTTATGATAATATTCTCAATGATCTGGGCTTAGAGGCTAATTCATTGCCTCTATTGGCCGGAGAGATGGTCAGTGCTGAGCAGGGTGGCAAGTGTGCCAGTATGAATACTGTAATCAATACCTTACCTGACGTAATACCTCAAGCTCATGTCATCTCATCCACTGATTGTGAGGCAGTGGAAGATGGGTTGCATTTTTCTGCTGCAGGCTATAGGGAATTGGGCAAAAGGTATGGGATGAAAATGCTTTCTCTGTTGGAGCAATGAAAATCTGGGAGGGAAGGTGTCAGGAGATGTTTTATACTGTTAATGATGCCATACCTGAATAAGTTGATTTTTAAAGTTAATCAAAAAAACAAATACCAAATATTAAATAGTCTAATTAATGGAAGCATCAAAAATATGGAGTCGGTTTAGAATTTTGACCCTCTCATTCATCTGTTTGATCATGTTTACCACTTCGGAGTCCTATGGTCAATATTTTAGAGATACAAACACCGGATTGCCGAGCAAATTTGTACACAAAGGTGCTGGGAACCCATACCTTCCCCTTTGGGAACATGTACCAGACGGTGAACCCCGTGTGTTTGAGGACCCGGATAACCCCGGCAACTACAGGGCATACATCATAGGTTCACATGATGTCAGGTTTACCAGTTATTGCGGACCAGATATCAGGATGTGGTCAGCCCCTGTGGAGGATCTCTCTAGCTGGCGGGATGAGGGGGCAATATTTACTTATGAGATTGATGGGCAATGGGATGTCATGTATGCACCTGATCTGGTAGAAGTAAAAAGGAGAGATGGTACCAAAGAGTACTACCTCTATCCCCACAGCAGGGGGCCGGGTCGTGAAGCTATGGTGGTCAAAGGTGACCGTCCAGACGGACCTTTTACGCCCATCAATATGACAGAGGATGGCACCCGCACCGTACCGGGAAGTATATTGGGTTTTGATCCAGCTGTTTATGTGGAGTATATCGATGATCCCAATGATCCAGACTATGAAATTGGGTTCCGTGCCTATGGCTTTTGGGGCTTTCAAAGATCTATGGCGGCAGAGCTGGATCAGAACACCATGTATTCACTAAGACCTGGGACGGACGTGATTCCTTATTTCTTACCGGCAAGCAGGAGGTATGGTGTGCTCAAAGACCCCGAAGGAACGGAGTACCCCAATATTTATCAAGAAGAGGATTTGGGTACATTCAATTTCTTTGAAGCCTCTTCTATCAGAAAAGTAGGGAACAAGTTTATTACTGTTTTCAGTGGTTACTCAGGTCCGGATTATGGAGTGAGCAGCACCAATTCTACTTTGAGATATGCTGTAGGGGATTCACCATTGGGCCCCTGGAAAAGTGGAGGTGTATTGGTTGACTCCCGAGGGCCAGTGCTGAATGAAGATGGCTCAGGAATCATTTTAACCAATGGCGGTCATAACACACATGGCAGTATCGAAGAGATCAATGGACAATGGTATGTATTTTATCACAAGCCTCCAAGAGGATTTGGCTATGCACGCCAACCTGTAGTAGCACCGGTTACCATCGAAGTAGATGAAAAATCGGTAGCAGAAGGTGGTGGCGCCACAATCCGTGCATTTGATCCCTATGCAGACAATAAACAATGGTCAGCAAAGGATAATCAGGGTCGAGAATACAAAGGTGCTGAAGTCACTTCAGAAGGATTTCATATTTATGGCCTAGACCCATATCAGTATTATTCCGCCGGCTATGCTGCTTATTTGTCAGATATTAGCATTCAGCAGGATTCCTGGGATATATGGGATAACCATATGCCAATTACCAATGTGAAAAATGGCCATATCATCGGTTACAAATATTTTGGGTTTGGCGGTTTACAGGAAGATAAAAATGGGCTGAAAGCTTTTGAAGGCACCAAAAATGGAAATATGACTGCCTTTAACCTCTTCCTTTCACCCAAGACCAGCAAGTCCTTCCGAGTCAATGTATGGCTCGACGGTCCTTATGATAATGAAACTTGGAAGGGGAAAAAAATAGGCGTTATCCATGTACCGGCAAACGCTGCTCAAGAAGCCACTCGTTATAAGATAGATGTTTCCCAGTATGTAGACCAACTGGATAAGAAGCATGCCATATTTCTTGAAGCAGATGGAGATGAGTCTGATTCCCTATTTGATTTAATCGGCCTAGGTTTCAGTTCTAAAGACAGGGAGATTATCCGTCCGATTTCACCAAAAGTCAATATATCGGTTAATGGGAGTGCGATAAATGTACCCCAAACCCCGCTTAGGTCTACTGATGAAAATGGTATAGTGGGTTATGATATCTATGAATCCATATACAAATTGCCAAAAGGCACTAATGGAGTTCCGGTCATAACAGCTTCTGCGGATAATGCTGATGTCAAAATAGATATAACCCAGGCGGCATCACTTAGCGAAAAGGCTAAAGTGACATTTGATTACAAGGGAATGGTAAAAACCCATTATGTGGTTTTTGATTCTTCTATTTAAATTGATATAAAAATTTAAAACTGGTTTTATGTCTTTGACTACAAATGCCAAAATTTGTTTTGGTTTATATCTGTTATTCAATTCGTTTTTAACATCTGCCCAAGAGAAAAGTACTGTATCCAGTCCTGATGGAAATCTGGAAGTGCAGGTTTGGATAGCTGACGGGCAGGCTCAGTACGCTGTATCTTATAAGGATAATACCATGCTTGTAAATTCCCCCCTTGGACTTATCACTAATGAAGGGGATTTTACCACAGATATGGCTTTTGTCAGTTCGTCGCAGGATGAGATTAGCAAAGAATATAACCAAGACAGGATTAAAGTTTCAGCCATAACTTATAATGCTAATAATTTAATATATACAGTCAAGAACGGAGAAGGGAATGAAATTTCTATTCACTTCCAGGTCAGTGACAATGATATAGCCTTTAGGTATGAATTGCCAAAATGGGGAGAAACTACCGTATGCGTAGTCGAGGAAGAGACCACCGGCTTTAGATTTCCAAACAGTGCCACAGCCTTTTTGTCGCCTATGATGAAACCCATGACGGGTTTTGCGAGGACCGCACCTAGCTATGAAAGTGGATATACAGTACAAACGCCAATGGAGCAAACAAATGCAGAATTCGGCTACGTTTTTCCAAGCTTGTTTCAAATAGCAGACAGAGGTTGGGTTTTATTATCAGAAACAGGTGTGGGGAGTAATTATAATGCTGCTCATTTAAGCAATTATACTGGTGGCCTATATAATATCCAATATCCCCAAATGGAGCAAAACAATGGTTTTGGAAGCACAGGGGCGCAGATAGGCTTGCCGGGACATACGCCATGGAGGACAATTACTGTGGGGGAAAGCCTTAAGCCTATTGTGGAAACCACTATTCCTTTTGATGTGGTAGAGCCCTTATATGAAGCCTCTCAGTCTTATCAATTTGGAAAAGGTACCTGGAGCTGGATAGTATGGCAGGACAACAGCATGAATTATGAAGATCAGGTCGAATATATAGATTTGGCTGCCGCCATGGATTTCGAATATATTTTGATTGATGCCTGGTGGGATAAAAATATCGGGTATGATCGTATGGAGGAATTGATCCAATATGCCAATAGCAAAGGGGTGGATGTATTTCTGTGGTATAATTCCAATGGCTCAGCTAATGATGCATTTCAGACGCCTTTGAATAAAATGAATACTTCCATGGCCAGAAAAGCAGAAATGGAATGGATGAAAGAAGTCGGCGTAAAGGGTATTAAAGTCGATTTTTTCGGAGGTGATAAACAGGTAACCATGCGGTATTACGAAGATATCCTGGTAGAAGCCAATGAATATGGTCTGATGGTGATTTTTCATGGAGCTACCCTGCCAAGAGGCTGGGAGAGGATGTATCCGAATTTTGTGGGAAGTGAGGCAGTCATAGCCTCCGAGATGCTGATCTTCGTGCAGGATACCCGAGAAAAAGAAGCATTTTATGCTTCCCTGCATCCCTTTATTCGCAATACAGTAGGCAGCATGGAATATGGGGGTGTCCTATTGAATAATTTTTTGAACAGGGGAAATGAAAGGGGCCAAGAAAGGTTGACTACAGATATATTTCAACTTGCCACGGGAGTACTATTCCAGAATCCTGTCCAGATGTTTGGCTTGACCCCTAATAACCTGACTGATGTTCCTGAATTTGAGCTGGACTTTCTAAGAAAACTGCCCACTACCTGGGATGAAACGATTTATATAGACGGATACCCTGGAAAGTATACCATAATCGCCCGAAGGAGCGGGGAGCATTGGTATATCGCAGGTGTCAATGCCGAGGAAGAAGTTAAAACATTGACAATCAATTTACCCATGGTAAAGGGGAAAAGTGTGTCTTTGTACAACGATGATAAGAAAAGACAGCCAACTCTAAATTCAGTAAAAATAGGTAATGATGGTGCCTATACTGTATCCATGCAGCCTCGAGGAGGGTTTGTCATCACTGATAATTAAAGTTTAAAAAGTTTAAAAAGTCTATATAGTTATGGTGCATAAATTCGCTCTTTATTTCATTATAGGTGCAATAATATTTTCTGGAGGAGAAAGTTTTGGCCAAAATCCAATTGTCCAAACGTCTTTTACTGCAGATCCGGCTCCGCTGGTGTATAATGATAAGGTCTATTTATATACTTCCCATGATGAAGCTGAATCTACTTGGTTTACCATGAATGATTGGAGACTTTATACCACAGGTGACATGGTTAACTGGACTGACCATGGCGCTATATTATCGATAAAAGATTTCGAGTGGGGCAGGATGAATGCCTGGGCACCACAGTGTATAGAGCGGGATGGTAAGTTTTACATGTATGTGCCTATTACTGACCGCAATAATAGAAACGGCATAGGTGTAGCTGTGGCTGACAGCCCATATGGGCCCTTCATAGATCCTTTGGGCAAACCGCTGATCAGTAACACCATGGCTGATATAGATCCCACCGCTTTTATTGATGAGGATGGTCAGGCCTACCTGCTCTGGGGCAACCCGGAGTGCTACTATGTCAAGTTGAATGAAGATATGATTTCACTCCAGGGGGAAGTGGATAAATTTCCCAATACGGTGGAAGCCTTTGGAAAAAGGGAAGGTGATCCCAAGAGACCTACCACTTATGAAGAGGGACCATGGCTGTACAAAAGGAATGATCTGTATTACTTATTATTTGCCGCAGGTCCCATCCCGGAGCATATAGGTTATTCTACTGGTCCGAGTCCTACAGGCCCTTGGGAATACCAGGGCGTATTAATGGCCACAGAGGGTAAGAGTTTTACCAATCATCCGGCGATCATCGATTTTAGAGACAAGACATATTTTTTCTATCACAATGGTGCCTTGCCCGGCGGAGGGGGATTTACCAGATCGGTAGCCGTAGAGGAGGTTCAATTTAATGATGACGGTACCATAGTCCCAATGAAGATGACCGAGGGGATCACTAAAAGTTTGGGATCTGTAAACCCATATGTCAAAAATGAAGCTGAAACCATAGCCTGGTCAGAAGGTGTGAAAGCGAAACAAAACGAAGTGGTGGGCAATTTCATCACAGCGACGCGAAATGACGCCTATACCAAAGTAGTAGGAGTAGACTTTCGGGAGGATGGCCCCTCAAAGTTTACAGCAAGGGTGGGGACTACACACAACAGCGATGTAGACATGGAGATCAGGCTTGGCAGTAGAGATGGAGAACTAATAGGGTCTATCAATATACCCAATACAGGGGGAGATGACAGGTGGACGCTAGTGAGTACTGATGTGAAAAATGTCACGGGTGTACAGGATGTGTTTTTTGTCTTCAAAGGTAAAGCAACAACTAACGTTATGTATTTTGACTATTGGACCTTTACCAATTAATGGCAATGCAGTCAAAATCTGTGTGATTTGAAGAACAGGAGTTATTGAAGAAAAACAGAACCCTGATTAAACGAAATGAAAATATAGAATAAAGAGATATGAAGAAGGAAACGAAAAACACTACCAAATTAAAATCTAGTACTGACAGAAGAGATTTTCTTAAAAAGAGCGCTCTAGCATTTGGAGCTATCCAGATCATTCCCCGTCACGTACTTTTCTCCAAGCCTGAAATAAGGAACAAAGCTGGAGAGATAGTCCAGATGGCATCCAAAGTGCCCAGTGATCGGATTAATTTGGCCTGTATAGGTATAGGAAATAGGGGAGAGCAGGTCATCAATGATTTTGACAAGACCGGATTATCCAATGTGGTGGCGCTTTGTGATGTGGATATGGGTGCACCTCATACCGCAGCGATAATGGAAAAGCATTCCAAAGCTAAACGGTTTACGGATTTCCGGGAGCTATTTGATCAAAACGAAACTGCTTTTGATGCAGCTGTAATTTGTACTCCCGATTTTTCTCATTTTCCTATTACTATGCATGCTATGGCATCAGGAAAGCATGTTTTTGTAGAAAAACCCATGGCGCGGACTTTTCAGGAGGTAGAGCTGATGATGAAAGCTGCCAAAAAGTATGGGGTGGTAACCCAAATGGGAAATCAGGGACACTCAGAGGCCAATTCGTTTCAATTTAAATCTTGGGTGGATGCTGGCATTATTAAAGATGTACATGCCATCACCTGTCATATGAACAGTAGAAGAAGGTGGCATGGATGGGATACATCTTTGACGACCTATCCCAATCCAGATCCGATTCCTTATACGCTAGACTGGGACCTATGGTTGACTACTGCACAGCATCATGATTACAATGAGGATTTTGCCAATGGGCAGTGGAGGTGCTGGTATGAATTTGGGATGGGGGCACTCGGCGATTGGGGCGCTCATATCATGGACAGTTTCCATAGGTATTTGGAGCTTGGGCTTCCTGAAGAAATCAATGCCGTAAAGCTAGAAGGACATAATCCATTGTTCTTTCCCCAGGCATCTACGCTGGAATTCAAATTTCCCAAAAGAAATGAAATGCCTCCCGTCACGGTATCTTGGTACGATGGGTTGGATAATTTACCAGATTTACCGGAAGGCTATGGAACTTCGGAATTGAGTGCGGATATACCTGCTGCCGGCACAGGTCAGATAGAAAAAAGAACTCTGAACCCCGGTAAAATCATCTACAGTAAAGATCTCACTTTTAAAGGAGGATCGCATGGAAGCACACTTTCTATTATCCCTAAGGAAGCTGCCAATGATATGAAAAGTAAACTGCCTGAAGTACCTGAAAGTACCTCAAATCACTTTGCCAATTTTCTGTTAGCTGTTAAAGGAGAAGAAGAGACAAGGTCTCCTTTTGAAGTGACGGGACCTTTAAGTCAAATCTTTTCTCTGGGAGTTCTGGCACAGCAGACTAATGCTAATTTAAAATTTGATAGGGATAAAAAAATTATCACTAATAATCCACAGGCAAATGCGCTTCTTAATGGCGCACCACCAAGAAAAGGATGGGAGGAGTATTATAATGTATAATGTAATCAATAGAAAACACTATAGAGCTACTTGATATAATACAGGCAGGTCTTGATAAACTTTGAACTGATGAGAAGAATCAAAATAGGTTTTATAATTCTAGCAACCTTGATATCGAATTATTCCTTTGGACAGGGAACCAACTCCATCGCACCGGATGGATTTGACCAACCGTCGGCAAACAATCCTAAGGGTGAAGTAAAACAGATCCGTTACCCATCTAAAACAGTGGGTAATGATAGAGTGGCAAATATTTATTTCCCACCTGCGTATACGGATTCGGAATCCTATCCGGTTTTATATTTACTACATGGTATAGGAGGGGATGAAAGGGAATGGCTGGATCAGGGCCGCCCGGAAGTCATTATGGACAACTTATATGCGGCTAACAAAGCCAAGCCTATGATCATCGTCCTGCCAAACGGCAGGGCCATGGAAGATGACAGTGCGGGTGGAAATATCTTTGAAGGCCCAAAAGTAGAAGCTTTTGCTACTTTCGAGCAGGACCTGCTCAATGACCTGATCCCCTATATTGAAGAAAATTACAATGTCAAAGCTGACCGGGAGCACAAGGCCATTGCTGGACTATCTATGGGAGGTGGTCAATCCTTAAATTTCGGATTAAACAATATCGATACTTTTGCATGGATAGGAGCTTTTTCACCTGCCCCAAATACCAAAAAGGGTGACGAGCTCCTTCCCAATCCTGAAAAAGCACGGGGGGAGTTGATGTTGTTATTTCTAAGCTGTGGGGATGAAGATAACCTTTTAGACATAACCAAAAGAACTCATCAATTTCTGAAGGAGAATAAAATCGAACATGAATATAGAATTGTACCGGGAAATCACAATTTTGAGTATTGGAAAAACGAGCTTTACTTTTTTGTACAAATGGTTTTTTAGCACCTGGGAGTAGGGGGCTTAAAGGTACTTTATTTGTTTTGAAACCGATTTCATTAATTTGTGATTGCTTACTCCAGGTTTACCAAAGCCAGCGTTTCCCATCCGTATAATTCTTTATTGTTCTCCATTTTCTCCATGGCCTGGGAGAGCTTGTTCCGAAATGACCAGCAGGTTTCCCGTCTCAATTCGAGAATTTTGGAGAGTTCATTTAAGGTAAGGTCTACATCTTTTCTGTTGGATAGATAGAGGATGTAGAATGCCTTTTCAATTGGGAATTTCAGCTTATGGAACAGGGTGTCCACAGTGGGGGATTCATAATAGTTACAGTTTTTGCACCTTCTTCCATAATTTGGGCCTTCCTTATATTTATTATAATCACACTTTTTACAATTGTATTTTTCTTTCCATTTTAGTTCAGAGAGAAAGTGCAGGCAGGTTTCTTTATCGGGGAAAACCTTCTTAAAGTCTGTAAAAGCCAACCCTTTCATTAAAGCGAGGTCTTTTGTGACTTCCACAACATTCATTTTAAGTTTTTGATTGTTTTCTTCCAGAGATTGGTTCATCTGAAAAATCTGTGCATTCAATTCTTCTAATTTTAGATTTGCAGTTTGCAGTTCCTTGTTTTTTTGCTCAAGATCGACAGCGATCCTTTCGATTTTTTCTGTTCTTGCTCTAACTTTCCTTTTCAACTTTGAATTGAGTTTTTTAGTCAGCTGGTTGTTTATCTCCAGAACCTGAGTTTTTTCTAAGTTAGCAGCTATATACTCATCCTGAAGGAATTTGATCTGATTAAATATGGAAAATGAGAAAAGGACCATTTCCAAGAAAATAACAGGGTAAACTATATACCAGTTGAGGATAGGGCTGTCAAATATTTGAATGGTCTTGGAATAAGAATAAATGATTACCAGAAAAAGGCAGGCATAAGCGAAAGTGTATGACCATGAGAATACTTTTGCCTTCATCAAAGAATGTAGCCCTAATGAGAATGGGATAAATAAAATGATGATTGTTACAGTAAGATAAACAATATAATTAAGTTCATAAAAGAATATTTGGTTGATATATAAAACAACCTTAAGTGATATTGTCCAATAGGTAAGGTGTGAAATAGAGTTTAATTTAGTATATTTTCGAATAAATCGATCTGAAAATAAAAGAGTAGAAAGGATAATAGTGAGCTCAATAAAATTCTCATTGTGGAGTTTATTTACCCAGGGGGAATTTGGCCAAAGGTATTGGAATCCCAGCCCGTCTCTACCTAAAGAAAACCAGATACAGGCCAAAATTAAACAGGGAAAATATATGTATAAAGTATCTCTTAATTTAAAGAATAAATAAAGGTTGAAAAATAATATAATGATAAGCACTCCATAATATATTCCCAAAAGGAGATATTCATTTAGGGAGTGAGCCAGAAATCTTTCATTGGTTCTCAAATGAAAGCTGAACTCTTGATTGTAACTTCTTGTGACTTTCAAATAATAGGTCTTAGTTTCCCAAGGCCTTAAATCCAGGAAATAGTTAAAATTCTTATGCTTGATATTTCGCTCTTCAAAAGGCCTTTCAAAGCCTGCTGTAGAAGGTTCGAATTTCCCCTCTGGTGTGGGGAAATAGAAGGTTACTTTTTTAATGTCAAAACCCCAAGATTCTAGATACCAAGAGTGATTGTGAATGGATTGTTTATTATGGATTGTGAAGCGAATCCAAATTTGGGAATCAAGAAAGTCAAATAGGACATGGGGATCTGTTGCTCTTTGGAAACGATTTTGAAATGTTTCGTGGGAGATCTCATCAATAGTATAGATGGAGGCTGTGTCCAGAAAAAAATCAAAGTTGGTAGACACATTAATCTGCGATACACTATCAGGCAGCTCCACTACTGTACCATGATTGGTTTGTCCAAATGCACTGGAGGTAAATAGAACTGAGATAATTAGGAAGAAGTTGAATTGATAAAAAACTGTCATAATCCTGATTTGTTAAAGTGCAGG
Source organism: Litoribacter ruber (assembly GCF_018449405.1). Lineage (NCBI taxonomy): Bacteria > Pseudomonadati > Bacteroidota > Cytophagia > Cytophagales > Cyclobacteriaceae > Litoribacter > Litoribacter ruber. The sequence goes on from NZ_JAHCMY010000001.1 coordinate 427,593, forward strand.
CGTATCCTTAGATTGGGTTTTTAAGTTGTTTTAATGCAATTTCCTGAGCTTATACCCATGCCTCACCTAGCCGGAATATTCTCGACTGATTAAATCCGGTTGTGTATTTTAGGCAAAATAATGAAATCGATTACATCTTCTTTCCTTTTCCAAATTCTCTTATAGAAATTTTCTGCATTTCATCAAATTTTCTGAGTAATGTGGAAGAGTTTTGCTTTCAATAGTAAATGGGCTGTTTTTATGTGTGCGCAGTCAATTAGTAAGGTTAAGTGTTTCCAGGGTAAAATCAAATTTTTTTTCTTCTAAAATGGCGTTTTTATGGATTTTAGTAGTTAGGTAATATTTTGGGCAGAAAAATTTATGCAATCGGTTGCATTTAAGGATTTTTTTTTGGAGGTTTAGACCTTATTAGATTCTTCAATCCTAGCCATATTTATCGGTTAGATTGAAAGTGTTGATCAAACTCAATTAACTAACCCTTAAATAATCAAGCGTATGGATTTAAAATCTACCAAGATTATCCGAATAGTTCCTTCAGGGAAGTCCCGAAGTCGGCTTATTGGGATAATGGGCATGCTGGTATTCTTTTTTATCAGCCTCACGTCAATGGCTCAAAGTGTAACGGTTTCAGGGGTTGTCCTTGATGATGAAGACTTAGGCCTACCAGGTGCATCTATATTGGAAAAAGGAACCAACAATGGTGTGATTTCCGATATGGATGGAGCATTTACATTACAAGTTCAGCAGGGAGCTACCTTGGTGGTTTCCTTTGTTGGATTTGGTACTCAAGAAATAGAAGTCGGAAACAGGTCTTCCATTACTATTAAATTGAGGCAGGATATGGGTTCCTTGGATGAAGTAGTGGTAGTAGGGTACGGAACTATGAGGCAAGAAGCTGTGACAGGATCTGTTGCGTCCATTGGTGGGGAAAGAATAAGGGAAGTAGCTGCCGGTAACATTACGGAAAGTCTCCAAGGGCGTCTGCCAGGAGTGGATATCTCGCAATCCTCTACCCAGCCTGGGGCCACGCAGCAAATCCGTATTAGAGGCAACAGATCCCTTACGGCCAGCAATGACCCTTTATTGGTATTGAACGGGATTCCATTCTCAGGTTCAATAGGGGACATTAATCCGGAAAGTATAGAAAGTATTGATATTTTGAAGGATGCCTCTGCGACAGCTATTTATGGATCCAGAGGGGCTAACGGGGTAGTTTTGATAACGACTAAAAGTGGTTATAAAGGTCAGCAAGCTAGGGTAAGTTATAGCGCTTTCCATGGTCCCAAAACGGTTTTCTCTCCCTATCCCATGATGGATGCCAACGAGTTTATCCAGATGAGAGAAGCTGCAGGTATGTTTACCAACGGCCCGCATGAGTCCAATGATGTCAGCACAGATTGGCAGGATCAGTTTTATCAGACAGGTACCATGTCCAACCATGACATAGATGTCACCGGTGGAGGAGAAAAAAGCACATATAGTTTTGGATTGGGGTATTATCATGATGAGGGAGTAGTGCCTACGCAACAGTTTGACAGGATATCCATGAGAGCTTCAGTGGATCAAGAAATCGGGAATTTCCTTAGGGTTGGTTTTAACTCCAATAGTAATTATAGTAAAACCCAAGGTTCACAAATTGGGTTATACGGTGTACTTAGTATGTCTCCGATAGCAAGTCCATTCAATCCTGACGGTACCCGAAGAAGAACCATCGGGATGCCACTGGATGAGCCTTGGGCTATGACCAGACATAGTGTTAGAGAGGCACAAGACGAATGGCTAAATGAAACCCGGGCATTTGCAACATTTAATGCAATATATGCAGAGGCAAAAATTCCTGGGGTGGATGGTTTGAAATATCGTGCAAATCTAGGTTTAAATTACCGTCAAAGTAATCAAGGGGAGTTTACCGGTGTAGGTATTAACAATCCAAATCCCGCTACGCCTTCTACCGCTGCGGTAGGTAATTCCCATAATTATCACTGGCTAATGGAAAACCTACTTACTTATGACAAAATAATCGCAGACAAACATATTATAAATGTAACAGGGCTCTACGCTTCAGAACAAAATACTTTTTATAGCACAAGAATGTGGGGGCGTGATATTCCTTCTTCCCAGTTTCAGTTCTATAATATAGGCTATGCAGCTGACGAGATACAAATCAATCCTAATGACCAAAATTACAACCAGTGGGGGTTGATGTCCTATATGGGTAGGGTAATGTACTCGTATGATGATAAGTATATGATATCAGCGACTGTAAGGTCAGATGGGTCCTCGAGGCTTGCCCCGGGCTACAATTGGCATACTTACCCGGCGATTTCCGCAGGCTGGAATTTAGGTAAAGAAGGGTTTATGAGTGGTTTAGCCAATGTGGATATGTTAAAGCTGCGTGTGGGTTATGGACAAACCTCCAACCAAGCGATTGCACCTTATGCAACCCTCGGAGGCTTAGGTACCAGGCCATATAATTTTGGCGATGATACTTACAGCATGGGATATTTTGTAAACACCCTTCCAAATCCAAACCTAGGCTGGGAATACTCAGAGACATGGAATATCGGGGTTGATTTCGATATTTACAACAGACGTTTGACAGGTAGTTTGGAATTCTACAACACCCATACCAGAGATATTCTTTTAAATGTTGGTTTGCCTGCTACTGCCGGCGTGGGTAGTTATACGGCTAATATAGGTGAAACTCAAAATAGAGGGGTGGAACTGGCTTTAAACGGTCTTCTTATGGAGCGAGGTGATTGGCGTTGGGAAGCTGGAGTCAACATGTATCTCAACCGTAACAAGCTATTGGCACTTTCCTCCGGACAAACCCGAGATGAAGGCAACTGGTGGTTTGTAGGACATCCAATCAACGTGATTTTTGATCATAAGTATGTAGGGCTTTGGCAGGAAGGTGATCCTCACCAGGATATCCTAGAGCCAGGAGGAAACCCGGGAATGATCAAAGTAGAATACACCGGAGAATATAACGACGAGGGGGTGCCATTGAGAGCTATAGGACCGGATGACCGTCAGATCCTAGATTTACAGGCCAACTTTATGGGTGGTTTTAATTCCCTCCTTAGCTACAAGAATTTTGATTTGACCATAGTAGGTACTTTCCAAAGTGGGGGCGTACTTATCAGTAATCTTCACTCTTCCGGAGGGTACCTCAATATGCTCAACGGTCGAAGAAACAATGTAAGTGTTGATTATTGGACTCCAGAAAATACAGGAGCAAGATACCCTGCTCCAGGAGGCTTAGCTTCAGGTGATAATCCAAAGTATGGAAGTACCTTGGGATATTTTGATGCCTCCTATCTGAAATTTAGAACCATTACACTTGGGTACAATTTCGACCAGTCTGGCAATTGGATGACCGCCGCCGGTATAAGCAGGTTTAGAATATATGGTGCTGTTCAGAATCCATTTGTTCTGTTCTCTCCATTCAACAGAGAAACGGGCATGGATCCAGAAACAAATTCGTTTGCAGATCAGAATACAGCCGTACAAGGTTCAATGCCAAGTCGATTGCTTACAATCGGCACTAATTCTCCGGCAACTCGTAATTTTATAGTGGGTGTTAACTTGACATTTTAATCGATTATGAAAAAGATACAGATATATCTGAATCCAGTGAAAGGTTTGCTGTTGGCGGCACTTTTACTTGTTTCTTGTGCTGAAATTCTGGATGAAACGCCACGGGCTAGATTTGAGCCCAGCTTTTTCCAGACACCAGAAGGAATACAGGGTGGATTGACATCAATGTATGCCCACCTTCGCTATATTTATGGTCAGGCTTATTATTATAACACAACCCTGACAGGTACAGATGAAGTTACCTATGCCCAAAGTGCCGACCAAAACTTCTTGGTAATGGATCTTAGCGGCCAAGGTGAAATTGATCCTAATAGTAGTAGGGCAGATGCATTATGGGGGGCCGCTTTTTCGAATATCAATACCGCAAGTGGGATCATTGAGTTCGCATCAGAAGTAGGAACTTCAGATGCTTTAATTGCTGAAGCCAGATTCTTCAGGGCTTTTGATTATTTCCTATTGGTGCAGACATTCGGAGGCGTTCCCTTGGATTTGGGTGCAGGTGAGCTGCAATTTAATGTAGCCCCAACCAGAGTGTCTACCAGAAACACGGTTCCTGAAGTATATACAAGGGGAATATTCCCCGATATGATCAGAGCGATAGAGGATTTGCCTGAGACAGGCCGACTTACCGGAACGGCGACCAAAACTTTGGCCCGCTTGTACCTGGCCAAAGCATATCTCACTTATGCATGGTGGCTTGAAAACCCCAACAATATTCCTACTTATCCGGAAACTCCACGTGTAGATCCTGATGGACAATCCCCCCAGTGGTATTACCAGCAGGCTTATGATATTGCTCTTGAAGCGATAAATAACCCGGGTCCGTTCAGGTTGCAGGAAACCTTCTTTGATGTAAACTATGCACCGAATGATAGAAACAGTGAATTGTTGCTCTATGCCGATCATACAGAAACCAGTGAGTTTTATAACGCTGGTAGCCTTACCTGGGGCAATGGTGAAGCACCAGACAACTTTGCCGGCTGGATGATGACCTGGAATTATCCAGTAATAAGAAGCAGTTCTTCCAATTCTACTTGGGCTAATGATCTAGAGTCTGTAAGAAGAGAGGCCGTTCAGCCCCTTGGTAGACCATGGACCCGTATGGCTCCAACCATCGGAGCTATTACAAACACCTTTGCTGACAAAACAAATGACTCTCGATACGATGGTACATTTACTACCGTTTATCGTGCTAATACGGATGTTGCACCAGTTATTGGTGGGCCGGTTTATAATGCCAATTTATTGCCGGTTCAACCTGGAGACCCTATACTTACTTTCCTTCATGAAGAGCCTGATCAACCTATCGATTATCCTTCTGACATCAGATTAGGTGGGAATATTGGTGCAGGTATATTGCCGGGAAGATCCGATTTCGTGATTGCGCCAAGCAATATCAGTAGAATGAAATACCCAGGTTTGTGGAAATTAGGTCCATATAGAACTGACAGTGGTGACGGTTTAGGTCAACCAAATGCGGGAAGTACCAGACCTTTCAACATCGCTAAGTTTTCAGAACTTTACTTGATTGCAGCTGAAGCGGCAGTGATGGGAGCTTCTGGACCTCAGAGCGCACGTGACCTAGTAAATGTACTTCGGGCAAGAGCGGGTGTTTGGCGTTGGGATAATCATAACAACCAAGAAAGGCTGGAAGATCGTAGTGGTGAAATGATGGAAGCCACTCCGGCCGTCATCGATATCTACTATATCCTGGAAGAGCGTTCCCGTGAGTTTTATGGTGAAGGGTACCGCTGGTATGACCTTATCAGAACTCAAAAATGGGAGGAGCTGTCCAGAACCTATCAGATAGCCGGAAGAAATTATGGAGACGTGACGGCGCAAACCATTACCAGAAACATCCAGCCGTACCACTATCTGAGGCCAATACCTCAAAGCCAGATTGATGCTATGGAAGGTGATAGGGCTGCCTATCAGAATCCAGGGTATTAATTCAAACCTATAAATATTAAACCTATTGTTAAAGTAAGCATGATAGAGATGAATTTTTCTATCATGCTTTTTTATTGACCTGATGCCGTGTATTCAATATTCATCATTTCACGGCTGACTAAAAAGCATTTATTCAAAAAATACAATAATAAGATGCGATTACTGACTATTCTACTGCTTCTACTTTTACCCCAATTTGTACATTCTCAAATAGTAATAAGTAACGAGAAAGAAAATGAAGATTATTTTTCAATTGCGAATGATCCTTTTTCAACCAAAATATTATTTGATACATTAGACAATGTGCTAGTACAGAAATCTGTTCAATTTTTAGCTAGCGATATTGAAAAAGTTACCGATCAAAAACCTAAGATTATATCCTCAGGTGAATACCTCGATAACAACCTGATAATTGTAGGGACTATCGGAAACAGCCATTTTATTGATCAGCTGATTACTTCAGAGAAGCTGGATGTAAATCCTATCATAAATAACTGGGAAAATTTCATAATTCAAACTATCGAAAATCCTTTTCCTAGTGTAGATAGGGCTTTGGTTATAGCAGGAAGTGACAGGCGTGGAACGGCCTTTGGCGTATTTACCCTATCTGAAAAAATTGGGGTTTCACCTTGGTATTGGTGGGCGGATGTGCCGGTTGAAAAAAGTGAACAACTATTTATAAAAAATGGCAGACATGTTTCCAGAGGCCCATCTGTCAAATACAGAGGGATTTTTCTTAATGATGAAGCTCCGGCTTTGAGGAATTGGGCTAAAGAAAAATTCGGAGGTTTTAATCATAAATTTTATGAAAATGTTTACGAACTGCTTCTCAGGAACAAAGCCAATTTTTTATGGCCGGCCATGTGGCTTCCCACCGCATTTGCAGATGATGATCCCGAAAATGCCCGACTTGCAGATGAATACGGCATTGTAATATCTACCAGCCACCACGAACCCATGATGCGCGCCCACCACGAATGGCAGAGGTTCGGGGGTGGCGAATGGAATTATGAGACCAATAAAGAACAACTGCAGGAGTTTTGGCGCGGTGGCATAGAGCGTATGGGAGATTATGAAAGTGTAGTTACCATGGGTATGCGTGGTGATGGTGATGAGGGAATGTCTGAGGAAACTGCTGTGGATTTATTGCAAACTATAATTGAAGATCAGCGAAATATCATTACTGACGTCACAGGTAAACCTGCCCACGAAACTCCCCAAGTGTGGGCTATCTATAAAGAAGTGCAGGATTACTACGACAAAGGGATGCGGGTGGAAGATGATATTACCATTCTTTTCAGTGATGACAATTGGGGAAATATACGGTATCTGCCTAAGAAAGATGATCAAAGCCACCCCGGTGGATTTGGGATGTATTACCACTTTGATTATGTGGGAGCGCCTGTGTCATACCGATGGAACAATGTCACCCAATTAGAACGTGTGTGGGAGCAAATGAAGCATACTTATGAGGCAGGAGTCAAAGAACTGTGGATAGCCAACGTAGGAGATATAAAACCCATGGAGCTGCCAATTAGCTTCTTTCTGGATTTGGCCTGGGAAACGGAAGCAATCCAAGCTGAAGATTTGCCAAACTATTATGTGAATTGGGCTAAACAGCAATTTGGGGATGAGTATGCTAAAGAAATAGCTGAAATTCTGGCTTTGTATACGAAATACAATGCCCGTCGAACCCCAGAGATGCTAGAACCTAGCACCTATAGCTTGGTAAACTATCGTGAGGCAGATAGGATATTAGATGAGTACAGAAATCTTCTGGAAAGAAGTAATACTATCTATAGCAAATTACCCGAAAGTTATAAATCTGCTTTTTATCAGCTGGTGCTGTCTCCGGTAGAGATGAGCAGCAATATAAACGAAATGTATATAGCTACTGGTAAAAACAGGTTATACGCTCAACAGGGTAGGGCTTCGGCCAATAAATATGCTGAGAGAGTGAAGGAATTGTTTGCCTATGATGCCGAACTTACCAGACAGTTTCATGAAGATCTGGAAGATGGCAAATGGAATCATATGATGTCGCAAACCCATATCGGGTATACCAGTTGGAATCACCCCCGTACGAATGTAATGCCAGCTATTTCGTACATCCATACAGCTAGTTTACCACAATTAGGCTTTAGCTTAGAATATGGGTCGGATGTCGAATGGGGCGGCTTTAGTGTAGAAAGTGATCCACTATTCAGCAAAAGTTTCAGTGAATTTGATCCTCTCAACCAGCAGACTTACTATATAGATATTTTCAATATGGGGGAAGGCAATTTGAACTACTCACTTGAAGCCAAACAAGATTGGATAAAATTATCAAGGGAGGAAGGTAGTTTGCAATATGATGAAAAAGTATTTGTAAGTATCGATTGGGAAAAAGTTCCTAACCAAGAGAATGTTGCCGGGGAAATTATTATCAAGGGAGCAGGCAAAGAGTATGAAATCCAAGTTCCTGTTCGGAACAACCTTCCAACTGCATCTGGATTTATAGAAAATAACGGATATGTTTCTATTGAAGCGGCCAATTATACAGCAAAAATAGATGCACTGCCTATTCATTGGACAAAAGTTCCTAACCTTGGCCGAACCCATTCCTCTATGATTATTGAACCGGTAAATGCGCCTCGACATGAACTCAGTACCGAATCTCCAAGATTGGAATATGAATTTACGGTTTTTGATGATGGAGAAATTACCATTCATACTTTCCTTTCCCCAACTCAAGATTTTAAAAAACAAGGTGGGTTAAAATTTGCCATCTCAATAGACGATGAAGAGCCTCAGATTGTAAATATGAACGAAGGCGAAATCAAACCTGATCATAAATATGCAGATTGGTGGACAAAGTCAGTAGCTGATCATATTAAGGTCTCTACATCCAAACATAAAATCAAACAACCAGGTAAACATACCTTAAAGATCTGGATGATAGACACCGGAGTAGTCTTCCAAAAATTCGTAATTGATGCAGGGGGAATGAAGCCAAGTTATTTGGGTCCACCTGAAAGTAATTTTGTGAAACCTGCTTTGTAAGAACAGTACGTGGTATTACCAATTAGCTCGGAGGAATTGGCTACAAGGCCGATCTCAATTAACCTATTAAATTTATGCTGGGTAAAGATGACATCTTTACCCAGTTTTTTTCTTATATGGCCTAAAAACCTCTGAAATAATCCCATTAGCGTCAACAGGGTTTTTTTATTAAATTGGCTTCCAGAATTAAATAACCAAAATATAACTTATGAACCGATTTAATTATTTGGGCTTTGGCGCTGTCATTACCGGGATGGTGATGGCGGGCTGTTCCCAGCAGTCAGCCCTTTCCGAAAGGGGAGGGGAAGTGCAAGCCATCAATTTGAACTACATGGATTCTACCACCCGCCCTCAGGACGACTTTTTCCAGTTTGTCAACGGTGGCTGGCTAGAAAAAACCGAGATCCCGGGCGACCAGGGGAGATGGGGAAGCTTTAACGAGCTTCGCGAATTTAACAATGAGGCAGTGTTAAGAGTCCTCGAAAAAGCCTCCGATAGTGAAGAATTCCAGGAAGGCTCTGACCAGAGAAAGGCGGCCGACTTCTACCAGATCGGTATGGATAGCACACTGGCTGAAAACAGAGGCATAGAGCCTTTGAGGCCTTGGTTTGAAGAGATCGAGAAGATAAATTCAGCCGAGTACCTTCAGGCCTATATGGCCAAGCAGCAAAAAAGAGGGGGAGGAGCATTTTTTGGTCTGGGTGTAAACACCGACTTGAAGGACTCTGAAAGAATGGCCCTTTACGTTTCGCAAAGCGGTCTTGGCCTACCTGACCGAGATTATTATGTGGAGGACAACGAGAAATTTAATGACCTCCGCCAAAAATATCAAAAGCATGTAGCTTCAGCATTGAAGCTAGCCAAAGTGGATGATGCAGAAGGTGCCGCTCAGCGTATCATGGATCTGGAAACCAGATTGGCCAAGGCCAGCAAAACCAGAATTGAAATGCGTGACCCGGAAGGCCGTTACAACAAGTTTACCCTAAGTGAAATGAATGAGTTGACGCCTTCATTTGACTGGAAGAAGTATTTGGACGAACTGAATGCCGACACGGATGAGGTGATCGTTTCGACTCCGAAGTTTATGGAGGAAGTGGAGAAAATCATGCAGGAAGTTCCGGCTTCCACTTGGCAGGAATACCTAAAGTGGAACTTGGTCAACAGTGCTGCTCCATACCTGAGCTATGAGTTTGTAAGGAATAATTTTGATTTCTACGGTAAGGAACTTCAGGGTACCGACGAGATGAGACCAAGATGGAAAAGAGTGTTGGCTACTACTGAAAGAGCTGCCGGGGAGGCCATCGGAAAACTTTATACAGAGGAATATTTCCCACAAGAAGCAAAAGAAAAAGCCCAAGAAATGGTGGACAACATTATGTTGGCCATGGGAGATAGAATCAGGAACCTGGACTGGATGACTGATGAGACAAAGGAGAAAGCCCTCGAAAAGCTTGGTACTTTCAGTGTGAAAATCGGATTTCCTGATGAGTGGAAAAGCTATGCTGACCTAGAAGTAGACGGCAATCCTGAAACTGCCAGTTATTTTGATAACGTGATGAGATCTTCTGAATTCAGGTTCAATGAAAATATCTCTAAGCTGGGTAAGCCGATTGACAAGAATGAGTGGTTTATGACCCCTCAAACGGTGAATGCCTATTATAACCCAACTTGGAATGAGATTGTGTTCCCTGCCGGTATCCTTCAGCCCCCATTTTATGATTACAGAGCTGATGCTGCTGTGAATTATGGTGGTATTGGCGGTGTGATTGGACATGAGATCAGCCATGGTTTTGATGATCAAGGTAGCAGATATGATGCTCAGGGTAACTTGAGAAACTGGTGGCAGGATGAAGATTTGGAAAACTTCCAAGAAAGAACCGGTCAATTGGTTGCCCAGTACGATTCCTATGAGCCATTAGACGGTGTGAATGTAAAAGGAAGCTTGACTTTGGGTGAAAACATCGGTGACCTTGGTGGTGTATTGGTGGCTTTTGACGGATTAAAAAGACACTTGGAGGAGCACGGCAGACCAGAAAGCATTGACGGATTCACTCCGGAGCAGCGATTCTTTATTTCTTGGGCTACCATCTGGAGGACCAAAAGCAGAGAAGAAGCTCTAAGAACCCAGATCCAAACTGACCCTCACTCCCCAGCCATGTACCGCGGAAACGGTCCATTGGTGAACATTGATGCCTTCTATGAAGCATTCAATGTACAGGAAGGCGACGGCATGTACAAAGCCCCTGAGGACAGGGTTAGAATCTGGTAAGATTTTATCGTTTTTAAGGTTTATTATAAAAGGTCTGATCGGTTTTGGTCAGGCCTTTTTTATAGCAAAAGAGTGAAAGTTATTTGCCACGGAAGCGCAAAGGCACGAAGAAATTCCGGGGGTTAAGGGATTAGGCGGCCTGCGGCCTGGTTTAGGGGTTTAGAAATCGCAAGCGACGAGAGGGATTTGGCTTGACTGCATCGCGGTAGTTTCACGCCCGCCTACCGGAGTGCATGCAAAGGGCGCAAAAAGGTTGGCAAAGGACGCCAAGCTCTGGAAATGGACTGAATCTAACCTTCTAACCCTCCCGATCCGCGAAGCGGTTTTGGGGAAATAACCTTCTAAACTGCTTAAGTATTTTTACTTTTTAGAATTGAATCAATAATTAAGCAATTTCGTTAATTTTAATTATACTAAACCCATTTACCATGGATCTCAAAACTGTTAAAACTGACCTTATACATTGGGTAAAGGACCTTAAAGATAAATCTGTTTTACAACAGCTTCAAGAATTGAAAAAACAACATGAGGACTCTTTGGAATTAAGTGAATCCCAAAGGAAAGAATTAGATTTAAGGCTTAAAAAATATGAGGAGGGCCAGATGCATTTTTCATCTTGGGATGAAGTAAAGGACCGGGTTAGAAAGCGTCATGAAGATGATTTATAACTACCAGCTTTCCGAAGAAGCTGAAATGGATGTAATGGAGGCCTATAGTTGGTATGAAAAGCAAAAGCAAGGTTTAGGAGAAGAATTTCTAGAAGCTCTAGATCATGCAAAAAAGGTCATTTCTTCAAATCCGCTAACCTATAAGGTCTATTATAAAAATAAAGTCAGAGCATTTGTTTTGAGTCGTTTTCCTTTTTTAGTATTGTATCTAGTAGACGACATTGATATCAACGTTATTTCCGTTTTTAATACAAATCAGCACCCCAAGAAGTGGAAAAAGAGATTGTAGCCTATACAAATCAGTAATTTATATTATTTCATTTATTTATAATCCTTTTGCGCCGATAAAATGGTTTATGGGTCTATATCGACCTGGTTTAGGAGTTTAGAAATAACGAAGCGACGAGAGGGATGTGGCTTGACTTCATCGCGGCAGTTTCACGCCCGCCTCCCGGAGGGCAGGCGAAGTGCGCAAAGAGTTTTGCAAAGGACGCCAAGTTCTGGAAATGGCCTGAATCTAACCTTCTAAACCTCCCGATCCGCGAAGCGGTTATCGGGAAATAACCTTCTAAACTGCTAAGTTTGGAAGGTTATTTGGCCTGTGGCCTTGTTTAGAGGTTTAGAAATCGCAAAGCGACGATAGGGATGCTTTCACTCCTAACCCCTTCTACCGTCCCGAAGTGCCTCCTGACTTTTCCATCGGCGCTCCTCGGGAGATCTACTATCTACTGAACTATGTTAAATTCTAACCTTCTAAACCTCCCGATCCGAAGCGGATATCGGGAAATAAACCTCTATACTACCTAAACGAATCGAAGAAGCTTCTTCTCCTTGAGACCTTCAGATCCTGGAGAATTGAAGATTTGACACGGATGTCGATGTTGTAGGAGGTAAAGCGGCCAAAAGGGATCCAGTTGACGTTCATCTGCCAGCAATGGAGGTCACGGGCTATACCGATCATGGATTGGGTGACTTGGGCAGTAGATAGATCATACCCCGTGTTGAAGTTGATCTTCCATTTTTCGGAAAAGCTCACATCACCCGATACATTTAGGGCCTGGGTCACATTGGTGACACCAGTAAAAGCACGGTTGTAACTCAAGTTGTACCCAAAGGTCAGGTTCCACGGAATGGCCCAATCTATATATTGGCTGGGATCGGCCACTATCCGATCAATTTCGTTTTGGGTAAATTCATTCATCACCCCCCCTTGGGCCATGAAATCATTGGTGATCTCATCGCGCCTTTCCCCGGGACTTTTTTCCGTCTGACTAGGGTTTATGCTCCCGTTTAAGTTAAGGGTGGCGTTTCTCAGTCGGCCTATACCTTGGCCTCTATTCCATGCAAAATCGTTCACCCTTCGCTCGGCTTGCTGGCCCTGCGCATTGGTGACAGTGCGGGTAGCGTAAGGGTCCATGGTCGCCGAAAGGAACACACTCAGGCGCTGATCAAAGAAGGCCGTTCTGGTATTGATGTTTATCGGGGCCAAATTAAAGGAGTCGGCTGCCATGTTGTAGTTGGACGCAATGTTCAACGTTTGGAGCACCGGGACTTTTTTGGTTTCCTCATTACCTGTAGTATCGTTGGAAGTTTTGATCTTGGCTTCCACCACGTTTCTGATGGAAAGGTTAAGTGACCTGGCCTCGCCCAATGGCGGACCACCAAAAATTGCCCCTTGATAACGGCTGAAGAACTGGGTCCTGCCCGTTTCGTCCACTTGAACTTCCTGAAAATAACCGAATCGTGGGTCGGCAAAATTAGGCGAATAACTAAAGCCAAAAGTTGGCTGCATGTGGTGCCTTACCGCTTCCACTTTACCACCTTTTCTGAAGGTATAAAAACCGTAGATGTTTGTAGAAAGGTTAAACGATGAATTATAGAAACCAGCCCTGTTAAACCCATCGGACCTGATTTGATCCACCCGCTGCTCCTCGGCATTATAGAAATAGTCAATCTGGTTCAAATACCACAGTTCGGTATAATTGAATCCTGCCGTGCCGGTGAAATAACGGAACAAGGTGAAGTTGGAGGTAATTGGTACAGTGTGTCTAAACCCATTGTCCGCTTCCCTCAACAACTGTGGCAAGTTGGCAAAATTAAACGGCAACACTGGAGGTCCTGTAAGTGGATCTATGCCTTGGAAAGGGTCAAATGGATCGGGCTCCTGAAATTGCGGCTGGGTGTTTACTCCTAGGGGATTTACAATCAAATTGTTGATGGAGTTTTGGGCGTTGAAGTTCCAGGCAATGTTCAAGGTCTTCAAGGGTTCAAACTGCACATTTCTGAAAGGGTTTTGACGGTTCATGTTGACCGCGATGTCTGGAAGGACCACCCTCACCTCATCCGTCTGGATATTTTGCGAATGCCGTAAGTTGACTGACATACTGAACGGGGTGCCCGCAAAGGTCTTGCTATAGGCAATGTTGGAGGTAAATTCCGCATTGATGTTTCTGGCAAAGTTTACAGGGTTTACCACCGCATTGTTATAGGTCGTCGTACCGGCATTTACGGAAGCCGAGAAACGGCTGTTTCCCCTAGATTCCGGCGTATGCTGCCAGTTGACCCAAAATTCGTTGTAATCCACTTGGAATTCCTCGGTTTCAGGGCTTTGGAAGCGTTGGTAATCAAAATTGAAACCTCCACTGAACCTGTACCTTTTCCTATATAGAGTGGCTGCCTTGGCACCGTAACCCCCTTTGGAGAAGATTTCACCTGTAAGTCTGGTGTGTATATAATCGTTGAAAGCAAAATAATAACCGAAATCTCTAAGGAAGAAACCCCTGATCTGTTCCTCGCCGTAAGTTGGAAATAATATCCCTGATGCTTTTTCCTGCTGGTCGGGAATTATCCCAAAGGGTAGCCCCAAAGGTGTCGGGATGTTGTTAAAATGCAAATTAAACGGGCCTGCGACCACATGTTTGCCCCTAATGGATTTTATTTTGCCGGATGCAATATGCCAATGTGGTTCAGCCAGATTACAGGTGGTGTAAAAGCCATTACTCAAGTAAACGCTTCCGTCATCATCCTTCTTCACCGTCTGCCCTCTTAAAAAGCCTTCATCCTGCTCGGTGACCACATCGGAGATGATGGCTTTTTGGGTCTTGAAGTTATACCGCATTTCCTTTCGGATCTCATAGGTGGCAGGTCCTTCTTTAAAAATAGGATTGCCTTGTATAGCTCCAAGAGAATCTGTAATACCAGAGGCAAATAGTTCGCTCTTTTCCCAATCAATTACTATATAATCAGCATCTAGGCGAATATTTCCGTATTCAAACCAGGCATCATTATATAAATATACTTTATTGGAAGTGAAGTCCGTTATAATACTGTCTTCGGCGTAATAGTCAATTTGGGTCTGTATGTCGCCCTTTGGCACAACCGTTGTAGTGTCGGTACCGTCTGGAAGCGTGTCAGGACCTGGGATTGGTATACTGTCGGGCCAAGCGGGCTCGGGCAGCAGGTTGGGGTTGATGACCGTATCGGGAGCGGTAACCCGCATTTCGGGCAGTCTTCTACCTCGACGGTCTTGTCCAAAAGCGTCTAGATCAAGCAGGAATAAGAAAATAAAGGATAAGAATAGAAACCTATATTTCTGCACAGATTATTTCTAGTTTAATCAAAAATTTTTAATTTTTGCGTAAAGTTAATGTTATTAACGTTTATGAAACGAACCCTCCCTAAAAATATTCTAATTATTTCGATTCTCACGCTCTGTGGGCTTTTTGCAGGCTTTGTTCCCACTGGTGAGCGGGCACCCGAATTTCGCCTCAAGCGGATCGTGATAGATGCCGGACACGGCGGTCATGACCCCGGTACGTCTGGGGCCACCTCCAGGGAAAAGGATGTTGCTCTCAAACTGGCCCTTCAAGTGGGCAAGTATATCGAGGAAAACCTGCCTGGAGTGGAGGTCATATATACACGTAAAACCGACGTTTTTATTCCCCTCAAGGAAAGGGCCAATATTGCGAACCGGAACAAAGCGGATTTGTTTGTTTCCATCCACTGCAATGCCACTGGCAACAAGGGCGTAGCTGGTACAGAAACGTACGTGATGGGTAGCAAAAACTTTGACGCCAATTTTGATATTGTAAAGAGGGAAAATGCGGTAATCCTCCTGGAGGATGACTATAAAGAGAATTACGAAGGTTTTGACCCCAAGAGCCCGGAATCCTACATGATGTTTAACCTCATGCAGAAGGCATATTTTTCCAACTCACTTTCCTTGGCCCAAAAGATTGAAACCGATTTTACCAGTAGGGTGCAAAGAAAGAGTCGCGGTGTAAAGCAGGCTCCTTTTTATGTACTTTGGACGACAAGCATGCCTAGTGTGTTGATCGAAACCGGCTTTCTCTCCAATGCGGCAGAGGAGCGCTACTTGAACAGTGCCAATGGCCAAACTTACTTGGCTTCGGCGATTTACCGATCTATTAAGGCATACAAGGAGGAGATAGAGTCGATGTAGGGAAGATTTCACTACTTGTCCTGGGTAGCCCTCCCGATACTCATCAGGACTATAGAGGGCGAATCGGGAAAGGCCAATTCGAGGAGAAAAATGAGTGTCAATTTAATTTAGGACGTTACATTGGAGACGGGAGAGCAGGGACTTGTGAACTTCGTGCCGCCCACTTTGTACTTTATTTTTGATATCACTTTTATTGCTTCTATTTTAGCAAAAGCATATAAACCCAATAATCAATTTTTCATGAATCTTGAATACAACAAGAATGAGGACCTGAATAAGCAACTCATTTATAAATTAGAGAAAAAGTTAAAACAAGTCCATCTGGGCGGCGGTGAAAAGAGAATTGCCAAAGAACATGAAAAGGGCAAACTTACTGCCCGCGAGCGGATAGATTACCTTCGGGACAAGGATTCTGAATTTTTGGAAATAGGCGCTTTTGCCGCCGACGGCATGTACGAGGAGGAAGGCGGTTGCCCCTCTGCCGGTGTGGTAACAGGAATTGGCTATGTGAGTGGCCGGCAATGTATGATCGTGGCCAATGACGCTACGGTGAAAGCCGGGGCATGGTTTCCCATGACGGCCAAGAAAAACCTCAGGGCACAGGAAATAGCCATGGAAAATCGGCTTCCTATTATTTATTTGGTAGACAGTGCCGGAGTATTTCTCCCCAAACAAAATGAAATCTTCCCAGACAAGGAGCATTTTGGGCGTCAGTTCCGCAACAACGCCAAGATGTCCTCCATGGGAATCGTGCAGGTTGCCGCTATCATGGGCAGCTGCGTGGCCGGTGGTGCCTATCTGCCCATCATGTCTGATGAGGCTTTGATTGTGGACAAAACGGGTTCCATCTTCCTGGCAGGCTCCTACCTGGTAAAGGCCGCCATCGGCGAAGATGTGGACAATGAAACCTTGGGTGGAGCCACCACTCAATGTGAAATTTCCGGGGTGACTGACAACAAATACGAAAACGATCAGGAATGTCTGGATGCCATCAGAAGGATCTTTTCAACCCTTGGAGCACCTGAATCTGCCGGTTTTGACCGGGTGGAGCCTCAGAAGCCGGCAAAAGACGAAAAAGAAATCTTTGGCGTCTTCCCTTCCGACAGGGTCAAACCCTACGATATGCGGGAAGTGATCGGCCGATTGGTAGACAATTCCGAATTCGATGAATATAAGGAAAACTATGGCCAGACGCTCCTTTGCGGCACGGCCAGGATTGACGGCTGGGCAATCGGCATCATAGCCAACCAGCGCAAGATCGTCAAAAACAAAAAAGGGGAAATGCAGATGGGTGGTGTGATCTACTCCGATTCCGCCGACAAAGCTGCCCGTTTTATCATGAACTGCAACCAGCGTAAAATCCCATTGTTGTTTATTCACGACGTAAGTGGGTTTATGGTAGGCAGTAAGGCGGAACATGGAGGCATCATTAAGGATGGGGCCAAAATGGTAAATGCCATGGCTAACTCCGTAGTGCCCAAGTTTACCATCATCATAGGCAACTCCTATGGGGCGGGAAATTATGCCATGTGTGGTAAGGCCTATGACCCACGCCTGATTTTCAGCTGGCCAACAGCACAGATGGCTGTGATGAGCGGTGCCTCGGCTGCCAAAACCTTGTTGCAAATCAAGGTGGCCAGTCTTAAAAAGGCCGGAGAGGAAATCACCAAAGAAGATGAGGAGAAATTGCTCCAAGAAATCCAAGATAAATATAATGAGGAACTCAGTCCTTACTATGCCTCTGCGAGACTGTGGGTGGATGGCGTGATCAATCCATTGGAGACCAGGAAAGTAGTGAGTATGGGTATTGAGGCGGCCAATCATGCCCCCATTACTGAGCGTTTTAATGTTGGTGTGATCCAAACTTAATTCCTGCTTAGAAGTTTGTAATTTTGAAAGCTGTTCCTGATATTAAATAATTGGGAACAGTTTCTTTTTTAGGATGCAGGAAGATGGAAAATTTGACGGACAAAGAATTGAACGCATTGGTTTCCCTACTCGATGATGAGGATAGGGAGGTCATCAACCACGTAAGGGATAAGATCAAATCGCTCGGCACTGAAATTATTCCTTTTTTGGAACAAAAGTGGGAGGAAAGCTTCAATCCCACGGTGCAAAAGGAAATCGAGGAACTCGTACATGAGCTTCAGCTTTCCCAAATGCGAAGCCGCCTCCGGGAGTGGAAAGAATCCGAAAAGCAGGACCTGCTCACCGGGTTGTGGATCCTCAATACCTACCAATATCCCGATTTGGAGTTTGATGAGCTAAACGGGGAAATGCACCAGATTTACTTCGAGGTCTGGACCTCTTTCAAAAACGACCTGCAGCCTTACGATCAGGTAAGGATTATTAACAATGTGCTATTTAACCGGTTAAAGTTTTCCGCCAACACTAAAAACTTCCATGCCCCGGGCAACAGCATGTTGAGCAATGTACTTTCCACCAAAAAGGGAAACCCCATCAGCCTCTGCGCCATTTATTTACTGGTGGCCCAAAAGCTGGGGATACCGGTACATGGGGTCAATTTGCCTAACCTTTTTGTGCTTATTTATCTCAATGAAGCCCAATCTTTTTACATCAATGCTTTTAATAAAGGGCTTATTTTCAGCAAATCCGATATATTTCATTATTTGGAGCATTTGAAGATTGCGCCAAAGGATGAGTTTTTCGAGCCCTGCACGAGCCTGGATATTATCAAAAGGATGTTTAGAAATCTAATAGTTGCCTATGAGCGGCTAGGGGATGTGGAAAAGTCGGAAGAGGTGAAAAGCCTGCTCGAGCTTTTGATAGATTAATTCCTCGAACCTCTAGGGCGGATATTACACCCAACGGCTCGGGTTTGGGCAGGGCTGGGGGAAGAGCGGCGTTGGATTTGGGTAAGTGCATTTTCCAGATAGCGCTGGCTTACGCTTCCTGGAGCTTGAGGGTTGTTGTCTATAGCGCCTTGATAAACCACAGATTGGCCTGTAGGGCCACTGGTAATCACCAAAACTTCCGGAAGTTTGCTTGCATTAAGGGATCTCGTAACCTTTTGTTCACCATCCATCAGATAAGGGAATCGAAAACCTCTTGCCTTCATTTCCTTTTCTGTTTCTTCCACACTTCCGGCGTGTGGGTTGATTAGTGCAAATGAAAAATCATTATCAAATCTACTGGCAATGTCCTTGATTCTGTCTTCATAAAGTTTGGAGAAAGGACAGGAGTTGGAGGTGAAAATAAGAACTGTACCGCTTTTGTTGGTCAATTCCTCCAAGGAAACCTGAGTGCCTGTATTGGAATCCTTGAGCTCAAAATTCTGAACCCGTTGTGCCACCGTCACAAGCATGGATCCCATCATCAAAACCAATAACAGCAGCGATCTTTTCATTTCTACCTTAATTAATTCTAACTTGAAAATAACTAGAAAGTATTTTTTTAAACCGCAGAGAAAGCGTAAAGAAGCAGAGCAACCAACACATTCTCTGGGACCTCTGAGCCTCTGCGGTTATATTTTTTCCGTCTTCGGTCTCCCGTCCCCTACCAAATCGTATAACTCAACACCACATCCTGTTCCACTTCCAGTTGAACCTGATAGTGGTGATCGGTGTATTCGGTGTCATAGACTTTACCTTTTACGATCCTTGCTCCCTTGTCAAAGGGCTGTAACAAAATGTTTTGTCGTAGGCTGATGCCTCTTTTTCCTTGGCATTTAAAAATGGATTCTTTAACCGACCAGGCCATGGTATAATGCAGGGGGTCATTGTCCAGAAAGTCCATTTCGGAGGGGTCAAGAAATTTTGGGCCCAACCTGACCACTTTTTCCCTGACAAAATCCAAATCAATTCCTACGGGCATTTCTTTGTGAAAGATTGCTGCGGCAAGTCCCATAGTGTGGGTGAGGGATACGTATCCATAATTGTCCATGGGGTGGCTTTTGCCGTGCTCATCTTTGAAAAACCCCGGATAAGGATGCTGTATGCATTCAAGAGCTTCCTTAATGGCCAATCTGGCGCCACGCCATTCGGTTTTTTTGCCGGGATGGCTGATGTTTGCGTAGGAAAGTTTTTCTCGGAAGCTTAAAAAATCAAGTGCCTCGCCCTCCGTCCCCTCAATATTCTTGATGGCCAGGGCAGATAAAGGACTTATTTTTTCTATTTTTGTTTGCATATGCCTTAATGTACTCAGGATTACCGTCTGCAATATATGTCAAATATTCAAGTAAATAAACTCCATACCCTTACTGGTCACAATGATTGCATTTATGCCCTTGCTGAGTGGGGTGAGAAAGGCCTATTCTTCACGGGGTCAGGAGATGGGATGGTGGTGCAATGGGGGCAGGCCAACCCCAAAGACGGCCATTTATTGGCCAGACTTCCCCATAGCGTTTATGCGTTGGGCATAGACGAAAAACGGGGTTGGCTTTTTGCCGGGCACAATTATGAAGGCATTCATGTGATAGACCTGGATACAAAAAAGGAGATATGGTCGTTAAAAATAAGTTCCGCAGCCATTTTTGACCTTCAGGTGAAAGGTGACAACCTGATGGTTTGTACAGGAGACGGACTTGTGATAATTGTTGATGTCGAGGCCAGGGCTGTGGTGAGGCATTTGAAAATAGGGGATAAGAGCGCTCGGGTAATGGCTTTTCATCCCTCTGGGGAAGATTTGGCTGTGGGGTTGAGTGACCATACGGTAAAAGTATTTGACACCAGCAACTTTAAGCCAAAAGCCAACCTGACCAGCCACCAAAACTCCGTTTTTGCCCTGGGATATCATCCGGTATCCGGCCAGTTGGTCAGTGGTGGCCGTGATGCGCACCTTAAAATCTGGCAGGCAGAAACTTATGAGGAAAAAGAAAGCATTGCCGCTCATTTATTTGCCATCAATTATTTATCTTTCAGAAAAGATGGAAGGTATTTTGCCACCTGCAGCATGGACAAATCGATAAAACTTTGGGATGGGGAGAGTTTCCGTCTCCTAAAAGTAATCGACAAAGCCCGCCATGCAGGTCACGGTACCTCAATCAACAAGGTGCTTTGGAGCAGCTTTTCAGATAAGTTGATCTCCATAAGCGATGACAGGACTGTGGGGATCTGGGAGATAGGTATGTGAAATAAAAGGGACACAGACCTGCCTCCGCAGGCAGGGGTTCGCGGAGTTTAAAGAGGAGTTTCGCAGAGGCCTCTTACCGGAGAAAACCTGATAGAAATTTCGAGAAAAAAGTGTCAATGCAAGTTTTGACTTCGCAATTCTATGGATTATGGTCTATGGACCATCAACTATAGGCAGACCGACTGGCACCTGATAATAGAAAATAACGATTAAAATGAAAATAACACCATTAGAAATAAGACAGAAAACCTTTGAAAGGCATTTCAGGGGATATGATAAGGAAGAGGTAGGCGCATTTTTGAACAGCTTGTCCCAGGAATGGGAAAGGCTGATGGATGAGAAAAAAGACCTTCAGGTGAAATTGGATCAAGCTGAAAAGCAATCCAACAAACTGCGTGAAGTGGAGTCATCCCTTTTTCGCACCTTAAAAACAGCTGAGGATACCGGTGCCAATATCATCGAACAGGCTAAGACTACCGCCGATCAAATTGTGGGCGATGCCCAGATCGATGCGGATGTTCTAAGAAATGATGCCAAGCAAAAGTCCCAAAACATGTTGGAGGCGGCTGAGCAGAAAGCTCGGGAGATCATGGAAAACCTCAAAACGGATATTCAGACATTAGTGGACAATTATGAGCATCTCTTGGAGCAGCGAAAAAGAGTCCTTAAAAACCTTCAGCAGATCGCCACGCATACCATCGACACCATGGAGGATGCGGAAAAGACTTTTGAGCAGGCCGATATCACGGTGCATACAGATTTAATTGAGCAATTGAGCCAGGAGGGTTCTTTTGAATCCTTTGTGGGGCAGGTGCCTGCTAAAATGGAAGAAATCCAAGAAGAGGTAGAGCAGGAAGAAGTGCAGCCCGAAGCCGAGGAAGAAATTAAAGCCCAAGTAGAGGAGGTCAAAGCTGAACCAGAGGAGCCTAAAAGGATAGAAGAGGAAATAGTGGAGCCTGAAGCCAAGGAGGAAGAAAAAGAGGAAGAGCCTCGCAGAGAAGATCAGCCCAGTCCCACGGTGCAAAATGAGAAAAAACAGACTTCAGGATCTTTCTTTGACCAGTTTGACTGATGGGGAGAGTTTCACTGGAAGGAATTGAGTTTCATGCCTATCATGGGGTGTTTTCCGAGGAGAAAAAACTCGGGAATAGGTTTACGGTTGACATGCATGTAGATACCGATTTTAAAAAAGCCATGGTGGATGATGATCTGGAATCCACCGTGGATTATTTTAAGCTTTACACGATAGCAAAAGCACATATGCAGGAGCCGGTAAAGCTTCTGGAGCATTTGGGGCATTTGATGTTATTGGATATTTTGAAGCATTATCCGGATGTCAAGCATATCGAGATTATCATCAAGAAACACAATCCCGCCCTTGGAGGGGTGGTCAATTATTCCGTTGTAAAAGTAGCTTACCCGCAGGATTATGAATAAAATTTTACCTTTACTTTTTTTACTTGTTTTCCCTTTCCAAATCTACGCCCAAACCGTCCCCTACCGGATATTCAATTTACAAGGAGAAGAAGTAAGTTTTGAGCAAATGGCTGAAGAAGCCGCCGAGAAACAGGTGGTGCTTTTTGGGGAACTTCATAACAACAGTATTGCCCACTGGTTGCAGTTGCAGCTATTGAAAAGTCTTCATGAAAGGGGAGAGGGGCTGGTTTTCGGTGGAGAGTTTTTCGAAGCGGATGACCAATTGAGCCTTGATGAATGGTTTGGGGATCTAATTAATGAAAAGAATTTGGAGGCTGAGGTCAAGCTTTGGAACAATTACCAGACAGATTACAAGCCCTTGGTTCAATATGCCAAGTCCAATGATATTCCTTTTGTCGCCACCAACGTCCCCCGCAAGTATGCTTCTGCAGTAAGCCGTGGAGGTTTGGAGGTGTTGGAAGATTTTTCGGAGGAAGCCAAATTATTTATAGCTCCTCTGCCTATTGAAATAGACAGGGAGCTACCGGGATATGTAGGGATGAAAGAAATGATGCATGGCAGTCACATGAATGCTGAGCACATGGTAGCTGCCCAAGCATTGAAAGATGCCACCATGGCCTATTTTATCCTGAAAGGTCTGGATGGCATGGAACAATTTTACCACATCAACGGCTCCTATCATTCCAACAATTATGAAGGAATTGTTTGGTATTTGAAGCATTACGAAGAAGGGCTTTCCATCATGACAATTACCGTAGAGGAAAAAGGCGTGATGGATATCGATGAGGAAACCAGAGCAAAGGCTAATTTTATCATCGTATTGCCCACAGATAGTCCGAAGAGCTATTAAGCACTGAGAACTGAGTCCGTTTTCGTTACGTAGGGCCTACAGCGTCCATCCTACACGCCACGGCGAGCAGGCATCCGACATCGGACATCCGACACCCGGCATCGGACATCTAACCATCCCAACCATGTATAAAAAAGCAGAAATAGCCAAGACGAAGAAAGATTTTTGGACCACCTTTGGGGCATACATGAAGCCGGTGCCATCAGCGGAGGGCACGAGGGTGAATTGGCAGAATTACAAAACTGGAGTTAAGCAACTGTTTTTTAGAATGAAGGCCGAGCGGGGTTTTGCCTCTATTGGCATTGAGCTCAACCATCCCGATATGGATATCCAAGAGTTGCAATATGAGCAATTGATTATGTTTAAAAGCATGCTTCGCGGCCAATTGGGCGAAGAATGGAACTGGTCCTACGCCCAACCCGATGAATATGGAAGGCCCATGTCAAAGGCCGAGGTTGTATTAGAAGGAGTGAGTGTGATGGAGAAAGACGATTGGCCAAAGATCATTTCATTCTTAAAGCCAAGGATCATCGCCCTAGATGAATTCTGGAGTAACGTCAGGCATGGGTTTGAAGAGTTGAAGTAAAAGAATGGGCCACAAGGGCACAGGGTAAAATATGGTCACGAAGGGCACAAAGTTAAAAAAAGAAGTCACACCAAGTTTGGAATGGCCACAAAGGTTTTTTTGGAAAGTTTTTATCGCAGTGTTTCACAGAGGAGTATTACAGAGTAGGATTTATTCATAGTTGTTTTACTCTGGGGTCCTCCGTGCTCAAACTCTGTGGACCTCAGTGGAAAAAAAAACGGATACTTTTTTACTTCGTGCGACTTTGAGTAAACTTCCTCGACTTAGCGGCCCATTTCAACGTTTACTCCCCTTTAACTTCCTCTTGTTTCTTTCGGTCCGGGTTGGTGAAGGTGAAGCCGCGGGCATCGTTGCCATCGAAGAAATCGATATGCATGCCCATTAAAAACATCATATGTTTTTTCTCCATCAAAACGGGAATGCCCTCTACCTCGAATTTTTCGTCACCATCCTTCTGTTTATCAAAGCCCAGCGCATATGCCATCCCCCCACAGCCACCGCCTTTAACACCCACTCGCAGACAATACTCAGCAGGTATGTTTTTGTTGGCCATGATATTACGGATCTCGGCTTGGGCCGGCTCGGTGATTTTGATGGGTATGATCATATACTTAAAAGGCAATTTGGTACACTCTGAGTTCAAAATTATACATAAATTAAATTTCCACACAGTTTTATCCCTACCAAATTATTTAGGATATTCGAGAAACAAATTAAACCAATGGAATATATCACAGAACTTTTGAAGATTGTCCTTCCCGCAGGGCTGGTCATTTATGGGATGTACATCATCGCGGTATCATTTTTGAAAAGGGAAAGGGATAACAAGCTGATCGAACTGAAAACAAAGAACACGGATACCGTGTTGCCAATTAGACTGCAGGCGGGTGAAAGGTTGTGCCTGCTATTGGAAAGGATTACTCCCAACAACCTTGTGCGCCGCGTTAATGACGGGTCCTATTCCGCTAGGGAGCTGCATGCAGTTTTGCTTTCTGAAGTGAGGGAGGAATTCAACCACAACCTTTCCCAGCAGGTGTACTTTACAGACGAAACCTGGGAAAGTGTGCGCAAGGCCGTGGAGGACGTGATCACTATGATCAACCGCGCTTCCCAAGACCTTAACGAAGAAGCTAGAGGTCTCGAACTTGCCAAGCGGATTTTCCAACTCTCCCTGGAGCAGAAAATGGACAGCATTAAGCGTGCCCTGCAAATGGTGAAATCAGAGATCAGGATTTACTTCTAAACAACATTTATGGCAACTATTAAAGACACTGCAGAGAATATTTTTCAAAGAGCCAAGCTCCTTTATTTTGAACAAGCCCAAAAGATCTCCAAAAATGAAGTGAAGCTGAAAAAACTCATGGACTCGGCTTCTGAAAAGCTGCACAAATTTAGCAGCAATCCCCAAGTGGTAGAAATGATCGGCCATGTGGACGTGCTTTTCAGGATGATCAGAGCCCATGTAAATGGGACGTACAAAGGATTTTCGGCCAAATCTCTAGGGATGATGGTTTTAGGGTTGGTATACTTTGTCACTCCTGTTG
The DNA here is from genome assembly GCF_018449405.1 of Litoribacter ruber. Lineage (NCBI taxonomy): Bacteria > Pseudomonadati > Bacteroidota > Cytophagia > Cytophagales > Cyclobacteriaceae > Litoribacter > Litoribacter ruber. The sequence continues at coordinate 453,092 of NZ_JAHCMY010000001.1, forward strand.
ATTTAATTCCCGATTTTATTCCCGTAATCGGATATGTGGATGACTTGACCGTGCTTTTGGCGGTGATCAAAACGTTGCAGTCCGATATTCAGAAATTTGTTCATTGGGAACAATCCTATAAATAATGATAAAACGTATTGCCATAGTGGCCGGTGGTTCTGGACTGGTAGGAATGCAGCTCCTGCACCAGCTTTTTCAGCATAAGGAATATGATGCTGTTATTGCGATTGGCAGGAGACACCTTGCATTAAAACATCCCAAACTGGCCCAGATTGAGGTGGACTTTGCGAAGCTAGATCGCTGTGATTTGGTGGAGGGATTAAGGATCGATGATTTTGGGGGCGAAAACCAGCAAATCATCGAGGCCTTGGAGAACCAGAGCTGTGAAATCCATGCATTCTGCAGTTTGGGTACAACTATTAAAAAAGCCGGCAGCAAGGACGCCTTTTTCAAAATAGACCATGATTTTGTCATTAATTTCGCCAAATGGACTTATAAAATAGGGGCAAGAAAATTCCTTTACGTGAGTGCCATAGGGGCTGATCAACAAAGCTCCTTTTTTTACAATAAAGTAAAAGGTCAGGTGGAGGAAGATCTGAAGCTTATCAAATTTGATTATTTGGGCATTTTTCAGCCATCCATCTTGTTAGGACAACGTAAGGAAGTAAGAGTAGGAGAGGATGTGGGGAAAGTGATCATGAAGGCCTTTACCACTGTAGGGCTGTTTCGCAAATACAAACCCATACAGGATAGCCAAGTGGCGCGGGCCATGATTCATCATGCTTTAGAACAGCCCAAACTGGTAGTAGAATACATTTCCTCCAAGGCGATGCAGGCCTTACAAAAAGATTAGATGATCCATGATAGCAGTACTCCAGCGGGTTTCCCAAGCGGAAGTCTTGATCAACGGCAAGGAAACCCGTAAAATCGGTTTGGGATTAGTGATTTTGCTTGGCATTGAGGAGGCAGATGATGCCCGTGATATCGAATGGCTGAGCAAAAAAATCGTTAACATGCGGATCTTTCCAGATGAAAAAGAGGTGATGAACGAAAGCATCTTGGACCATTATGGGGATGTGTTATTGATCAGCCAGTTTACCCTACATGCAAGTACCAAGAAAGGGAATCGACCCTCCTATATCAAAGCCGCAAAACCTGAAATAGCTATACCTTTATATGAGAAATTTGGGAAGGCATTGTCTTCAGAACTCAAAAAAGCGATTGTCACTGGGGAGTTTGGGGCCGATATGAAAGTCTCCCTGACCAATGATGGGCCTGTGACTATCATTATCGATAGTAAAAACAGGGTGTGATAAGGATAAAAAAAATGGTGAAAAAGTTGAGAGATTACCTTTTCACCATCTTTAAAAAGAAAAAACCATATATTACAAAGGTAGGGCCCTAGGCAAAGCCTGTCAATACCGCGATCGCGGTATATTTGGCCCTTTTTTTAAGTTTTTTTGCCATGACGATAGAGCAAGCACAGCAATTAGTAGATAAATGGATCAACACCGTAGGGGTTAGGTATTTCAACGAGTTGACCAATATGGCCATCCTCACTGAAGAGGTAGGGGAGCTGGCCCGGCTCATCGCCCGCAAATACGGTGAGCAGTCCTTTAAGGAAAGCGACAAAAACAGAGACCTCGGCGACGAAATGGCCGATGTGCTTTGGGTGCTCATCTGCCTTGCCAACCAAACGGGTGTAGACCTCACCAAAGCCCTGGAGAAAAATCTTGAAAAAAAGAATATCCGGGATAAAGACAGGCATAAAGGGAATGAAAAGCTGAGGTGAAAAATTATTATGTCCGCAATCAATATTAAACATTTAGCCGAACTGCTCAAACTGTCACCTTCCACCGTTTCGAGAGCCTTGAATGATAGTTTTGAGATAAGTGATGGCACCAAAAAGCGTGTAAAAGCTTTGGCCAAGGAGCTAGGTTATCAACCTAACCCCTATGCTAGAAGTCTACGAGGTCAGAAAAGCACCACCATAGCCGTTATAATTCCTGAAAGAGTGAATAACTTTTTTGGGCAGGTGATCGAAGGGATAGAGGATGTTACTCAACCACACGGATACCATTTGCTGGTTTATAATTCCCAAGAGGACGTGGAAGTGGAAAAGACAATTGTGTCAAACTTGATCAATGGAAGAGTAGATGCAATTGTGATGTCTGTGACTAACCAAACCAGTAATTTTGACCACCTCAATAGGATCCACGCATCAGGGGTTCCACTAGTTTTTTTTGATAGAGTCTGTGCAGAAATTCCAACTACAAAATTTATTACCAACGACTACGAAAGTGCCTATTTAGGGACAAAACAGCTAATTGAAAGCGGGTGTAGTAAAATTGTATTTTTGGTTTTATCCAAAGAAGTATCTACGGGAAAAGAACGACTTAGAGGTTATTTGGACGCCTTAAAAGATGGAGGGTTGACTTTTGAGGAAAACTGGATTCTTACCTGTTCAGAAAAGGAGGATGAAAACATAGAAAGAATTTCGGAAGTTCTGGCTGAGGGATATTCAGGATTGGGGATATTGGCATCCATTGAAAAACTAGCTGTTTCGACTTATTATGCTGTTAGAAAAGTGGGGATTAAAATGCCTGATCAGGTTAAAGTAATAAGTTTTTCTAATATGAAATTTCCGGAAATTCTGGATCCCCCATTGAGTATTATATCGCAGCCAGCCTATGAAATAGGAAGTTCGTGTGCAAAAATATTAATGGACCATTTGTTAAGTGATAAACCCCAGACTTTGGAGGATAAAACCGTCACCCTTCCTTCCAAGCTATCTATACGCAAATCTTCCGGCAATTAAAGTGAAGGTAGCTGCTAAAGGCATAACAGCTACCTCCATGTTTTTAAATGGTGGGCTCCCAGCCCTTTTCATATTCTCTTGACCAGAGGGCCATTGCTTTAGGATTGTTTAAAATATGTCCATTGCTGGAGTCACATTCAAAGTTTTCGTTCACCCTTGAGGATATATTAGCTAGGTGACATAATAAGGAACTTTTAGCTCCTTCATCAATAGGGGAGGTTTGAGTTTCCTTGCCCCTAATCGCCTCAAAGAAGTTGACCACGTGACCAGTGCTTGTGCCTCCACCTCCACCTAATCCTACTCCACCTTCACTGCCCTGAGAAGATACTTCTTCAATTTGCTTTCCGCTTCTATCATGAAGTCTGTATTTTTCGCGATCCACAAAAACGGATCCCTCAGTACCATATATAATTGTACCTCTTCCTCCTCCGTATGTGTCATAATTGTTACGGCTCTTGCCGTCCCATTCGATTACCTTATTGCCTTCAAAGGTGAAGCTTGCTTTCATGGTGTCATACATGGTCCAGCCATCATCCGGAAAATGATATTTGCCTGAATTTACAGAGACTTGTGTAGGGAAGTCAGTCTGTAGCGCCCAGCGAGCTACATCAAGTTCATGCGTAGCATTGTTTCCGGTCTCGGCAGTGCCGTAATCCCATCCGTACCAGTGCCAGTTGTAATCCCATAAATTGTGATAGTACGGTTTTCTTGGAGCCGGACCTTGAAAAAGTTCCCAATCCAGCCCCTCTGGAGGACTGCTTTCTTTGGGTAGAGGGGTTTCTCCTCTTGCATTGTTGTAGAATGCTGTAGCTAAATATGGATCTCCGATGATTCCCTCATGAATTTTTTTGATAATTGATATCGTGTGGTCAGAGCTCCGTTGTTGGTTGCCCATCTGCACTACTTTGTTGTATTTTTTCTGATAATCCACCAATAGCTCACCCTCACGTGGGTTGTGGCTACATGGCTTTTCTACATACACATGCTTGCCGGCCTCCATGGATATCCATGTCCCCGGGGCATGCCAATGGTCGGGTGTGGCGTTTATCACAGCATCAAGATCCTTATCTTCCAACAGCTTGAAAAGGCTGTTCTCTAATTTAACATTGTAATCTAAATGTTTGGAAAAAACGCTTGCTGCATTCTCCCTACGAGATTCCATTACATCACATAGATAAAGCAGCTTAACGTTACTCTCTTCCCTGACGATAGGCTCAACAAATGCCCCCAACCGTCTTCCTAAGCCTATTATCGCTGTATTGAGGCGGTCATTGGCACCTAAGATATTACCATAACTTTTTGCCGAGAAACCCAAGGCACCCAAGGCGGAGATGCTAGCGGTAGCTAGCGTTGATTTTTTTATAAATTCTCTTCTTGATCGGTTTTTATTATCCATTGTTATTTGTTCTTGGGTATTGTTATTGAAGATCTTTAATTCGGATATTTTTGAAACTTACTTTATCCCCGTGATCCTGAAGCAAAATATGGCCTGCTTCAGCCTCTCCAAAATTCTCCCAATCTTTGTATTTACTTCCCGCTACCAATTCCCTGTATTCTTCGGAACCTCTATGATATTCCAGCACCTTGATGCCGTTAAGGAAATGCTCTACTTTGTTATTTGGATGGACTACCACTCTTCCACTATTCCATTCTCCGAGCGGCCTTACAAATCGGGGCTCCTTTTTCGCAGTAATAAGGTCATACAAAGACGCTAACGTACGGTTTCCGTCTTTACCCATCTTGGCATCTGGATGGTTTTTGTCATCCAGAATTTGATATTCCAAACCAATCGCCGAACCTCGGTTTCCTTCTGATAAGGTGACAAAATATTTCACGCCACTGTTGGCTCCTTCTGTAAGTTTGAAATCAAAAGAAAGATCAAATGCCTCAAACTTTTCCTTGGTGACAATGTCGCCAAAGTTGCTGGACTCCCCGCCATCGGCGGCTTCTATCCAGAGGACGCCGTCATCAATATGCCAGCCTTCTTTCGGAAAGTCATCCCTGTAAGCCCCAATCCAACCTTCAGATGTCTTGCCATCAAAAAGCAATTTCCAGCCATTGGCTTTCTCATGTTCGGTTAGGTTGTTTTTGGATAAGTTGGCTACAAAAACTTCCTCTTTAAACTCTTTGGGGTTTAAATTCTCAGTCTGGATTTTTACGTTTCTAAAATAGGTTTTATTCCCCTCGTCCTCTGGATTGTTAATGCTGTGCACCTGAAGTCCGATGTGACCCGAAGCATCCATATCGTCCACTACATAGGCGACCTCTGTTCCATTAATCCAAGACTTGATTTCATTGCCTATCACTTCAATCCTGTATTTATTCCACTCACCTATTTTAAATGCTTCCTTGGCTGAAGGGTTTAAGTCCAAGGGATAGATCCAGCCCCTTCTAGCTTCATCATAAAGCCCGCCTGACCATGCCCGGTCAGTAGGATCAGCCTCTATTTGGTAACCATACACTTTTCCTTGGCCATCATTGGCATTTTCGTCATATTGTCCACGAATCATGATACCGGAATTGCTGGACTGGTCTTCAATCTTGAGTTCTAACTCCAAAATGAAATCACTATATTCTTCTTCAGTTATTAGAAAGGTGTTTGGAGAATTTGCTTTTGCATAGCCGATTATTTCATCACCCTCAATTTCGAATTCAGCCTGCCCCATTACGCTTTTCCACCCCGTGAGGTCTTGGCCTTTAAACATTGGGGTAAGCTCATTTCCTTCTTGGGCAGGTTGTGAACAGGAGCTAATCAACATCGCTGAAATGCCCAAAGCTGCAGCCGTTTTTAAAAATTTCATATGTATTTAGATTAAGGGGGATTTATGTAAAGCTGGATAAGGGTTTGATGATAGGGTAAAATCTATCCATGAAGTAGATTGTACCAGGGTATAAGGAATATTTTGGGTATACATACAATTTATAATTGGTTCTAAGCTTAAGTACTAAATTTGAGGATGCAAAATCAAGTAAATCATAGGCTTTTTTTGCGGAAACGTTTTCGGAAAATTTGGTGATTATATTTTCGACTTATCCATTTTACCACTAAAATTTGTTTATGCTTAGAAAAAATAATAATAGGTCAGAATTTAGGGTTTGAGTCACCGCCTACATAAAAGCTTTTTATTCAAACAAAAAGTTTTTTACCTTGGATTTCTACAAGTAATCCAAAATTTAACTTTCCTGTTGTGAATAGAAGAGACTTTCTTAAATCTGGTGTTTTATTATCTGCTTCAAGTGTACTGACCTTCCCTTATCTTACAGGAGCCACTTTAGATGAGAAGCCCTATAACGTGGGGATTTTGGGATATGGAAACCGGGGATCCGGCCTTTATTCCATATTAGATGAGATGTCGGATAAATTTCATGTTTCAGACATTTGTGATAACCTCCCCTTCCGGTTAGATCAAGCTAAGAATCGAACTTCAGGGAAAGATATTCGATTCCATCATGATCTAAATTCCATGTTGGATCAAAAGGATTTGGATGCTGTATTTGTTGCTACCCCGCTTTCCTTTCATTTTGAGCATGCCAAAGCAGCTTTTGAGTCAGGAAAGCACATTTATCTAGAAAAAACCATGACTTTTTCTGTTGAGCAAGCTCAGGAGTTATGCAAAATCGCGGCAGAAAGACCCAACCAAATTCTTCAGGTCGGTCACCAGTTTAGGTATTCGCCGCTTTACTTCAAGGTCAAGGAAATGATTGATTCAGGGTATTTGGGCAAAATTACAGCAATCGATGCTCGATGGGATAGAAATCACGATTGGCGAAGATATGTTCATTCCCCAGAATTCGAAAGACAGATCAATTGGAGGATGTATAGGGAATACTCCGGGGGGCTGGCTGCTGAACTTTTGTCGCATCAGATGGACTTTATTCATTGGGCTTTTGATTGCGTTCCAAGCAGCATATATGGCATAGGAGGCATTGACAACTTTAAGGATGGAAGAGAAACCTTTGATAATATCCAGTTGGCCTTCAGGTATGAGGATGTCGGTATGGTAGGTAGCTTTGGGGCAACTTGTTCTAACAAGCAAGAAGGATACATTTTTAAAATTAAGGGATCCAAAGGGATGCTGTCCCTTTTGATGGACGACGGGATATTTTATCCTGAAGAAGAAGTAAGGGAGGAATTAGCGGAAGTTGACGGTGTTTCAGGTGCTACCAAACTGACCTGGACGGATAATAAGCAAGGTATAAAATTGACAGACAGGCCATTGAAGGAGGGAACCTATTATGCTGTCGAGGACTTTTACCGCTGTCTTCAAGAAAAGCGAATGCCATATTCAAATGCCTTCAATGGTGGTCAAACCGCCATTGCCGTGGCCTTGGCAAATGAGTCACTTCATACTGGGTCGGTGCAGCCCTGGCGGGAAGATTACAATTTAATAGATCATCCAACTGCCAAAAAATCAGTTGGATGATCTTATATGTATATCCGTAATTGCAGCAGTAAGAGGGTATAACTGCCCAGTTCTTGGTCTGATGCTAAAATACCCTTTCTTCGGTCTTCGGTCTTCCGTCCCAACTTATAGCAATCGAAAAAAAGAGAAATTGGCTGCCTGTCTTTACCGGGCAGGCTGGCATCATTGCGGATAAACATGTTTACTTATTTGCCAAAGTTGAAATACTCTTTGGCATTATGGTAGCAAATGTCAGAAACAATCTTTCCAAGCCATTTTTCGTCTTCGGGGAGTTCTCCATTTTCTAGGTCTTGGCCGATGAGATTGCACAATATCCTCCTGAAGTATTCATGCCGTGGGAAGGATAAAAAGCTTCGCGAATCTGTAAGCATACCCACAAAACAGCTAAGCAGCCCCATATTGGATAGGGAGTTGATCTGTTTTTCCATGCCGTCTTTCTGATCCAAAAACCACCATGCCGATCCGAACTGCACCTTTCCTTTGATAGAACCATCATTGAAATTCCCAGTCATGGCTGCAAAAACTTCATTGTCAGCGGGGTTAAGGTTGTAAAGAATGGTTTTCGATAATTGGTCCGTACTATCCAGATTATTCAGGAATGCTGCCAATGATTTTGCTTGGGAAAAGTCTCCTATAGAATCAAAGCCAGTGTCAGGCCCCAAATCGTTGAGCATGCGTTGATTGGTGTTTCTCAGTGCCCCAAGGTGAAACTGCTGGGTCCAGCCAAACGCATGGTAGATCTTGCACAATTCGCTAATGGTGAAAAACTTAAAGTATTCTATCTCTTTTAGCGTAAGTGTGTCACCACTTTTGAGCCTTTTAAATAGACCCTCGATATCAAAAGTGCCGATTGGGAAATAGAAAAGTTTTTCTAATCCATGGTCAGCAAGCCTACATCCATGTTGGTGGAAATACTCAATTCTTGACTTTAATGCGGAGAGAAGATCTGCATAGGAGGTGATAGAAACTCCACTGACATGGGATAAGCTATCAAGATAGGGAAGATAATTGCTTGGATTTTCTGCTTCATAGGCTTTATCTGGCCTGAAAGTAGGATATAAGTTGGTTGCTGAAGGGCCATCCATTGATAATTGGTGAAACTCAAGGTTGTCCAATGGATCGTCTGTAGTACATACCACCTCCACGTTCATTTTCGAAAGTAAACTTTTTGTTGAAAATTCCGCTGATTGTAGCAAGGTATTACTTTCTCGATAAATTTCCGGGCTGGAAGAAGGGGTTAGGACTTGGTCAATTCCAAAATACCTTTTCAATTCCAGGTGGGTCCAATGAAATAATGGGTTGCGAAGCGTGTAAGGGACAGTGTGGGCCCATTTGGCAAATTTTTCCTCGTCGCTTGCATTCCCTGTAATAAAACTCTCATCTACGCCCAGAGTTCTCATCGCCCTCCACTTGTAGTGATCGCCGGCAAGCCATGCATCGGTTAGGTTGTTAAACCTGTGATCTTTTGCAATGGCTTCGGGCGACAAGTGATTGTGATAATCAATGATAGGAAGATTACTTGCATATTCGTGGTAGAGAATTCTAGCGAATTTACTCTTTAATAGAAAATCGTCAGTTATAAAGGGCTTCAAGTTCAGTTTGGTTAGGTTAATTCACGATTAGCATTGTGAAACCCTGTTTCTAAATCTCACAATTTCCGCTAAAGACGTGACGGTTAGGTTTGTAGTGTTTTTTTATAAGCTATTACTTTTCCTATTTAATCATAACAAAGAATTATATGATCTAGGATGTAATTTTGGGTCAAAAAAATTCGAAATTTGAGTTGTACTCATACGAATTTGAACTGCAATATACCGTAGGTAGGTAACAATTCAAATTAGAGTGTGGTAATTCTCCCATCTGGGTTTCTTATAAGCGTGAAATCAGGGATATTCCATTTTCAAATAGCCTACTAAATCTCAAAGATACCCTGTGTTTTCGGAAGTATGATTTCAACTTAATATGCTAATTGAAGTTAAGTTAATATTCTAGAAATTAAATTGTAATAAAAAGTTAAAATATATGAAAGGTAAATATCGAGGTTTTATTTTTGATTTGAACGGGACGATTATTGATGACATGGTGTATCACACCGATGCGTGGTTTGATATATTGGTTTCTGATTTAGGGGCGAAATTGTCCTATGAGAATGTCAAATCGGAGATGTATGGAAAAAATTCAGAGTTGCTAAAAAGGGTTTTTGGTGATGATTATTTTGATGAAAAGACCATAGAGGAGCTTTCGATTAATAAAGAAAAGAAGTATCAGAAGCTTTATAAACCCAATTTAAAATTAATATCAGGATTTGAAGAATTTATAGACAGAGCTTCGGGCAAGGCTATAGGGATGGCCATCGGGTCGGCTGCCATCATGTTCAACATAGATTTTGTCATCGATAATTTGAATATCAGAAAGTATTTCCAAGCGCTGGTCAGTGCTGACGATGTGGATAAAAGCAAGCCCGACCCGGAGACCTTCCTGAAAGCAGCTGAACAATTGAAGGTTGAGCCTTCCAGCTGCCTAGTTTTTGAAGACGCTCCCAAAGGGGTGGAAGCAGCCTTGAATGCTGGGATGGATGTGGTTGTGCTGACGACCATGCATGATAAACATGAATTCAGCAATTTTGATAATATAGTGGGCTTTATTGAGGATTATGAAGACCCCCTTCTTGAAAAGATAATCGGGAAGGGATAAAAAAATTGGACCTAAAGAAAAGTCTTTAGGTCCATTTAATCATTTGTCATTATGGTGGTAGTAAATGTCGCTCCATTTAAGTTCATTTTTTAACTGTCTGAGATTGGTGGCCCCATCAATGTTTACAGCCTCTATGCCGGCCATTTCAGCAAAGTCATTAAGAACTTCGGAAGATAGGTTTTGGCTAAAGCAAGTATGATGAGCCCCTCCGGCTAATATCCATGCAGTGCAGCCGGTCTTCATATCGGGGAGAGGTTTCCACATCACTCTGGCCACAGGAAGTTTTGGCAAGTCGTGTAGTGGTTCTACGGCTTCTACTTCGTTGATAATCATTCTAAATCTATTGCCCATATCCACCATAGATACATTCAGTCCCAATCCGGCTTTTACATTGAACACTAGTCTGACCGGGTCTTCTTTTCCCCCGATCCCCAAAGGATGTACCTCGCAGGATGGTTTATTTGTTGCCAAGCATTCATCTACTTCCAGCATGTGGGAGCCCAATACTAAGTTGTTGTTGGGTGAAAAATGGTAGGTGTAATCTTCCATAAAAGCGTTGCCGCCAGCCAATCCGCTTCCCATTACTTTCATTGCCCTTACGATTGCCGTGGTTTTCCAGTCTCCTTCTCCTGCATACCCATAGCCCTTGTTCATCAATCTCTGAACGGCAATGCCGGGTAGTTGGGCCATGCCGTGAAGGTCTTCAAATGTATTTGTAAACCCTTTATAGTCTCCCTCTTTTAGAAATTGCTCCAGACCAAGCTCAATTCTAGCAGCTTCAATCAAGGAGGATCGCATTTTTCCATCGGACTTAAGGTTGTCTGCCAGATTATAAGAATTTTCATATTCTTGGATTAAGGCATCAACCTTTTCGTCGCTGATATTATTGATTTTCTCCACTAAGTCGCCAACAGCAAACGAGTTGACTGAAAACCCGAATTTTATTTCAGCTTCAACTTTATCACCCTCAGTTACGGCTACATTTCTCATGTTGTCGCCAAATCTCACAAATTTTGCCCCTTGCCAGTCTTTCCACCCACTGGCTGCTCTCGCCCAAGCATCTATTTGCTCGTGAACCATGACGTCTTCCCAATGGCCCACCACTACCTTTCTCTTGATTTTCATTCTGGAGGTAATGAAGCCGAACTCCCTATCTCCATGGGCGCTTTGATTCAGGTTCATAAAATCCATATCAATTGAATCCCAGGGAATCTCTCTGTTATATTGGGTGTGCAGGTGCAATAGAGGCTTTTGTAAGATCTTCAAGCCATTGATCCACATTTTGGCTGGCGAAAAAGTATGCATCCAAGTGATGATTCCAATGCAATTTGTGGCCGAATTTGCCTCTTGGATTACATTATAAATCTCCTCGGCCGTTTTTACTATAGGCTTAAAGACTGTGCTTACAGAAACTTTTGATGAATTATTCAATGCCTTGGCGATGGTTCCTGCGTGCTGTGACACTTTTTCCAATACATCATCCCCATATAGATGTTGGCTTCCTGTTATAAACCAAATCTCGTTTTGCTTAAGTGTTTTCATATTATTTCGATTTAAATAAGTCTTTTTTGTTAGTGGAATTATTAATGGCTGTGGACCGAGATGAAAAGAACTTTGGCTAGTTTTTGGGTAGGAAATTATGGATTCTTTGAAAGTTCTTTTTGTAGGTTTCCCTGTTCAGTCTAAAATAGAAGGCCCCGCGCTTTGATGAGGATTTGTCTTTCTCGTTCTCTTTGATAAGCAAATCAGAGGATAAGATTTTCCTGCTGAAGTTTCTTTTATCGATCTCAGTTGCAAAAAGTCCCTCATACATGGTAATCAGCTGTGGGATGGTGAATTTATCAGGAAGCAATTCAAACAGAACAGGGTGTAGTGTAGCCTTGTATCTTAGTTTCATTAAAGCCATATCGATCATTTCCTCATGATCGAAAATCAGTTTGGGGAGCTGATTTATAGGGAACCAGCGAGCGTGAAAGTCGTTATTTATCTGCTGCTCGTATTGTTGAATGTCAATTAAGGCCATATAAGTGACCGCTATCACTCTTTCAATGGGGTCCCGGTTAGGTTTTCCAAAAGAATGAAGCTGTTCAAGGTAGACATTTTTCAATCCAGTCAATTGGTCCAAAATCCTTGAAGCAGCATCATCCAGCGATTCGTTTTTTTGAACAAACCCACCCATCAAGCTCCATTTTTCCTTTTCGGGTGCAAATCCTCTTTGGATTAGTAAGATTTTGTATTCATTTCCATCAAATCCTATAATTATGCTGTCCACAGCAACCAGCATCCGCTCCTGATTAGAGTACTTCATTCTGTTTCGAGGCTTAAGGTTTTTTCAATCATATGATTAATAAAGTGCAAAGTAACACTTAATTGTTAAAAACAAACCCTTGTTCTTGTGGGAGTTTTATATTTAGTGTAAAAAATACATTTATTGTTTGGATGCTTGAATATTTACTCCAATATTAGCAATGAGGAATGCTGAAAGATTAAATATCGAAAGCTCGACCATAGACATTAAATACAATGGATGAAAAAGAAAAATATGTAATTGGGGTTGATTTTGGTTCGGATTCCGTTCGTGCTGTGCTCATCAATAGTGCAGACGGGAGCTGTATTGCCAGTGACGTGTTTTACTATCCACAATGGAGTAAAGGACTCTATTGTGATGAGCATAAGAACCAATTTCGCCAACATCCCAAGGACCACTTGGAAGGGCTGGAAGCAACGATCAAAAACGTTATCCAAAACTCCCAAATTGATTCTACCCTTATTAAAGGGATTTGTGTCGATACTACTGGGTCATCACCCATGCCCGTGGATGAGTTTGGACAATCCTTGGCTTTTTCAGAAGTGTTTCAGCATAATCCCAATGCGATGATGGTGTTGTGGAAGGATCACACCTCTATTAACGAAGCCCAAGAGATTAATGAGCTTGCTAGAGGTTGGGGAGGTGATGATTATACCCAATACGTAGGGGGGATATATTCTTCCGAATGGTTTTGGGCCAAAATCCTTAATATTATCAGGAAAGATGAGGCTGTCAAAGAAAAAGCATTTTCTTGGATGGAGCATTGTGATTATATCACTGGCCAATTGATTGGCATCACCTCTCCAAATGAGTTGAAAAGAAGTCGGTGTGCTGCAGGTCATAAAGCCATGTGGCATGAGAGCTGGGGTGGTCTTCCTTCCTCTTCATTTCTTGCCCAATTAGATCCCTATTTGTCAGATTTGCGTGGCCGCCTTTACGAGGATACCTATACTTCAGATGAAGTAGCAGGAACCCTTTCAGAAGATTGGGCCGCCAGATTAGGCCTGACCACCGATGTGGTAGTAGCTGTAGGTACATTTGATGCGCATGCAGGGGCAATAGGGGGGGAGGTTGAAGAAAACACCTTGGTAAAAGTAATGGGTACTTCCACCTGTGATATCATGATCAGTTCTAAAGAGCAGCTGGGAAATACTTTAGTAAAGGGCATTTGCGGTCAGGTAGATGGATCTGTAATTCCAGGGTTCCATGGGCTGGAGGCAGGTCAAAGTGGATTTGGCGATGTGTTGGCCTGGTTTAAAAATCTTTTATTAAGACCAGTCAGCTCGTTGATAGACCAAAGTCAGATTTTGGATATTGCTGAAAAAGAAAAACTCAAAACCGAACTTAGTAAAAAGCTGCTAAAGCAGCTATCTGAAGATGCAATCAAGATACCTCCCCAAGATTCCAAGATTGTAGCCTTGGATTGGATCAATGGAAGAAGAACCCCAGACGCCAACCAACTTTTGAAAGGTGCTCTTCAAGGACTGGAAATGGGCAGTGATGCTGCTCGTGTATTCAAGTCCCTAGTAGAAAGCATTTGCTTTGGCTCCAAAAAAATTGTAGAGAGATTTCGTAGCGAAGGGGTTCGGATTGATGCTGTCATCGGCATGGGGGGAGTAGCAAAGCAAAGCGACTTTGTGATGCAGACTCTCGCGGATATTCTGGAAATGCCCATTAAAATTGCCCAATCGGATCAAGCACCTGCCTTAGGAGCGGCCATGTATGCTGCTGTAGCGGCCGAGATCTATCCTGATACACAAACTGCCATTAAATCCATGACGAATGGCTTTGATAAAATTTATCATCCAAAAGAAGAAAATGCTTTAGTTTACCGGAGTCTGTACAAGGCTTATGAAGAACTTGGAGCGTTCGTTGAAAATCAAACCATAAACAAATTCACAACTGTAAATGAGTCAATATAAAGAGTTAAAAAGATCTTGTTACGAGGCAAATATGAAGTTGCCTCAGTTGGATCTGGTTATCTATACGTTTGGCAACGTAAGTGAGGTAGATCGGGATAAGGGTGTATTTGCCATTAAGCCAAGTGGGGTGCCTTATGAATTGCTCAAAGTGGATGATATCGTGATTTGTGATTTTGAGGATAATATTGTGGAGGGGGTAAAAAGGCCCTCTTCAGATACCAAAACCCATGGGTACCTTTATAAGAACTGGAAAGATATAGGAGGGATAGCACATACCCACTCCACCTATGCCGTAAGTTGGGCTCAGGCTCAGCGGGACGTGCCCAATTTTGGAACTACCCATGCGGACCACCTGACTGCCGATATTCCTTGTGCTCCGCCCATGGCTGATCACCTGATTGAACAGGATTATGAGTACATGACGGGTAAGCAGATTTTGGATTGTTTTGAAGAAAAAGGTCTGTCCCATCAGGAAGTTCAGATGATCCTTATAGGCAATCATGGCCCGTTTACTTGGGGGAAAGATGCAGAGAAGGCAGTCTACAATAGCAAAATACTGGAAGAACTGGCCAAGATGGCTTATATCACCCTTCAGATCAATCCTCAAGCGGAAAGATTAAAAAACTCATTGATTAAAAAGCATTATGAAAGAAAGCATGGTGCAAATTCCTATTACGGTCAAGTATAAAAAATATGCTAAAAAGGTCGACACTGGTCAGGTTTGTTTTCCCTCTTTTAATAGGGTTGGTTGCCTCATGTACCAACCCAAATACATACAACTCTAAATTGAAAATTTTGACAAAAAACAGCGGAAAAACTATTTCTGGTAAAGAAATTCAAATTTTTGAATTGGAAAATAAGAGTGGTACTCAGGTGAGTATAAGTAATTTCGGAGGAGTGATTACCAATCTGAAAGTAGCAGATAGGGATGGTCAATTTGAGGATATAGTGTTGGGGTTTGATGATATATCGGAGTATCCTGATAATGGTTATTTCTTTGGCGCCACTATAGGGAGATATGCAAATAGAATTGCCGGAGGTAAATTTTCATTAGATGAAAAACAATTTCAGCTTACTAAAAATGACTCCGATAACCACCTTCATGGAGGGGTGCTAGGATATGATGAAGTGGTTTGGGAAGCAGAACCTTTTGAGGAGGATGACAAGGTTGGGGTAAAACTCACTTATGTAAGTCAAGATGGAGAAGAGGGGTACCCTGGTACAGTCCAAAATTCAGCGGTTTTTACTCTAAATAATGACAATGTATTAACTATAAATTTTGAGGCCACCACTGATGAAAGCACTATCATTAACATGACTCACCATGGCTACTTCAATTTAAGCGGGATGCAGGAGAATGTGTTGGACCACACCTTGAAAATATTTGGAGAAAAGTACACTCCGGTCAATCGTGAGCTGATCCCAACTGGCGAACTTAGATCAGTAAAGGATACCCCCTTCGATTTTCGGGAAGAAAAACAGATCGGTGTGGATATTCAACAAGTAGAGGGTGGATATGATCATAATTTTGTGATCAAAGAAGGAAATAGTAGGGAGTTGAAGCTTCAGGCGGAACTGCATCATGAGGGATCAGGTAGATTTTTAGCCTTGTATTCAGATGCGCCCGGGCTACAGTTTTATTCGGGGAATTTTCTCGACGGTGTGAAAGGAAAAAGTGGGAAGAATTATGATAAACATATGGGGCTCTGCTTGGAGCCTCAAGCATTTCCTGATTCACCCAACCAACCCAATTTTCCCTCGGTTAGGCTGGATAAAGGCCAAACCTATCAACATACCATTGAATACCATTTTAAAATAAAATGAGTTTCAACTTAGGATGAGCTCGGAAAAACGTTTTGACTTTAACATTTAAGCATATGCCTAACAAGGTTGTCACATTGGGAGAGGTATTAATGAGATTAAGCACCCCGTCCCATAAAAGGTTTTCGCAGACAGATCAATTTACTCTTGATTTTGGCGGAGCTGAGGCGAATGTGGCTGTTTCTTTGGCTCAATGGGGCATTGCAACTACGCATGTCACCGCCCTTCCTGAAAATGATTTGGGCAAGGCCGCTATTTCGTTTTTACGGGAGCACAACGTGAATACTGACCAGATATATTTTGCTCCGGGTAGGATGGGTTTGTATTTCTTTGAAAACGGCACCATGCAAAGATCCTCCAGGATTATTTATGATCGTTTTGATTCCGTTTTTAGCGATTTTAGTGGGGATGAGATTGATTGGGGTCAGGTATTTGATGGAGCAGATTGTTTTCATTGGACGGGGATTACTCCGGCCCTTTCAGCAAATGCCGCAAAGCTTACCCTGACGGCCTTGCAGGCAGCATCCCAAAAAGGGCTACTGATCAGTGGGGATATTAATTACAGGAGAAATCTGTGGAATTACGGAAAAAACCCGCTGGACATCATGCCAGAATTAATTAGCTATACCAATGTAATAGTGGCAGGGATTACTGATTTAAATAATTGCTTGGGAATAGAGGAAGAATCGGATTATGAAAAGGCCTGTGCCCATGCTCTGAGTAATAATTCTAGTATTAAGCTGATCACCAGCACTGAAAGAAACAGCATCTCAGCCTCTCATAATCAACTGAAAGGAATGCTCTATGATGGCCGGAATATGCACATTTCCAAAAGTTATGATATCACTCATATCGTCGATAGGATTGGTGGTGGGGATGCCTATATTGCGGGTTTGCTATATGGTCTACTAAACTTTACAAAAATAGAAGCCTTGGAATTTGCGACAGCAGCCTCAGTCTTAAAACACTCGATATCAGGGGATGTAAATCTAGCTAGTCTGGAAGAAGTTGAGGCTTTGGTTAGAGGAGAGAATGTGGGTAAGCTTTTGAGGTAGAATTTACCGAAGTGGAATATTAATTGGGATTTTGAAACATTGATTTCATGAGTGAAAAAAGCAAAGAAGTATTAAATAAAATGGAAGACTCGGGCTTGGTTCCTGTATTTAACCATCCGGATAGCCAAGTATCTAAAAAAGTGCTGGACGCTGCTTATGCTTCTGGAATTCGTGTTTTTGAATTTACAAATAGAGAATCAAATGCGCTGGAAGTGTTTGAGGATCTGGCAAAACATGCTGCTCAATATGAAGGATTTCATTTAGGGATTGGCACCATATTTACCTCATCTGAGGCACGACGGTTTATGGATGTTGGCGCTGACTTTATCGTATCTCCTGCATTTATTCCAGAGGTAATCCAAACGTGTCAAGACCAAAATGTATTGGCCATTCCAGGTTGCGCAACTGTGACGGAGGTATTTCATGCCAAAAAGAGTGGGGCCCATTTAATCAAAGCCTTTCCTGGGAATCTGCTTGGTCCAGCTTTTATAAAAGCAGTCTTATCCGTAATTCCAGATGTTATAATTATGCCCACGGGAGGAGTAGAGCCAACTTTTGATAATTTAAAAGGGTGGTTTGATGCCGGAGTCCATTGTGTAGGTATGGGATCTCAATTATTTGATAAGAAAGTAATTCAAGCCCAGGATTACGAAGCACTTCAACAGTCTATTTTGAAAGCGCTTCAACTCGTAGAAAAAGTAAAAGCTTGAGAAAATAAACCCCGCACACCCCATCTAATTATGAACAGGCCCAACCTTCTAATTTTCTTTCTAACTCTCTTATTGTTTGTAGGCTGCGGTCAGCAACAAGATGTAAGGGTGATTAAATTGGGCCATGGATTAGGTGTCTCACACCCGGTACATGAGGCTTTGATCTACCTTTCTCAATTGACAGAGGAAAAATCGGAAGGCAAACTTCAAATCAAGGTATATCCAAACCAACAACTCGGGACTGAAAGGGAGCTAATGGAATTGCTCCAAATCGGAAGTCTCGGCATGACAAAAGTAAGTAGCGCAGTAATGGAAGGGTTTGCGCCAAAGCTTCAGGTATTTAGTCTGCCTTACCTGTTTAAAGATGATGAGCATCAAGACCGGATATTGAATGGGCCCATTGGGAAAAAGTTATTGCTGGAAAGTGAAGATTATTGGCTCAGAGGGCTAACCTATTATGATGCGGGAAAAAGGAGCTTTTATACGAAAGATGCACCAATTGAGCATCCTGATAACCTGAAAGGTTTAAAAATACGAGTAATGGAAAGCAATATGGCTTCCAATATGGTGAAGGCTTTTGGAGGGTCGCCCACCCCAGTTTCCTATGGAGAACTCTATACCGCATTGCAACAGGGGATAGTGGATGGGGCAGAAAATAATCCTCCAAGTCTTTATACTTCCCGGCATTATGAGGTTTGCAAATACTACGCGATCAATGAACACGTAGCTTTGCCGGATATATTAGTTATTAGTACAAAGGTTTGGAACACCCTTTCATATCAGGAAAAAGTGTGGCTACAGGAGGCTGCGGATGAATCGGCAGTGTATCAGCAAAAAATATGGCAAGAAGCTGAAATTTTTGCTTTGGAAGAAATGGAAAAAGCAGGAGTTAAAATCACTTATCCTGATCAGGGAGATTTTAGATCAGCCGTAGAATTGATGTTTGAATCATTGAAGGAAAATAAACCCGAAATCTATACGCTGTATCAAGAAATTCAGCAGAGCATGTAGCAAAGGGTATGCGCAATTGCTGATCAGGGTTTTCTAATTAATAGAAGTATAAAGTATGTTTTCACCGAAAATTGTCGCCATTCTGGATAAATGGTTAGCAAGAACATTGGTTTTGCTGATGAGTCTGATGGTTTTGAATGTGACGTGGCAGGTTATGTCCAGATACATTTTTCAAAACCCAAGTGCTTTTACGGATGAGCTTTCACGTTATATGTTGATATGGCTGGGGATGTTGGGCGCAGCCTATGTGGCGGGACAAAACAAACATTTGGCCATTGATATTTTGCCACAATCTTTGAAAGGGAAGCAAAAAATCTATTTACAAGTTATCATTAACTTTTTCATTCTAGTTTTTGCCATTGCGGTCATGATAGGGGGAGGGGCAAATCTTGTCTATATTACTTTCGTCTTAGAGCAAAAATCAGCCACCCTGCAGTTGCCACTAGCCTTGATTTACAGTATGATTCCTTTTAGTGGGCTATTGGTGGTATATTATCAATTGGCACAAATCACCTCTTCTCTCCATACTTTAAAAAAACGCACCTAATGGAATTCATTAGTATATTAATATTGGTAATTACTTTTTTAATCTTCATCGGCATTGGGGTGCCAGTTGCCTGGAGTTTGGGGCTTTCCAGCTTTTTAACCTTGCTTATGTCGGTGGCCGCCGGTGCGTCTGTTACCACCATTGCGCAAAGAATGGGCACAGGCCTGGATAGTTTTTCATTGCTTGCCATTCCCTTTTTTGTGTTGGCAGGGGAGATAATGAATAGGGGAGGGATAGCCCATAGACTTATTGAGCTAGCAAAATCAATTACAGGGAGATTGCCAGGAGGGCTCCTGTATGTCAATGTGATTGCCGCCATGCTTTTTGGGGCCATTGCTGGATCTGCCGCTGCTGCTGCCTCAGCGATAGGGGGGATTTTGGGGAAAAGAATGGAAAAAGAGGGGTATCCTAAAGAACTTGGAGCTTCGGTTAATATTACCTCTTCCACTACAGGACTGATCATACCGCCTTCAAATATTTTAATTGTATATTCTCTAGCCTCTGGGGGCGTTTCTATCGCCGCCTTGTTTATAGCAGGATATCTACCGGGTTTGTTTATCGGCTTTTTGCTGATGCTGACCGCTGCCATTTTTGTGAAAAAGAAAAAACTCCCTGAGGGGGAAAGTACAACTTTCAAACAGTTGGGGCTGAATTTTGTAAAAGCCTTTCCAAGTTTGATGCTACTAGTAGTAGTGATTGGCGGGATTGTAGGTGGTATTTTTACCGCTACGGAAGCTTCAGCTATAGCGGTAATCTATACACTGGTACTTTCATTTTATTATGGGGAGTTAAGGTTAAAAGAATTGCCATCTGTACTTTTGAAGTCTTCCGAAACCACAGCGATTGTGATGCTATTGATCTCGACTTCTATGAGTATGTCTTGGGTGATGTCAAGTGAGGATATTCCTCAAGCCATTAGTAATTCCCTTCTTTCATTAAGCGACAATATTTTTGTAATTCTTATCATTATTAACCTCATCTTGCTATTTGTAGGTGTATTCATGGACATGACGCCTGCTGTGCTGATATTTACCCCTATTTTCTTACCCGTGGTGATGGAGTTGGGGGTGGACCCTATTCATTTTGGTATCATCATGATTCTTAATCTTTGCATAGGTCTGTGTACCCCACCCGTAGGCTCTGTTTTGTTTATTGGCGTGGGTGTTGCTCAGATAAGTATTAAAAATGTTGTTAAACCACTATTGCCGTTTTTTCTTGCAATGGTAATAGGACTTGTAATTATTACACTTTGGCCTGGCTTGACCCTTTGGTTGCCAAGTGTATTTGGACTTTAAAATTTTATGATTCAATTATTCAACCTCAATTCCAAAAACATCTTAATCACGGGGGCAACCGGTGTCCTTGGAAAATCAATAGCTCAGTACCTTCAAAAGCAAGGGGCTAATGTTTTTCTATTGGGAAGAAATGAGCAGAAGCTGCAATTGGTGAAAAAAGAAATGACGGGTAGCGGAAAAGCGGAGGTGCTACAGGCCGATGTGACTAAAGAAGAGGATCTTCGTCAAGCTGTTGAAAAGCTCAAGGGAATGACTGACCGGCTGGATGTGATGATCAATATGGCTGGCGGCAATATGCCGGGGGCGGTGATTGGGCCAGAACAGACGTTGGAAGACCTTTCGTCCGATGCAGTAGATAAGGTGATGAAGTTAAACTATCAGGGAACGCTGCTGCCGATAAAGATTTTTCTTTCATTATTAAACTCTGGCCAATTGGCAAGTATTATTAATGTATCATCTGTGGCTGCAGACAGACCACTAACCCGGGTTTTAGGATATGCTGCTGCAAAAGCGGGAATAGAAAATCTCACCAAATGGCTAGCTGTGGAGCTGGCCCAGAAATATGGCGCTCATTTGAGGGTTAATGCGGTGGCTCCAGGTTTTTTTCTAACCGAACAGAATAGAAATCTATTGACAATCAATGAAAAGGAGCTTTCTCCGAGAGGCGAACAAATTTTGGCCCACACTCCTATGGCAAGATTTGGTGAGCCTGATGATTTGCATGGCGCTTTCCATTGGCTTAGTAGCGATGCTTCTAAATTTGTAACAGGGACGGTGGTGTCTGTAGATGGCGGGTTTAAAGCTTATTCAGGGGTGTGATTTAAACCTTTTCATCACTGTAACCCCATCTCTCCTGGATAAAATGGCTGCCAAACGGGGTAAAACATCTGGCCTTCGTCCATGCGGTAGAGTAAACCATTTTCAAAGTAAACATATTTGACTGAGTTGCCTACGGGCACAACTCTGTAAACCTTCCTGTTTTCATACATCTTCACCACTTCTATAGCATGGTTCTTTCTTCTGAATTCGGCTTCTGTCATGCCCATATCAGCTACTACTCTGAAATATCCTGAACAGCTTAGCAAAAGAAATAGAGGGAGGGCGTAAATGATTTTTCTCATGGGAGTCTTTATTCAATGCAATACTACTAAAAGTTGAGGAATTACGAAAAGATTAGGGCCTAATCGGTGTTTAGTATATGGTTTGATTATTTTTTTTATAACATGCTGATTATCAGTAATAAAATTTTAATCAGTACATTTAGTATAGTGATAAAAGGTCTTAGTCCCCACAATTTAATTTTTTAATATTTCCTAAATCCCTTGTAATCAGTTGTCTTTTTTGGTTTTATAAAATTTATGGTAATTTCATTCCTAATTGTTCAACACCAAAATAGATTTTTATGAAAAAGTTAAACCTAATTGCTTCTCTGATGATGTTGGCAGCTGCCTTTGTTTGGGTGGCCTGTACCAGCGATGATTCTTTTGAGCGTGCATCTGAGGAAGAAGTAGTAGATATCAATATCGAGTCCGAAATCGCTGCTTACTTCAGTGATGCCATGGACATGGGACAGGCATTGGATGCCCAGGGCCGTCAGACGGGCGGTGCCAATATGCGTATAGCTGCTGAAGACATGGATGATGCTCGCCTCAATTGTGCAAAAATCACCTGGGATTTGGATAATTCAGACAGCTTTAGCCCCGTGGGCAGCATCTGGATTGACTTTGGGGATGGCTGTGATGATGGACAAGGGAATGTCCGTAAAGGGAAGATTGAAATAGAATACAAAGGCGGAGAATTTAAGCTGGAGGATGATGATATGGGTTTTGAAATCTATTCAAACATTATTTTTCACGATTACGAAGTGAACGGGTTGAAAGTTGAGGGCCGCAATGAGCAAACGATGATTTTTGAAGAAGGTCAGGTAGATATCCTCAGCGAGCTAATTGGCGGAAAAGTGACTTGGCCTGATGGAAAATTCGTCACCCGTGATGCCGATCAGGTGGTTAGCCTTGTTATTTCCAATAATCAGGATTTTAATACCACTGTATTAGGCCAGGCGAGCGGTTTGACCAAAGAGGGGGAACCGTATACTCTCCTGATCACAGAGGGATTACAACTTAATAGAAAGTGTGCCCAGCAAGGTATCCTTTACCCAACTTCTGGACTGACCACTCTTACCGTAGGTGATAGGGAGTATTTGATAAACTATGGCAATGGGCAGTGTAACCATGAGATTACCATTACCACTAATGGCCAAACCAAAGTTCACACTCTGAAATAAAAATGAAAGCCTGGCAATATTAATTATTGCCAGGCTTTTCTATATGCTAAGCCTTCCTTGATTTAATATTCTGGGAAGGCTTTTTTTATGATCTGGACCCTACAGTTTTCCAGTTCCAAACAACCAGCTTACCATCTACTAATTTGCCCACCAGATCATATTTATCGAAGGTCAGGCAAAAATCAATGTCAGCTTCAATATTATGGTTCTGCAGACGCTTGGCGTGCGAGGCCTGAGCCAAAAATCCTGAGATGTTATTTTTATTAGCTTGATAAAGGGCTCTTGTAGCCAAGGCTCCATCACAATCATAGGCCAGGTCCTCCGACAAGGCGTCAATAAGGGCCCCGGCATAGAGTGAATCCTCCAAGTTGAACTTGCCTTTCCATCCTGCGCACAAAATCAAGATGTCCTCTTTTTTGGATTTCAAATAGGATGCAGTAGCATGAAGGTTCAAAAAAGCACCAATGAGGATCTCAGACGAACCGCTTTTTGATTTCTCTATGGCAAGTGTGCCGTTGGTGGTGGTCATGGCTATCTTTTTATCCAAAAAGCCATTATCCAAATAGCTCAAAGGTGAATTGCCCAATGCAAAGCCTTCAGCTGTTTTTCCGTTTCTTTCTCCTGCTATCACATATCCCTCATTAGCCATTTGACGGCAGACTTCAAGGTTTTCGACCGGTGTAACACTGTCTACTTTATTGGCCAGTGCGGTAACCATGGTGGAGGTAGCCCTGAAAATGTCCACAATAATTACAATCTTTCCCTGAAGGTCGTAAAGATGGATCAACTCCGGGGTCAGGCATACTTCTATATTTCTCATCATGCAAAAATAGCTTCCAAGTTGTTGGAAGCTATTAAAATTAATTATTTTTTGTAGAGGGGAAGCTTTTCTATGGTGGCCTCCAGGTTTTTGTTTCGTACCTGTATACCGATATACTCGCCAGGATCTGCAAATTCCTTCTTGACATATCCAAGACCAATTCCAAGTCCCATAGAAGGAGAAAGGGTTCCAGAAGTTACTTTCCCTATTGGTTCACCTTCAGTGTTGACAATGGTGTAGCCAGCTCTTGGAATGCCTTTTTCATGCATGATGAAGCCCACCAGTTTTCGTGTAATACCTTCTTCTTTCTGTTTTTTGAGGTTTTCGCTATTGATGAAATCCTTGGTGAATTTGGTGATCCAGCCTAGGCCTGCCTCTAAAGGAGAAGTAGTCTCATCTATATCGTTGCCGTAAAGGCAATAGCCCATTTCAAGCCTCAAGGTATCTCTTGCACCCAGACCGATAGGCTTGATGCCATATTCCTTGCCTGATTCCATGATGGCATTCCATACCTTTTCGGCATGCTCATTTTTGACATAAATCTCAAACCCACCCGCGCCGGTATAGCCAGTTCCAGAGATAATTACATCGGGTACCCCGGCAAATTCAGCAACTGCAAAATGGTAAAACTTGATGTCGTCAAGTTTCTGCTTCGTCAAGGGTTGAAGGGCATCAGCGGCATCTGGTCCCTGAACTGCAAAAAGGGAAATGTTGTCAGATATGTTCTCAAGCTCAGCTTCAAACTGTTTGTTATGTTTTTTCACCCACATCCAGTCTTTATCGATATTGGAAGCGTTGACCACAAGCATGTATTCTTCTTCGGCCATTTTGTAGACAATTAGATCGTCTACGATTCCGCCTTTTTCATTTGGAAAACAAGAATATTGAGCCTGACCAATTGCCAATTTACTCGCGTCGTTAGAACAAACATACTGGATAAGGTCAAGGGCTTTAGGACCTTTTACCAAAAACTCCCCCATGTGGGACACATCAAAAATGCCGACGGATTCCCTTACGGTCCTATGCTCCTCAAGATCGGAAGAATAACGAACGGGCATGTTGTAACCGGCGAAAGGCACCATCTTGGCGCCAAGTTTTTCGTGAACGTCATTTAACGTTACTTTTTTGGTAGTATATTCCATGTAGCTAGTTTTATGCGTAAAGTACAAATATAATAAATACCCATATGGTTACAGGTATTTTATACAACAAATGCAGGGTTCAATAGTTTGGCTACATTTAAGGCCATTTCCTTTAATGCTTCGAAATAAGGGACATAAATTTATTGCTTTTCGAAAATGAAAATCCTTTTGGAATCTGATTTGAGAAGGGTTAACTTTTTGTTTGCTATCAGATAATCGAGAGTCTTCTGGTGATAAAAGCTCACATGGGAGGGGTCTAGCTTTTTGTTCCAATATTTAAAATTATCCTTGGTGGGGTATACTTCGGTCATCATGCCAAAGATCCCACCTGGTTTTAGGAGGTCTAGTAACTTGTCAATTTCATTATTGGGATCCTTAAATTTCTCCAAACACTCAATCGCCATAATAAAATCATATTTCTTAAATGGATGATTAAAACCGAAATTATAGTCATTATTGAAACAGGTGATGTTCTCTTTTTTCAGTAAATGGTTTAGCGTAGGTGTTGGTCCACAACCGTAATCTAATCCAATTTGTCCTTGGTAGATGAAAGGTCGGATAAGTTGAATGATTTGGCTGATATAATGAACATATTCGGCATTGCCTATACTGTTATTGCGTCGTAAAATCAGCCTTTTTTCCTGTTGTAGATCGATATGAAAAGTGGAATCCACAAATATTAGGTAGCAGTCGGGACAGTAATTATATATTCTTTTGTCATGGGGAATTATAAGTGGTGTGACCTTATTCAAGCCACATAATTTACAGGTGTTCATACACGAAATTTTGCGAGCTTTCCTAACCAATTATAGGTTGTTGGTATACGAAAAACGTTGATTCAATTTATTGATAATCAGTCAATAAGGGCTTTAATTCTCAATTGTTGCTAATGTACATTTTATTTATGGAATAGCAATAAGGGAAGGGTGTTTATAGTTTAAAACATGTTAATCAACAAAGGCTAAACGGTTAGTATAGGTTGACTCCAATCCATTAGAGTTCAAAAAGTTGTTCAGCCGTTTTCTAGACAAGAATTCTGTTTTGAAAATGCTGAGAGTTATTCTTTAAATAAATTTAACCAAATGAGATATATGTTGAACAAAAAAAGAAGAGTAATTGGGGGTCAAAAGTATTTCAGTCTCACTTCAATCCTTTTTCGATTCTCACGCAATTTCACTACAGTTTCCTCAAATTTGGGTTTGCTCAATCCTATTTTGGGATTATTTGAAAAACCTATGCCTTCTTTCGGCATTTTAAAAAGGTTGAAATCCACCTCATCATTGTCGTTTTCATCATGGTAGACAAACATGGCATATTCTCCATACGGAAGTGACCTGGTCTCCACAGTGGCCTGGCCATTGCGCACGGGAGCGTCAAATCTGCCTTTAACGTTTTCTTCGGTCAGCCAGCCGTCCTTTTCATAAAGTATCACTCTAAGTGAGCCCTTGCTGCTTTTAAGATCGCTTACCTCAATGACGAACTTGCCCCGATCGGCAATGCCAGTTAAACTCGAAAGCAATAAGGTTAACCCTAAAAAGAAAATGCTTATTCGATACTTCATAATCTATGCTTTTGTCTCAATCGGTTAACGGCTGGAAACATAATAGGGTTTATTGAGAAGCTAAGATTTACGGTGGCGGATAATTAGATGTAACCTTTTTGTTTTATTTATAAATAACTGATAATAAGGATTTTAAGAGTGTTTCTATCCGTTTATTTTTCTTAATTTTATAATGACAGTTTTATCTCCAACCTATAAATCAACTTGAAATGTCCACTATCCTAACCGATGAAAACATCAATGATGTGATTCTCAATCGAAATGAGCTTTTCATGGAAACTTTCAGGAAAGGTGATGCGCAAGGTATTGGCAATCTTTATACCGAGGAAGGGCAGGTTTTGCCCCAAAACGGTATGACTGCAAAGGGTAGAAATGCCATCAGTGAATTTTGGAAGGGTGCAATGAATACGGGAATAAAGTCTATTGAGATGAATTTAGAAGAAGTTGAGCGGCATGGTGACACTGCCATTGAAGTCAGTAATGCCAAGCTGTTTGATGAAAACAATCAACTTATAGACCAAGTGAAGTACATTGTCATCTGGAAAAAAGAGAATGGGGAGTGGAAACTCCATCGTGACATTTTTAACAGCAACGGAGAGGCGAAATAGCTGATTGTCAAAAAGTAATAGGGGATTGATTTCCCCTATTATTTTATCCAAAGTTGAGTGTAAATATAGTCTTCTCGTTTGGTACAGACTGTACCTGTAAGCTGCCTTTGTGGAGATTCATGATTTGCCTAGATATAGAAAGACCTATTCCGCTGCCTGTTTTCTTGGTGGTATAAAAAGGAACAAAAATCCTTTCCACCGCCTCTGGCACGATGCCTTCTCCATAATCGATCACCTGGATGAAAGGGTAGGAGTGGCTGGTGAGGCCTGCCCTAACTATGATCTCTTTATGCTCACTTTTACCCAAAGCCTCTTTGGCGTTTTTTATCAGGTTGATCAAAATCATCTGGATGAGTTCTGGGTCGGCAGTGAGTTGTAAATCCTGAGGCTGGATTTCGCAGTTCAAGCAAATTCCCACGTGGGCGAGGTCCTCCTTAAGCAGCACCCCTATATTGTCAAAAAGGGCTTTGACTGAAAAGTTTTTCAATTCTGGCTGGGGAATATTGGTGTAATCCCGATAAGCATTGACAAAGTGGATGAGGCCGGCACTCCTTTTTTCTATCGTATTCAAGCCATCCATCAGATCACTATAGCTGTCCTTTTCTATCACAAATCCACCCTGTTCCTCACTCACATCTTCCTCCAAGATAATCCCTAACGAGTTGGCAAGGCTTGCAATGGGAGTCATAGAATTCATGATTTCATGTCGCAAAACCTTGGTGAGGTTCTGCCAAGCCTGCAATTCATTTTTCTGCAGCTCGGTTTTGATGTTTTGAAAAGAAAGCAAGGTCCAGCTGTTGCCTCCCATTTTGAAGGCTGCAGATTGGATGTTGAGGTGGAGTTCTGGATTGATTTTTATTGAAAATGAGCCTCCAGGCCTCAAATGGAGGATTTTCACCAGCAGCTCCTTGGATAGCTTTCCCAAATCATTGATGTCTTTAAATTGGGGGATTTGGAGTAACTGTTTGGCTGTTCCATTTATTACACCTATTCTCCCACTATGGTCAAATGAAATTATACCGGTATTGATATGCTGGATCATGATCTGCAAGAAAAGCATTTGCTCTTCCTTTTCTGCCCTGGTTTTCCGAAACGCCTCAATTACTTCGTTGAACGACATGTTCATTTCACGGAAAGAAGGTCCCAAATTGCTGTCCTTGGTAAATGAAGAGGAAAAATCTGCAAACCGGATGGATTCCAGAAATTTGGTGATCTTTCTGTTCGTGGTGTTGCCAAACCTGATCAGGTTGTAGGTCTGCAAGCCAATGGCCAGCAAAAATACCGCACCCATGAGGTAGGAGTGGTCCCTCAGAAAAATAGTGGTGCCCAAAAAGATCAGGGCAACCAAAATGGCCACCCTAAACAGGATGCCTAGGGCAAAGGATTTAAAGCCCATAACGTTCAAGTCTTCTGTATAGTGATGATCGGGTCAGTCCAAGTTCCTCAGCAGCTCGGGTAATGTGACCGTTGTGTTTTTGAAGAGCTTTGCGGATCAGGATTTTCTCCACATCCTCAATATTGAGATGGTCCAAACTCACCATTTCCTCCTGTTTTTCCGGAGTCAGGGTTTTCTGGAAAAACAAATCCTCGGGCTGCAATACACTATGGTTGGTCATGATTACTGCCCTTTCGATGCTGTGCTGCAATTCCCTGATGTTACCCGGCCAGTGGTATTTCTGCATCCTTTTGACCAATGCCTCCCCCGCCTTTCGTATCTCTTTGTTATATTTTTGGGAATAAATGCTGATAAAATGATTTGCCAAAAGTGGGATATCCTCCAGCCTCTCCCGCAAGGGAGGCAAGGTGATTTCAATCGTATTGATCCGGTAGAGCAAATCCTGCCGGAAGGTGTTTTCATACACCATGGAATGGATGGGCATATTGGTCGCGGAAATAAGTCGGATGTTTACAGGCACAGCTTTGTTGGCCCCCACACGGGTAACTTCCCTATTTTGGAGAGCCGCCAGCAATTTTGCCTGCAGCGGCAAAGGCAGGTTCCCGATTTCATCCAAAAAAAGTGTCCCTTTGTTAGCTTGCTCAAACCTTCCTGCACGGTCCTCTTTCGCATCTGTGAATGAGCCTTTTTTATGTCCAAACAATTCGCTTTCAAAAAGAGTGGTCGTGATGGAGCCCAAATCAACCCCTACAAAGGCTTCTCGGTATCTTTTGGAATTCCGGTGGATGGCGCGGGCAATCAATTCCTTTCCCGTACCGTTTTCTCCAAGAATGAGGACATTGGCATCCGTGACGGCCACTCTTTCTATCGTTTCAAAAACTTTCTGCATGGATTCACTCTGCCCGATAATGTCCTTAAACTTGCTGTCCATATCTTGATAGAGCTGCTGTTGCCTATTTTTCAAGTCATGTACTTCCAATTTGGTTTGTCGAAGTTTCAAGGCAGAATTGATGGTGGCCAGCAGTTTTTCATTTTCCCATGGCTTGAGCACAAAATCGGTGGCTCCTTCCTTGATGGCCCGCACGGCCGTATTTACATCCCCGTAGGCAGTGATCATCACCACTACGGCTGAAGAATCCAATTCCAAAATCCTGTCGAGCCAATAAAAACCCTCCTGCCCGCTGCTGACATCCTTGGTAAAATTCATGTCCAGCATGATCACATCATACTGTTCGTTAACGATCAATATCGGTAATAAATCTGGATTGGTTTCGGTATCCACCTGCCCGAAATTTCGTTTTAGAAATATCTTGGCAGCTTTTAAAAGGTCCTCATTATCATCTACAATCAGGATTTTACCGGGTTTTTGCTCTTTCATGTATGGAAAATAATCAAAATTTTTGGATGCTCGATATCTGATATTGGATGCTCGAGTATATTGGGATAAATTATATTAGCCAAAACCTGTTCCTGATGGTGTGGCAATTACAGGTTTGAGGTAAAATCTGCTTTTAGGACTGCTGGGGATGAGTTAATTTTTTCAAACCCCAAATTACATGAAACGATTGTTTGTCCACTAATTTACAATTTTGGTCGCAGGCGGACAATTCTGTTCGAAATTCCACTTAGTCATTTGGCTGATATGGGCAAAATGGCGTCTAAATGGCGTTTTTCCGCATGGCATATAAATTGGCTTTTGAGATGGGAGACGGGAAGACGGTAAAACCAGAAGACCTGACTTGTGACAGGAGGCTCACCTCAATCTAACTATGGACTAGACCCAGGTGAAAAGTAAGAAGGAGTTACAGAAGATACTACGATAAATGGATAGAAAATTAGTAAAGAAGACCTGGACACCAAAATTAATTGCCTTAATAGCGCTTGGTGTTCTCCTGATAAGCTTTGTATTATACCAATTGGTAATAGCAGACTCCAGGGCTTCGATGAATGTAGATAGAGAAAGAATCAGCGTGGCAACTGTAAGGGATGGTGAATTCACCGATTATATTCCCGTGAGTGGAATCATAGAGCCTGCCGAGATTTTCTATCTGGACGCCATAGAGCGCGGAAATATCCAACGTATAGTCCGCGAATCCGGGGCGATGGTAGAAGTGGGCGATACCATTCTCATTTTGACCAACTCAAACCTTCAGTTGGACGTGATGCAGCGGGAAACCGACCTCTATTTCCAGATCAACAACCTTCGTCAGACTAGGTTGATGTTGGATCAAAATGACCTGAACCAGCAGGCGGCTTTGGCAGAAATCGATTATCAGATAAACCTGCTAAAACCCCAGTATGAGCGGTTTCTGGAACTTCACGAGAAAAAGCTGATTTCCGACAGGGAGCTTGAAGAGGTGAGGGAGCAATACGATTATAATGTGAAGCGAAAAAGGCTAACTTATGAATCTTACCGCAACGATTCCTTGGCGCGGGACATTCAAAAGCGGCAGCTGCGGGATTCAGAGTCCAGGATGCAGCAATCCCTTAGCGGGGTGGGCCATATTTTGGATAATTTGGTGGTGAGGGCGCCCATTGCCGGGCAGCTTTCCACAGAGCAAATTGAAGTGGGTCAGTCGATCAGTGCTGGTCAGCGATATGGTCAGATTGATATTTTGGATAAATTTAAGGTAAGGGTTCCCATTGATGAGCTTTATCTGCCAAGAGTAGGTATAGGATTGAAAGGGACTTTCACTTTTTCAGGAAATAGCTATGAGCTGGAGATCAGCAAAATCTACCCGAATGTAAGCGGGGGCAGATTTGAGGTTGATATGGTTTTCCCCGATGAGGTGCCCACGGGTATTAGAAGGGGACAAACAGTCCGAATCAGGCTGGAGCTGGGCGAAAGTGAAAAAACGGTACTATTGCCAACCGGAGGATTCTATAAGGATACCGGCGGCAACTGGGTGTTTGTGGTAAACGAAAAATCCGGCAAGGCAGAGAGAAGAAGCATCCGCCTAGGCCGCAAAAACCCAGAGTATTACGAAGTCCTCGACGGCCTTACCCCCGGTGACCGCGTGATCGTGTCGGGCTACGAGAATTTTGGGAGGAACGAGGTTTTAAACTTGAAGTAAAAGTAGGAAGACGGGAGACGGGAGACCGAATAGATTGAAGGCTGCCGAAATCTCTTTTACCGTGCCATGAGGTTAAATTTGGCAGGATGGAAGGAGAAGAAGAGACTTTGAAAGTGAGTGGAGGAATTAAACGTTTAATTACTAAGGGATTATTGATTGGAGCGGATTTCTTAGATAATTTGAGTTTTTAACCAAAAACTTTTTACTATGAAATTCAAATTTAAAAAACTTTTGATATGGCAAAGAGCCATGGATTTTGGGGAACGAATCGACGCATTAGCAGGGAAATT
Organism: Litoribacter ruber; assembly: GCF_018449405.1. NCBI lineage: Bacteria > Pseudomonadati > Bacteroidota > Cytophagia > Cytophagales > Cyclobacteriaceae > Litoribacter > Litoribacter ruber. Next base: position 484,872 of record NZ_JAHCMY010000001.1, read on the forward strand.
CCCGAAATATGAAATGTTTAATCTTTCACTCCAAATAAGAAAAGCTGGTGATTCAGTAGCCTTGAATATTTCTGAAGGGGCTATTGGCCAATCCAATGCTGAGCAAAGTAGATTCATGGGGTATGGGATCCGCTCTTTAGCAGAAACGGTGACTTGCCTCTACAAAGCAAAAAGAAGAAATTATATCAGTGATGATGAATTTGCTTCAAATTATGGAGAAGCCTATAACTTAATGAACATGATGGTAGCTTTTAAAAATAATATGAAATAAACGGTGAATATTTAAGCTTCAGCTATTAGGGTTGTTCCCGGCATGTGGATGAATACCTGACAAGGCCAGTTTCTGTCTCCCGTCTTCCGTCTTCGGTCAACATATAAATCAAAAAAAATCGAAAATATGCAAAACATCATCAAAACCGTCAATCTCAAAAAGCTCTACACCACGGAGGAAGTGGAGACTACTGCGCTGGATGATATCCAGGTCGAAATCAAGAAGGGGGAATTTGTGGCCATTATGGGGCCATCGGGCTGTGGGAAATCCACTTTGCTCAATATCCTTGGCCTGCTGGACAATCCAGACGCAGGGCAGTATTATTTTCTGGACAAAGAAGTGGCCAAATTCTCAGAAAGGCAGCGCTCCCAGCTGAGAAAAGGCAATATAGGCTTCGTGTTCCAAAGCTTCAACCTTATCGATGAGCTTACCTGCTATGAAAACGTCGAACTGCCCTTGCTTTACCTCAAAATCCCAGGCGATGAGCGCAAAAAAAGGGTGGAAGAAGTGCTCACGCGCATGAACATCATGCACAGAAAAGACCATTTCCCGCAACAGCTTTCCGGTGGTCAGCAACAAAGAGTGGCTATTGCCAGAGCTATTGTGGCAAGGCCTTCCGTGATCCTTGCCGATGAGCCTACAGGTAACCTGGATTCCACCAACGGCGAAGAAGTGATGAGGCTCTTGGAAGAACTTAATAACGAGGGAACCACCATCGTAATGGTGACCCACTCCCCCCACGACGCCAACTACGCCCACCGCATCATCAACCTGTTTGATGGCAAGGTGGTGACCGAGAATATTAAGGAGCAGTTTCACGTATAACGGAGCTGGAAGACGGAAGACGGGAGACGGAAACGAATCCCCTCTTCGGTCTTCCGTCTTCGGTCTTCTGTCTTTTTATCATGTACAAAAACTACATCAAAATCGCAGTAAGGGGCTTTGCCAAGCATAAGCTGACCTTTTTCATCAATCTTTTTGGCCTGGCATTGGGCCTATGGGTTGCGTTGCTTATTGGGCTCTGGGTGGTGGATGAGCTGTCTATCAACCAGCACTTTTCTCAAAAAGAGGATATCTACCAAATCATGGAGCATCAGCGCTATGGCACTGAAATTTTCACCACCTCGTCTACCCCGGGCATATTGGCTCCAGAACTGAAGGCCAAATTTCCGGAGGTGGCCTACGCTTCCAATTATAGCTGGAACATGCCCATGATTGCCAGCCACGAGGAAGACAGGGTGAAGTTGGATGGCAAGCATGTAGAGCCGGACTTGTTGAAAATCCTAGATTTTGAAGTTCTGCACGGTACTGCCCAAGGCTTGTTGGAAAGCAAGGAAAATGCGGTGATTACTAAAACCGCGGCACTCAAACTATTTGGGCGAAGTGATGTAGTGGGCGAATCCATAAAAATCGACAACTACCGGGATTACCTTATCCAAGCCGTTTTGGCGGATGTACCCTCGCAGAGTCAGATGAAGTTTGAAATACTTCTTCCTTATGAAGTGATGCTGGCCGAAAACGAGTGGATGAACCAGTGGAATAACAATGGCCCCCAAGCACTGTTAAAATTATTCCCAGGTACAGATGGTAAAGCTTTTTCAGCAAAACTGAAGGACTTTTTGAAGGAATACCATCCGGAAACCAATATTAGCATGTTTGCCTATCCCTTTAAAGAAATTTACCTGCACAGCAGATTTGAGGATGGGCAGCAAGTAGGGGGCAGGATAGGGCACGTGAGGCTGTTTGCGATCATTGGACTGTTTGTTCTGTTGATTGCCTGTATAAATTTCATGAACCTCTCCACGGCCAAATCCCAAAAAAGAGCCAAGGAAGTTGGTGTGCGAAAAGTGGTGGGTGCTGAAAAGTCTGCCTTGATTTATCAGTTTTTGAGTGAGTCACTGCTGATTACATTTTTCAGTAGCCTTTTGGCCCTTCTGATGGTAGAGCTAAGCTTGCCGGTATTCAATGAATTGGCCAGCAAGCAATTGGTTGTTCCCTACGGACAGTTGTGGTTTTGGGTTGGTTTTATATCCATAATCCTTTTCACCGGCTTAATAGCGGGATCCTATCCTGCCTTTTATTTATCAGCCACCAAAGTTGCCCATATCTTTCGCAAGCAACACAACCAGGATCGGTATGCCGTGCTGGCCCGAAAAGGCTTGGTGTTTTTCCAGTTCATTTTGGCCACGGCCCTTATCATTTCTACCATCGTAGTCAACCAGCAGATACAGTATGCTTTAAACCAAAACTTGGGTTTTGACAAGGATCAACTGCTGATGTTTGAGCTCAACGGAAAGCTGCACAGTGAATTTGAAACCCTCAAACATGAGTTGGAGAAGCATCCAGACATCCAGCTGGTAAGCCGTGGTTCTCATTCTTTCAGCGGCAGGAATTCCAATACAGGAAATATTTCCTGGGAAGGAAAAGATCCTGATGCCGGGGCATTATTTGAAATGTTTCACACCGATTATGATTTTTTCCAAACCATGGGGATGAGCTTCTTGGATGGACGGCCATTTGACCGTGGGTATGGCTCAGATAGTCTGGGTGGGGTGATCTTAAATAAGAAAGCTTTTGATCTGATGCGAGGCGATAAGGACCGAGTGGAAAAACTGGTGCTTTGGGATACTGAAGAGAGAGAAGTGATCGGGGTGGTCGAAGATTTCTACTTTCAGAGTTTTCATCAGGCCATGGAGCCAGCAATTATCTTGCTTACTCCCAAGTATTCCCATATAGGTTTAGTACGTTTTGATGCGGAAAAGGCGGCCACCGTCACCGCATATATGCAGGAATTGACTCAAAGCATGGAGCCGGCATTCATCTTTGAAGCCCATTTTATGGATGCTAATTATGCGAGAATGTATCAGGATGATTTGAGGTTAAGGGATCTGAGCAAGTATTTCAGTATCCTGACAATTTTGATTTCTTGCCTAGGATTGTTGGGGCTTTCGGCACATGTGGCTGAGCAGAAAACAAAGGAGATTGGCATTCGCAAAGTTCACGGGGCCAGCACTTTTTCTATTCTCCATGTAATCAACCGGGAGTTTGTGATGGTGGTGTCTTTGAGTATTGTGGTAGGCTGTCTGCTGGCCTATTGGTTTGCAGTAGACTTCCTATCGGATTACGCACATGCGATCTCCTTTGCCTGGTGGTTTATGCCCCTCGCAGCTTTGCTTATCATGGGGATGGCTTACCTCACGGTGACCTTACAGTCTTGGAAAGCCACGAAGATGAACCCTGTCAACTCCTTAAAAACAGAGTAAAATCGCACGTATTCGGACGTTGATGTTCGGATATGATTATCAGAAAAAGAGGGGATGGCTGTGGAAGGGTGTTTTTAAGCAGTTTTTGAATGGCATAATGATAGAATCATATTATTCTATTTGAAAAATAGTCACGCAATGTTGAAAAATATAATAAAAACAACTTTCCGAAGCTTCTGGAAAAACAAGACCGTCACTTCCATCAATGTGATCGGTCTGGGGGTGGGGCTGGCCACCTGCATTCTGATGATGCTCTATATCTGGGATGAGGCAAGCTATGATAAGCACCACCTGAACAAAGAGGACCTGTATAGGGTGGCAATCCAGTTTAACGACATGCGTGGGGCGCCTACTCCAGCTCCCATGGCCGAGGCTTTCAGGGAGGAGTTCCCCGATGTTGTCCAATCAGCCAGACTATTTCCTTATCCCATGCTGGAATCCATGTTTCTCACTTACCAGGATAACGGGGTTGAAAATACCTATCAGGAAATCAATGGGTATTATGTAGATTCGACATTTTTTGATGTTTTGACTTACGAATTTGTGGAAGGGGATCCACATCGGGCCTTGAACCGTCCCAATACCATGGTGTTATCGGCTTCCCTTGCCACCAAAATTTTTGGAAATAAAAGTCCGGTAGGGGAAATCCTCAAGGTAGGACTTCCGGAAGGGGATTTTGACTATAGGGTGGACGGGGTTTTTGAGGATTCAGGATTGCGTTCGCATGTGGATGCCCGGTTTTTCCTTTCCATGGCCAATACAGATATCGGCGAATATGTGGCGCAGGAGACTTCTTGGTCCAGCAACAACATGTTTTATACCTATCTAAAAGCCCAGCCAGGAACTGATCAGATGATGCTGGAAGAAAAATTAAGGGAGTATTATAAAAGGCAAATTCAGGCAGACGCTGATGCCAGGGGCATGACAATGAGCATTTTTCTGCAGCCGGTATCCGATATATACCTTACCTCTGATTTGGGTTTTGAAATTGGGAACAATGGTAATATCATGTATCTGTATGTATTCGGCTCCATAGGATTGTTTATCCTGTTGATAGCCTGCATTAATTTCATGAACCTTTCCACTGCCAAATCCGAAAAACGTGCCAAGGAAGTTGGTGTGAGGAAGGTGATCGGAGCGGAAAAAGTACAGCTGGTCCGTCAGTTTTTAGGGGAATCCCTGTTGATGAGTTTTGTGTCCTTGGCATTGGCCATTGTAATCTTGCTGGTTTTGCTTCCTGTATTCAATGATTTTGCAGGCAAATCCTTGCAGGTTTTTCAGGACCCATGGGTTCTACTCACCATTTCTATTTTAACCGTTGCTACCGGACTTATCGCCGGGCTTTATCCTGCCTTTTATCTTTCCGGGTTCAAGCCGGTGGCTATTTTCAAGGGTGGCCGTGGTGGCGGATACTCCGCAGCCAATATTAGAAAAGGGCTGGTGGTTTTCCAGTTTGTCATATCTGTGGCATTGATTGCCATGGTATTGGTCATCCGCAGCCAGATGAATTTCCTGGAAAGCACGCCACTGGGGTTTGACAAAGAGCAACAGCTTGTCCTTTCTCTTCAAAGCAGTGAGTCCATTGAAAACTTTTCTACCCTCAAAAACAGTCTTGAAAACCATCAGGGGGTAAAATTGGTGTCCGGAGGCTCGGTTTATCCGGGGCTGGAGGTTCTACAGGACTGGTTGCTTTATGCAGAGGGTACCAATTCTGACGAGATGCGCCAAGTCCATATTGGCCGGGTGGCCAATGACTATATAGAAACGCTTGGGCTGGAACTGATTGCGGGTCGGAGCTATACGGATGATTTTACCAATGAGGAGCTTGCCATTATCCTTAATGAAAAGGCAGTAAAATCCCTGGGTTTCGCAGGACCGGAGGAGGCTCTGGGCAAGAGGCTCATCATGGAGTGGCAGGATACGCGCAGTGAGTATGAGGTAGTGGGTGTGATGAAAGATTATCATTTTGAAAGCCTCCATAAGGGCATAAAGCCATTTGCTCTGGTCCGAACTTCGAAGCCTCCTTACCTTATTGCCAAAATCCAGACAAATCAAGTGAAAGACGTATTGGATTTTGCAGAAAGCTCCTGGAAAAACATCAATGCCGCCACACCTTTTGCCTATTCCTTTGTTGACCTGGATTTTCAGCGCAACTACGAAAAAGAACAAAGAACAGCAACGATTATCCTCTACTTTACCTCTATTGCCATTATCATTTCCTGTATAGGTTTATTTGGCTTGGCCGCATTCACCGCAGAGCAAAGGACAAAGGAAATCGGTATCAGAAAAGTGTTGGGAGCCAGCACTTGGAGTATCACTGCATTGGTATCCAAGGAGTTTTTGGTCTTGGTGGGTTTTGCCATTGTCATCGCAGCCCCTCTAGGTTATTATGCAGCCAGTAGATGGCTGGAAAATTTCGCTTATAAAATAGAATTGTCCATATGGGTATTTCTGATCTCAGGCTTACTGGCAGTGTTGATTGCTTATGGAACCATTAGTTTTCAGGCCCTCAAAGCTGCCTTGGCAAACCCGGTGAATTCATTGAAATCTGAATGAAGACGGAAGACCGAAGACGGAAGACGGAAACTAGATTCGGTCTCCCGTCTTCGGTCTTCCGTCCCAAATTTTAACACGGACACCAAACATCGGTCATCCGACATCCGACATCAAAACAAACAAAACCATGTTCAGCAACTATTTCAAAATTTTCCTCCGAAATCTCCGACGCAATCCCACCTACATGATGATCAACGTGCTTGGTCTGGCGGTGGGGATGGCGGCGAGTATATTGATTTTTCTTTTTGTGAAGCACGAGCTCAGCTATGATCGCTATCACGAAAAGGCAGAGAGGATTTACAGGGTCTCCAGACAATGGGTCAACCCTGACGGTCAGATAAGTTTACATTTGGGACATGCGGCGCCGCCTTTTGCCCCTTTGATCAAATCAGACTTTGGGGACAGGGTAGAAGAGGCGGTCAGGCTGTTGAGCAATAATCCTATTTTGATCCATGAGGGCAAGTCTTTTCAGGAGGAAGATTTCTTCTTTGCCGATCCGGAGGTTTTCAAAGTGTTTTCCTGGAAAATGCTGGAAGGAGATCCGAACCAGGCATTGACTTATCCTGACGGCTTGGTGATCACGGAATCCATGGCCAGAAAATATTTCGGCAACGAAGATGCCATGGGCAAAGCCATTGAGATGAAAGTCGGTGAGTTTTCCTGGGACCTGCAGGTTAGGGGGGTGATGGAAGACATTCCTGCCAATTCACATTTCAATGTGGAGTTTTTGGCGACCATGAATCCCGTGATCGCCTTTTATGGCAGTCTCGACCAGATGATGCAGAATTTCGGAAACAACTCCTTTTCCACCTATTTGCTCCTGGCAGAAGGTGTCGACCCTCATGCTTTGGAAAGTGAATTTCCGGCTTTTATCGACCGGCATATCCCCAATGAAAGCAATAAGCCTGTGTCCGAGACCACCCAACTGAATCTATGGCCGCTGACTGATATCCATCTGCATTCCAATCTGGATTCGGAGATTGAACCCAACAGCAGCATTGAAAATGTATACATCTATTCCGCCATTGCCTTGTTTATCCTGCTGATCGCTTGTATCAATTTCATGAATCTTGCCACTGCCAGATCTGCCAAGCGGGCAATGGAAGTTGGACTAAGGAAGGTGATGGGTGCGGACAAGACACTTTTGGTCAAGCAATTCATGAGTGAGTCCATGTTCCTGGTGATTCTGGCTTTGCTGTTTGCTTTGGTGATCGTGTGGGTGGCATTGCCGGCATTTGGGAATTTTACCGCCAAAGAACTAAGCCTAAACCTGCTCCAGGAACCGCAGCTTTTGCTTTGGATGGCTCTGCTCGTGCTGTTGGTCGGTGCATTAGCAGGAAGTTATCCCTCCCTTTTCCTTTCGGGTTTTCAGCCGGTGAAGGTGTTGAAAGGCACCTTTAAAATCGGCTCAGCCCATGAAAAGTTCAGGTCTGTTTTGGTGGTGGGGCAGTTTGCCATTTCCATTGTGATGATTGTAGGGGTAATGGTGGTGTTAAATCAGCTCAACTTTATCAAAAATAAAGATTTGGGTTTCGATAAGGAGCAGATTGTAGTCTTGCCGGCTTATGCTGAGTTTACCGGCAATTATGAAATGATGCGGGAAAGGCTGCTGCAGCATCCGGGCATAGCAGAGGTTTCCTTAGCGAGCAGAGTTCCGTCCGGCAGGCTGCTGGACTCCCAGGGAACGCAGGCCGAAGTGAATGGGGAGCTCTTGCCCATCAATGTCCGCATTTCAGATATTCATGTGAGCCATTCATTCCTGAATACCTTCGGAATGAACTTAGTGGCCGGGAGGGATCTGGATTTTAACCTTGCCAGTGATTCAACTGGTGCCTTTCTATTGAATGAAGCTGCTGTGAGGGCAATCGGTTGGTCAAGCCAGGAGGAGGCGGTGGAGAAGCAGTTCCATTATGGTATACGGCGCGGTTTTGTGGTGGGTGTGATAGAGGATTTTCATTTTGAATCCCTGCACCAGCCCATCAGCCCCATGGTTTTCATGGTGCCAGAGGACCGTTTCAATCAAGTGGCGGTCAAACTTCATCCTGACCGTCAGGATGAGGCCATGGCATTTCTTCAGGACGAATGGATAGCCATGAAGTCGGATTTTCCCTTTTCGCCCTTTTTCATTGAAGACAGGTTTTGGGAGCAATATGAAACAGAGGAAAAAGTAGGCCAACTGTTCGGCTTTTTTGCCGGGCTGGCCATTGTTATTTCCGTTTTGGGACTGTTTGGCCTTGCCGCCTATTCCACAGAACAAAGGACAAAAGAGATCGGCATCCGAAAGGTCATGGGAGCCAGTGTGACCAATATAGTGACCTTGCTGGGCAGGGATTTCCTGAAGCTTGTTTTGATTGGCTTCCTGCTGGCCATCCCGATCGGCTGGTATGGGATGAGCCAATGGCTTGAAAACTTCGCCTATTCGGTAGGGGTGAGTTGGTGGATCTTTGTGGTGGCGGGACTGGTGGCCTTCCTGGTGGCGGCCATCACGGTGAGCAGCCAATCGATCAGGGCGGCACTGGTGAATCCGGTGGATACATTTAAGGAGGGGTAGAGACCGAAGACGGAAGACGGGAGACCGGATGCGGGATTGGATTCCGTCTTCCGTCCATTAACATATTAACGTGACCAAATATGTGGAAAAACTATTTCACCATCTCAATCAGGAACCTGGGTAAGCGGAAGCTTTATGCCGGGATCAACATCTTGGGCCTGACCATTGCCATTGTGAGTTTTTTGGCGATTTCACTTTATATCCATCATGAATGGAATTATGATAAAATGTATACGGGATACGACCGGATATATAAGCTTAACCAGGAATTTTTCTCAGGAGGTGAAGGTCAAATGGTCAGCACTTCTCCTTCCGCTTTGGTTCCTGCAGTTCTGGAGGATATTCCCGAAGTTGAAACGGGGACGGTGGTTTTTGATCTCAGCATTTTCTCCACAGTTTTGATCACAGGGGATGAGCTCAGTGTGGAGGAATCAAAATTTGCCTATGCAGACCAAAATTTCTTTAAGGTTTTTGACTTCCAATTGCTGGAAGGAAACCCGGAGGCGGCCTTGGCTGAGCCCAACCAGCTGGTATTGACTGAATCTACCGCCCGCCGATATTTTGGAGATTCCAGAGAGGCCGTTGGCCATACATTGAGAGTAGAAAGTGGGGAATATACTGTATCGGCAGTTATGGAGGATTTTCCCACCAACAGTCATTTGGACTTCGATTTTTTGGCATCATTTAAATCCCATCGACATGGCAGGGAGCCGGAATGGTCTCCCAGTAATTACTATTCCTATATCAAACTAAGCGAAGGGGCAAAAACGGCTGTTTTAAAAACCAAAATGGAGCAGCTGGTAGAAAAATATTTAGGCGAAACCCAACGGGATTATAATTTCCAGACAGCCATGCACCTCCAGCCTGTTACCGGCATTCATTTGCGTGGTGAGGGTTTGAGTGGGGTAAAGCCAGGATCGGATATGAAATATCTTTATATTTTCGGAATAGTGGCCGTCCTGCTGATTTTTATAGGTATAATCAATTATGTTAACCTGGCTACAGCCGAAGCCACGGAAAGAAATAAGGAGGTAGGATTGAGGAAGGTGATGGGAGCTGACCGAAGGCAGCTTTTTAATCAATTTATTTCAGAATCCTTTATCTTGACTGCATTTGGTCTTGTATGCAGTATGGTTCTTTTGGCTATTCTGGGTTATAAATTCGAAGAAATTTCCGGTGTTCCCATGCAAATCGGATTCCTGTTTACCCCTATTGGAATCGGTTTTCTTCTTCTGCTTTTGCTCTTGGTGGCTTGTTTGGCTGGAATTTATCCGGCCGTAATCCTTTCGGGAATGGATCCTTTAAAGGCATTGGGCAAAAAAAACAAATTGGGAGGCGGTGCCTGGCTTAGAAAATCCCTTGTGGTTATCCAATTTTTTATTTCCATCGGCCTTTTGATTGCGACCATGATCGTCAAACAACAACTGGACTATATGCAGGCGGTTAATTTGGGCTATGATAAGCAGCAGCTGATTTCCATCAATACGCATCATAAAATGATGGAAACCATTCCTGCCCTGAAAAGTGAATTGGTCAGAAAAGGTGTGGCAAGTTCGGCCTCTTTAGCCGCAGATATGCCCATTTATATAAAAGGAGGGTATGCTATTGAGGCCGGATTTGACAATACCAAGGAGATCAGCATCACCGGATATGCGGTAGATGAGGATATCATCAAAACAATAGGGGCCGGAATTGTTGCCGGCAATGATTTTACAGAGCAGGACATCAGTAGAAGTCAAGCTTTTGAGACCGGGGAAGAGCTGCCTATTATCCTCAACGAATCAGCGGTGAGGGAACTTGGCTGGAGTCCGGAAGAGGCTGTTGGCAAAAAGGTACTGGCTGGCAATCCGGCTCGGATCAAGGCAGTGGTGAGTGATTTTTATTTCAACAGTCTGCACCACAAGGTTGGTCCCCTGATGATCTTTATCGATAAGGACCAGACCAATTTGCTTTTGGTTCGGTTGGCGAAGGGAAATCCTGCTGAGCATTTGGCCAGCCTAGAGGAAACCTGTAAGGGGCTTGTGCCCGACAGACCCTTCAATTATAAATTTGTAGACCAGGAATACGCAAACCTTTATCAATCTGAGGTGCGAGTTGGAAGGATTTTCAGCCTGTTTGCGGGCATTGCAGTGGTGATTGCCTGCATGGGGCTTTTTGGCCTTGTTTCCTATGTTGCTTTAAGAAGGACGAGGGAAATCAGTATTAGAAAAGTGCTTGGTGCCTCAGGTCAGGATGTTCTGAAACTTTTGTCTTCTGATTTCTTTATGCTTTTGGCAATTTCCTCTGTTTTGGCTGTGATTTTTGGACTTTGGTTCAGTAGCCAATGGCTTTCCGGCTTTGCCAACCGGGCCGTGATCCCGCTTTGGATTTATCCTTCGGCTATTTTGGTGGTGGCTTTGATTTCTTTCCTGACCATAGGATATAGGACAGTGACGGTGTTTGTGAAAAGGCCTGCAGAGACGCTGAAGGATGAGTGATGTGGGAAGAACTGCCAAGCAGGATTTTGATCAGGTTTTTAAAAAGTATTTTCCACTTGAGGATGGGGAGTTCAAGTTCTTCGATGAGACTATCAGCAACTTTTATCAATCGGATTTCAGGGTGATGAAGGTGTTGGGGATGGCAACTTTGATGGCATTGGGGATAAGTTTTCTAGGGCTGTTTGCTTTGATCCCCTTCACCATTGCGCAGAGGACAAAGGAGATCAGTATACGTAAGGTGCTTGGAGCAGGGACAATGGAGATTTTAATGAGCCTTTCAAAAGAGTATGTTTGGCTGATGGCGGTTGCTTTTGGGCTTGCGGCTATCCTTACCTGGTATCTTTTAAACAGTTGGCTTCAGGAATTTCACTTCAAGATCAATATGCCTTATGAACTTTATGTGGCCGCAGGTTTGGCGGTTCTACTGGCCTCTCTGGCGATAGTGGGCATGCAGGGGTATAAGGTTGCCCAGAGGAATCCGGCAGAGGTGTTGAAGAGTGAGTAAATGCAGACGCTCGAAGACGGGAGCATCTAAATAGGGACCACGATCCAATCTACGCAGGCAGGGTTTTGCGGAGATTTAAGAGAGTTTAATCGAGTCTGCTTTGCGGCGAAGAGTTGGTTCGGTCCTCTGTTCCCCGTCATAACTTTCGTCCGCCAGCGAACAAAAATGTACGATTCAAATCCTCTGTAAAATCAAAATATCCCTCCCTAGACACGGAATTACACTTTTTCCCCATGGCACGAATGTAGAATATACCACCCTACATTAACTTCCGACACGCCACGGCGTGCAGGCATCCAACATCTGACATCCGACATCCATACATCCAACATCCCATGATCCACCTCAACAACATCAACAAATACATCGACTCCCGCTTTCAGCGGATATTTATTCTCAAAGACGTTGACCTGACTATTGAACAAGGCGAGTTTGTTACCCTGATGGGACCGTCGGGGGTGGGTAAGTCAACACTGCTGAATATCATAGGGCTGCTTGATGATGATTATGAGGGGGAGTACCTGTTGGACGGGCAGTCAATCGGGACTATGAAGGAGCGGCAAAGGTCTGCTCTTCACAAAAGCGAATTCGGCTACATCTTTCAGGCTTATCACCTCATTGATGAACTCACCGTTTACGAAAACATTGAAACCCCACTTTTATACAGGAATGTCTCCTCAAGCGAGCGGAAATCCATTATTGCCGAACTGCTCGACAGGTTCAATATGGTGGCCAAAAAAGACCTGTTTCCCGAGCAGTTATCCGGAGGGCAGCAGCAGCTGGTGGGGATTGCAAGGGCCGTGGCGGGCAAACCGAAGATTTTGCTGGCCGATGAACCTACAGGCAACCTCCATTCCGCACAGGCCAAAGAGATCATGGAAGTATTTCAGCAGCTAAACAGGGAAGGAACCACGATTGTACAGGCTACCCACTCCCGTGAGAATGCAGATTATGGTCACCGATTAATTGAGATGATGGATGGCAAAATTTTACAACAAGTCAGCATTTAATATGAAGTTACCAGTATTGTTTTTAATTGTTTGGTTGGGGTATGTTTTGCCTGTAAAGGCCCAAGACACCCTGCTCATTTCTTTTCAGGATGCGGTTAAGATTGGTCTACAGCAAAATCAGAATTTCCAAATAAGGAAAAATGAACAGCATGTCCTAAAAATGGAAAGACAAGCTGCGATAATGGGACACCTTCCCAGAGTGAATATCAACAACAACCTTTTCCGCCAAATGGGCCAGCAATACCAGCAGCTGGAAGGGCAGCTTGTTGTTACCAATGTTACCAATGACTTGCTCACCACAGGTTTGAATGCAAACCTTCCCATTTTCAATTCTGGACGCAGACTTTTTACCACCCGGGCAACTCGGCAATTTGAAGAGGCAGGAAGTCTTAACCTACATAGAGCTTCCCAAGATGTGGTGTTTGAAATTGCACAGCAATACCTGCAGATTTTACTTGATCAGGAACTCTATAGAATTGCGGTTCAAAACTTGGAGAACCAAAAGGAACAGCTTCGCCAAATCGAGGGCTTCGTTGAGGCGGGTCTTCGGACGCTTTCCGATCAGTACAACCAGCAATCCGAAGTGGCCAGACTAACTACCGTGGTGCTGGATGCTGAAATCCAGTTGGAAACGGATATGTGGCAATTTGCCGAAACTTTGCAGCTAGAGTCCAACACTATTCCGGAATTGTTGCCCCTTGACCTTGAAACAGTGCCGAGCGAGTTTCTTGACCTTGGTCTGGATGAGCTTTATGAACTAGCTACAAACAACAGACAGGATTTTAGGGCACAAAAACTACTGGTGGGCGGGCAAAAAGATATGATTTCCGCAGCGAGGTCCTTTTATTATCCCCAGATCAATGGTTTTTTTAATTACAATACCTTCTTCACCTCATTAGATGAGCGAAGTTTTAGAGATCAATACATGAGGATTTATCCGCAGCGGACTTTTGGGATCAATATCACCATTCCTATTTTCAACAATTTTGAAAATAGGGTGGCGGTAGCTAGAAGTAAAATGGAGCACAACAATCAATCGCTGGAATTGAATGCCATAGAGAGAAGGCTCACCCAAGAGACCAAGCTTGCCTTCGAGAATTACCGAGTGGCCATCAAAAGAGAGGAGGCAACAAAGGTACAGCTTGAAGCCGCAGAGGTGGCGCAACAGGTGATCGAGGAAAGGTTTCGACTTGGAGTGAGCAATTTTGTGGACCTTGCCCAGGCAAACCAGCAACTGGTGACCGCCCAATCTGACCATGCCCAAGCTCGCTATACCCATTATTTTCAGGAAGTGATCCTGCGGTATACTTTGGGGGTGTTGGAAGTGAAGTAAGTGTAAGGTACTCGTATTTTTGCCACGAAGAAGTGAAGGCGCGAAGGGGGTGGGCCAAAGGCTAAAAGGTGCGGAGGAGTGTTGGTTTAAAGGTTTAATGTCCTTAAGGGAATAGCTGCGCTAGATTCCCTTAAGGACTGATTAATGGATTAAGGAGGAGCCGTAGTTTAGAAGTTTATACGGCCTTCGGCCTGGTTTAGGGGGTTAGAAATCGCGAAGCGGCGAGAAAAATTTTGTCACCGTTCATGTTACCAGATTTACTTTTTACTTGCCACTTTTAACCTAATCCTCTCTGCGCTTCTTTGCAAACTTTGCGGTGAAATTTGAAACGTTAACCCGAGTCGGAGACATTGCACTCAGTGGTGCGAAGTCTGAGGACCTTCACACAACGGTATGCCCACAGCTCCACTAGGAGCGGCCGATATAATAACCGCCGGTGACAACCGGTGGGCAGCAAACACCTACCACATCATAAGTCCCAGAGGGATGCACCATATAAATTTCTGCGTGAAGGTTAAAAGATCCAAAATGCGGTGGAGTCCACTTCGGCGTTTTTATGGGGCCGTATACCCGCCGACCCAAAGGGCTATATACTCCCGACCTCCTCCCGATCAGGTCCGCTTCAGGGCTCCATCAGGTCCGCAGAACAGCCGGCTTGTGTGTGCTCCGTGCCTGTTCCGAAAGGATTTCAAAGCGGGACTTGGGTAAAGGGATATATAGGGCAAGTTTGGGATTTATGAAATGGCATTAATATTAGTTTTTTATTCGAAAAAATCATTGTTCTACTACCGAGTGAAGGGGGGGGCTATGTGAGAAAGCGGCCTAGGTTAGGGGTATAGATGCAGCGAATTTGGTGTAAATGTTTATCATCACCGTTCATGTTAACAGCTTTTTTTTACCTTTTACTTGCCACTTTTTACCAACTCCTCTCTGCGCTTCTTTGCCAACTTTGCGGTGAAATTTGAAATGTAAACCCGAGTCGGAGACTCTCCACTCAGGAGTGCGAAGTCTGAAGACATTCCAGCGGGCATTCGCACAGCGGAAGTAGGCAAGTGGGATTTTTGTACAACTTACATTCATTTTTCTTAAATAATTTGTAGTTTACTGTTTCAATATTCAATAAAGCTTTTGCAAATTGTCATAAATACAAATCAAATGCCCTCTCCTAGAACCTTGTATTCCAGTATAGTTTTCTTTTATATCCTTTTTTATTCTTTTTCAGCAACTTCCCAAACGACTGAACTACAGTATTTTGGTTTGGACAAGGTCAAGCTTTTGGATTCCCCCTTTTTGGAAGCCATGCAAGTAAACCGCTCATACTTGATGGAAATGGATACTGACAGGTTACTGTCTCCATATATGCTCGAGGCTGGGGTGGAGTGGACAGCCGACCGTTACGGAAATTGGGAAAATACTGGCTTAGATGGCCATGTGGGTGGTCATTATTTATCCGCATTGGCCATGCTTTACGCGGCCACAGGTGATCAGGAAGCTAAAGAGCGGTTAGATTATATGATAAGTAATCTTGCGATAGCCCAGCAAAAAAATGGTAATGGATATTTGGGCGGAGTCCCTGGTGGGGAAAAAATTTGGGAAGAATTAAGGGAAAGGAATATTGATGCCGGCACCTTTTCACTCAATGGCAAGTGGGTTCCTCTTTACAACATCCATAAAATCTATGCGGGGTTACGGGACGCATATTTGATAGCAGGGGTTCCTGAAGCTAAAACTATGCTTGTGGAGCTAACAGATTGGTTTTTGGATCTTACGAGTTCTTATGAAGAAAGGGATTTCCAAGAGATTTTGATCAGTGAACACGGTGGGCTAAATGAGGTATTTGCCGATGTGGCTGAAATGACGGGAGAGCAAAAGTATTTGGATCTTGCTAAAAAAATGTCCCATCATAAAATTCTTTTTCCATTAGCACAAGAAGAAGATAATCTCACGGGAATGCATGCCAACACTCAAATACCAAAAATCATTGGCTTTCAGAAAATCGCAGAATTAGAGTCCAACCCAACTTATGTAAACGCATCCCGGTTCTTTTGGGACAATGTGGTAAATTCTAGATCGGTCACCATTGGGGGAAACAGTGTCAGGGAACATTTCCATGAAGTAGATAATTTTGCACCCATGCTCTCTTCCGAACAAGGGCCAGAAACCTGCAATACCTACAATATGATGCGGTTGTCGGAAAAATTGTTTCAGGCATCTCCCGATAGAAAGTACATTGACTATTATGAGCGCGCCCTTTATAACCATATTCTATCATCCCAACACCCTGAAACCGGGGGGTATGTATATTTTACCTCCATGCGTCCCAATCACTACCGGGTATATTCTCAGCCGCACAACAATTTTTGGTGTTGTGTGGGATCAGGAATGGAAAATCATACAAAATATGGTCAAGTCATTTATGCCCATCGGCCTGATGAACTCTTTATTAACTTGTTCATTGCCTCTGAGCTTGATTGGAAAGAACAAGGGATGAAAATTGTTCAGGATACAAAGTTTCCTTTTGAGGAGTCCACCACAATTCAGCTAAAGACAGATAAACCTAAACGGCTAAGCTTAAATATAAGAAAACCCAATTGGCTGGTAGAAGAGAAAGTTGAGCTGACTATTAATGGTGAAAAACAAAGTGTAGAACCTGATCCTACGGGTTATATTAAGCTAGAAAGAACCTGGCATGATGGGGATCAGGTCGTGTTATCCTTGCCGATGCAAACGACCTATGAAAAGATGCCTGATAACTCCAATTGGCTATCCTTCCTTCATGGACCGATTGTATTGGCTGCCAAAACAGGCTCTGACGATCTCACCGGCCTTTTTGCTGACGATAGCAGGATGGGACACAACGCTAGTGGCAAATTAATCCCCCTAGCTGAAACAGAATTTTTTAAGCCATCACTTCTGGAGAAAATGCCTGAGAAGTCTAATGAGGATTTTAAGTTTTTAATTGCAGAGGAGCAAACTTATGGAAATCAACAACCTATAGAATTAATCCCATTCTTCCAACTTCATGAGAGTCGTTATCAAGTGTATTGGCCTGTGGTGGAAGAGGGGGAATTAGATGCATTTAAGGAGAATTTATTAACCATTGATGAATACTTGTTGCAACTGGACAAAATAACAGTAGATTTTGTTGCGGCAGGAGAGCAACAGCCTGAATCCGAACATGAATTTCAAGGGAGTGTAACAGTAACTGGGCAGGAAGATGGAGGTTTTTGGAGGTCTACGACAAATTGGTTTGAATATAAGCTTCAAAACAAGAACCAGGAAGCAAAAAAGTTGCGCATTAGCTATACCAAAGAAAAGGTTGGGAAACCTTTTCTTATTTACATAAATGATACTCTTTTGAAAAACGAACTTTTCACACCTGAAGGAACAAATGTAACTGAAAAAGATTATGACATTTCTAATATTCAGTCTGAAGAGCTAATTATTCGTTTTGAGAGCATAGATGGTTTTTCAACTGAAAAAATCAAAGAGATAAGGTTGATCCGAAATCCTTAAATCTCCACCTTACCCCTGACACCCCTGGCGGCATAATAGGATTCTGCTCCGTTGTGGTAGAGGAATACCTGATTATAGCGCCGGTCACAGAATAGGGCGCCGCCGAGGTCGCGGATGGGGGAGGGGGTAGCCACCCAGCTGGAGGTTTTGAGGTCAAATTTGCCGAACTTTTGCAAGTACCGGTAATCTTCTTCAGAAAGCATTTCGATGCCCATCTCTGAGCAAAGGTCCATTGCACTGTTCTTGGGCTTGTGTTCTTTTCGGGAATTGAGTGCAGCGCGGTCATAGCAAACGCTCCGGCGACCCTTGGGACTTTCAGGGCTGCAATCCATAAAAATGAATGTTCCTTCCTCAGTTCTGGAACCGACCACATCGGGTTCACCTTCAGAACGCTCCATTTGAAGGAGGATGGCGAGTTTTTCGTCATTGGCTTCCAACCTTTCCAAAACTTCGCTCCACTGAACATTTGGATGGCGGACGGGATGCATCTCAAATCTTTTCTGCAGGGTTTCCAGCAATATGGTCTTATCTTCTTGGGAAATAGATTTCATATAATAGGCTTATTTTGGTTTGATAAAGTTACATTTTCTAAAGCTAATTTTACCAATCTGTAATACCCTAAATTCCCTTTTTCAAAAGTATAAAAAAGCCGCCCCTTATGGGAGCGGCTTATTAGTGAATTTTCATTTTTTATTCGGCGGTATATCCCGGATTTTGTTCCAGATTAGGATTAACCTCTATTTCCTGCAAAGGAATGGGCCAGATAACCCGGAACTGTTCGTTGTCAGGAAACAAGGTGCCGATGTTGCCAAATCTTCTCATGTCCGAATAGCGGTGACCTTCAAAGGCAAGCTCAAACCTTCTTTGCCGCTGAATCTCCGTCAGTGCGGCTGCTGGCGAGGCCAGGCCTGTAAGCGACACTAGTCCTGCACGGTTTCTGATCGTGTTGATATCGGTGATCACCTGCGCAGTGACAGAACCTTGTCTGACAATTGCCTCGGCTCTGATAAGGTACATTTCAGCCAGTCTGATTAGTGGAGCGTTATCATCATTGGTGCCTGATCGGTAGTACTTATTGACTCTTCTTACGTTGCCTTGGGGCAAAATGGAAGCCGCAAATCTGGTATCGCCCTCTGCAGCTGAAGCCGCAAATTGGTTGAAGAAGTCTTCTCTTACATAAAATTTCTGTCCACCGGTAGCAGGATCGGATGAAATTGCCAATGCACTTTGGTCTCCATCCACATTAGTAAAACTAAGGTTGAAAATCATCTCAGCATTGCCTGGTATCGTCCAGATGTCCCGGTAATTTGGCAATAAGCTATAACCCAAGCCTATGGCTTCGGTAGCTTTCTGAGCAGCTTGCCCTGGGTTTCCCGCTTGCAAATGAACCCTTGCCAGCATGGCTGTGGCAGCGGCAGGTCTGGCACGGAAAGGCGCATCAGGAGTCTCTCCAAGGTTCTGTTCGGCAAACTGCAGTTCCGCAATGATAAAGGCATACAGGTCTTCGGTAGAAGCTCGTGGTAACGTGTTGATCTCGTCAACCGTAGTGACAAAATCGGTTACCAATGGCACTCCATTGAATACCCTCAACAAATCGTAATACACATAAGCCCGGATGAACCTCGCCTCAGCTTCATAGGCCAATAGCTGCTCTTCTGTGGCATCTTCCAGATTGGATAGGGAGAAAAGAATGAAATTGGCATCCCTGATCACCCTGTACATGGTTTGCCAGGTACTTCTGATTTGAAGGTTGGAAGGATTGATTCTTCGGAAACTTACCTCTTGATCAGTGGTGAAAGTGCCCGCATGCTGCAAGTTATCGGTATAGGTGTCCTGATAATAAAGGTACCTCAATCCATAATAATTCTCACTCTGCATACCGTCATACATTCCCAAAATAGCTCTTTCGGCACTTCTGGCATTTGTAATCGCTTCATCGGTTGGGATTTGGTTTACAGGTTCCTGGTCCAAGGTGTCACAGGCGCCCATCCCAAAAAGAAAGCTGACGGCCAATAAATAGGTATATATTAAATTATTCTTTTTCATATGCTTAGAATCCTACGTTTAAGCCCAAAGTAAATGTTCTTGGCTGTGGGAAAGTGTAAAAATCCACCCCAAGCGTAATGTTGTCCGTTCCGGCAAAGTTGACTTCAGGGTCAAATCCGGAATAGCTGGTAAAGGTCAGTAGATTTTGTGCCTGGAAATAAACACGGGCGCTACTCACTCTTATTCTATCCACAACAGTTGAAGGAAGTCTGTAACCTACGATAAGGTTTTTGACTCTCAAGTATGAGCCATCTTCGATAAAGCGGGTGGAGTTTGACTGGTTGTTTCTATTGGCAGACACGTCGATAGTGGCTCTTGGTACCAAGCCATCCCCTGGATCTTCCTCAGATCTCCATCGGTTGTTGACCGTTGCCCTGTTGTTGTCGTCAAAGAAGTTGGCAAACATACCTTCTTGGAAACTCCCGGCAGCATTCCAGATTTCATTGCCTACAGAAAACTGCATGAACACTTGTGCGTCCCAGTTTTTATAGGTGAAAGTATTGGTGAAACCACCGAAAAATAGCGGTTGGGAATTGCCCAACACGGTGAAGTCATCGTCAGTGATGATGCCATCTCCATTGATGTCGCGGTAGTTCATATCACCGGCTTGTATGCCAAATGCTCTTCTTTCCTCTGGCACTTCTTCGTTGGTGGCAAATACGCCATCAGCAATTAGACCATAGAATGTTCCTATTGGATGTCCTTCTCTCAATACAAGGGAATTGCCTCCAAAACCGTAGAATACATCTTCTCCTTGATAGAGCTCAAGAATCTTGTTTCTGTTAAAGCTGAGATTCAAATCAGACCTCCAAGTAATTCCGCCTGGTCTGTCCATATTGACTGTGGAAATGGTGAATTCAAAACCTCTGTTCTCAACCGAGCCAATGTTTGACTGGTAGGTTCCAAAACCACTTTGGGTTGGGATTGGTCTGGAGAAAAGCAGGTCTCTGGTCAATTTGTAGTAATAATCCGCAATCAAGGTTAGTCTTCCGTTGAAGAAACTCGCGTCAATTCCGATATCGGTTTGGGCAGTGTTTTCCCACTTCAAATCCGGATTGCCCAATTGTACAGGGAAAATGGATGGCGTGCCCAGGTAATTTCCTGCGCCCACAAGCCCTCTCCAGGCAAAGTTTCCGATTTCTTGGTTACCGGTGTACCCAAAGCTAGCTCTTAGTTTTAGATCAGATAATTGCTCGATTTCGGGGAAAAAGTCCTCGTCCATCAATCTCCAGCCTGCAGATACCGAAGGGAAGTAACCCCATCTGTTGTTTGGTCCAAATCTGGAAGAAGCATCAGCCCTGAAACTTGCACTGAACAAATACTTGTCATCCAAGCTATAATTAGCCCTTCCAAAATAGGATTCTAGACCCCAAGCCACAAAGTTGTTGTCTCCTTCATTTACCAAACCTGCAGCCCCTACGTAGCGGAAACGGTCATCGGGAAACTGGATGCCTCTCACAAATGAAGTTGTGATCAGGTTTTCCTCTCTATTGTGACCTGCCACAAAGTTCAGCGCATGTCTGTCAGCAAAAGTTGTTCGGTAATCCACAAAAGCCTCGGCTACCCATTTGATGGGGTTGTTGGTACTGAAAGAACCTGAGCCGCCTTCTGCTGCAGAGGCACTGCCAGGATAGCTGTCCGGGGTGTAGCGTCTCTCCTGGAAGTTCAAGATGTCAGTACCCACTCTTACGTTTACATTGAGGTCAGGAATGACTTCATAGGTTGCCAAAGCATTGGTGAAAATACGGATGGACTGGTTGATGTTGTCATTTTCCATACCCTCCGCTACAGGGTTACTGTAGAAAAACTGGGGACGGGTGTAATTGCCAGCCTCATCATATACCGGCCAAAGCGGTGATGCAGCCAAGGAATTGGCAAAAGGGCCATTCAGCGTGTTGTCAGAAACAATCCTGTTTTGTACCGAGCGGCTTATACCACTGTTGAGGCTGATGGTCATCCTATCGTTCAGGTCGTGATCCAAGTTGAACCTGGTAGACATCCTGTTAAAACGGCTATTGATAACTGTACCTTGCTGGTCAAAAAAGCTTCCTGAGATATAATACCTCGTTCTTTCATTTCCACCTCTAAGGGTAAGTTCATAATTCTGAATTGGGGCTGTGCGGGTCACTTCTCTCACCCAGTCGGTATTCACATCTTCGCCAAAAGGAAGTCCACCATAGTACCAATCAAGTAGATCCTGGTCGCCCACTTCATCTCTGGGAATGCCAAAATCGCCAGCCACAAAGCCGCCGATTGCATCGTTCATCAGATCCAGATACCCTCTGCGGTCAAGGAAATCAGGCTGCCTCCATACTTGCTGGATGCCTCCAAACATGTTAAGGTTGACCTGCGTTTTCTGGTCCGCACCTCTTTTGGTGGTGATTAAAACTACGCCATTTGCCGCCCTGGAGCCATAAATGGCTGCCGCTGCTGCATCCTTCAAAACCTCCATCGATTCAATATCCGATGGGTTGAGGTCGGCAAGGGAGTTAGAGCTTTGCCCGCCAAACCCAAGTTGGGAAGGATCCCCGGTGGTCATAGGCACACCGTCAATTACATATAAAGGCTGATTGGATGCCGAGATGGAAGAAGAACCCCTTACCCTCACGGAAATACCCGCACCGGGAGTACCTGAGTTTTGGGTGATCTGAACACCGGCCACACGGCCCTGTAGGGCTTGGTCAATCCCCAATGCCGGTACGTCTCTGATCACTTCGGCATTTACTGATCCTACAGAGCCGGTGAGCTCTCTTCTTTCGATGGTACCATAACCTACCACCACGACTTCACCCAGTGTTTTGGCGTCGGTCATTAAGGTCAGGTTGATCGTACTTTGATTTCCCACTTGTATTTCTTGGGTCAAAAAACCCACAAATGAAAACACTAAAACATCCTCACTACTGGCCTGGAGTGAATAGACCCCGTCCAGATCAGTGATGGCACCTCTCGAAGTGCCCTTTATCCGCACATTTACTCCGGGGAGAGGAAGGTTGTCCTCATCGGAGACCACAGTGCCGGATACGGTCTGCGCTTGCGCAAAGGTTTCCGCTGTCATCAGCAGGATAAGCACCAATACGCCTAGTAAACTTTTTCTCATAAACAGTGAATTGTGGTTACAATTAGAATAAGCAATAAAATTAAATGTTAATAAATGTCAAAATTAGACAAAAACTATTTTAAAGTTAAAAATTTTGATGATTTTATAGGTGAGAATTATTTTGGGTGGAAAAATTTGACTGCCAATGGATTAAAAATTAAGTGGTTAGGTTGGCAATAGGGATAAAAAAAAGCAGCCTTGTTGGGCTGCTTAAATATTTGGATCTGATGTTTGCTCTTAGATGGAGAAGCTCTCCCCACATCCACATGTGCGAGAAGCATTTGGGTTGACAAATTGAAACCCTTTGCCATTGAGGCCGTCGGTAAATTCGAGCGTGGTGCCGGCTAGGTAAAGCAGGCTCTTCTTGTCCACGATGATCTTGACGCCTTTATCTTCAAAAACCTGGTCGGAATCCGCAAGTTTGCCATCAAATCCCAGGTCATACATCAAGCCGGAACAACCTCCACCTTTGACAGAAACCCTGATGTTTTCATTCTCAGAGCGGCCTTCCTCTCTTTTTAATTCAAGAATCCTTTCTTTAGCTTTGTCAGATACTATGATCATATTTCGGTTTGGTTTGAGCTGAATTTGGTTTGAGTAACGGTAAAACGTGATTACCTTACAAATGATTCATCTACAAATATACAAATTATTTACATGAGAAAAATCGAGCATCTCGGCATAGCGGTCAAGGACCTGAAAAAGTCCAATGAACTTTTCCGTAAACTATTGGGCAAGGAGCATTATAAGGAGGAAAAAGTGGAGGGTGAAGGCGTGTCCACTTCTTTTTTTATGGTTGGGGAAACAAAGGTAGAATTGCTTGAGGCCACCCGCGAGGACAGCCCCATTGCGAAATTTATAGAAAAGAAGTCTGAAGGCATACACCACATAGCCTTTGATGTGGAGGACATCCATACCGAAGTGGAGCGGTTGAAATCCGAAGGTTTTGAGATACTCAATGAAACCCCAAAACAGGGTGCAGACAACAAATTAGTTGTATTTTTGCATCCTAGGAGCACTAATGGGGTCTTGGTGGAGTTGTGTCAGGAGAAAAAGTAACTAAATAAAAAATTAACACAGAGCTGATAGAAAAACTAACCGCAAAGAATTTAAGATTCGCAAAGAGGTAAAAATTTTTATTTTAAAACTTTGCGATCCTCCGCGTCCTTTGCGGTTAAATCTTACATTCCTTTGGGACCTCTGATCCTCTGTGGTTAAATTTAAAATATATGTCAGAAAAAAGAACAGAGATAGGTGAAATCGGCGAGTTTGGGCTCATTGACCGGTTGAATGAAAAAATTGTAATCAAGCATGAAACTACCTTAAAGGGCGTAGGGGACGATGCGGCAGTGATTGCATGTGGAGAGGGCAAAGTCAAGGTAGTAACCACGGATTTATTGATGGAGGGGGTTCATTTTGACCTTTCCTATGCTCCATTGACCCACTTGGGTTTTAAGGCCGTTGCAGTAAACGTATCTGATGTAGCGGCTATGAATGCGATCCCCAAGCATATCACGGTCAGTATCGGGATTTCAAATCGATTTTCAGTGGAAGCGGTTGAGGCTTTATACGCCGGGATCAATGCCGCTGCAGAGCACTACGATGTAGACGTGGTAGGTGGCGATACCACAACCTCAAGGGCCGGCTTGGCGATTTCGATTACGGCTATTGGGGAGGCGATGGAAGACCAAGTAGTCTACCGTTCCGGTGCCAAAGAAAACGATATTATATGTGTAACGGGCGACTTGGGTGGCGCCGTAGTAGGACTTCAAGTTTTGGAAAGGGAAAAGCAAGTCTTCATGGCCAATCCAAACATGAAGCCGGATTTGGAAAAGTACACCTTGGTGACTGCCCGACAGTTGAAGCCAGACGCCCGTATGGACATTATCCATGAACTCAGGGATCTGGAAGTGGTGCCTACCAGCATGATGGATATTTCTGACGGCTTGGCCTCGGAGCTTTTCCATATTTGCAAGGCTTCCAAAGTTGGCGTGACTATCTATGAAGATAAGTTGCCGATCGACCAGCAGACCTACAGTACGGCTGTGGAACTGAATCTCGATCCGATCACCTGCGTGCTGAATGGGGGAGAGGATTATGAACTGCTTTTTACCATCAAGCAGGAGGATTTCCAAAAACTTGAAAAACACCCCGATATCCACTTCATCGGCCATGTGACCAAAGAGGAGGAAGGGAAATTCCTAGTCACCAAAAGCCAAACCGCCGTAGCCCTCAAGGCACAAGGGTGGAAGCATTTTTAAAATTTAAAAAAAAAATAAATTGGTCACGAAGGACACATAATAAAAGATGTAACACTAAGGCCTCTTCCGGAAAAAGAAATTAAAATAAGCTTTTTTTCCTTGAAAATTTCTCCGTGAAGAGGCCTCTGTGAAACTCCTTTTTAAACACTGTGCAACCCTGCCTGCGCAGGCAGGTCCGTGTCCCTTTTAATTCAATGAAGTCTTTGTGATACTTCTTTTTAACTTCATGTACTTTGTGACCATTTTAATACTTTCAATACCTATGCACTCCCCCTTATTCTTCCGGGTAGGGGATATACACAAAGCTGGTGAATTCCTGGTCTACTACGAAAAGGCAACAGAATTCATCTGGATCCTTGTAGCTCTGATAAAATTCCTGTAGGTTATCTTCTGGAATTAGCTTTCTCTGGATGAATTCGTCCAAGTAAGTGATGTAATAATTCCAGTCCAGCTTCTTTTCCTCCCTACCCAAAAAAAGCTGGCCTATGGGCTGCTCGGTTTTGGAAATTGGGAAAATCGGGTACTCGGAGAATTTTCGAGACCTCACCTGATAGGAGGCTTCCTTCAGGGTGTCGGATATTTTGACAAAATCCTTGGTGATGGTACCTAGGTATTTGCCATTTAATTCTGGATCGTTGCTGTCAGGTATCATGATTTTTTGGTTAATAGTACTACGTTTTCCACATGATAAGTGTGAGGGAACATGTCTACAGGCTGGACGATATCCACCTGATATTTTTCAGCCAGCAATGCCACATCCCTTGCCTGCGTAGCCGGGTTACAGCTTACATAAACAATCTTTGGAGCATTCAATTTCAGCAACATATTCACCACATCCTCGTGCATTCCAGCTCTTGGTGGATCGGTGATGATCACATCGGGAGCGGCATGCTTGGCCATAAAGTCTTCATTCAACATGTCTTTCATGTCACCTGCGTAAAACAGGGTGTTGTCCAAACCGTTGATTTTTGAATTTATTCTGGCATCCACGATTGCTTCTTCCACATACTCGATTCCAACAACCTGCTTGGCCTTTTTGGCAACGAAATTGGCAATAGTGCCGGTTCCGGTATAAAGATCGTACACCACTTCATCGCCCTGGAGGTCCGCAAATTCCCTTGCTACTTGATAAAGCCTATACGCTTGGTCGGAGTTGGTTTGGTAAAATGATTTCGGGTTGATCCGGAATTTCAGCCCCTCCATTTCTTCCTCTATATAATCTTTTCCATAATAGGTGATCACTTCCTGATCATGGATGGTCTCATTTTTCTTCAGGTTGACAATGTAAAGAAGGGCTGTGGTCTCAGGGAATTTCGTTTTGAGGAAGTCCATTACTTTCTCAATCGCTTCCTTGTCGTCTTCCCCAAACTGTACTATCACCATGGATTCCCCTGTGGAGGTAGTCCTGATGATGAGGTTTCTCAACACACCCACCTGCTTGATCATATCAAAGAAGGTGATGCCATTGGAAAGGGCAAACTCACGCAGACTGTTCCTGACATCATTGGAAATATTTCCCTGAAGGTAGCAGTGCTCAATATCTACGATTTTGTCGAATCTTTTTGGGATGTGAAAACCCAAAGCGTTTCTTTCAAAATCCTTTCCTGAATCAATCTCTTCTCTGGTCAACCATCGGTTGTTGGAAAAGGTGAAATCCAATTTGTTTCGGTAATACTGGGTATCGGCAGAGCCGATGATGGGCATCACCTCAGGAATGGCCACCTTGGCAATACGCTGAAACTGGTCGATGACCTGCTGTCTTTTGTAAGAAAGTTGAAGTTTGTAATCTATATGCTGCCATTTGCAACCTCCGCATACGCCGAAGTGCTGGCAAAAGGGATCCACCCTGTCTTTACTGTATTCATGAATTTTAATGGCCTCGCCTTCCATGAAGCTGCTTTTCCCCCTAGTCACACGCACGTCTACCACATCACCGGGAGCTACATTTTGTACGAAAACCACTTTCCCCTCGTAGTGGGCCACACTTTTCCCCTCAGAGGCAATTCTTTCAATGGTAAGGTTCTCGAGAACCTTGTTTTTCATTTTTCTCGACATAGGGTGCAAAATTAAGCAAAATAATAAGAAGGAGGAAGGTAGGCGGAGGTAATCCTCAAGGGGCTTTCACTTGAATTAGGCTAAATTTTATATCTTTAAGGTCAAACCGTACAGCAAACATGAATTTAAAAGATAAAGTAGTCATCGTGACAGGGGCAACTTCCGGAATCGGAGAAGCGTGTGCTAAAGTCTTTGGACTGGAAGGTGCCAAAGTAATCATCACAGGAAGAAATCAGGTAAAACTGGATAACACCCTGATCAAGCTCCAAAATTTCGGCATCGACTGTGCGGGCATCCTGGCCGATGCGGGCAATGAGGAGGATAACAGAAAGATGGCTGAATTTGCCATGGAGCAATATGGAAGGATCGATGTTTTAATCAACAACGCTGGGATTTCCATGCGGGCCCTGTTTGAGGATTTGGACCTGGATGTGTTTAGGAAGGTAATGGACACCAACTTTTGGGGTACGGTGTACGCCACCAAGTTTTGTCTACCTGAGATCCTTAAAAATAAAGGCTCAATAATCGGTGTCTCTTCTGTAAATGGCTTTAGGGGCACCCCGGCCAGAACGGCCTATACGGCAAGCAAGTTTGCCATGAACGGTTTTTTTGAGTCCCTGCGCACGGAAGTGATGAAACGCGGCGTACATGTGTTGGTGGCCTGCCCCGGCTTCACCGCTTCCAATATCCGAAACAATGCCCTAACTGCAGATGGCAGCGCACAGGGGGAGTCACCCAGAGATGAGGACGATATGATGACCGCTACCGAGGTGGCCACTGAAATGCTGAATGCCACTCTCAAGAGGAAAAGAGACTTGATTCTTACTAGGCAGGGCAAGTTGGCCTCTTTCCTGAACAAATGGATGCCGGGTATGATGGATAAGATCGTCTACAATCACATGGCCAAAGAGAAGGACTCCCCGTTCAAGTAATTATAAAATCCCCCCTATGCTCAAGGAAGTACTCCAGGTTTACCTCAACCGCTTGATTGACCTTTCCACAAAGAACAAGGCGATATACTTGCCCAAGTTAATGGGTAATATGATGGTTGACCTGAAAAGTTTCCATTTTCTCCGCTCCAAAGATGCCTTCAGCTATATGGAAGCACTGGTGGCGGGAAAAAAGCAAATTCCCTTGATCAAGGTCCTGCATATGAGGGACAGGACCTCCAATAAACTTTCCCGCCAACTCAATCGCCTCCAACAATCCGTCAAACTTTCAGAGGAAGAAACAGGGGAGAAAAACCTGTATGTGGGTTGGCCATTTGTAGAAGGAAAGCTCATCAACGAGCAGGTCATCAAATGTCCACTGTTGTTTTTCCCCGTAGATCTTGCCCAGATAGATGGAGAGTGGTATTTGGTGAAAAGGGAAGAGGAATCCCTGATGTTCAATCAAAACTTTTTGCTTGCCTATTCGCATGCCACCCAAACCAAAGTCCATCAAGACCTTTCGGAAAGTTTGGATGATCTGCCAAAGGATTCAACTGAGTTTTTAACAGCCCTCTACCATTTTCTCAAAGAGACACTGAATCTCAATTTTAACCAGGAGATGTTTGAGAAAAACCTGTTGGATTTCCCTGATAGCAACAGGACAGAGGATGAGAAGAATTATAAGACAGGCTTGCTAAAGCTTCATTCATATGCTGTATTGGGTCAGTTTAGCCAAAAAGGCTCCCATTTGGTTAGGGACTTTGAGGAGTTGATGGAAAAGGAAGAGGCAGAAAACCTGGAAGAACTTTTTGCGGAGAAATTTGCCGTGGATCCTGATCACCTCACCGAGGTGCGTGAGGACAATATGCTAAACGTTTTTCCCCTGGATGCTTCTCAGGAGGAGGTTTTCAAAGCCGTGAGGGCGGGTGAATCCTGCTTGGTGGAAGGCCCGCCGGGAACTGGGAAAAGCCAATTGATAAGCAATCTGGTTGCCGATTACATCGCAAGGGGCAAAAAGGTGCTGGTGGTATCCCAAAAGCGGGCGGCCTTGGATGTCGTTTATGGCAGACTGAAGCCTTTGGGTTTTGCCAATTTTTTAGGGCTGATGCATGATTTTAGGGCTGATAGAAAAGAGTTATATAAAAAGATTTCGGATCAGGTAGATGCCCTGGAGAATTATAAGGAATTGAATAGGGGGCTGGATGCGATACAGTTGGAAAGGAACTTTATCAAAGCCGCCCGGCAGATAAGCATTAATCTGGAGTATTTGGAGGAGTTCAAGTCTGCGCTCTACAATACTGAGGAGTGCGGGATTCCCATAAAGCAGCTTTATGTAACTGGGAATGCCACCGAAAAGGGCTTTGACCTCACTCAATTTTATAAGGACTATTCTTGGGACAGGTTGGACGAGTTTTTCAGGGACCTGAAAATATTTCTCCAGTTTTATCCCAAATATCAGGAAAGGGATTCATTTTGGCTTCACAGGCTTGATTTCTCCAAGTTTGGCCAAGGAGCATTGCCGCGTCTCCGTGAAACGGTAATTGAAATCCTGGAACTTAAAAGCACAGCCGAGTCTACTCTGCAGGAATTGATGGGGCAAAGCTTTAACCATCTCTTCATTTACGAATGTTACGCTCAGAAGCCGCAGCTTCTTAAGCTTCAAAAGCTAATCACCAACGAGCGGGATTACAAATGCTTTCTTCAACTGCTTCCTTTTTCGGTGGGGGAGTTTGATCTGTTATGGTTTAAGGGGAAGATCAATACTTTCCAAAACCTTTTGCAGGAAGATATAGAATGGAAATTGCCCGATGAGGAGATTGAAAAGAGCCTTGAAAAAGCTATACAGATTTTGGAAGCCAAAAGCTCATGGATGGGTAAGGTGGCCCTTTTATTTGATCGAAAAGCCTATAAGCATGTAAAAGAGTTTTTGCAGGCCAATGGATTGCCCGACACTAGGGAGGGTTTACAGGTATTGGTGAAAAGGCTTGAAAACCGCCTTAACCTCAATCACCAATATGCCCTTTTGAATGAAAAAGGCTGGATTGAAATGCCCCAAAAACCGTTTGGGCTTACTGAATTCCAATCCCAGGTGGCTGATTTGATCCCTATAATTGAGGCCCGAATGGTGGTGGAGGAGGTTGGTAAACTCGGCCCATTTCTATCTGGGTCCAATTTTGACTTTGAATTCTTTCATCTTACCCTGGAGGAACTATTGGGGATAACCCACCTCATCGAGCACAAACTTAATCAATGGGAGCGCTATCTCACCAATGTGCAGATCAGGCATCTCCTTACTACCACCAATGAAAGAAGGGTAGATGAGTTTAGGAAAAATCTGGATGAGGAATATACAGAATTGGTGATCTTGGACAAGCTACGAAAGAAACTTCGTAGCGTGGATTTGGAAATCATGACCAAGCTGGCCCAGCAATATCCGGATTTGGCTTTTGACGAGGTGAAATGGAGGTTCCTCTCCGGGCTTCGAGAAAGTTGGATTGACCACATCGAAACCAAATACCCTGTCTTGCGTGAAATTACCTCCGCAAAGTTTGAACAGGTGATGCAAGAATTGGACGAATCTGTAAAGGAAAAGCAGGAGATGGCCCGCTTTAATGCAGAGCTTAAGTTGCGGGAGCAGACTTTCCAAGGACTTGAGTTTAATCGGCTGGGAAATATGGTTACTTACAGAGACCTGACCCATCAGGTGAGGAAAAAGAAGAAGGTCTGGCCGGTAAAGAAGCTTTTGGAGACATACAAAGAAGAAGTTTTTAAGTTGATTCCATGCTGGCTGGCCTCGCCAGAGACGGTCTCGGCCCTTTTTCCCATGCAGCAGGACTTTGATTTGGTGGTGTTTGATGAATCCTCCCAATGCTATACCGAAAAAGGCCTGCCCGCTATGCTTAGGGGAAAGCAGGTGGTTATTGCAGGAGACAGCAAGCAGCTACAGCCATTCGACCTGTATCGGGTAAAAATAGACCTGGATGAGGAAGGGGTGGAAATGGAGACGGACTCTCTACTGGATTTGGCTTCCAATTATTTTTCCAAATACCATTTAAATAGCCATTATAGAAGCCAATCGCTTTCACTAATCCAATATTCCAACCAGCATTTTTATGAAGACAGGCTTGAAATGCTTCCTGACCGCCTACTTCTCAATTCGGGATTTCAGGCTTTTGACCATATCCATGTGGAAGGGGTATGGACAAAACAGACTAACCCCATTGAGGCTGAGGAGGTAATCAGGCAGGTGCTAAAATGCCAACAAGCCTACCCGGGAGAAAGCATAGGCGTCATTACTTTTAATTTCTTCCAAATGGACCTTATACTGGATCTTTTGGTGAAGGATAACAGGGTTGATAAAAGACTGGTGAAGGTTAAAAATATCGAAAATGTCCAAGGGGATGAATTTGACCATGTGATTTTCAGCATTGGCTACGCCAAAAATAAAGCCGGTAAGTTTACGGCCAATTTTGGACTGCTCTCCAAGGCAGGTGGGGAAAACAGGCTTAATGTAGCTATTACTAGGGCTAGAAAGCGGGTAACGGTGGTGAGCAGCATGCTTGCATCTGACTTCAAGGTCAAGCACCTAACCCATGATGGGGTGAAAAGGCTTCGTGGATACTTGAGCTATGTGGAGCAGATCGTGCAGGGTAGAAAGGTGGAAATCACCCCCCGTCAGGTTTTTGGTTTCCAGCCCGACTGGTTGCTCACCGAGCTGCTGGCCACTGAACTGGGGGAGTTTGAGGTGAAGCGGCTAAACCTTTCGCCAGTCTATGACTTGGCGATTAAGAAGTCTGAAATGTTTGAAGGTGCAGTACTGACCGACGATCAAAGATTGTATAGCGCAAAGAGCGTCAAGTCAGCCTTTGTCTACCATCCGGAATGGCTGAAGGCCAAGAACTGGCCGGTGCATTTTGTATTTAGTAGGCAGTATTGGCTGCAGAATAGAGGCCTAGTGGATAACCTTTTGAAAGGAACTCCAAAAGGTTAATTCCTGGTGATTTTGAATCCTACCGCCTCAATTCCTTTCAATTCTTTCTGCCTCATATATTGAACAAAGGAGATTTTCTGACCATTCTGCTCGATTGGCAAGGTATCATAAAGCGTATACGTGCTTCCAAACCCATCGCCAAGTGGCTTACCTGTCTTTGAGTCAAATAACTGCAGATTCACCAGCTTTTCTTCAACAGCTTGAGAAACGGTATCCTCCAAGAAATACCTCACATACAAATTGTGGTAATCATAATCGGTATTGTACCTCACGGCTACAAATGCGGTATGTCCTTCAGCTTCCCAGTCGGTTTCAAAAGTTACCGTATCTTCTACCGTCCACCTGATGGCAGGCATGCCCTGAAAATCTTCAAATACCCTATTTTGATCGCAGGCACTAAAAAAGCTCAGGCCCAGAATGAGGGCCAGAGCTGGAAATATTCTATTCATTGGTGTTATCCCCTTTGTTGTTGTTCTTTCCTTTATTTCTGGGAGGAAACTTCTTTTTCTTGCTTTCTTTTGGCTTGTCAGGCTGGTTGCCCAAAGCTTTTGATTCCATTCCCTGTCTTTGGGGTCTGTTGGGCTTCTTGTCCTGAGGTCTTTTGTCCTGAGGTTTTTTGGCCTCCTGATTCCTTGGAGAGGAGTCCGCTTGCTCCGGATTTCTCCGCTTTTTGGACGGTCTTCCCTGTTGCTGCTTGTCTCGCGGCGGCCTGCCTTCACTTTTTGGCTGTTGCTGGGGCTTGTTACGTTGAGGCTGCTGGTTTGGCTGAGCAGGTTGGTCAGCGCTTCCCTGAAGCTTTGGTTTTTTCTTCTTCTTTTTCTTCTTTTTAGTGGTGGTGGTACTAAATTTCTTGTCCAAAGCTTCCAAGTCACTGTTAGATTTGGTGTTATTTTCCTCACCTTCGAAGGCCGTATCGTGCTGAAGATCGAAAGGTTTCTTACCCTCTTTATTTTGGGCAATTATTTCAGATACCCTGTCACAATCAACCGAAAACCAGTTGTTGTCGTTGTTATAACTGAACCACATCAAACGGCGGAAAATGTCCGTTTTCTGAAGCTTGGCCGTGCCTGCTTCGGTTTGAAGAGGTTTATCCACATTTGGAATATCCTTCAAGGCCGTCATATAGGTTTCCAGTTCATAATTGAGACAGCATTTCAACCTGCCACACTGACCGCTCAGTTTGGATGGATTTAAGGATAGGTTTTGGTATCGGGCCGCAGAAGTGCTGACACTTTTGAAATCATGTATCCAAGTGGAGCAGCAAAGTTCGCGTCCGCAAACACCAATTCCCCCAATTCTACCGGCTTCTTGGCGAAGGCTTATCTGCCTCATTTCCACCCTGATCTTAAACTCCGAAGCCAGGATCTTGATAAGCTCACGGAAATCCACTCGGTCATCTGCTGAATAATAGAAAGTAGCTTTGGAATTGTCCGCCTGGTATTCCACATCCGAAAGCTTCATTTTGAGGTCAATCTCATCAATGATCTGCTTTGCACGGTAAAGGGTGGGGATTTCCCGGTTTCGGGCCTCTTCCCATTTATCAAGGTCTTTCTGATTGGCCACACGGTAAATGCGGAGGATGTTGTCGTCATTTTTGACTTTCCTCTTTTGCATCTGAAGTCTTACCAGTTCACCTTGAAGAGAAACATAGCCTATATGATGGCCATTGGGCACATCTACCACTACGGGGTCACCGGTAGTGTAGGTCTGATGGTCCACATTGCGGAAATATTCTTTCCGTCCGCCTTTAAACTTTACTTCTACTATATCGAATCTATCCACTTCGGGGATGCCCATATGGGACAGCCAGTCGAAGGAATTCATTTTGTTACAATCGCTCGTACCGCAAGTGCCGTTATTTTGGCAGCCGCCGGAAGTACCGGAGCCGGTGGAGCAGCTACTGCATCCTGCCATTTCTGTCTATATGTTAAGGGAGCTTCCACTCCTCGTTATAGGTAATTACTTACCGTAATTTAGGATATCTTGGCCGATGTCTTTTCTGTAATAGACATCTTTCCAAGATATGGCTTCTACCTGCTTATAGGCGTTTTTCAGGGCTTCCTCTATGCTGTTACCTCTGCCCGTGATGCCCAATACTCTGCCTCCGCTGGTTAGAACTTTGTCGTTTTCAGCTTTGGTCCCCGCATGGAAAACCATCGCCTTTTCAGACTGCTGCTGTGGCAGCCCGGTGATTTCATTGCCTTTCTCATACCCATCTGGATACCCCCCTGCTACCATGACAATTGTGGTAGTGGCGGTATTATCTATTTGAAGATCGTAGCCCGAAAGTGTCTTAGTGCCCACGGCATAAAGCATGTCCAAGAAATCACTTTTGATTCGTGGCAAGACGGCCTGGGTTTCTGGATCGCCCATTCTCACATTATACTCGATCACTTTTGGTTCTCCATCCACATTCATCAGACCAATAAAAAGAAAGCCTTTGTAATTAACGCCTTCTTCATGGAGTCCTTGTATGGTGGGTTGCACAATGCTATGTTCAACTTTTGAAATAAAGCTGTCATCTGCAAAAGGAACGGGACTTACAGCTCCCATACCACCGGTATTTAACCCGGTATCCCTTTCCCCGATGCGCTTATAATCTTTGGCAGCAGGTAAAATTTTATAGTTTTCCCCGTCTGTCACCACAAATACAGATAGTTCGATACCTTGAAGGAATTCCTCTACCACAACCTTGCTTGACGCTTCGCCAAATTTCTGGTTGAGCAGCATGTCTCTGAATTCTGCCTCAGCTTCTTGGTAATTTTGGCAGATCAAGACACCTTTGCCAGCTGCAAGTCCATCTGCCTTGAGTACAATTGGAAGGGTTTGCTTTTTGATAAATTCCACACCTTCGTCAACCGTCTCTGGCGTAAAGGTATCATGGGCGGCAGTTGGGATGCCGTGACGGGTCATGAACTTCTTGGAAAAGTCCTTGCTGCCTTCAAGGGTGGCTCCTTTTTGGTCTGGTCCGATAACCGGGATTGATCTCAGGCTCTCATCCTTTGCAAAATAATCCACGATGCCTCTTACCAACGGCTCCTCAGGCCCCACCACTACCATCGTGATGTCCTTTTGAAGTACAAATTCACGGATGGACTCAAAGTCATTGACACCTAGATTCACATTTTCCGCAATTTGACCTGTTCCGGCATTGCCGGGCGCTACATAGAGCTTTTCACATTTATTGCTATTGACTATTTTCCAGGCGAAGGCATGTTCACGGCCCCCGCTTCCTAGTAGTAAAATCTTCATTTCTATTGGGTTAGTTGGCATGTTCAGAGATGAACTTGATCCGGTAGACTCTTATCTCCTCCTCACCAAAATCCTCATCCTCTAGCTCTGCCAGGGCGTCTTTAATCTTGTCAGTCTCTGCAGACATAAAATATTCATGGAGGATGTCCTCTCGTTCCTCGTCCATGATGTTTTGAATGTAATAATTTATATTAAGCTTGGTTCCGCTATAGATGATCTGCTCGAT
The DNA here is from genome assembly GCF_018449405.1 of Litoribacter ruber. Lineage (NCBI taxonomy): Bacteria > Pseudomonadati > Bacteroidota > Cytophagia > Cytophagales > Cyclobacteriaceae > Litoribacter > Litoribacter ruber. The sequence continues at coordinate 520,211 of NZ_JAHCMY010000001.1, forward strand.
TTCCTGTAGCAACTCGCTCAAGCTGATGTTCAGATTGGATGCGATTTCGTCCAGATCGATCTTTCGGTCAATTTGCTGTATGATGGAAATCTTAACCTTTGACCGGGTACCGGATGATTTTACGACCACATCTGATGCGGTAATAATCTCATTTTCTTCTACATACGTATTAATTAGCTTTAGGAAGGGGGCGCCAAACTTGGTTACTTTTCCCATTCCCACGCCATTGATCTGAGCCAACTCCTCCCGTGTGGTAGGGTAGAGGGTGGCCATTTCCTCCAAACTTGGATCCTGAAAGATCACATATGGAGGCAGGTTTTTAGTTTTGGCGACCTTTTTCCTTTCGGCTTTCAGCAGCTCAAATAGCTTTTCATCATAGGCCTTGTTGGAGTTATTGAGCTCCTCGGCCAGGTTGTCTTCGGCTATTTGGTCAAAATCATGGTCTTTGCTAAATACCAAGGAATAAGGGCTTTTGACAAACTCTTCGCTTTTGTCAGAAAGTTTGATTACCCCATAATTCTCAATGTCTTTTTCCAAAAGCCCTATAATCATTGCTTGGCGAATAACGGTTTTCCAATGCTTTTCGTCATGATCCTTGCCCTTTCCATACACAGCCAGTTGGTCGTGATGGTAGCTTTCCATGTATTCATTGTTTTCCCCGCGGAGCACATTCACCACATGTTCCAGGCTGAAGCGCTGCTTGGTTTCTTTCACCGCCTCGATTACCTGCAGTACGGACTCCATGGCCTCAAAGGTCTCCTTCGGCTTTTTGCAGTTGTCGCAGAATCCACAGTCTTTTTCAAAGCGCTCCCCAAAATAGTGAAGCAACACTTTCCTGCGACAAACGCTGCTTTCTGCATAGGCTGCCATTTCCTGCAGGAGAACTTTGGCATTCTCACGCTCATTTACAGGCTTGTCCTTGTTGAATTTTTCCAGCTTGATGATGTCATCATACCTGTAAAACATCATGCAATGGCCTTCCAGTCCATCCCTGCCCGCACGTCCGGTTTCTTGGTAGTATCCCTCAAGGGATTTAGGCACGTCGTAATGCACCACATACCGCACGTCTGGCTTGTCAATACCCATTCCAAAAGCAATGGTAGCCACTATCACGTCGATTTCTTCATTGAGGAAATCGTCCTGGGTTTTAATCCTCAGATTGGAATCAAGTCCTGCGTGGTAAGGTGCTGCATTGATGCCGTTTACCTTGAGGAGTTCGGCTACTTCCTCTACCTTTTTGCGGCTGAGGCAATAGATGATTCCCGATTTGTTCTTGTGGGACTTTACGTACTTGATAAGTTGCTTTTTGGTCTCGTTCTTCACCTTGGGCTTCACCTCATAGAAGAGGTTGGTCCTGTTGAATGAGGACTTGAAGAGGTCGGCCTCCTCCATCTGCAGGTTTTTCTGAATGTCCTGCTGCACTTTGGGTGTAGCAGTGGCCGTAAGGGCGATTACAGGTAGGTTGTCGCCTATTTGAGCAATGATGCTTTTGATCTTTCGGTATTCCGGACGGAAGTCATGTCCCCACTCCGAAATACAGTGCGCCTCATCAATGGCCACAAAGCTAAGCTTGGCCTGCTTCAAGAAATTGATGTTTTCCTCCTTGGTCAGGGATTCAGGGGCTACATAGAGCAGCTTGGCCCGTCCGGCAAGAGTTTCTTTCTTGACTTTATTGATTTCGGATTTGCTGAGTGTTGAATTGAGAAAATAGGCGTCAATCCCAAAAGCATTGAGCTGATCCACCTGGTTTTTCATCAAGGCGATCAAAGGAGAAATCACAATCGCCGTCCCCTCTTTGATCACTGCCGGCAACTGGTAACACAGGGATTTGCCCGCTCCTGTGGGCATGATCACAAATGTATTGTTGCCTGCCAATATATTATCTACTATCCCTTCTTGGTTACCTCTAAATTGGTTAAAACCGAAGATTTTCTTAAGATTCTCTTTTACTGTTTTATCCACGCCTCTTTCTTGTTTTTAATGATGTGTGCCCCACCCCTCATTAAACTTTAAAGGATTCTTTTTTTACCTTTGTGACAAATTTAACAATTAACCGCGGTAAAATTGAAGTTAATAAAAAATATTAGAAACAGCGCTATAAAGGTGCTTCAATCCGAGGCTGAAGCCCTACAGTCCATATCTGAACGTATCAATGGCGATTTTGAAGCCTGTGTGGAGGCCATTCTGGAGTCGAAGGGTAGGGTGGTGATCACCGGGGTTGGAAAAAGTGCCATAGTCGCCCAGAAAATTGTGGCCACGCTCAACTCCACAGGCACCCCAGCCCTGTTTATGCATGCCGCGGATGCAATCCATGGAGATTTGGGTATGATTCAACGGGAAGATTTCGTAATTTGTATTTCCAAGAGTGGAAATACACCCGAGATAAAGGTGTTGGTACCATTATTGAAGAGGCTTGGATCGAAATTGATAGCTTTAGTCAGCAATACGCAGAGTTATTTGGCCGAACATGCGGATTTTGTTTTGGATGCGACTATAAAAGAAGAGGCCTGCCCCAATAATCTTGCGCCTACCACAAGCACCACGGTCCATATGGCTCTTGGTGACGCACTTGCGGTTTGCCTGCTGGAAGCCAAAGGGTTTTCCAGCGAGGATTTTGCCAAATACCATCCGGGAGGAGCGCTTGGCAAGCAACTTTATCTTACTGTGGCCGATGTGGTGCCCAAAAATACCATTCCGGTGGTAAGCCACGATTCGGCCTTGGCTGAGATCATTGTAGAGATCAGCAGCAAACGCTTAGGTGCCACTGCGGTGACGGGAGAAGAGGGACAACTGCTGGGGATTATCACCGATGGAGACCTGAGAAGGATGCTTCAAAACCACAGCGATATCACCAAGGTGAAAGCCCAGGATATTATGACTGCCAATCCAAAGACTATTGATGTACAGGAATATGCTATTCGGGCTCTGAACCGAATGAAAGAATATAATATAACCCAATTAGTTGCCATGGATAATGGAAATATCGCAGGATTTATCCATATTCATGATTTAATGAAAGAAGGAATTGTTTAATTTAATACTATGAAGCAAAAACCCTATGTAGTGATTATGGCTGGAGGTATAGGCTCCAGGTTTTGGCCATATAGCAGAAATAACCATCCAAAGCAATTTTTAGATATCCTTGGAACTGGGCGGACTCTGCTGCAGATGACTTTTGATAGGTTTGTTCAGATCTCCGATCCCGACCGTTTTTTTGTGGTTACTAATGATAGCTATTTTGACCTGGTAAAGGAACAGCTGCCAGAGATGCCGGAAGACCATATCCTCACCGAGCCTATGCGTAGAAATACGGCGGCTTGTATAGCTTTTGCCAGTTATAAAATCAAAAAACTAGATCCAGAAGCCAGAGTGGTGGTGACCCCTGCGGATCACCTCATCCTCAAGGATGAGAAATTCCAACTCAGGGTAAATGATGCCCTCGATGCGGCTGATGAAAATGAACGCCTGGTTACTATCGGTATTAAGCCAAACCGACCTGAAACAGGCTATGGCTATATCCAATTTATGACGGATACCAATGGGGTAGCCAAAAAAGTTAAAACCTTTACGGAAAAACCCAACCTCAACCTGGCCAAAACCTTTGTGGAAAGCGGCGATTTTGTGTGGAACTCTGGGATGTTTGTTTGGAAAAACAGCAGTATCCTAAAGGCTTTCGAAAAATACATGCCGGAGCTCGCCGAAGTGTTTGAGGAAGGGGAAGGATTCTTTTATACCGACCAGGAGCAGGAGTTCATCAAAAGGGCTTACAGTCTAGTGAAAAACATTTCCATAGATTACGGGGTAATGGAGAAATCCGAAAATGTATTTGTAGTGTTGGGGGATTTCGGCTGGTCTGACCTTGGTTCCTGGATGAGCCTTCACGAACTTCAGCCTCATGATGATAAAAACAACGTGGTGGAAGGTAATGCCTTGCTCTATGATACAAGTAACAGCTTTGTAAAAGTGAACAGCGACAAACTCGTTGTCGTACAAGGCTTAGACAATTACCTAATCACCGAAGCCGATAACGTGTTGCTAATCTGCAAACTTGATGCTGAGAAGAAGTTCAGAGAGTTTGTAAGTGATGCTAAGAGTAGGGGAGAGGAGTTTGTTTAAATAAAAAAGTTTTAAACCGCTGAGGCGCAGAGAATCAGAGAAAATTTATCTCTGAGACCTCTGCGCCTCAGCGGTTTTTTTTAATTTTTGGCTATTACTTAGCCTTCCTCTGCCTTACAGCTTCGTAGATCAACACACCAGAAGCGACAGATACGTTTAAGCTCTCAATGTTGCCAGTCATAGGGATGGCGACAAATTCGTCGCTGATGCCCATCAGTTCGTTGCTAATTCCATCTTCCTCAGAACCCATAATCAGGCAAGTCGGACCGGAGTAGTCGGCGGCATACATGTCACGCTCGGTCTTTTCAGTACAACTGATGACTGTAAGGCCCATTTTTTTCAAATCTTTGACCGTGTAGTAGAGATTTTTTACACGACAGATCGGTAGGAAATTCAGCGCACCGGCGGATGTTTTTACCGCATCGGAATTGATCTGTGCGCTGCCTTTTTCAGGGATGATGATGGCGTGCACCCCGGCACACTCCGCCGTACGGGCAATAGCGCCAAAGTTTCTCACGTCCGTAATCCTATCCAAAACTAGAATCAGTGGAGAAACCCCTTTGGAAAAGCAGGTTTCGATCACATTGTCGAGTGAGGCATACTGGATCGCCGATACATGTGCGACCACTCCTTGGTGGTTTTTGCGCGTGATGCGGTTTAATTTTGCCTCTGGAACCCTTACTACAGGGATTCTTTCTGCTTTGGCCAAAGCCAGCAGTTCCTTAGTCAAATCGTTGTTTTGGTCCTTGTTGACAAGGATTTTGTCTATATCCTTTTGGGCATTGATGGCCTCGATGACGGCTCTAGTACCGAAAAGGAAGTCCTTTTCGTGTTCGCCTTTATTTATTAGAAAGCTATCTTTCCGCTTCTCCATAGGGTGATTCGTTTAAACCATTCAGGCTGGTAGGCTCTGGAACGGTTCAGTTGGTAATAATTTGGAGTCAATACATTTTTGACCCGCGCAAAGGTAAAGTTTATTTTTGAATTTGAGTCCACGCCTCCATAAACCCACACTTCTCTATCCACATTGAAATAAACCTCTTCTGGGGGACCCATTACTACATAGATCATCCCCCGGTCGGTTTTCCAGCCTTCACGGAAGTCGGTAAAAAGGATGTTGGCAAATTCCACCTGGCGGAAATATTCCCGGATCAAGGTTTTGGAAATATCCTCACTCTTGGTCATGTTGATCCAGTATTCGTCCAAAGCCCGCTTCTTATCCTCGGCTTCCAAAAGCTTCTCATGCTCCCGACGGGTTGAGATATAAACCACCATCTGCACCATTTCATCCCAGTCTGCCACTTTTGGAAAAGTTTCATTTACCGTTTTGACAAGCACTCCGGCCGGGGCCGTGGTGTCAGACTGTATAAAATAATAGCCAGTTTGGTCAAAGGTTTTGGGGACATTTTGTAGAAAAGGTTCCTCTTCGATCACATCCACTTCTTTCTGTACCGGCGCAGGTTTGGTTTCCATTGGAGGCACAGGCACGTTGAATTCCTGGGGGTAATAGAAGCTGAAAAGATTTACCCCCTGGTTGGATTTAAATAGAAGGGCTTGTCCGCGGATAAGAAAGTTTTGATCAAATGGAATGTTGTTGCTGAAATAAGCACCCAATGAGGGGGTCTCAAAAATGTAAGGGCTGCGCAAGTCAGCATGGTAAATGTACTCATCTCCCTGCCTGGTATCTTTGGCCCAAAGGACCACATAAGCCTCATTTTGGTCAGCAGGCACCTCTATGTTTTCTTCAAAGTAAAAGTGCCTGTCCGTATCGTAGCGCAATTTATCCTCCGTCAGCGGGATGATTTTTTCATCGGTGATCTCTTCGGTGAAGCTGTTGACCACGGCATAGGAAAACAGGTAATCCCCAAATTCAATGTTGTCTTCAATTTTTTCAATAGGCATTTGCACCGAAAAGCTGTTTTCAGCCTTTTTGATGGGAATAATTTTCAAATCTATTCTGGAATAGCGTGAATAGCGAAGCGATTGATTAAGATTTTGAAGGGTGGCCTGTGCAAAAGCAAATTGTGGAACGGACCAGATTACCAATAAAAGTAAAAGGGTTTGGATTGATTTTTGCAATTTTTGAAACTTCATATGTTATGAAAAATTAACCGTATTTTTGTTGAAATTAATAAAATTTTCTATGGCTACCTATACAACGGAAATTACTTCAGATAAGTTGGTAAGTGACAACCCCATTCACCAACGCCTGTTGAAAGCATATATGGCAGCCATCCCTCACGTAAAAGGTGATTTATTGGAAGTTGGCTGTGGAGAAGGCAGGGGGGTGGACGCACTTATTGACCAGGTAAAAAGCTTTCATGCTATTGACAAAAACGAGGAAATCATCGAGAAGCTGAAGGGGAAATACCCTAAAGGCAAATTTGAGGTGATGAATATCCCTCCGTTTGAAACTGTCGAAAGCAACAAATATGACTTTGTGGTCAGCTTTCAGGTAATTGAGCATATCAAAGACGATAAACTTTTTCTAAAGGAAATCTACCGGGTGCTAAAGCCCGGGGGATATGCCATTATTTCTACTCCCAACATCCGGCACTCACTCACCAGGAACCCTTGGCACGAAAGAGAGTATACTCCAAACCAGCTGACCGACCTTTGCGATGGGATTTTTGACCACGTGGAGGCCAAAGGGATCGGCGGCAACGATAAAGTTTGGGAATACCATGAGGCAAACCGCGAATCGGTTAAGAAAATCACCAGGTTTGATGTCTTTGACTTGCAGCATAGATTGCCGGCAAAATGGTTAAGAAAGCCTTACGAGGTGCTGAATAGACTCAACCGCAACAAGCTCCACAAACAGCAAAGTGATGCTGTGGAGGGAATCACTTACAAGGACTATATAGAAGTAGACAACCCTGAACAGGCACTGGACCTCTATTATTTCTTACATAAGAAACCATAATAAAAAAGCCGTTCCGCTTAGATTGCGGAACGGCTTTTATCGTGTTACCTTCTTTGAAGCTGGTTTCCTCCAGAGGACTGTCCGAATATGCGGTCCATGTCATTCTGGATTTGGGTAGCCATTTCATCATAACCTCTTTCCTTGAGTAGGGGGACAAAATATTTCAGCATCTCTCCAGCAATCATTGCCTCTCGGTCGATAGCCCGGTCGCGCTCGGTGTAGAATTGGAGCATCTGAACAGATCTATGGGAAATCTTTTCGATGATATCCATAGCCCAGTCATCTTCTCCAAGTTCGAAAAGCAATGGAACCGCCTGCCCATTGGCCAAATCATAAGGAATGGCTTCGTGAGGGAAAGCCTCCAGACTCAACATTTGTATATCTCTAGCTTTTTCAGTCTGGTTCTCTTCCAATAGCGCGATAGTTAAACTATTCAACGCACTTCTATGATTAGAGGTGAATCTCCTGAACTCATCGTCAAAATAATTGTCAGGATTGTTCATGCCTCTGAAGGCAAAATCATTCATGACATTGTCATAAGCCTTATCCGTATTCACCAATTCTTCAACATATTCAGGCTTTTTGACAGGAAGCAACCTGTAGGTCAAGCCTTCCATTACCACGTGATCACTCAAGTCAAACCCAATGGAGGCCAATGAGGTGTTGTTGAAATAGATAGGTCTTTCCCAGTTGTTGGTCACAATCATGTCCATGAGCATCATGCCGCCTTTGGTGACATAATTGCCCTTCACACGCATGTTAAGCTGGTCAACCATGAGGTCTTCCATGTGCTCTGGTATCACCCCTTTGGCTCTTACTTCATCCTTGTTCACGTCCAGTATCAGGTTTTTGGAGGGAACTGAAAACAGGGTTCCTTTGAAGCTGGACCTCAATTTCAACAAGTCGCTTTCGTTTTTCAGCAGTTTCAAATATTCCCTGGCGGAGATAGCATCCAGCCCTGGCCTTTCGCTTACATATAGCACATCATTGGTGCCTTTGCGGTAATTTCGTGGCTCAAGGGTGAAGTCAATGGCTGGAGACTCATTCACCGGTCTTCTCATCTGGTCTACATACCAGTCCGTGTCAAAATAGCTCAATACAATTACCCGAACATCGGTTCTGAAACCTTCAACTTCCTGAACATACCAAAGCGGGAAGGTGTCATTGTCCCCACCTGTAAACAAGATAGCATTGGGCTCACAGGATGCCAGGAAATTCCTGGCCGAATCCACGGAGAAGAAACGGTCGCTTCTGTCATGGTCATTCCAGTTTTGGATTCCCATTATGGCTGGCACAGGGAAAGCAATCATGGTAGCGATGATGCCTGCCACCGCAAAATTCTTGTTCAGTTTGGCGATCCAGTGCGTAAGGGCCATCACCCCGATACCAATCCAAATGGCAAACGCATAAAACGAACCCACATAAATGTAGTCCCTTTCACGTGGTTCCACTGGAGGTGAGTTGAGGTAAAGTACCAGTACTGCCCCCATCATCAAGAACAGCATCAGGGTTACGTAGAAGGATTTCGGATCCTTTTTGGCCTGGAAGATCAACCCGATGATACCCAAAATGAATGGCAACATGAGGTAATTGTTGTGGGCCTTGTTATCTTGAATGTAATCTGGATAGGTGTCGTCAAAAGCATCCCAGAAGCCCAGCCAAGGTGCATCTGAGAAATCACTTTCCCTGCCCGAGAAATTCCACATGAAATATCTCCAATACATATGTCCCAACTGGTGGGAGAACATAAAATAAATGTTATCAGAGAAAGAGGGCTTTTCCCCTTCCCTCAAGCCAAGTTTGGCTCTGTAGATCTGTCTGTGCCTATCTTGCGTGGAATAGATCCGCGGCAGGATGGTGGTATGCTCTGGATCGTAGGTACTGTTGATTTGATAGTCTACAATTTCATACTTGTTTTCACCCTTCACATAGATGGGCGCCCCTTCTTCCTGATCAATGATGTCGGCTGTGAAATACCTGCCGTGCAAGAGCGGGCGATCACCATACTGTTCCCTTTTGAGATAACTTACAAAGCTGAGGACATCTTTAGGGTTGTTTTCGTTGATCACCGTGTCGGCATTGGCTCGGATCACGATCATGGCATAAGAACCGTATCCGATAAGGATAAAGGTTAGGCTTAAAAGTATGGTATTCAGCAATACTTTTTTCTCCCTGATGGAGAAAAACATCGCCCATATCAATGCTCCAATAAATAGAGCACTGAATACGATGATACCAGAGCCAAATGGCAACCCAAGACTGTTGACAAAGAAAATCTCCACGGAACCTGCAATGCTCGGCAGACCGGGGATGATGATGTTGTTGATGATAATTAGCGCAACCCCTCCAAGAACGAGTGCATAAAAGGCGCCTTTCAGATTAGGGTTGGGATATTTCTTGAAGTAATAGATCAGCGCCAAGGCAGGCAGGGTGACCAAGTTGAGCAAATGGACTCCAATGGACAGTCCTACCAGGTAAGCGATAAAGATCATCCAGCGGTTTTCTTCCCGTGGATCGGTGATCACATCCCATTTCAAAAACGCCCAAATTACAATGGCGGTAAAGAAAGAGGACATGGCGTAAACCTCCGCCTCAACGGCCGAAAACCAGAAACTGTCGGAAAAGGTGTAAGCAAGTGCGCCCACAATTCCCGCCCCCATGAGGGCGATGGTGTGGCCCTTGCTCTCTTGGCCCATTTCAACTTTGAAAAGTTTTTTTCCAAATAGGGTAATAGACCAAAAGAGGAACAAAATCGTGAATCCCGAAAACAAGGCACTGGCAATGTTCATCCAGTAGGCTACCTGCAGTTCATTTCCAAAAGCAAAAAAGCTGAACATCCGGTAGACCAGCAAAAAGAAAGGGGCTCCCGGAGGGTGGGGGACCTGGAGCTTGTAAGCTACCGCGATAAATTCTCCTGGATCCCAAAAGCTCGCCGTGTCTTCAACTGTCAGAACATAGACTAATGTGGCAAAGAAAAAAACAATCCAGCCCGTGAGGTTATTGACCTTGTTATAATTCAACATGTTTAAAATCTTAATTACAAATGGCGAAAATAAAAAATTATAGATGAAAAATAGGCGGTTTAACAGATTTTAAACCGATCTAGGGCATTCTTTATCCTTTATACACCATCGCATAATAGGCAAGCCATAAAAGTAACCCCATCAAATAGCTGCTCAAGACCAATCCCAAGCAGGTTTTGTAGTTTTTTCCAGTAAGGGTATGGATGCCTATTGCAAGCAAAAACCAATATGAAACCTCAAATAAATTAATTGCCTGAAGAGGATAGTGAAACCTGCTAGGCACATTGTCCGTCGAGAGAAATGAAAAGATTGAGAAAGGGTGAAAATTCCTGATCTCCCAATAATTATCAGGAGGGATGGCCGCAAAATACAGCAGGCGGATCAGGTCCGGCAAAATAAAAACCATTTCAGCCACCAGGACAAATTTCCATATTTCCCCGTATTTGACTTTAAATCCAAAAAGGAATGTGCCAATCCATAATAGAAAAGCGGTTAAGGTAAACTTCCAAAGCAAGGCAAAAGGCGTCCATAAATAATTGAGCGTATTGAAGATATGGAAAAAGGTGAATGTGCCGTCCTGACCCAATTCATTGGAGCCTGGAATGGCCTCAATGATTAAAATATTGGTGAGATAACGCAGTAAGATGAAGGTTATCACCAAAAAAGCAAAAAAGATTCTTTTGTCGAAATTAATTAGTTCTTCCGTGCGTTGTGATAAGTTGGTAGGAGAAACGGCCATAGAATTATCAAAATTATATTACCGTAAATGTATGCTTTTGAAAGCTATCGCGTATAATTTTGCGGAAAAATGAAGTATCGTATGCGAAATATATTGTGTTTGTTGGTGTTTGGACTGGGATTGGTTACGGGGGGAGTCCACGCACAAATGAAAGAAGCAGTCCGTACGACAGCGGGGGATACGGTTGGGGCAGAGCCGTTGGAAGAGGTAGTAGACAACCCCTCCGGATATCTTTTATTAGACAGGGGCCTGCAGTTTCGCATCACTGAGTACGTGAATAGCATGTACAACTTTGATTTTGCCACGGCTGAAAGGGGATTTATGGTGATGAAGCATTCTTATCCTGATCATCCTCTGCCAGATTTTCTGATAGGTTTGAGCCAGTGGTGGAAGATCGCCCCAGATATGGAAAACGAGCGGTTTGACAAACGTTTTATTGCTTATATGGATTCCTCTATTCATAAGGCCGAGAAACTTATTAAGCAAGATCCTGAGAATAAGGAAGCTGCTTTCTTTTTGGCTGGTGCACATGGTTTTAAGGGGCGATTATATAGTGAGAGAAAGGCTTGGACTAAAGCCACTTTCTCTGGAAAAAATGCCCTGAAATATCTGGAAATGAGTCGCGGCGAGGAAGAACTGGGCCCCGAACTTTTGTTAGGGGATGCCCTGTTCAATTATTTTTCGGTGTGGATTCCGGAAAATTATCCTCTATTGAAACCCATTTTGGCATTGTTTCCCAAAGGGGATAAGCAACTTGGCTTGCAACAGCTGGAGGATGTATCCAAAAATGCCTTCTATGCCAGAGTGGAGGCCCAATATTTTCTTTTCAGGCTTTATTCGGCGGAGGAAAAGAAACCTTACGAGGCTTTGAGTATTACGGAATATTTGCACAACAAATATCCCAACAATCCTTATTTCCATAGATTCTATGCCCGTCAATTATATTCGGTGGGAAGAAGCTTGGATGCTATGGAGTCGAGTATGGAGATCCTGAAGCGGATAGAGGCAAAACAGACGGGCTATGAAGCCAATAGTGGTCGATATGCAGCTTTCTTCGTTGGGCAGTATTATGAGCGTATTGGGCAGACCAAATCGGCTAAGCAATACTATCAAAAAGCCATAGCATTTGGAGAGGAGTCCGAGACACAAGAGAGCGGGTATTATTTGTATAGTTTGTTGAATTTGGGGAAGATAGCCACCAAGGAAAATGACAAGGCAGCGGCCAAAAAATACTTCAAGGATGTGAAGAAATATGCCAAAAGAAAGCACCCTGCGCACCAAGAAGCGCGAGATTTTGTGAAAAAGAATAAAATTTAATCAAAAATTCATTTCACCTAAATTGTAAATTCAGGAGATAATTTGAATTTTTTCAAGATGATTATAGGGTTTGATGGTAATATTTTAGATAATCTTCATTAAGATTAACAATATTTTGTTTGAATGGCCGTTTTTTGTTTTGAATTGCTTTAAAATAATTTAAGAATATAGTACATTTGTGCAACATATAATTTTGCAAATACCTACATTATGGATAATAGCATCAAAGTAAAATTTGACAAGATTGACAGGAAGATTTTAGAAATCCTTCAGGCTAACGCGAAAATCACTAATGCTCAGCTTTCGAAAGACATTGGGCTTTCCCCTGCACCTACTTTGGAGAGGGTGAAAAAACTGGAGCAGTCTGGGATCATCAAAAGTTACCATGCCAAACTTGACCCTGAGAAAATCGGGCTAGGTGTAAGTACCTTCGTATTGGTAGGTCTAGTAGGCCACAACAAAGGTAACATCGACGCTTTCATGAAGGAAATCAACCTTATTCAGGAAGTGATTGAGTGTCACCACATTACTGGTACTGGTGATTTCATCTTGAAAATCATCGCTAAAGACATCACTGCTTACCAAAAGTTGATGTTGGAAAGAGTTTCTGAAATCAAAGAAGTGGATTCCATGCAGTCAATGGTTATCCTTTCAACTTTCAAGGACAGCAAAGTCCTTCCTATACCTGCTTAAGAAAGACTTTAAAAAGTTTGAGGGTGGCTTAGCGGTCACCCTTTTTTTGTTGTTTAACTTTGTACTCTGGGACCGGTCAGTTTGGTTCCTTAATTGGTTGAAATAATGGAGACGAAGAATCCTTGGACCACCCTTTCTTTAGAGCTTAAATACGACAATCCGTGGATTGCCGTTGAGGAGCATCAAGTTTTGACACCTGCAGGCACAGATGGTATTTATGGCAAGGTTCATTTCAAAAACCTTGCGCTAGGGATTATTCCCGTAGATGAGCAGGGGGATACCTGGCTGGTAGGACAGTATCGCTATACACTGGGAGAATATTCTTGGGAAATCCCCATGGGAGGAGGACCGCTCGATGTGGATATGCTGGAAAGCGCCCAAAGGGAACTGAAGGAAGAGACGGGACTTTCCGCCCAAAAATGGGAAAACATCATGAGGATCCACACTTCCAATTCGGTGACCGATGAGGAGGGCTTCGTTTTTTTGGCCACCGATTTGACACAGGGTGAGACTGAATTTGAGGAAACCGAGAAACTCCACGTTAAAAAGCTTCCGCTATCCAAGGCTTTGGAAATGGTGATGAATGGAGAGATTACAGATGCGATAAGTATTGCAGGCTTGCTGAAAGCAGGTAGGCTTTTAGATATAAAATAACAGATGACTCAACTAACCTATAAAGAGCATTTCAACCGCACCTTCAATTTGGCGTATCCGGTGATGTTAAGCCAGTTGGGGCAGGTTTTGGTCGGGGTGGCGGACAGTATGATGGTGGGCCGCTTGGGAGCCGAGCCATTGGCCGCGGCATCATTGGCCAACAGTATTTTCTTTGTGGTGCTGATGTTTGGGATCGGCGTGTCCATGGCCATAACGCCTCTTGTTGCTGCAGCCGACGGGAAGGGCAGCAGGAAACGTATTGCCAAACTTTTTAAACATGGTTTTGTCATCAACATGTTCTCGGCGCTGGTGCTGTTTTTGATCATTGTGATGGCCGCGCCATCGCTAGGTTATATGAACCAGCCAGAAGAGGTGGTCAGGCTGGCCATTCCTTATTTGGGAATTATCACCCTTTCCCTTATCCCTTTCATGTTTTTCCAGACCTTTAAGCAGTTTGCTGAGGGGCTATCCCAGACCAAGCAGGCAATGTTTATAACCATTTTCTGCAACCTGATCAACGTATTCCTTAACTGGGTGTTGATCTATGGTAAGCTAGGTTTTCCTGAAATGGGCCTAAACGGAGCTGGATGGGCCACCCTGATTTCGAGGGTGTTGATGGGCCTGATCATGTGGTATTATGTGTGGCATTCCAAAAGGTACACTGAATATAAAATTGGCTTCGGCTTTAAAAAACTCAGTTTTCCCATGATTTCCAAAATGCTAAAGATAGGTGTGCCCACAGGGTTTCAGTTTATCTTCGAAGTGGGAGCCTTCAGTGCCGCAGCCATTATGATGGGCTGGATTGGGGTGAATGCCCTTGCCGCACATCAGATAGCCATAAATTTGGCCTCCATCAGTTACATGATGGCCTCTGGGCTATCGGCCGCCGCCATGGTGCGGGTGGGAAACCAGCTGGGACGAAATGATATCAAAACGTTAAGGGAAGCAGGATTTACCATCTTTGGCATGGTAGCCTTGTTCATGCTTTGTTTTGCTTTTATCTTCATTGTGTTCAGAAATTTCTTGCCGACCCTATATATCGATGAACTTCCGGTTATTGAAATGACCGCCTCCTTGTTGATTATCGCAGGATTTTTCCAGCTTTCTGACGGCATTCAAGTGGTAGGGCTAGGGGCCTTGAGGGGAATGTCTGATGTGAAAGTACCCACCTTGGTGACTCTGGTCGCCTATTGGGTGATGGGGCTTCCATTGGGTTACCTTTTTGCCTTTGTCTTCAACATGCAGGAAAAGGGGATCTGGTATGGGCTTCTGATTGGTTTGACATCCACAGGTGTGATGCTGTTGTGGAGGTTTCACAAGCTCAGTGATAAGTTACTCAAAGAAACAAAAGCGCCGGTTTTGGACTAAAGCCGGCGCCTTAATTGCCCTCTCTCTGGCGCAATTCAACATTTTTGACTATTTTCCAATCTACAATTTTTAAATATGGAAAATAAGAAAGATTCACGCCCAATCAATTTCAGCCGAACCACCATCACCGAACTCATGATTCCCAGCTACGCCAATTTTGGCGGGAAGATCCATGGGGGTATTCTATTGTCACTTATGGACAAAGTAGCCTACGCCTGCGCCAGCAAGCACAGTGGTGCCTATTGCGTGACGGTTTCCGTGGACACGGTAGATTTCCTTAAGCCAGTGTCAGTAGGGGAGTTGGTTTCCTTGAAGGCCTCCGTCAATTACGTGGGAAACTCTTCCATGGTAATCGGTATCAAGGTGATTTCCGAAGATGTCAAAACCGGGAAAGTGAACCATACCAATACCAGTTATTTCACCATGATTGCCAAGGGGGATGATGATAAGCCATTTACTGTTCCTAAACTAATACTGGAAACACCTACCGATCTCCGCAGGTTTGTGGAGGCAATCTATAGAAGGAAGTTTAAGAGAAGCTACGGCGAGAGCCTCAAGGATATCAAAAGCCATTGGGAAGATGAGGACATCAAGGCCCTGCTCAAGAATGAAAGATGTATTAACAAAGCCGACTTATGAAAAAAACTATACTGACCGCGGCCTTGGCCATTGCCTTGGCCTACTCTGAAAGCCACGCCCAGTCGCATGTCATGTCCCAGCGCGACCAAGCCGAGGTGATTGACCAATGGCTAAACGACAAACTGGATTCTGTCCTTCCCAAACTCATGCGCAGAGAGGGGATTGATATGTGGTTTGTGGTAAGCCGGGAATATAATGAAGATCCGGTGATCAGGACTTTGCTCCCTGCCACCTGGCATGCCGCAAGGCGAAGGACCATGCTCCTGCTTTATGATCAAGGGGAGGGAAAAGGGGTGGAAAAACTTGCCGTGGCCCGCTATGATGTGGGAAAAGCATTTAAGAAATCCTGGGATCCAGAGGAAACTCCTGACCAATGGGAGCAGCTTACCAAGCTAATTGAAGAACGCAATCCATCTAAAATCGCTGTGAATATGGCGGACAATTATGGGCATGCTGACGGGTTGAACGCTACCGAATATAACCTGCTGATGGAATACCTGCCGGAAAACCTGAAAGACAAGGTGGTATCAGCCGAAAACCTGGCCGTGGGCTGGCTGGAAACCCGCACTGTAGCGGAAATGGCTACTTACAGGCATATTGTAGGTTTGGCACATGAAATCATTGCCGAAGGGCTTTCCGAAAAAGTCATTACGCCAGGTGTTACTACCACCGATGATGTGGTGTGGTGGTATAGGGAAAGAATCAAGGAGCTCAAGCTGGATACTTGGTTTCATCCCACTGTAGATATTCAACGGTCTGAAAGTGAGAAAACGTTGAAGTCGTTTGCCAGCAGGCCAGAGGCTGAGGTGATCATGCCGGGTGATCTGCTTCACATGGATTTTGGAATTACCTATTTGAGGTTAAATACGGATACCCAGCAACTGGCCTATGTGCTTAAGCCAGGGGAAACCGAGGTGCCATCCTATTTGGAAGATGCCTTAAAGGTAGGAAACAGGCTGCAGGATATCTTGACCAGCCAGTTTGAGACAGGAAGAAGCGGTAACGAGATATTGAGGAGAAGTTTGGAAATTGCAGAGAAGGAAAACATCAAGGCTACCATTTACACCCACCCGATCGGTTATCATGGCCATGCGGCGGGCCCTACCATAGGGATGTGGGACAATCAGGGCGATACCCCCGGATCGGGAGATTACCCGCTTTACCCCAATACGGCCTTTTCTATTGAGCTGAATGCAGAGGTGTTTATAACGGAATGGGACAAAGATGTTCGCATAATGCTGGAGGAAGAGGCGATTTATGATGGGGAGAAGGTCACCTATATCAATGGAAGGCAGACCAAGATCATGCCCATTCCCCGGCGCTCCACTCATCTCAACCCGTAAGAGGGTTCTATCAAAGAGGATTGATCCTCCGGTATTTCATCACTAAACTGGAGGCTCATTCCTTCAATTACAAAGTAGTGGCCCAAGCTATAGGCGGCCACCAATACCACTACTCGAATGGGATCCTGATAGTATAGGCCCATACTATGCAGGATATCCACTGTCAAGAAGAGCACAGATCCCACCAAAACCGGAACATAAGTTCTTGGTTTTAAATATTTTCTTCGCCTAAATGCGGCTATCATGGTAAGCACCAAAAAGATGCTGTAAATCAAAACGGGTGTTTTGAACACGCCTAGACGTGGGAAAATGATCAACAATACCGCCAGAATGATGGTGATAAAGATGATTTCAGGAAGGAAGAAGGTATCTTTTTTGAACTTTGGCTTTTGCTGAAAGGAAAGAAAGAACATCAGCCCGTATGCCACATTGGCCACTATAAAGCTACAAAGGCCGAGCATTCTGAAAAGGATGATTTCAAAATCCACCATGAAGAAAATGTCCCCAAGAAATTTGAAGAAGGTTGCTGTGATAAGAATTGGGATCAATGGGTGTTCAAATTTTTTGAACAGGGTAATCAGGGCAAACAAAATGGCTGGCACAATCAAAAGCCTACTTAGGTAATGAACCATATTGCTGCCCCCGCCCAATAGTGCGCTAAAGATAGCCACCAGCGTGATGACAGTATATCCCAATATGAATGTTCTGTTATTGGCAATCATTACCTTTTACAAGAATTAGACTTCTGAAATATAGTAACAACTTTCAAGTAATGTATTAATGTTATATTATCAAAATGTTTTGCGTTTATTTGCCTATTAAATATTTTCTCTTGTATGGAAAAGTAAATAAGTAGACAAAAGCAATCAGCGCACTTACCGTGCCCAGCAAAAACACCATCTTGAAATTGCTAGCTTGGTTTGCAAACAACCAGCCGGAAAACAATGCCCCCATACCGATACCTGCCTCAAGGGCAATGTACATCGTGGCCAGCGCTCTTCCCCGATAAGCATCAAGGGATAAATCAATCGTCCAAGCCGTAACGGTAGGTGAGTTCATTCCCACAGAGCATCCAAAAAGTACTCCGCCAATCATCAGCATCATCTTGCTGTCTGCATAAGCTATAATTAGCATAGATAATGCCATAATGAAAGTGGCAATCTTGAGGATGGGGATCCTGCCATAGCGGTCCGAAGTTTTTCCAGCTATGATTCTGATAGCCAGAGAGGATAGGGTGAAGACTGCAAAAAACAGCCCTTTGTTCTTTATACCCAAATGCGCTGAATAATCCGGAATTATTGTCAGGATGATGCCAAAAGAGAAAACGGTAAAAAACAGGACTACCGATGGATCCACCACCCGCTTTTCAATGATCTCATGTCTTTTTAGCATGAGATGGCTTTTGTGAAGTTTTTCTTTGTTGGGTACAGTTTCTTTTAGCTTGAAAAGAATGACTACCGACAGCAATGCAATGATAGCCGAGAGATAAAACAATGGCGTAAGGCCATAAATGGCAGCAATGTATCCCCCAAGTGCCGGCCCCGCTGCCATGCCTAGGGATCCAAAAAGCGATTGTATACCCATAGCTTCTCCTCTCCGCTGAAAGGGCACAATGTCGGCCACATAAGCTGAAGTGCCGGTAGGGGTAAAGCCGGTTGAGAAGCCATGCACAAACCTTAAGAACAGAAAACCACCGATCGAGGTCATGATAGGATACATCAAGCTTACCCCGAAGCAAATCATGGCACCAAAAACCATCACGGGGATCCTTCCCACCTTGTCGGCCAGCTTTCCGCTAAAGGGCCTGGAAAGACCAGCTGTTAGGGTAAACAAGGAGATGATAAGGCCTTTGTAATCCTCCCCGCCCAAAGAAGTGAGATAGGAGGGGAGCTCGGGCACGATCATGTTGAAGCTGGCAAAGAACAGAAATGAACTTATGCACAGCAACATGAAATCAAGGGTAAAGAAGGAAGGCCGGAAGTTCATGGGGTTTCAAATGATTAAAGGCACCGCTTGTCGCAGTGCCTTTAATCGCATTAATAAGAATGGTGATGCTTAATCCTGTTTAGACTCCTCTTCGCTTTGGGCCAGCAGGTAAGCTTTGATAAATTCATTCAGGTTGCCGTCCAGCACAGACTGTACGTCGGAAGTTTCATGACCGGTCCGGGCATCCTTGATGAGCTTATATGGGTGAAGCACATAGTTACGGATTTGAGAACCAAAGTCGATCCTCATTTTGCCGGACTCAATTTTCGCCCTCTCGGCATTTCGCTTCTCCATCTCCAGCTGATAAAGCCTGGACTTCAGCATTTGCATGGCCTTCTCACGGTTGGCTAGCTGCGAACGCTCGATCTGGCAGACCACCACGATTCCGGTTGGCTTGTGGGTCAGCTGAACTTTGGTTTCTACCTTGTTCACGTTCTGCCCGCCTGCCCCACCTGATCGGGAGGTGTGTAGCTCGATGTCCGAAGGGTTGATTTCAATCTCAATGGTATCGTCCACCACAGGATAGGCATATACAGAGGCAAAAGAAGTGTGTCTTCTTCCACCACTGTCAAATGGTGAAATTCTTACTAATCTGTGTACTCCGATCTCGGATTTTAGAAACCCATAAGCCAGAGGTCCGTCAAATTCCAGCGTAACCGACTTGATCCCGGCCACTTCACCTTCTTGGAGGTCTACTTCACGAACTTTGTAGCCGTTTTTCTCTCCCCACATAATGTACATCCTCATCAGGATGGATGCCCAGTCGTTACTTTCCGTACCGCCCGCACCTGGATTGATTTCCAGCATGGCGCTCAATTGGTCCTCTTCACTGCTGAGCATTTTTTTCAGCTCGAGGTCTTCAACTTCTGATAAGGCCTTGTTGTAATCAGCTTTGAGCTCGCTTTCGTCTACCTCTCCGGCAGTGTAAAACTCATATAGCACTTCCAGGTCCTGCACTTGGGTTTCCACCTTTTCATAGGCAGATGTCCAAGCTTTACGCGCCTGGATTTGTTTCATTGTTTTTTCGGCTTCTTCCGGATCATTCCAGAAGTCCGGTTGGGCGGATACCGCCTCTAGGTCTTCTATTTCTACTTTCTTACGATCGTAGTCAAAGATACCTCCTCAAGGCCGTGATACGCGCCTTCAAGTCTTTCAACCCGTCTGATGTCATAATAAATTCGTTTTATTTTAAGGGTGCAAATTTCGATATTTAAAACCGATTTACCTAATCTCTCCAGTTTAACAATTACCTCAACAGAAATGTGGCCCTCCACCCAATCAGTCAATCTGGTCCTCAGGCTCCTGTCGGATCAATTGAATTCTGTTGCGGCCCTGGTTTTTGAAATACTTATATTTCGTAAGGGATATGATTCCACTGGTAGCAAAAAGTGCACCTGAGAGAATCAGCCCGCCTGTACTGTAGCTTAGCCTGCCGTCATGATAGAGGCTGTTGATCGTTTCGGCGGTCAACCATAGAGCTCCCGCTCCAGCCGCCAACGTGCTGAGGTTTCGAATAGTCTGGTTTCTCTCGTCCTTGTGCCGGATGTCCACCACAGCGATTTGCTCAGGCTTGAGCACATTTTCACGCATCACTATGATATCCTGCTGGATTTCTGTGATGACGTCGGTGTAGAAGTAGTCCGCATCAGTTTGCCTGTAGGTGATTTCTTCCCCTACTTCGTAGAAAATCCTAGTTTTCTTATTGGTGCCTCTTTGCAGAAGCAATACATGCTGGGCAAAAGCAGCCTCGAGGCAGAATAAACATGCCAGTGATAAGAATAATACTTTCATAAATCCAAGTGAAAGGTAATCGTGCACATAAAAAGAGCAACACCTAGGTGGATGTTGCTCTTTAAGAATTTAAAGTTTGGTAATCCAGCCGTAAGGATCTTCTTTTTTGCCATACTTGATAGCATCAAGTTCTTCCAATACGTTGTAGCTAAAGGAGTCGCTTGGTTTTTCTGGCAAAGTAAAATCCTTGCCATTTACAGAGATGAGTGAAATGTGGGCTATGGTAGCGGCGGTACCGGTACCAAAGGCTTCCACCACGGAGCCTTTTTCCAAGGCCTCTTCCAGTTCTGCCACTCTTAGAAATCTCTCTTCCACATTCAATCCCATTTCCTTGGCCAATATCAACACACTTTCCCTGGTAATACCTGCCAAAATGGTGCTGGTGGTCAATGGAGCCGTGATTAAGGTGTCGTTGATAATAAACATAATATTCATCGTGCCGCTTTCCTCTATAAACTGGTGGGACTTGGCGTCTGTCCAGAGTAGCTGGTCATAGCCTTCCTTCTGGGCAAGCAAGGCAGGATACAAGGAACCTGCATAATTGCCCGCGGCTTTTGCATAACCTGTACCGCCTTCAGCCGCGCGGCTATATTTAGTTTCCACCTTCACCTTCACTGGCTTGGCATAGTAGTGCCCCACCGGGCAGGTGAATATGATGAATTTATAATTGCTGGATGGTCGGATCCCAAGAAAATCATCTGTGGCAAAAATAAAGGGCCTGATGTAAAGAGAATACCCGTCCTTGTTAGGAATCCAGGCATTGTCCACCTCCAAAAGTTTTTTCAACCCGCTCATGAATATTTCCTCCGGAAGTTCAGGGATACACATTCTTTGAGCTGAGTCGTTGAGTCGTTTTTGGTTCTCCTCTGGTCTAAAAATCAGGGTTTCCCCGTCTTTGTTTTTGTAAGCTTTCATACCCTCAAATACCGACTGCCCATAATGAAGGGTCGAGTTTGCCGGATTGAGGGTGAGCGGAGCATACGGCTCTATTCTAAACTCGCCCCATTCGCCATCTTTAAAATCAGCCACAAACATGTGGTCGCTGATGGTCTGTCCAAACTGTAGGTTGTCGAAGTCAGTTTGCGATAGTTTGGAGTCGGAGGTTTGGTTAATTTGGATTTCTATGGTAGTGTTCATGTTGTTATTTTCTAGGTTCCCACAGGACCTCGTTAATTTTCAGTTCTTTAGCCATCATTCTACCCAGCACAAAAAGGTAATCGGAAAGCCGGTTGATATAGGTGACGATCAGTTCATCCACATGCTCCGATTCATTTAATAGAATGATGCATCTTTCTGTCCTTCTGCAAACCGTTCGGGCCAAATGACAAAAGGAAACCGCCTGGTGTCCACCTGGCAATACAAAATTTTTCAGCGGTGCAAGTTGCTTGTCCATCTCATCGATAGCTTTCTCCAGCAACTCCACATCTTGCTCATGGATGTCGGGCCTCTTGACCTTGTCCTTGCCTGGGGCCGTGGCCAGTGCCGCTCCGACGGTGAAAAGCCTGTCCTGAATATCCTTCAAAAAGTCCGCTCGGCTCGAATTGACCTCCTGATCTCTGAGCAAGCCTATATAGGAATTGAGCTCGTCGACTGTTCCATAGGCGTCAATGCGTAGGTGAGCCTTGGATACACGGGTGCCTCCAAGTAGAGAGGTGGTGCCTTTGTCCCCTGATTTGGTATAGATTTTCATGGAAGAATTGAAAGTTGGTGTTATGTTTAACCCAATTCTTGGGCTTCCTGTTTTACTTTGGCTCTGGTTGGGTTATGGTTGATAGTATCAGACTCTACAAGTCCATCTCTCAATCTTACAATTCTATGCGCATAATGGGCGATATCATCCTCGTGCGTGACCATGATGATGGTGTTGCCTTTGGAATGTAATTCCTCAAAAAGGCCCATAATGTCATAAGAGGTTTTGGTATCCAAGTTACCGGTAGGTTCATCGGCAAGGATGATACTCGGGTCATTCACCAATGCCCTGGCAATGGCCACCCTTTGGCGCTGACCTCCTGAAAGTTCATTGGGTTTGTGACTTACCCTGTCGGCCAGCCCCACATTCTTCAGTGCCATGTAGGCTTTGTCGTGCCGTTCGGTTTTGCCATACCCAGCATAGATAAGTGGAAGGGCTACATTTTCCAAGCAAGTGGCCCTGGGTAAAAGGTTGAACGTTTGGAACACGAACCCGATTTCCCGGTTTCTGATTTCGGCCAGCTCGTTTTCGGTCATGTCACTTACATCTTTGTTGTTCAAAATGTAGGTGCCCGCCGATGGGGTGTCCAAGCAACCGATTATGTTCATGAGTGTGGACTTTCCTGATCCGGAAGGCCCCATAAAAGCCACATATTCCCCTCTGTTGACGGTGATGGAAATAGATTTTAAAGCGTGTACTTCTTCGGCTCCCATTCGGTAAACCTTCTGAATGTCATTGGTTTCAATTACTTTTCCCATCGCATAAAATTATTTTAGGATTTCAATATACGGTTTTCAAAGGATTATTACAGTATGATATGCCACAAACGGCATTTAAAAGTGTTTAACTTGTAGTTCCTCAAGGGTTTGGTCATCCACCCAGCCCCGCATGTCGCTCAAAGCCTCACTTCCATATTGGTGCAAGCCGGCCATCCGGCTGTGTTTGACAAAATTGATCCACAACAAAGGATCTCTGTTGAAACTGATTGCTTCCTGAAGGATGTTGTATTTTTCCATCAGGTCTTCCTCAGCTTCTACCGCTTTGAGCACCAAAGGGGTCCAATAGGCGTTGGCGGTAAGGTCACTGCCGTCCACTGTTCTTTCCAATCTTTCTTGGCTTGGGATCTTCCATTCACCGGGTTTCAGCATGGTGATGAGCTCAGATATATAGCTTTCTTCCTGTTGAAAGGTTGGCGATTGGAGGATCAAGGTCTTTAACCCTTCCAATTCTTTTGTGTCGAACCAATGGGCTTTTCTCCAAAGTGTTTCATAAGCAAGTCTAGACCTCATATCCACATCATCTACAGTTGCAATTCTGTCCAAAACCTCTTGCTTGGTGGCGGGAAGCAATCTAGAAAGTGCGTGAAAGAAACGTTCTTCCTGGGTTTCCACTGCTGTTTCCTCTTCCAAGTTGAGCCACTCCGGCCAGTCTGCCTCATACTGCAGGGCAATCCGCATTGCCAAATCGGGCTTCCCTCCATAATATAAGATTGCCAAGTGCTCGGGCTTGAAATTCCGAAAGCCCTTTTCTTCTGCCTGCTGCAGTTCTTTGGCCGCCTTTTCAAAATCAAGTTGACCAGCCAGAATCATGGCTGTGAGATGGTGGTAATATCCGGCTGAGCCCGCAAACCCGAAGGCAAGACCGTTGCTGTATTCCACAGCTTCATTTATCCTGTTGGCCTGGAGGGTCCGCAGCACCCTGAGCTGCCTCCATTCTTCTTCGGCCTGGGGGGCATTTTCCTCGGAAAGTTTCTGGTCAATAAATGCCAGGTCATCCCCAACTGTCCCAGTGGTCTGGTTGCTCCATTGGTTGGTCAGCAGCGCCCTCTCCAGAAGTGGCGTATTCACTTCTTTTTCATCTCGTAAACTGAAAGGGGCTATATTCCCTTTTTGGTTGTGAAAAGCCAGGCTGTTGATCTGTGCAATCAAATCGTTTTCAGGATCCATTTCCTCTTCAAATCGGATGAGGTGTTTTACCTGAAGCCCGATTTTATTGGCCAAAATGATTTTATTGTTGGCTGAAAGATTTTCCAGCAAGGCGTAGGCATCTTCCGATTTGTTGATTCTGCTCTGCAGCAGCGCCAGGTTGTTGCTCAAATGAATGTTGTCAGGGAAAATCTCTAAGCCTTTGGTCAGGTAGAATATCGCATCCAGGACTTTGTTTTCCCTATGCAAAACCGAGGACAGCAAAATGATATCATTCACGGTAGGTGCCACCTCCAGACTTTGTTCGAGCTCTCTTTTGGCCAAGGTTGGCTGTCTTTGGTTGAGCTTCATGTGGGCCGAGGCATTTTTTGCCTTTGGGTTGTTCCTATAGCGGTCCCAGCTGTTTTCAAACAGGATCCCAGCTTCAAGTGGACGATTGGTGGCGTAATAATAGTCAGCGGCCAAATTAGTGGAGCTGGCCCCAAACTGCAAACCAATAACCCCGTCGGCAAACATGACCAAACTGAGCATACCGATCAGTGCTCCAAGTCTCATGTGGATGTAGGCGAAAAGCTTGGGTTCGAATAGCACCCTGTGCACCATCTGCCCGCTGTTCATCAAGTTGGAGAAATTGGCTAGCACATAGGCAAAGAAGAGTGTACTAAAGGCTATTTGGGTATAAATAAAACCATGTCTGAGAAAGTCATGCATGGGCTGGTTAACCGAAAAGGCTGCCTTCCAGTAGGTGAAAATAGCAATGGCGAAACCGATCAGATAGAAGTTTTTCCCTATGCTTGGAAAAGGGTAGGGCTGCTCAATCTGCTTGGTTTTGAGGTGCACCTCCAAAAAGCCCAAAGCTCCCACCAGCAAAAACAAAAAAGGAATGGGTACTATAGGGAAGCCAAATGTGGCGTTTCCGGTAATGTCAAGATATACAAAGATAAGTGCTATCAGGTAGATGATAAAGATAGTTACAAAGTGCCAGGTGACTTTGATCCCGACGCCTTTATTAAGTTTGACGAGCAGGAAAAACAAACCTGTGATGGCGGAGTGGCCTATGTAGGCAAAAAAGATGAAGGAAAATCCCATTGCCAAAAGGCTGAGGTTTTCGGCCATCATGAGGTAGGGATTGATCACCGGGCTTAAGTATGCCAACAGTGGCAAGGTCAAAAGACCAACAGGGATAATTACTAGGGCTCTTTTGCCAAGCTGCCAATGGTCCAAAAAAGTATGGATAAGCATGGCCGGAGCCACCATCCCCAAAATCCAGATCAATAGACCATAAGGAGTGTTAATGCCCCCAATATTCAAACCGTTGAATCCGGCCAGCAGGGATAGTCCTATGAATATTACTGCTGTGACAATGAACTGAACCCGCTTGAAGGTGGATACAAATACCATCCCCGCAGCGGTCAATAGCCAAATGGCCAACCCAAAAACAAGGGTGGAATTCGTCTGAAGGATAGGGGGGAGGGATTCGTAATTCTGGAAAAGCACAAAGTTTTCAACCTCCAGTGGCAACTGCCATAATCCCAAATTCAGAAACTTGAGGGGAATGTTTATCTTTTCGGAAAAGATGCCCGGCTCGAGCGGCATGGCTCTACCCGGGTTGATATAAAGTGTTTCTATAAGAATTACCGCCCCGATCAGGCATAGCAGGCCCAGAAGGAGGTAGTTCGTGCGACTCGAAAACCGCATTATTCCATTACTTTTGGTACCCTGAAGTAATCAGAGTCTTTCTGAGGAGCGTTTTTCAGTCCTTTTTCATGTGAAAGGTGCTCGCCTACTTTATCTTCCCTCAATACATTGACTTCAGATGACATGGTGGTGATGGGCTCCACTCCTTCGGTATCCACCTCGTTGAGCTTTTCCACCCAGTCCAAAATCTGGGTCATGTCTTTGGTCATTTTCTCTGCCCCTGCCTCATCAAATTCAAGTCTGGCCAAATGGGCGATTTTCTTAAGGGTATTGTTATCTATTTTCATGTATGATCAAATTCTGAAGATTATTGTTTTCAGCTACTGTTTGGCCTGAAACCACCAGCTCGGGGTTGTCCTTCCACAATTGCTCCTGAATGGTTTGGTAGCAACGTTCTTTTAGCTCCCCTGCAGCCTTTACATCCAGTCCTTCCACTGAAATCGGCGGGTGAAAAACGACCTTGATGTTTTTATAGTTCAGCAACAGTTTGCCGTCGTCCGGCAAAATTAAGTGATTATAGGATAAAGTTACAGGAATAATGGGGATTTGTTTCTCAATGGCCACCTTGAAGGCCCCATCTTTAAACCTGCCCATTTGCGGAGGGTTTTGGGCGATGATTCCCCCTTCGGGAAAAATCACCACGCTGCTGCCTTTATCCAAGGCCTCCTTGGTTTTGGTGATCGTTTCTCCCCTGCTTCTCAGGCTACTTCTGTTGACGGCAATGTGCAAATTTCTGAACATGTAGCCAAAAATCGGAAGTTTGCCCAGGGAGCTTTTCCCGATAAAGATGGCATCATTGGGAATCAGCCCCAAGGCGGGGATGTCCAGATAGGAGAAATGGTTGGCTACGATGATGTACTGCTTGCTGAACTTCAGGTGGTGTTTGTTTTCGTATTTCACCTTGATGAAAAGCATCACAAAAAACAGCTTGGCCCACACCCTGTTGAGCATGCGCCCGTATTTCTTCAGGCCGGGAATCTCGATGGTCAACACAAAAAAAGGCAAAAGCAACAGGAAGGTGATGATAAACACCCCCAAACCGTAAATTGAATATATCCTCCTCAGAATTTTCATTGCTTGTTTACCATGTGGTTGGCCACTTTTACGAAGTACCCCAACATTTGATCTTTTACCGTGGAATCAAAATCCATTTTATCCATTGCCTTCATCATGGCATTCAGCCAGGCATCCCGCATCCTACCGCCGATTTCCCAGTTGAAATGCCTTCTGCGCAACATGGGATGGCCCCGCTTTTCGCTGTAAGTCTGGGGGCCGCCAAATACCTGTAGCAAAAACAGGAAAAGCCTTTCCTCGGCAGGAGCCAACTCCTCGGGATAAAGAGCCCTCAGATCTGGGTTTAGAGCCACTTCCTCATAGAAATAATGGACCAGCTTCTTGATTTTTTCCTCCCCAATTTTGCTATAGATTGTTTGGAAATCGTGCATGCTTTTTCTTTGGCACAAACATACTTAAAAAAAACCTGAAATCTGCAGGCAAGGATCTTAACAAATATTAAACCATCCGTTTGACTCTTAGGGAGGTGCCCTCGGCGCTGATCACCACTATTTTTTCTCCCCTATCGATAAATTCCCCGCGGCTGTAGGCATCATACAGTTCATCTTCCACTATTATTTTGCCGCTAGGCATAAGGCGGGTATGCGTGACTCCTTCCTTGCCTACCAGCGAATCGCTGTAGAAGGAACTGGTATAGCCTTCCGACTTGCTGAGGGTAGTGGCCAAAGAGATGTGGTTGAAAGCTTTCCATTGGTTTACCTTTGGTGCCAGGTAGAAAATCAGGGCTATGCTGATTACTGCCGAAAGGATCACGGTAAGCAATGCGGTAAATAATTCCCCTGTGGGCACAAAAGTGAAGTCAAAGGCGTCGTTTGGCAGCATGCCGAAGGTAAGTCCGGCCAGGATACCCAAGATGCCCAATATGCCAAACACCCCAAATCCCGGCAGCACGAATACTTCGACCGCCAGCAGGACAAAACCAACTATAAAAATCAAAATCTCCCAATTCCCAGCCAACCCGGTGAGGTAATAGGGGATGAAATATAAGATCATCGCCAATACGGACGCAGCCAAAGGAAAGCCCACGCCCGGTGTCTGGATCTCAAAGTAAATGCCTGCAAAGATCACCAGAATCAAGAACCCGCTCACAGCAGGGTTTAGGAAGAAAGCAATGACTTTTTCCACGCCACTTGGTTCATATCGTGTGATTTCATAATCCGTAATCCCCTGCCTTTCTATGATTTCCTCAATACTGTTTACTTGGGCTTCACAAAAGCCGTTTTCTATGGCTTCAGAAACCGAAAAGGTAATAACCGAGCCCTCCTTGGTGATGCCTTCTATTTCGATGCTCTGGTCCACCATGGCTTCGGCGATTTGGGGATCGCGGCCTTTGGCTTCAGCGGTGCTTCTCATCATGGAGCGCATGTAGGATTGGTACTTGTCGGGGGCCGCTTCGCCTGATCCACCTACCACCACTGTGGCGGCGCCTATGCTTGCCCCGCGGGCCATGTAGATGCTGTCGGCTGCTATGGAGATCAGTGCCCCTGCGGAGGCGGCATCCTTGTCTATGAACACGTGGATGGGAATCTCCGACTCCAATACCATGGTACGGATATCGTCGGCATCATTAACAGCCCCTCCGTAAGTATCCATATGGATGATGATGAGGTCGGCGGCTTTTTCCTTGGCCTCCTCCATGGCAAGGGTAACCTGTCGGTTCATCCTGGGGTCTATGTCCGATTTGATGTCAAAAACAAAAACCTTGGAACTGGCGGCTGGAATGCTGTCCTCCTGAAAAGCAAAGCTTTGGGAAGCTACTAGGCCCAGCAAACATAGCCATATATAAAAAGGATACTTCATGAATGATGCTGTTTTACTCACCAATATACCTAAATTATTGATTTTATCGTTGCTCCTATAGTAAAAGAATCGACTTCCAAACTGATTACAGTGCTGATTTTAGGGTGTAATATTTAACGATAATTAAATATTTTAGTGGCTTTAGCCCGTTGTATTTAAAGAAATTAATTTGAAATTTGTAGGCAAAAATTACCTCTTTGCCACATATTTCGAGCGGATCGTCAAACATCAAATAAAACTATCCGTTATTGCTGGAAACAGGTTGATTTTGTTTAAAAAAGTAACATTAATACCAGGTAAGAATATTCTAATGAAGAAAAGTTTATTGACTTTGTGTTTTATGGGTTTAGGAGTGGCAGTGTCGGCATCAGAGTATGCGGCGATGGACTCCGTGGGGATTGAGAAAAAGGATGGCAAAACTTTCATCATCCATGAAATTGACCAAAAGGAAACCCTTTTTGGAATCGCCCGGCGCTATGATGCTCCCATGAACGATATTATTACCGCAAACCCCACCCTTGCCGGCGGCCTTCAGCCGGGGCAGAGGATCAGGATCCCATATACGGAAAAAGAGCCGCTTCCCGAGGGGGCTAAAGTACATAAGGTGATGCCTGGTGAAACCCTCTTCGCCATTGCCAAAACCCACAACGTATCCGTGCAGGAAGTGACAGAATGGAACAACCTCAACGGCAACGGCCTAAGTGTAGGCCAAAACCTAATCATCAAGGAGGGTAAAAAGCCAGCGGCAGTTGAATCAGCTGCAGCTCAAACACCGGCGGCACAGACTCCCGCTGCTCCAGCTACTAAGCGAGAGGAAAAAAGAGCTGAAGCTCCCCGTGATGCCCAGCCAAACGCAGCTTCTACTGATGGCGAATGGGTGATGCATACTGTAGCCCCAGGGGAAACACTTTTTTCATTGGCGAAAGATTACGACACCAAGGTGGATGATATCATCCGTTGGAATCTGCTTACTTCTACTAACTTGGCCCCTGGGCAAAAGTTGAAAGTTAGCCAGCGAGAAGGTGGGGCGGCCCCGGCCAGAGCGACCACCCAGACTCCAGCTCAGCAGAACCAAGCTGCCAATCAATCCCAGCCACAGCAGGCAAAAAGCGGGAATGCTGACAAAGCAGACGTTGCCCAAAAGTGGATAGAAACAGTAAGAAGTGAAGCCCCAGCCGAGAATCCCCGTCCGGTGGTGAATACCAGAACCGCACCGCCAGTGGAGGAATCTACAGAAAGAAAGAATATCAAGGAAACCGGTCAGGCTGAAGTAATCGAAGGGACCGGAAACCATACCAAATATCTAGTATTGCACAGAAATGCTCCCGTTGGTACCATCATGAGGATCAGAAACGAGGAGAATGATGTGACCATCTTTGCCCGAGTGGTAGGAAAACTTCCTGAAACCGGCGACAATGGCAGGTTGCTGATCAAAGTATCCAAGGCTGCCTACGAGCAACTCAGGGCAGTTAATAGCCGTTTCCCAGTGGAGGTTTCTTATTGAAAAAGACGGAAGACGGGAGACCGAAGGCGGGAGATTGAGGACGTAGATATATTCGGTCTTCGGTCTCCCGTCTTTTTTGCCATTTTTAACACATTAGGTTCAATGGGAGCAAAGGCCTTTTAAAAGGGTTATTTGCTTCATTTTCAGTGGGTAACTGTTTTGATGAAAAGGAGAGGAATAGCCAATGTTTTTGCGTTTGTCCTTTTTTCGATCTAGTTTTGTGTTCGATTACCACTATAATGAATAAATTCCAACTCTTCATTCACCACTTCTTCCGGTTTATCTGGAATGCCATCTTTGTAATTTCCTATCCAGTTCTTGCATCGTTTGGGCTCTTATTTATAGGGGTTACTTACATGTTTTCCGGCTTGTCAAGGGTGTTGACCAAGTTCAAGAAAGGGGAAAAGATGGAGATTACTTTTGATAAAGCTGAATGGAAGAAAATGGTTCAGGATAATTCGTTGATAGAGGGGAAGGTCTGCACGCAGATCATGTTTGGGCCTAGCGGGTATCATTTCCGAAGGTCTGATGGGGTACCTTCCGTTTTGGAAGACTATGTTTTTGGCAACAAAATCAAGGTGTTGGAAGAAGGCTTGCTGCTTGAAAAGTGGAACAGCACCGACTCGAAAGACCTTCCCGATTTCGATATCTGCCTTTACGACCCTGACGAAGATTCGCTAAAGTCTCTCACCAATATTAAATGCTTTGATTGGCACTTAGCCGAGCAAGATGACAATTCGCTGAACTTCAAATGGTTTGACGGTACCCAAGGCGGGGAGGTGAAGATAGCTCTATGAGAGAAAGTATGAAGGAGTTTTTGGATGAAAAAGTGGCTTATTATAACCAGCCGGATTTTATCGAAAACGACCCCATCTGCATTCCCCACCGTTTTACCAAACCCCAAGATATTGAGATTGCCGGGTTTTTTGCGGCCGTACTGGCTTGGGGACAGCGGAAGACCATAATCAACAAGTGTGTTTCCCTGCTCGAAATGATGGACAATGCTCCGTATGAGTTTATCCTAAACCATTCCGAATCAGACCTCAAGCCTTTCCTGCACTTTAAGCACCGCACCTTCAATGCCACTGACACGCTGTATTTTCTAGACTTTTTCCGCAGGTTTTATCAGCAGCACGAGAGTCTGGAAGAGGCTTTTCTGCCGATAGGCAGCCATATGGAGATGGAAAAAATGCTGATTCATTTTCATGATTACTTCTTTGCTGATCCACTAGCTCCCCAGCGAACACGCAAGCATATCGCCACACCGGCTAGAAAGGCCGCTTGTAAACGCATCAACATGTTTCTCCGCTGGATGGTGAGAAAAGACGACAAAGGCGTGGACTTTGGTATTTGGCGCCGGATCAAGCCCTCCCAACTCATCTGCCCCTGCGATGTACACGTGGACAGAGTAGGGCGCAAACTTGGTCTGATCGAAAGAAAACAGACCGACTGGAGGACAGCCGTCGAACTAACCGGAAGGCTGGCTGAACTTGACCCTCTAGACCCGGTAAAATACGATTTCGCGCTCTTCGGCTTGGGCGTAGAGGAGAAGTTTTGAGAAGACACAGAGAGACTTTTCACCACAAAGATCAGCTAAGAAACGCAAAGAATGAATAGTGGCTTCCTTTATATCATTCAGAATAATGATGAATTAGGGTACCAAGTACAACGTACCAAGTACCAGGTATTCGCTGCGGAGGTGTGCAGGTTTGGGAGGCACAGCCTCCATTTCTGCCGTCACGAGACATCTTTCCACTAATACCCCATCCGAAGAGCGCAGCTCGCAGGGAGGGCGGCCAGAATAAGAACGGTTAATATCAGAAAAGCCTCCAAATTACTCAAAAAAGCACCATGTTATGCGGTGTACTTAGTACTTGGTACCTAGTACTTTGTACCCATTCACCTCCGTACTTGGTACCTAGTACTTTGTACCCATTCGCTTCATTTACCCCAAATCTCCGGCTTTTCCCTCCATTCTTCCAAAGACTTCAAGTCCTGATCGGAAGCGTAGTCCAGGGCTACTGCCTGTGGCAACATAGCAGAGTAATCACTCAAACAAATCAACTTTATTCCAGCATCTTCAAAGTTTTTTCTTGCGATGTCAAATCCGTAAGTAAAAATGGCCACCATGCCCATTACTTCGAAACCGGCATTTTTTAAGTCCTGCACGGCCTTAAGGGAACTGCCGCCGGTGGAAACCAGATCTTCCACTACCACCACTTTTTGGCCAGGGGTTACTTTCCCTTCGATCATGTTTTCCATGCCATGGCCTTTTGGTTTGGATCTCACGTACAAAAATGGCAAATCCATCTCATCGGCAATCAAGGCCCCTTGTGGGATACCCGCAGTAGCCACGCCTGCAATGGATTCTACTCCAGGGAAGTTTTCATTAATAGCACCTACTAGCGCATGCTTGATGTGGTTTCTTACTTCGGGAAAAGAAAGGGACAATCTGTTGTCACAGTAAATGGGTGATTTCCAGCCTGATGCCCAAGTAAAAGGGCTTTCTGGATTAAGACGGATGGCTTTTATCTCTAGGAGGTTTTTGGCTACCTCTTCGGCAATGTTTTTGTTAAATAGTTCCATACAATAAAATTAAAAGATAAAACCCATAACGCTGTTGTGATAGGTGTATTTTTTATGCAATTTTAGCTTCTAATCGAATGCCCCATGAGAATTTTCATCAACGATAAGCCTTTAGACATTCTGTCTAGTGAGGAGCTTTCCCCGGAAAAAACCTTTGAATGTATTTATGACAACCCCACAGACCTGCCTTCCTATGTGGAATTTCACGATGATGTGCTGCTCGTAAATCCCTCCAAGGAGATCATCCACAAATTGCTCTACTTGCTCAGGACTCGAAAACTCAAAAACCTGGATAGCATTACCATCCTGTCCAAAGACAAAGAGAAGCTAAAGAGATATATCAAAAGCCGATTTTCCATTGTCAAAGCCGCTGGTGGTGTAGTCACAAAAGGCGAAAAGGTGCTTTTTATTAAGAGGCTGGGCAAATGGGATCTGCCAAAAGGAAAGTTTGACAAAGGTGAAACTCCAGAGGAATGTGCCGTTAGGGAAGTGGAGGAGGAGTGTATGGTAAAGGTGAAATTAGGTGAACCAATCGTGAAAACGTGGCACACCTACACCCATAACCGCAAAAGCATCCTGAAGAAAACCTATTGGTACGCCATGGAAATCGTGGATGACTCCAACATGAAGCCGCAGACCGAAGAGGGGATTGAGGATGTGAAGTGGCTCAACCATCAAGAGGCAAAATTCGCCTTGGTCAATTCCTACCCGTCCATGAGGTACCTTTACAAGAAGTTTATCAAGATGGTGCCCAAGGTTCAGACCTCGTAGGGGAGGAATTCATTGATCTCCCCGCCATAGCGGTGCACTTCCCTTAGGATGGTAGAATTGATCGAACTGTACTTGGGTGAAGTGATCAGAAACACCGTTTCCAAGTCCTTGTTCAAATGCCTGTTCATCTGGGCGATGGCATTTTCATATTCAAAATCCGTAGTATTTCTCAAGCCCCTAAGCAAGAAATTGGCCTCGTTCTTTTTGGCTAAGGAGGAGGTGAGTTCGCTGTAGATTACCACTTTCACTTGTGGAAGGTCCTTGTAGGTCTCTTTGATTTTATCGACGATCAAATCGATGTCAAAATACCTTTTACTTTTGTTGGTGTTGTAACCAATAGCGATAATTACTTCGTCGAAGAGCTCCACGCCCCTCATTACTATATCGTGGTGACCAAGGGTAAACGGGTCAAAAGAACCCGGAAAAATAGCTACTTTTTTCATTCAATCGGTTTTAGAGTGTCCAATAGGTTTCCAGCCTCTGTGTTTCCTGTAGGCGCTCGGCCCCGGAGTGGTAGGTGGT
Organism: Litoribacter ruber; assembly: GCF_018449405.1. Lineage (NCBI taxonomy): Bacteria > Pseudomonadati > Bacteroidota > Cytophagia > Cytophagales > Cyclobacteriaceae > Litoribacter > Litoribacter ruber. The sequence goes on from NZ_JAHCMY010000001.1 coordinate 554,373, forward strand.
ATTGGCTCTTGGGGTGATAGGGATAAGGTTTTTGAAATAAGGCTGTAGGTCTTCCAAGTTGCTTCCAAGCGAGGAAAGATCTCCAATCAGGTTCACCTTGCAGTAATTCCTGTCAAAATTAAGCTGCTCAAAAGCTACGAAAACATATTTGAGCAACTCCTCGGTGTTGGATACCTCAAAGCGGTTGAACATCTTAAGCTCCTGGCTGGAAAAAGCCACAAGGTAGATGTGTCCATGCTCTGCGATGACAAAGATCTCCTGGCCCAGGTAATCGTTTTTTTGCTGCAGCACGTAATCCAGGGACAAGGCACCAGCATGGCCGAATTTGATCTCTGGAAACCGTTTTCTAAACTTGTCAGAAGTCGCTTTGTCTATTGCGGCCACCAGATGCAGGTTGTTGCTGTCCAGGCTTTCTGAAAACACCTCATGCGCTTCCTGCTGCACCAAGGGGCTGGAGTAGTTTAGGTAGGTGGCGGCTTGGCTTTGGTCAAACAGCACACCCGGCACTAGATTGAAGTGGTCGTTGTGCACCCACAATTTGGCCGTTTTTGGGTTTGATTTGAGCAGCTCATTGGATTCCAGGACGGAATTTAGTTCTGAGGCGGGAAGGCTTTCCCCAGCCACAACTTCCCCATTGGAGTCCTTAGCGATAATCAAAAGGTTGTCTTTAGACAAGAAAAGCGACAAATCTGACACCGCTTGGGTGTCAAATTTATCGCTTAGATATTTAAACTTCATGTTCTCTAATGGTTTTACCACTATTATTCCCAGTTACCTGAAGTAGAGGCGTCGGTTCTAGAACCTACTCTCAAAGCTTTCTCGTTGTTGTTCTCTCTTCTGGTCGGGTTGATTGGAGCTGGATCTCTGATCTCGAATACAGCGATCTCCCTGTTGTTACGGGTGATTTTGTCGGCAAAGAATTCAAACTCTCTTCCCCCAGAACCCGGCACAATGTGCAGGTTTTCAAGGTTGAAGTTAGGGTGTCTTCTTTCGTTGAACAAGGAGTCCATTACCGGTACAGAACCCAGTGTATCATAAGTTACAGTGGTTTCTTCCTTACCGTAGTCCAATAGGACGGTGGTCTCAGATCTTTGTACAAGATAGATATCCCCGCTTTGGATGAAATTCCTCAAATCATTCCAATTGTCAGCATACTCTCCGTTGCTGGCCAAGTAGGCAACTTGTGCGTCGCGCAGCATCTGAAGCTTTTCTACTACTCTGGCTTCAAGTCTTGCAATTCTCTTTTCTTCTTCCATTACGGTATCGATACCGTTGTATAGAAAATAGCCCAAAGCAAGAGCGCCCACTAGGAATACCAATGATAAGATCTTAGTTACGTTCATTTTAAAGGATAATTAATTCGTCTTAATAAGGTTGATGCTGTTTTTACAAGATGCTATTTTATGCATTTATTTTCAAAATTAAAATAACCTTTCCATATTCTTACATCATTTAGTGATTTTAGGTCCCAAAATACCTGATGTTTGGCTTCGTTGGGTATGGACTGCAGCTCATCTAGGTCCATGAATTTCACTTCTTGGATCAATTGTGTGCCCGCCGGCAGCTCTGGATCATGCCCCAGTTGGGGATTTTGCCCATTGGTACTTACCTCAAAAAAAAGTTCCACCGCATGGAGTGGCCTGTCCAGATATTCAAAGGTGAAAAGGAATTTTTCCACCCGGATCTCCAATCCCGTTTCTTCCGCAAATTCCCTGGCCAGATTGGCCGTGGCTGGACTGCCAAATTTCATCCCGCCCCCAGGCACGTTCCAAAAACTGCGGCCCTGGCCCATGTCATGCCTGATCATCAAAATCTTGTCCTCCTTGATGAGCACACCATTGACCCGCACCCGCAGCCTTCCCCCAAATTTGTCTGATATTTCTTTTTCGATATTCGGCATTAAAGCTTTAGATTAGCATTATGAGTAAAGATACGCATCCTCTGCCAAAGCCTTCCTATCTGATCAGAGGAAAGTTTCCTCACACCCCCACCCATGGTCAGGAGGCCTTCTTCCGGCTTTTGGATGAGTTTCTTTCTCCCCATATGGGCGAAAAACCCACCTTCATTCTCAGGGGGTATGCCGGTACGGGAAAAACTTCCGTGGTATCGGCTCTGGTGCAGATGCTTCCCCAGTTGAATTACCGCTCCCTGATGCTGGCTCCCACGGGCAGGGCGGCCAAAGTCATGTCTACCTACTCCGGCAAAAATGGGTACACCATTCATAAAATCATTTACACGCCCTTGGGCGAACAGGGGAATTTCTCGGGGTTTGACCTGCAAAAAAACTATTACACCAATACGGTTTTCATCGTGGATGAGGCCTCCATGCTTTCCGATGAGGGGGGCATGGGGCAGAGCCTGCTGATGGACCTGGTGCGCTATGTCTTCCAGCACAAGTCCAACAGGCTGATGCTGATAGGGGACAGTGCCCAGTTGCCTCCCGTGGGCAATCCCAACAGCCCCGCCTTGGATAAAAATTATATGGTGAGGCATTATGGACTGTCCATTCTGGAAACCGAGCTCACCGAAGTGATGAGGCAGCAGCTCGATTCTGGGATATTGTTCAATGCCACCAAACTCAGGGAGGAAGTGGTGAAGGAGAAGCCCCAGATTTCCTTTCAGGTAAAGCCCTTTAAGGATTTTTACAAAATGACGGGTGAAAGGCTCGAGGACGGGCTGCGGTACGCTTATAACAAGTTTGGTGTGGAAAATACCATCATCGTCACCAGGTCCAACAAAGCAGCGGTGCAATACAACCAATATATAAGGAGGGCGATTCATTTCATGGATGAGGAAATCACTTCTGGGGATTTGCTGATGATCGTGAAAAACAATTACATCTACATGGCCGATTCCGAGAGGGTGAATTTTTTGGCCAACGGGGATTTTGTAGAAGTGAGAAAAATTCGTTCTTTTGAGGAAATGTACGGGCTGAGATTTGCCACCCTGGAGCTGCAGCTGCTCGATTATCCCGAGGAGCCCAGCTTTGAGGCCAAGGTGATCATGGATACGCTCTATTCCTCAGGGCCCTCGTTGAGCCAAGAGGAATATAGGGAGCTTTACCGGCAGGTACAGGAAGACTACGCTGATATCGCCAAGAAAGGGGAGCGGATGGAGATGATCAAAAAAGATCCCTATCTCAACGCCCTACAGGTGAAATTTGCCTACGCCCTTACCTGCCATAAGTCACAAGGCGGGCAGTGGGATGCCGTATTTGTGGATCAGGGATATTTGAAGGAAGAGCAACTAGATACGGGATTTATTCGTTGGCTATATACCGCTGTGACCAGAGCGACCAAAGAGGTGTTCATGGTGAACTTTCATCCGAGGTTTTTTGGGTGAGAAGAGCGGAGTGGTTTCACGCATGGTAGTTTCACGCAAAGAGCGCAGAGATTTCACGCAAAGAGCGCGGAGGGTTCGCAAAGAGCGCCAAGGATTTGGCCCCCCCCCCCGGCGTCATTTCGACCGGAGTGGAGAAATCCAAACTTTGCGGTCTTTGCGCCTGCTTTGCGGCCTTTGCGTGAAACTGAAACGAAATGACGTAAAATTTCTCGCAGCGATCGCGGCGATTTTCGCAGCGCCGCAGCGAGAAATCATATTGTCATAGCATTGGGTGTGTTTGCAAAATATGTGACTCGAAATGACGGTGGGTAAGAAGAAACTCTGTGATCTTTGCGCCTCCTTCGCGTTCTTTGCGTGAAACTGAAACGCACTTAGCGTCTTCGAGCCTTAGTGGCTAATAATTGGATCAATAAAAATTAACATATATATAAACATGAGAAAGTTAGTATTAGTAATGGTAATGGCCGTGATGGCCTTTGCGGTGCAGGCACAGCAGGCTTCAAATGGCGAAGGTGCGGCGATTTCATTTGCCGAGAAGTCCAAAGATTTCGGAGACATCACCCAGGGTGACAAGGTGGAGCATACCTTCAAGTTTGAGAATACCGGCAGCGCCCCCCTCGTGATCAGCAACGTGGCCGCCACCTGTGGATGTACCGTCCCGGCCTGGCCAAAGGAGCCAATCGCTCCGGGAGAATCAGCCGAGATCAAAGTTTCCTTCAACTCTGCAGGTAAGATGGGCAAGCAGAACAGCGTAGTGAGAATCTACTCCAACGCCTCTGAGCCGATCGAGAAAGTGAGCTTGATTTCGAATGTGCAACCGAAGAAATAGTTTATGGGCCTGCGGCCGTTTAAGGTTTATGGTTTAAGGACTTATGAAGAGGCCCGGGTTTTAGACCCGGGCTTTTTTATTTTGGGGATTATTTATAAATTGATAGCTTATCTAAGGTTTCGGTCTTCCGTCTTCCGGTCTCCGGTCTTCGGTCTTCCGTCCCAAAATTTTTAATTCACGTATCCCCAATTTTTTCCCATGAACAAAATCATCTATTTCATCATCGCCCATCGCAATCCCGCACAAGTGGAAAGGTTAATCAGGAAATTGGAAGGCCCGGATACGGTTTTTTATGTGCATCTGGACATCAGGTCCGATATGGGTGAATACCGTTACCTCGAATCGGACGGGGTCAGGTTTATCAGTAACCGGGTAGCCTGTGTCTGGGCCGATTATGCGTTTGTGCAAGCTGTGCTCAATTTGGCAGAGGTGGCCCTGGCTGATGGGCAGCAGGGGATGATGGTGCTTTTAAGTGGGCAGGATTACCCCCTTAGGCCAGCTGAGGAAATACGTGGGTTTTTTCTAAGACACATGGACAAGAACTTCATCACCTGCATGCCCCTAGAGGAAGCCTGGCCGGAATTCAGCTGTTACCGCAGGAGGGAGACCTACAAAGTCAATTTTTCCGACAAGAGGGCCGACTTTGCTTTTTTCAAGGGCATTGATTTGATGCTCATCAATTGCCTGCTCAAGGGTAGGGTAGGGCTGGATATATTCAAACTCATCTTCAAGAAGCGGGTGGAACCCTTTAGGCTTTACGGCGGATCCGCCTGGTGGGCCATCAATACCAAAACCTTTGAAAAGATCCTGCGTTTTATGGAAATGCGCGGGGAGGAGATGAAGGAGTATTTTCAGTACACCTACTGCGCCGATGAGGAGTTTTTCCAGAGTCTGCTGATGGAAATACTAAATGGCGATACCTCCAGCATCCTCCCCAGTGTCACCTACGTCAACTGGACGAGGCCAAACTGTGAACTTCCCGTCACCTTTGGGGCCGGGGATTTGGAAGAGCTGAAGGAAAAGGCAAGTGACTTCCTGTTTGCCCGCAAGTTTGTCATGGACCAGTATGGGGAGATCTTGGAAGGTATTGACAGGGATTTGCTGGTTTGTGAAAGAATCACCACAGAAGAGAACACAGATTAACACAGAGTAAACTTTACTTTCCCTCGGGGTTCCCCCGTATCAGTTACGGATCACCTATGGATCACTTACGGATCAGTTACGGATATTTCCGAAAATTGACTAGAAAATGGGCCGTAGGAGCTCGGAAGCATTGAAAACGCTGGATTTCCGATGGGGCTTTCCGTAACTTTTCTTAGAATATTCATATTTTTCTTGGCAATTGGGCTTGATCGGCTTGTATTTCCGGCTAGGCTGACCCGTCCACCAGCCGGGGATGAAGCGTCCATGAAGCGTCTCACCCCCAACACTCACCCAACCCTCACCCGACACCCACCCAATCCCCACCCAAGGTTTCGCTGGGTCAGCGCTTGGCCAAAGGTGGGTGGGAGTAGGGGGAGAAACCCATATATTTCCTCTCCTACACGGATCTTCCCTTCAAATTATTTACCACTTTTCTGGTATCATTCTTACTAATGCTTTTTTGAATCCCTGACACGTGTTGTCATAAAAATATCCCTTAAAGTCTTTTTGTCGACTATAGTCCGTGGTGCAATTACTAATTACTTTCTACATTGTATTCTAAAACTCTAGCAAATAGTATGGACAAAAATTATATTAAAATTGCTATCGTTTCAGCTTTGTCATTATTAAATAATGAAGTTGATAATATCGAACATGAGGATCTTAAATCTGAATATTTATTGGTTATTGAAAAATTAGAATTTGCTTTGATGGAATTAAGCAGTGATGAATTGTAATGGATTAGCTTTACTCTTTAACTGAGAACAGGAAACCCAATAGATTTTAAATACTCAAAGGTTTCATCATAATAGGATGGTGGTCGTGTATGGTCATTCAAGTCACCTTCTGGTACAAAAATGACCATTCCTCTTCGAGCTCTTGTGAGCAACACTCGATAGGCATTCTTAATGTATACTTTTCTTTCCTCCTTAGAAATTCTTTGCCATTTATTTCCCTTGAAAGAGTGAGTTGACCACCCGTTTTCAGCATACCGAAAATCAGCATCCCAAGCTACACATGCCCAATCTAGTTCTAAACCTTGAACCTGAAACTCAGTCGCAACATCCTCCAAAAAATAAGAGGACCGGATATCTTCTTTCTCATTTAAAAACCAATGAACAGGGTTAATTGGGGACTTAACATCAATAGCATAAGGCTTAAGTCTTTGGGCTTGTGAAGAAACCATGATGCCAAATCTTTCCGTGCCAAGTGCTTTATTTCTTACCCAATCTTTAGCCTGTTTTAAATTTCTTGTAAGAACAATTGGGTATTTAGATTCAAGTCGTTTATAATTTGCTTTAGCTTCTGATATTTCTAAATCCAGAAGTGCCTGAACTAATTCAGATAGGTTTTCTGCACGAAAAGACCGCATGGATACTTTAAGATGCAAACCATTATTCAATTTAAGGTTTTTCCTTTTTTGTAATTGGGCTAAAGGCAAACCAGCCCCATATTCAGTGCCATTTAAATTATTAGAAGCATAAACTTTCCATTCAGGGAATGAACGGTTTAGTGATGCTACCCATTCAGAAATACCAGCCTCCCCTGTATTTATTTCTTGACCACCCCCGACTAAACATATTACTACACCCCAATCTTGATGTCTATCAATACATGAGATTAAAAACTCAGGTTCAGAGAAAGAGAAATTAGGCCTATTTTTCTTTCTTGCCATAAAATTAGCAGTTTGTTGAAGGTCCCAAGCTCTCTGAGCCTCATCGAAAATGGCAACGTGATCAAATGGGGGCTCGGGATCTTTTAAGCACTCGTCACGAAAATGATGAACGTTTTGAATAAACGACTTTACTTCTCTTTGTATATCACTTTTCTTTACCTTGTTTCCGATTTCTTTTTCTCTTGAAAACTTATCTCGCGCTAATGCTTCAATCAGAACAGAAACTAATGGACCATTCCCTGAAAGAAATACGCTATTGCTTTTTTTGTCACGTTTTAATTGCTCTGTGGCCACCTTCAGACCTACTAGGGTCTTACCTGCACCTGGCACACCAGTTACAAAGCAAATAGCTTTTTCTTTTTTCCTTTTAGTGGATTCAATAATTTCTAAGACACTGTTAGTGGTTTGCTTTAAAGATTCACCAGCAGCATCATTTCTTTGTATGTTATCCACTGTATGGTCTACATACAGTTTTCTTGCAGATTCTATAAGTGTAGGGGTAGGGGAGTATCTTCCTTTTTTCCAGGCATCAATTAATATTGGCTTCCCACTTGCAAAAGATAATATCCCCGATATGTGGAAATCTAAGTTATGTCTGTTAGCTTTTACTATAGACAAAATTCCCTCACGTTTAAAATGATAATCCGAAAGTGGCGCTCCAGTATTTTCAGTGGCAATTAAAATAGGCGCGATTATACAATTATGACTAGTTTCATGAAAACTTTTTAAGTCTACGGCATAATCCAAAGCTTGGTCTATAGAGTTTCTAGAGAACTTTTTTTCTCCTACTTTAAATTCAAGAATAAATAATACATGATCGATGATTGTAAGGACATCAATTCTTTTTCCCATTCTTGGGATATCATATTCAAAGAAAATTTCACCATTTAAACCTTCCAGGATGTGTTTTAAGACGGTGATTTCCTCCTTCCATGCAAATGCCTGAGAAGGGTCGGTTGAAAAAGGGTTGTTACTTGCAATAATCCCGAAAACCTCCTCATTTCCCTGACTTAAAAAGTTTTTTATGGAGGATGAATAATAAGCTCTATTCATGTGTTTTGCCTTAGTATTTAACTAAAGTAATGATTCAGACTTTAATTTGAACGAATCCTTATTTTTTACTAATATTATTGTTTAAATCTTCCCCGGAATTTTTTTATTTAATCCTCTAATCTTCAAGTTCTTCCACAACCCTCTCCGCCCAATACTTATAAATCTCCGCATCCGGGTGCAGCTTGTCGCTAACCACGGCAAGGGGGTAGTCGCGGTAGTGGGTGGTGATGTCGAGGAAGGTGATGCCGTGGCGTTCGGCGATGGTCTGTGCGGCGCGGTTGAAGCGGTCGATTTCCTGGGCCACTTTGGCCTTGTCTGTTTCTTTTTCGGTGGCAAAGGGCGTGATGCCCCAGTCTGGAATGGATAGGACGAGGACGTTTTCCTTCTTTCCTCCCGCAAAACCTATGGCCTGCTCGAGCAACTGCGTGAATTCCTCCCTGTAGTTGTCCAGGTCCATGCCCCTGTACTGGTTGTTTACCCCGATGAGCAAGGTGACCAAATCAAAGGTCTGCCCCTCTATATTGGCCTCGCTGATCCCTTTTTGGAGTTCATCGGTGGTCCAGCCGGTGGTGGCGATGATTTTTGGGTCCTCAAAATCGTAACCTTTTTCCCTTAGCATGGCCACGGCCTGGTTGGGGAATCTTTCGTGCTCTTCGACTCCTTCCCCAATGGTGTAAGAATCGCCTAATGCCAAGTATGTAAGTTTTTGCTCCATTTTCGGTTGGGTTGTAAGTACGGCCAAGCTTAAGGCCAAAAAGGTGAACAGGTGGATCATGACTGGAATAGCTTTTCGGTAAGCTGGAAGGTGCCCTCATCCGCATTCATTCGGGCTTTGGCGCCAATCGGTACGATGAATTGTTTGGGCACATGGCCGATCATGGCACCGCGGTAAGCGGGGATGTTGAGGGGTTTGATGTAATCGTCAAAAATGTCGTCCAGCGTCAGGGTGCCGTATCCGCCCGTGGGGCTGCAGTCGGTGCACTGACCAAAGACGAAGCCTTTGATCTGGCTGAGGGCGCCCATAAGCTTTAGGGTGCTCATCATGCGGTCCACCTTGTAAGGTTCCTCGCCGATGTCTTCGAGAAACAAGATTTTGTCGTGGAAATCCGGCAGATAGCCCGTTCCCGCCAAAGCGGTCAATACCGTCAGGTTGCCACCCACCAGTTCTCCTTCTACCTCACCGCTAGTAATGGTCTGGATACGGTTGTTTTTGACGATCAGCTCATCGCCTTTTTCCTGCTCGTTTTCAAACTTGTGCAGGGACTGGTTGAAAAACACTTCCTCAAACTGTCTTACATTAAAACTGTTCCAGCTGCCTGTGCCGTTGGGGCCGTGGAAGGTGATCAGGCCGGTTTTGGCATAGATCGCGTTGTGCAGCGCGGTAATGTCGCTGTAGCCCAAAATCGGTTTGGGGTTGCGTTTGATGTTTTCGTAATCGATCATGGGCAGGATCCTGGCCGCCCCGGATCCTCCGCGGATGCAGATGACGGCCTTCACTTGCTCATCGGCAAACATGCCGTTAAGGTCATTGGCCCGCTCGGCATCGGTCCCGGCGAGGTGCCCTCTTCGGTTCTGTAGGTTTTCGCCCATTTTGACCTCAAAACCCAATGCCTCCAGCGCCTCTTTGGCCAACTGAAACTGTATCCTTTCGGCCGTGGCCGCGGAAGGACTGATCAAGCCTACAATGTCGCCTTTTTGCAAAGGTTTGGGCAAAAGCTTCTGAACAGGGGAGGTGGATTTGATGGCCTTTTGCATCCCGAGGATGGGAAATAGGCTCATGGATAGTCCCAAGGACTTGAGGAAATTTCTTTTGTTCATGTGTGTTTAAAAGTTTTCCCGGATATAGACCATCACCTTTTCCATCTCTGCTCTCACCTTGCTGGCCTTGTAGGGGTAATTGTTGTTCATAAATGCAAAGGCATATAACTTGTCACTTTTTGTTCTGACTAATCCAACCAAGCTGTGGTTGTTGGAAATGGTGCCCGTTTTGCCAAACACATAAGGTTTGGGCGCATGGTAATTGTTTTTTAAGGTACCGCTCACACCGCCTTTGGGCAGCAGGTTGAACAGCATCTCGTCAGGCATTACCCTGTAGATTTTATCCATCAAAACCACCAGTGATCGGGGGGTCATCAGGTTGTGCCTGGACAACCCGGAGCCATCCACCCACAACAATTCGTCAGGAAGGTCAATTAAGTATGTTTTTTTGATATAATCAATGGCTCTTTCAGAATTAAGCTCCTGAAAGAGTTCATCAGAAATCATCAGCAGCAGGTGTTCGGCGATAAAATTATCGCTTTCCAGCATCATTTCTTTATACAGGGCCTCCGTACGGATCCCCTTGAGGCGCTGGTGGTCCTTCGGGAGCTTTTCCTTGGTGGGGATCACCATTTTGTTGAGTTCCGAACTGGCCAGTTGGGCAAAAGTCTGCTGGCTGGTCAGGAAGGGCACGTAGGTATTCATGCCGTTGTAGGTGCGGGGATTATAATAGAACTGGTTACTGTGAAATTCCCTTTGCACGTTTCGCACATCCCTGTCGCTGGTGGTGAGGTTTTGCCTAAATAGGGAAGGGCTGACTTCCGGCTTGTTGTTGCGGTTGATCACTTTGGCGACGTTGCCATAGATGGGGAAGGGTGATTTTTCGGCAGAGTAGGAGAAATAATAATCGTCCCATTGCCAGCCAAAACCAAATGCCTGGTCCTTCCAGTTGGCATCGGAGAAGTTGATTTTTTCATACTTGTCAAAAAACTCCCTTAATCTGGGCTGTTGGGGCAGGGCATGGTATTTCCAGCTTGGATCCCCGGTGCCCCAAACGGTGACTTCGTTGCCTTTGTTCACATACCTAAGAATGGTGGTGCTGTCCCCCAAAGTGATCAGGGAAGAAAAGAAGGTTACGAGCTTGGTAGTGGAGGCGGGGATGAAGTATAGGTGGCTGTTTTTTTCATAGACCGGCTGCTGGGTGTCCAGGTCATAGAGCATAAAACCGGTGAGGTGGTTGTTGAAGAAGGAGTCCTTGTTGAAATAGCTTTCCAGCTCCGCAGTCTTATCCCGAGAAGGTTGGGCAATTAGGCTGGAGACTTGTAGGAATAAAAGGAGCGTGATTGTACTAGGTACTAAGTACAAAGAACTAAGTAATCTGGGGCGGTGTACGTGCTTGCTATAAGTCTTTACTTCCATCTATTCAAAAAGCTTTTTGCTTTAACTTTAATCTCTTTGAAATCCATTCTTCAAGGATTTTATCTTTTTGCCACGAAAGCTATTGTGGCTTGCTGCAACTCCGCGAAACCCTGCCTGCGCAGGCCGGTCCGTGTCCCTTTATTTCCGCGAACATCACCCTTCGTACTTCGCCATTGCCACACATACCCAGCCAGCGATGAAGGCTACGCCGCCGAAGGGCGTGATGGCGCCAAGCCAGGTGATGCCTGTCAGGGACAGCACATACAGGGAACCGGAGAAAATAACGATGCCGGCCAAAAAGAGCCATGCGCTACGCTTGATCCATTTTTCCTGCAATTTCAATAACGACAGTATGCCCACCAATAACATTGCCAGGGCATGATAAAAGTGATATTTCACTCCCGTTTCAAAAGTCTCTGCCCGGCCCTGCATCTCCAGCATATCTGCCAATCCATGGGCCCCAAAGGCCCCGATCCCCACAGCCAGCGCCCCCAAAACGGCTCCTACTTGTATTATTCTTTCTTTATGCATTTTTTTTATATTATCCGGAATGATGTCGGTAGCCTATTTTTCTTTGATTGTCAGGACGGAAGACCGATGACCGAAGTAACATGATTCCGCAAAGATGCCTGCCTTGCCGGCGAGGCAGGCCTGCTTGCAGCAAAGGCAAGCTCTGTGCAACTCCATTTAAAACTCTGAGTAACTCCTCTGTGTCCCATTAAAATGTCAACCCCTCGCCCCGAAGATGGCGCTTCCGATCCGCACCATGGTGCTGCCTTCCTCCTGTGCGATGAGGTAATCCCCGCTCATGCCCATGGAAAGCTCCTCCATTTTCATGTTGGCGGGGAGTGGTAAGGTTTTCAATTTGTCAAACAGGCTTTTTAACCCCGAAAACTCCCTGCGGATCTGTTCCTCATTTTCTGTGAAGGTGGCCATTCCCATCAACCCCTTTATTTCCACATGCTCTAGAGTCTTCAGCTCCCCACTTTCTATTAGCTGGAGGAGCTCAGTCTCATCAAAGCCAAACTTGCTGTCCTCCTCCGCAATATGAACCTGTAGCAGGCAGGGGATAGTCCTTTCGGCCTTTTTGGCCTGTTTGTTGATTTCCTTGAGCAGCTTGAAGGAGTCCACGCCATGTATAAGATGGACAAAAGGGGCGATGTATTTGACCTTGTTGCGCTGTAGGTGGCCAATCATATGCCATCGGATGTCGGAGGGCAACTGGGGCTGTTTATCTACGAGTTCCTGTACTTTGTTTTCTCCAAAGTCCCGTATGCCAGCCTCATAGGCTTCCTGAAGGTCTTCTTTGGGTTTGGTCTTGCTTACAGCTACCAGTAGGCAGTCGGGGTTAATAAAAGTGTTTTTTATCTCCTGAAGGTTTTCTTTTATAGCCATTCTCCTAAATTTACACTCTCAAAGATACTGTTTAAGATTAGGACGGGCAATCCTCCGGCCTGCATTGTTTTAACATTAGCATATAAAATTATGGCGATATTAGGCACTTTATTGAAACGCGGCATCAGGTTGCGGGAATCCCTGGAACAGGAATACAGTTCCCCAATTGAGCTTCAGAAAAGAGAGCTGAAAAAACTGATGATCGCAGCCTCCAAAACGGAGTTTGGACGTCAGTACGGTTTTTCGGACAAACTCAAGGAGTTTAAGAAGAAGGGCAATACCTTCTATGAGGTGTTCAAACAGGATATGCCGATATTCGACTACAACAGGATGTATGACGAATGGTGGCACAAGTTGCAGGAAGGACAGAAGGACATCACATGGCCAGGGGCTATCAAGTATTTTGCCATGACTTCGGGCACCTCGGGAGCCTCCTCCAAATACATCCCTATCTCCTACGAAATGGTGAGGGCCATCCGGAAGACAGGTGTGCGCCAGATCCTTTCCCTGTCCAAATATGATCTGCCGGACAGGCTGTTCAACACCGGTATCCTGATGTTGGGAGGAAGCACGGATTTGGAGTTTAACGGCACCTATTTTTCCGGTGACCTGAGCGGGATCACGGCTGGCAAACTTCCTATATGGTTCCAGCGGTTTTATAAGCCGGGTTCCGAGATTGCCAAAAATAAAAACTGGGGTGATAAACTCGAAAGGATCGTGGACAACGCCCCCAACTGGGATATTGGGATCATTGTGGGGGTGCCTGCATGGTTGCAGATCTTGCTCGAGAAGATCATCGAGCGTTACAACTTGAAATCTATTCATGACATTTGGCCAAACCTCAAGATTTTTGTGCACGGAGGGGTGAGTTTTGAGCCTTACAAAAAAGGCTTTGAAAAGCTGTTGGATAGGCCGCTTATTTATATGGAAACCTACCTGGCGAGTGAGGGTTTTTTGGCCTTTCAGGCCCTGCCTGACCGCCGCTCAATGAGGCTAGTGCTCAATAATGGGATTTTCTATGAATTTATTCCTTTCAAGGATGAAAATTTTGACGAAAATGGGGAGGTAAAGCCGGATGCGCAAACCCTTTCCATTGACCAGCTCGAGGAGGGTAAGGAATATGCCATACTGATCAGCACCTGTGCCGGGGCTTGGCGTTATTTGATTGGGGATGTGATCAAGTTTGAATCTTTGGCGGAAGCCGAGATTGTGATCACCGGCAGGACCAAGCATTTTCTCAGCTTGTGTGGGGAACATCTTTCCGTGGACAATATGAACAGGGCCATTGAGCTGGCTTCAGAGGAATTGGATATCGATATCCGGGAATTTACGGTCATAGGTGTGCCACACGGGAGCCTATTTGCCCATCACTGGTATATTGGCAGCGATGATGAAGTGGATGCGGGGAGGTTGAGGAACATTATTGATGAGAAGCTGAAAAGTCTGAATGACGACTATATTACAGAGCGCCAGCATGCGTTGAAGGAAATTGAGGTGAAAGTGTTGCCTCAGGAGACCTTCATTGAATATATGCGGCAACAGGGCAAGGAAGGCGGGCAGAATAAATTCCCACGTGTGTTGAAAGGGGATAAGGCGGAGGCTTGGGTTGGCTTTTTGAAGGAGAAAGGGCTGGCATAAAATGAATGTAATAGAAGGAATTGGAATGGGGCTGGTGCTATCCCTTATCATCGGGCCCGTTTTTTTTGCCCTGATCCAAAGCAGCATTGAAAAAGGTTTCAGGTATGCCGTGGCGATGGCTGCCGGCATTTTGCTGAGTGATAGCCTTTATGTGTTGCTTACCTACTTTGGCGTATCCCTGATCACCAACAATCCGATGGTGGAGATGGTCTTGGGTTTTGTCGGTGGCGGTTTTTTGGTGGCTTTTGGGGTCCTGACTTTTATGAAGAAAGGCATGGGCCGACCAAACACCGGAGGTTTCCCCAAGAGTAAAAAGCGGCCCATGAAGCGGAAAGGCTTTGCCAAAGGCTTTTCCCTCAACGGCGTAAACCCTTTTGTGTTGCTCTTTTGGACTTCCATAGCGGGATTAGTGCATTTAAAGGATGGATTTGGAGCTCTTGACGTGGTGGGGTATTATTTGGGAATCCTGCTCACGGTGTTCCTGATAGACGTTCTCAAGGCCTACAGCGCTACCAAACTCCGCACCTTCATCACTCCGAAGATCATGCAGTTGCTCAACAAGGTTGTGGCAGTGGCACTGGTGGGCTTCGGAATCAGGCTGATTGTATTTGCTGCTGAGGCGGTATGAGGCTTCACGTAGGCAAATGGGTCACAAAGGGCACCAAGAAGAAGTCGCTCAAAGGCTTCTTCGCTTACTGATACCCCATCCGAAGAGCGCAGCTCAGAGGGAGGGGCACGATGGTAAGAACCTTTGTACCTAGTACTTGGTACCTGGTACTTTGTACCCATACGCAAGTACTAGGTACGAACAGATGAGATAAAAAGGCTTCTTCTCTGCAAAATGGGTGGCAAGTGTATGTATCCATCCATACCTCAAGTTCCATTGAGACGCACCATCTCCGCTAACTACCTAAAATCCACTCACTCCTGAACAAACGGTAATTACTAGGTACATAGTACATAGTACATAGTACATAGTACATAGTACATAGTACTTAAGTACACCCCTCTAATCCAACAAAAAGTTATTAAGAAAACTACTCTTCAGCATCATCCAAAAAAACAAGAATACAAAAGCCCACATCATGTATGCCCGATAGTAGTCCTGGGTTTCCTTGTATCTGTTTTCGATGATTTCGGCCTTTTCGAGTTCATCGATCTGGTCAAAGATCTGGTCTAGCGCATCGTCGTCGCCTGCTCTAAAGAACTGTCCGCTGCCTATTTGGGCAATCTCACGAAGGGTGGTCTCATCCAGGTAGCTTTCGATCATCTGGGGACGGCCGAAGAAATCCGTGCCGTAGGGCACCATCCCGTCTTTCCCCACTGCAATGGTGTATATCTTGATATCCAGGGCGGCGGCCAGCTGTGCGGCAAAAATGGGGTCCACATTCCCGGCATTATTGTCGCCGTCACTAAGCAGCACCATCACCTTGCTGGTACTTTCTGATTCCCTCATGCGGTTAGTGGCAGTTGCGAGGGCGCTTCCTATGGCTGTACCTTTGGCATCCATCATGTTGAAGGAAATGTCACTGATGGCGTCGGTGAGCATTTTGTGGTCGGTGGTGAGGGGAGAAAGGGAAAAAGCCTCTCCGGCAAAAACCACCATTCCGATCCGGTCACCTCGCCGGCCTTCTATAAATTCATTGGCTGTCTCCTTGGCGGCTTCCAATCTGTTTGGTTTAAAATCCTGCAGATCCATAGATTCAGAGATATCCAGCACCAGCATGATGTCAATACCTTCCGTGGACTGTTCCACCCGCTCATTGGTGCGTTGTGGGCGGGCCAAGGCGATGGCGATCATCCAGAGGGCCAGTAGGAAAAAGAAGGTGGGAATCAGCCTTAAATAAGTCCAAGGGTTGCTCTGGGCCACTCTCTTGGGAAGGGTAAGCTCCAAGGAAGGGTTTCTCAAAAACTTGATAAAAACCCTCAATAGCATCAATATAGGGATGATCCAAATCAGATGCAGCGCCCAGATGTTTTCCCACTCGAAGGAGCGCAAAGTTTCTGGGGTAAACCAATGCCATGAAAGCATGTCGCCTATACTATTTATGTTCATGGATCAGTTCAATTTTCTTAGTGTACATATTTCGGCAATCCGTTTTCAGGTTCTGACAGATGGCTGGCAGTTGCTCTGTTTTGCGGTCTGCATAGATGATAAGTTCGATGTTTCGCAGGTCATCCAAAATGCCATCACGGGGAAGGTCCATGGCCACCTCTGTGGAGGTCCATTCCTGATAGGGCCGGTTGGTCACCAGCTCAAGGTACCTTTTCCAGAGGCCCAGCACATTGTCGGCATGTGAGGCGGTGGGTTGGGAAATGAAAGTGGAAGTGACATTCTCCCATTTCTTTTCAAACCTGTTCCATCTCCTTTTTTCCAACCAGGCAAGCCAGTGGTTATAGATTTTATCCCCAAACACAAAATAGATCACAATACCCAGCACCAGGATGATGGACAGAGCGATATAGAAGTATGGATAGTTGAATTCCCTTTGGATCTTCTGGTAAGTATCGTTGTCTTTGAAGGCCGGTTCAGGCGGGATCTCAGATAAGGTTAGGATAAGGGCCAGCTGGTCATCTTCGGGGAAGTACTCGAGACTGTCATATTTCAACACCTCATACACCGGCATGGTAAAGTTCCGCACCGGATCCAGGGAGAAGTTGGAGAGGTAATAGATTACGCTATCCCTGGTGACGGTGTCACGGGTATCGGTGACAAAGGTTTTTCTGCCCAGGTATTCCATATCTTCAAACCGGAAGGAGGAATCGGGGAAAATGACCTGCTGCCTGGGGTGGTAGGTGGCCTTAAGCACGTACTCCACCCGTTCGCCGAGCTTGGCGGAATCCTTACGGAAATATCCCTCTACCTGCACATCCTGGGCGGACAGCATGTAAGGGAATAGAAAGGTGATGATGAATAAAAACGAATGCTGCTTACCCACGTTTCATGGTTTTATTTCGATACTTAAATAATTCTATCAAAGGCAAAACAATGTCCTGCTGGGTGTCAATGGATAGGTAATTTATTTGATGTCTTTTGCATAAGTCGCTGATAGCTTCTCTTTCATCGGTAAAGGTGGATGAGATTTTTTTAGAAAAGGTTCGGAAAGCGGTGTTTACCCAAGTGGTTTTGTCTTCCTCCTTGTCATAAATGGGGATGATGCCCAGGGAAGGAAGTTTGGTTTCCCGAGGGTCGGTTACCTGTATGGCCACCACGTCATGTTTTTCGCCCATGGCTTTCAAAGTCCTTTCGTAGCCCTCATCTATAAAATCCGAAATCACAATGATGATACTTCTTTTCTTGACCAAATTCAAGGTGTAGGTAAACATGGAATTGAGGTCGGTTTTCAGGGATTTATTTTCATGCTGAAAGATTGCGCGGATGAGTTTGACCCCATGGCGCTGGCCCTTCCCAGGGAGTACCACCTGTTCTTTTTGGTCACTGAAAGAAATCAGGCCTACCTGGCTTCCTTCATAGAGGGCGGCCAACGTGAGCACTCCGGCAATCTCTTTTCCGAGGTCAAGTTTCTTTCTGCCTTTTGCCCCAATATTTTGGGATCCACTGATGTCGAGCAGAAATATTACCGACTGATCTTTTTCTTCTTTAAAAGTTTTAACAAATGTTCCGTGCCCTTTTGCGGATACTTTCCATTCAATAGTCCTCACATCGTCTCCATACTGGTAGGGGCGGAGGTCATCAAATTCCAGACCTGCCCCTTTGAAAATAGACTTGTAATCCCCCTGTAAATGGTTGTTGGCCACTTTTCGGAGCATAATTTCATATTTTCTGAGCTTTTTAAGCAGGTGTTTCATTTGCTGTGTTTTTCCTGAGGCCTAAATTTAACGCACTCATTTGAATAATAAAACGTGTAGAAGGTAACATATTATTTAAATTCGTTTGAATTGGCTAATTTTGCAGTGTGAAAAAGTTGATAATATTTCTGGTTCTGTCGGTTTTTGCCCTTTCCTGCGGCAACGGTGACAGACCCAAACAGTTGTTGAATGAGGATCAGATGGTGGCCATCATGATGGACATCCACATGGTGGAGGGCATCGCCAGTTCGTTGCCCATTTCCTATGATTCCTCCAAAAAAGTGTACCCTTACCTGGAGCACCGGGTTTTTGAAAAACATGGGGTGCCGGATTCAGTTTACGTTGAAAACCTTCAGTATTACCTGCGTGATGCCGCCAAGATGGAGCAGCTCTATGCCAGGGTGATTGATTCTTTGACGGTCAAACAAAATATAGGAGAACAATAAAATATGCTATATCCCAAAAGCCTTGAGCATAAGATTGATTTTGACAAAATCAAAGATCACATCAAGGCCGAATGTACAAGCCCACTAGGGGTGGAGTTTGTTTCCAAGATTTCCTTTTCCAAGGACCCCAAATTGATACAAAAGCTTCTCGACCAAACCGAGGAGTTTAGGCAGATCATCATATCCGGTGAGATGTTTCCCGCTTCCAACTTCTTGAATATTTACCCTTTTCTGGAAAAAGCCAAGATTGAGGGGACCTTTCTATATGAGGATGAGTTTCATGACATCAAAATGTCATTGATCACCCTGAGGGAATGCACGGCATTTCTGGAAAAGTACCAGGAAGAATATCCGAATCTGTATCAGCTGGTAGGCATGGTGACTTTGGACAATACCCTGCTGAAGGCAATTGAGAAGGTGATTGATGAAAAAGGAAAGCTGAAAAACAATGCTTCCAAAGAATTGGCCTTGATCCGGTCGCAGATCCTTTATGAAGAAAACAGGTTGAGGAAGGTGCTGGATAGGATTTTCAGAGAAGCCAAATCCAAGGGGTATACGCCGGAGGATGCTTCGCTCACCATCAGGGGAGGAAGGATGGTGATGCCTGTTTTGGCTGAAAACAAGCGTAAGATTAAAGGTTTCGTACACGATGAATCCGCCACTGGTCAGACGGTGTACCTCGAACCTGCCGAGGTACTGGACATCAACAATGAACTCAAGGAATTGGAGTACATGGAGCGAAGGGAGATCACCAAGATCCTTACGCAACTTACCGATACCTTGCGGCCCTATATTCCAGACCTGAGAAAGGCTTTCCAGTTTCTAGGCATGGTGGATTTCATCCGGGCCAAGGCCAGGTTTGCCATTAAGGTGAATGCAAGCAAGCCCTCCTATGAAAAAGCCAAGGTGATCGAATGGTACAACGCCCGACACCCGCTATTGGAAATGGCTTTGGCCCAGCAAGGCAAAAAGATAACCCCGCTTAACATACAGCTTGACCATAACAAAAGGCTCCTAGTGATCTCTGGACCAAATGCCGGAGGTAAGTCGGTGACCTTAAAAACGGTATCCCTACTCCAATATATGGTGCAGTGTGGTCTACTGATCCCGGTGGATCCACATTCCAAGTTTAGCATTTTCAACAACCTGTTCATCGACATAGGAGATGAGCAGAATATAGAAAACGACTTGAGTACTTACAGCTCACACTTGATGAGCATGAAGTATTTTACCGAATTTGCCGACAAGAAGACCATATTCTTTATTGACGAATTTGGTACGGGTACCGAGCCGCAATTTGGCGGGGCCATCGCGGAGGCGATCCTGCTAGCCCTCAACCAAACGGGAGCGTATGGGATAGTGACTACCCACTACGGCAACCTCAAACAGGTGGCGGCCAAGCACCAGGGCATGGTCAATGGTGCCATGCGGTATGACGTGGATAAACTCGAGCCTCTCTACCAATTGGAGGTAGGCAAGCCTGGGAGTTCCTTTGCTTTGGAAATCGCCTCCAAAATCGGGATCCGCAAGGATATCATAGCAGAAGCCAAAGAGAAAATAGGGGAGGAGCGGGTGCGATATGACAAGCTTCTCAACAAGGTAGAAGCGGAAAAAAACAAGTATGACAAGCTCTTGCTGGAAACCCAGATGAAAGACCGTCTACTGACCAAACGGATGGAAGAGTACTCTCAGTTAAAGGAAACTTTAGAAAAGAACAAAAAGGAAATTGTGCAACAGGCCAAGGTGGAGGCCAAGCAACTGCTTGATCAAACCAACAGGCAAATAGAAGCCACTATCCGGGAGATCCGTGAAAGCAAGGCTGATAAGGAGGCCACCAAAAAGGCCAGAGCCACTCTCGAGCAGCACAAGCAGGAGGTGAAGCCTGAAAAGCAGAAAGTAGCCCAGGGGGCTGAGATTAAGGTGGTCGGAGGAGCTATTCAGCCTGGCGACCATGTGAGGCTGAAGGATAACGGGGCCGTTGCTGAGGTGATTTCGATCAAAAATAAGGATGTGGAAATCAGCATTGGGGAGCTAAAATCCAATGTGAAACTCAACAGGCTGGATAAGATCAGCAAAACTGAGGTAAAAAAAGAGAAGAAAGCCATTGCCAAGCGCATGTCCTATGACACCACGGCGGCCATGCGCGAGTTTAATGTCAACCTTGACTTGAGAGGCAAAAGGGGAGAAGAGATTCTGCCGATGGTCGAAAGATTTGTCGATGAGGGCTTCATGTTAGGCTTGAAGGATCTTCGGATCGTCCATGGCAAAGGAGATGGCATCTTGAGAGATATTACCAGAAACCTGTTGAGGCACATGGATAGTGTTTCCTCATTTGAAGACGAGCATGCCGATAGAGGGGGAGCTGGAGTGACGCTGGTGACGCTGAAGCAGTAAAAATAAGAAGTTCATCATTTGATCACTAAATAATGATGAATGATGAACTTCGAATAATGAATAATGAAGTAATGACCGCGTTAAGCCTACTCTGTCGTCAACTCAAACACATATGAACCTGCCACAGCATTGGTTCTTGCGTTGGGCATTGGGATGGAGAAGCTGAGTCGGAGGTTGTTTTGGTTGCGGGTGAATTGGATTTCTTCTCCGGAGGCGGGTTGATCGCCTGTCAATATCACCCGGTCAAGGTTGCTGCCTGCCAAGGACCAATTGCCTGAGGCATCAAAGATCCCCTGCCCATTTGAACTGCTATAGGTGCGGCTTTGGCCGGAAGCATTGAAGGTGATTGAAAAACCGTTGAACAAGTCCGTTTGGTTTGCCCCATCTTTTGTCACAGAGCCTCCTTGGGCCACCGTCCAAGTGGCTGATCCATCATCGGCCAGTTCTTCGGTTGCCAATTGTTCTGGGGTTTTTTGGTCTGGTTCGGGAGTTTCACTTCCGCAGGCAGATGCCGCAATCAAAATAGTTAAGGCTAAAAAGCCTTTTAGTAGATGCTTGATCATAAATACAAAATTGTTCTGCTGTAAATTTAACTAATCCCTTCAAAAATCAAAGCTGATTTTTAAGCTTGTAGTCTTCAATGGATATGGTTTGATCACAAAAATTGTATTCCCTTTCATCATTGGAGCAGATTATGGTAGTTTTCTGTAGGCCGAATTTTTTTACCATATCCAAATACCAATTCACCCCCCTCACATCCAGATTGGAGGTAGGCTCGTCCAAAAGCATCAGTGGGGAGTCGGAGAAAAAGCACACACCCAGTTTAAGCCGTTGCTTCATTCCGCTGGAAAAGAACTGGATCTGTTTGTTTTTATGCTCCTGAAGATACATCAATTCCAGCATTTTTTCGGTGGTCAAACCTTCAAGTTTGTTCTTGAATTTGAAATGGAAATCCAGAAACTCCACCAGGGTGAATTCTTCCGGAAGCTCGAGATAGGGGGCGCTCAGGGTAAGGTATTGGTAAAAATCTTCCTCGGTAATGGTTCGGTCGTTGGCCTGATAGGTGATTTTGCCTTCAGTGAGGGGAATAAGGCCTGAAAGGCACTTCAAAAAACTGGATTTTCCGGAGCCGTTGCTTCCGGTGATTGCTATTTTGCTGTGAGAAGGAAAAACCAGGCTGACATTTTTGAAAATCCAGTCGTATTGGAATCTCTTGGCAGCCTGGTCTAGCTGTATGCTGATCATATCAATTGAAATATCCCTTCATGACACCTCTCTCTGAAGTGCGGATAAAATTGACAATTTCGTCTCTTTCTTTGGTTGCCGGCAGGTTGATTTCAATTTCCTCCAGGGCCCTGCTGTTATTAAGACTGTTAAGGAAAAGATAGCGATAGACTTCCTGTATGTGGCTGATGGCCTCGCTGGAAAATCCTCTTCTTCTCAATCCTAAGGAATTTACACCCGCATAGCTAAGTGGCTCTCGGGCTGCCTTGGTAAAGGGTGGCACATCCTTTCTTACCAGTGATCCACCCGAAATCATAGAGTGCATGCCTATTTTGACAAATTGGTGTATGGCGCTGCTGCCGCCCACTATTGCCCAATCGTCAATAGTAACGTGCCCTGCCACCTGTACAGAGTTGGCGATGATCACATTGTCGCCCACAAAACAGTCATGGGCAATGTGAACATAGGCCATTATCAAGCAGTTAGAACCAACCTTGGTAGTCCTTTTGTCCAAAGTACCCCGGCTGATGGTGACGCACTCGCGAATGGTGGTGTTGTCACCAATTTCCACTGTAGAGTCCTCTCCCTGGAATTTAAGGTCTTGAGGAATGGCACAGATTACCGCGCCAGGGAAAATTTTGCAGTTTTTGCCAATCTTGGCTCCGGGGTAGATGGTTACATTTGACCCAATCCAAGTCCCTTCACCAATTTCAACATTTTCATGAATGCAGGTAAAAGGGTCTATGGTTACATTTTCTCCAATTACTGCACTTTCTTCTATATGCGCTAGCTTACTTATCATGCTTCTTTTCTTACGATACTTGCGGTCATGACGGCTTCACAGACCAATGTGTTGCCCACATATGCCTCGCCTTTCATTTTGGCTATACCTCTTCTGATCGGAGCCAAGAGCTCACATTTGAAAATCAGGGTATCACCAGGAAGTACCATCTTTCTAAATTTGCAACTTTCAATTCCTAAAAAGTAGGTCCAGTAATTTTCAGGGTCATCCACAGTGCTCAAAACAAGGATTCCCCCAGTCTGTGCCATGGCTTCCACTTGAAGTACTCCGGGCATCACCGGATTGTTTGGGAAATGCCCCATAAAGAACGGTTCGTTGATGGTCACGTTCTTCACACCGGCTACTACTGTATCGTCCAAATAAATGATTTTATCCAACAACTGGAAGGGATACCTGTGTGGCAATATATTGCTGATCTGATTGATGTCCAAAACAGGCGGAAGCTTTGGATCATAATGAGGGATGTGGCTAGGCCCGCTTTTCTCCATGGCTCTTTTCAGCTTTTTGGCAAAAGCCACATTGGCGGCATGGCCAGGTCGGGCCGCCAGAATCTGGGCCTTCAGAGGTCTTCCTACCAAAGCCAAATCCCCTACCACGTCCAAGAGTTTATGTCTGGCTGGCTCGTTTTTATAACGGAGCTCCACATTGTTCAAAATGCCTTCTTTTCGAACCTCAACCTTAGGTTTGTTAAACATTTTGGCCAAATTGGCCAATTCTGCTTCTTCCACCACGCGATCCACCACCACAATGGCATTGTTTAGATCGCCACCTTTAATCAGGTTCTGGTTATATAGCATCTCCAATTCATGCAAAAAGCAGAAAGTCCTACAAGAGGCAATCTCATTTTTGAATTGGCTGATGTCGGTAATGGAGGCGTGCTGGCTTCCCAAAACAGGGGAATTGTAATCCACCATTACGGTCACTCTATAGTCGTCGAGGGGCAGAGCTGCCATTTCCACTTCCCGCTCGGAATCTCTGTAATGGATACTTTCGGGAACTTCAAAGAATCTTCTCAAGGCATTCTGCTCTTGAAATCCTGCATCCTCCAAGATATTGATAAACTGGATGGAGCTGCCGTCCATGATAGGGGGCTCGGGGCCATCCAGCTGTATAAGTACATTGTCAATCTCAAGACCAACCAATGCTGCCAATACGTGCTCAACGGTGAAAACCCTAGCTCCGCCCTGCTCGAGGGTGGTACCGCGGGATACGTCCACTACATTGTCCACGTCCGCATCTATGATAGGCTGGCCTTCCAAGTCAGTCCTTTGGAACTTGTAGCCATGGTTTGGTGGGGCAGGGACAAAAGTCATGTTGGTGACTACTCCTGTGTGTAGGCCCACGCCTGACACGGATACTTGCTTTCCTATGGTATGCTGTTTTACTTTCATTCAGAATATTTCTTTTCGAAGGGTCGAAATTCTTTTGGAACAAGCTCCAAATTTATTGTTTTTTTTCTAGATCTTTCAATTTGTTTTGAAGCTCTGGCAATTTTCTAAAAACCGCGTAGGATTTCAGAAAGTCTTTGATGTCCATAGCCATGTAGCCCAAAAGGGTGTTGCCGGGCTTGGTGATAGACTTTGAAATCCCTGTATTTGCTCCAATTGTGGTGTTGTCGGCAATTTTCAAATGTCCAACAATCCCTGCTTTTCCGGCGATTATGCAGTTCTTTCCTATTTCGGTGGAACCAGAGATTCCAGCCTGGGCGGCAATTACCGTGTTTTCGCCGATTACCACATTATGGGCAATTTGCACAAGGTTGTCAATTTTCACGCCTTTTTTGACGATCGTTGACCCCATCGTGGCCCTGTCCAAGGTGGAGTTTGCCCCAATGCTTACATTGTCTTCCAATACCACGTTGCCGAGTTGGGGGATGTTTTTATAGGTGCCGTCAGCCTGTGGGGCAAAGCCAAAACCGTCGGCGCCAACTACCGCATTGGCGTGGACATCACAGTTGTTGCCGATCACACAGTCGTTGAGGATTCTTGCACCAGAGAAGATTTTACAGTTGTCGCCAATAGTCACATTGTCCCCAATAAATGCCTGGGGGTGGATTTTGGTGTTTTTTCCGATTTTGGTGTTTTTCCCGATATGGGAAAAAGCGCCGCGATAGCCATTTTCACCCATGGTACTGGTGGGGTCCATGTAGGAAGGTTGCTCTACGCCCAGCTTGTCTTCCTTGATCATCATTTCATAAGCTTCCAGCAATTGGGTAAAACCTATATAGGGATCTTCAACTTTGATCAGGGTGGTGTTATAATCCTTGGAAGGGCTAAAACTGTCGGCTACAATCACCGCACTTGCTTTGGTGGTATAAAGGTAGTTTTCGTATTTCAGGTTGGAAAGAAAACTGATTCCCCCGGGGCTGCCTTCTTGGATTTTGTCCAGTCTGCTTACCTTTTGAGAACCATCGCCTTCTACTTTGCCATTCAAAAGTTCAGCTACTTGACTGATGGTAAATTCCATGGATGTTAATTTTATGTTGGCTCAAAGTTAAATTTTTTTGGCTCGACAAGCGTAATACTTTTTTACAATTTTGCTCATAGCTTTGATGTTTGGTAAGTCAGCCGCTTGGGCCACATCGATCACCTGACCTTTTTTTGTGTAGATCAGGATGCTGTCTTTGGCCACATACGCATTGTTGCTGATGCTGCCATAAGAAAAGAAATAGGGGAGGTATGCTTCCGGAATGTCCAGTTTCTGGATGGTTTTCTTTTTCATTTCCTCTAGTTGCGATTTTTCAATAGGGGAGCTTACCAGGTCAACTTTGAAAAGGTTGCGTGTCAAAAACATGTTGGAAATAGTTTTGAGCACAAAGTCCTCATTGGACTTCCAAAGTTTTACAGCCCCCCAAATATCAAAATCATCAAGCTGGGTGAAAATATCAAGAAGCTCTTTGGAGTTTTGAAAATCCTCTACTGTATAATCGTATTTGAGCAAATGGATGAGTTCGTCGGTTCCATTAAGGTTAACGCCGGATTGCTGTACTTCTTTTGCCCGGCTGATTAAATTGATGAGCATTTTTTCCGCGCTCACGGTGGTTTTGTGCAGGTATACCTGCCAATACATTAGCCTTCTGGCACTTAGGAAATTTTCAATGCTGTAGATTCCTTTTTCCTCAATAACCAAGGCATCATCTTTGATGTTCATCATCTTGATAATCCTGTCCGCCCCGATGGTACCTTCGGAGACCCCAGTGAAGAAACAGTCACGTTGGAGGTAGTCCAAGCGGTCTATGTCCAGTTGGCTGGATACCAGTTGATGGAAAAACTTCCGCTCGTATCGCCCGGTAAAGATCTTGATGGCCAGTTCCAGCTGGTTGTTAAACTCCTTATTGAGCGCCTCAATGATCAGCAGGGAGAGTTTCTCATGGTGGATGTCCTTGAGCAGGCTAAATTCCAATGCATGGGAAAACGGCCCGTGGCCGATATCATGGAGCAAAATAGCAATAAGAGAAGCTTCATATTCCTCATTGCTGATTTCGTGGCCTTTATTTCGTAAATTGTCAAGAGTAATGCTCATCAGGTGCATGGCTCCCAAGGCATGGTGAAACCTGGTGTGCAGTGCCCCCGGATAAATGAAATCCGTCAAACCCAGCTGTTTGATTCTACGTAACCTTTGAAAGTAGGGGTGATCAATGATGGCGAAAATGAGCTCGCTGGGAATGGTTATAAAACCATAGACAGGATCGTTAAGTATTTTATGGCTGTTCAATGGCCTTTATTTTTTGTGAGTAATAACAAAAGTAATTATAATTTTAAAAGATATAAACCAAATAATATGCAAAAATTCAAAATCCTTTGGGCTGATGACGAAATTGATCTACTGAAACCCCATATCATGTTTTTGGAACAAAAAGGCTACGAGATTACCACCGTCAACAGCGGTGTGGATGCCGTGGAGAAAGTGGAGGAGAGCAATTTTGATGTGATCTTTTTGGACGAAATGATGCCTGGCATGACCGGTTTGGAAACCCTCCAGCAGGTCAAGATTTTGAAACCGCAAACACCCGTGGTGATGATCACCAAAAGTGAAGAGGAGCATATTATGGATGATGCCATCGGCGGAAAAATCGCCGATTACCTTATCAAACCTATTAACCCCAACCAGATCCTGCTTTCCGTCAAGAAGATCCTTCAGAATAAAAGATTGATCACTGAGAAAACAAACCTGAGTTATCAGCAGGATTTCAGGAATATCAGCATGGCTTACAATGATGCTATTGATCATGATGAGTGGGCCGATATTTATACCAAGCTGGTATATTGGGAACTGGAGATCGACAAGACGGAAAACAAGAGCATGCAGGAAGTGCTCGACACCCAAAAAACGGAGGCCAACGCCAACTTTGCCAAATTCATCAAGGAAAACTACCTTGATTGGCTCAATGAAAAAGGGATAGACAAACCCATTCTTTCCCATCAGGTGATGCGGGAAAAGGTTTTTCCGAAGCTTCAAGAAGGGAAACCCCTGTTTTTTATCGTTATTGATAACCTTCGTCTTGACCAGTGGGAGGTAATCGAACCTTTGCTTTCTACCCATTTTGTAGTGCAGAGCGATGAGACGTATTACAGTATTTTGCCCACCACTACGGCATATGCCAGAAATGCCCTATTTAGTGGTATGATGCCTATGGACATGGCAAGGTTCCATCCCGACCTGTGGGAAGGGGAGGATACCGATGAGGGCAAGAATAACCACGAAGAGGAGTTTTTGAATGAAAATATCAAGAGAAACAAGCTTAACATAAAGAGCAGTTACCATAAAATCCTACAGGCGCATCAGGGCAAGGCCGTGGTGGATGCTTTTCCCAATCTGATGAATAATGACCTGAACGTGTTGGTATACAATTTTGTGGACATGCTTTCGCACGCCCGAACGGACATGAAAATGATCCGTGAGCTGGCTCCGAACGAATCCGCATATAGGTCCCTAACGGAAAGCTGGTTTACCCATTCCTCCCTCTTTGAGCTGTTGAAGAAAATAAGCGATGCTGGAGCCGATGTAATTATTACCACTGATCACGGGACCAAAAGGGTGCACCGCCCTTACAAAATAATCGGTGATAGGACTGTAACGACCAACTTGCGATACAAGCAGGGGAAGAATCTAAATTTTGAATCCGGAAAGGTTTTCGAGATCAGAAAACCGGAAGATGCCAAGCTTCCGAAATTTAATGTTTCAACAAGTTATGTTTTTGCCGTAGAAGACTATTTCTTTGCATATCCTAATAATTACAATTATTATGTAAATTACTACAAGGACACCTTCCAGCATGGCGGCGTATCGCTTGAGGAAGTAATTGTGCCTTTGGTACATCTTTCACCGAAGAAATATTGATTTGGAAGAAATAAGTTATGATGGTCTAGAGGAACTGCCTCAGGTAGCGAAAACCTTGATGGAAACTTGCAAAGAGGATAAGATCTGGGTTTTCAAAGGTGACATGGGGGCAGGCAAGACCACCCTGATCAAGGAGCTGGCCAGGCAGCACGGGGTGGTTGACAATGTCAGCAGCCCAACCTTCTCCATTGTAAATGAATACCAGAATACAAGCGGGGATTTGTTTTATCATTTCGATTTCTACAGGCTCGATGATCCTGATGAAGCGTTGGAAATCGGGATTGATGACTATTTTTATAGCGGCAATCCATGTTGGATAGAGTGGGGTGAAAAAGTCGCCGAATATATTCCGGAGGATTTTGTGCTGATTGAAATCAACAGCGATCTTTCCGGCAAAAGAAACATTCAAATAAAGACAGTTAGGGATGGTAGCTAAAATGGCCGAGATCACTAAGGAAGCGGGTATATATCCCCAAGAGGCACTAGCCAAAGTAAAAAAGTCCAACAATTCACTGTTGATCGGATTGCCCCGTGAGGTGGCCTTTCAGGAAAAGCGTGTGGTGCTCACTCCCGAAGCCGTGGCGCTATTGGTCAACAACGGGCAGCGCGTGATGGTGGAGTCCAATGCAGGCAAACTTTCCAAATTTACCGACAAGGACTATTCTGACGCGGGGGCCAAGGTGGTCTATAGTGCCAAAGAAGCCTTTGATGCTGAAATTGTGCTAAAGGTAGAGCCCCCGAAGGAAGATGAAATAGCCATGATGAAACCCGGTGCCTGCCTCATTTCTGCTCTACAGCTAGGAAAGCAGAATGCTGACTATATACATGCCTTGAACAGGAAAAAGGTTACCGCGGTGGCCTTCGAAAACTTGGAAGACAAGGTGGGGGGTATGCCGGTGGTGCGGGCCATGAGCGAAATTGCCGGTAGCACGGTGATGCTGGTGGCGGCCGAGTATTTGAGTAGCGTAAATGATGGAAAAGGGCTGATTTTGGGGGGGATCACCGGTGTGCCGCCTACACAAGTGGTGATCATTGGTGCGGGCACGGTGGCTGAATATGCCGCCCGAACAGCCTTGGGCCTTGGTGCCACTATCCGTATCTTCGATAATCATATCTACAAGCTTCGTAGAATCAAGCAACTGCTTGGTCAGCAGGTGTATACTTCCACGATTGATAACTATACGTTGGGTCAGGCTTTGAAAGAGGCAGACGTGGTGATAGGAGCCTTAAGGGCCGAAAAGGGAAAAACTAAGGTGGTTGTTTCGGACGAAATGGTCGCCGCTATGATGCCTGGAAGTATCATCATAGATGTTAGTATCGATCAGGGAGGATGTGTGGAAACCTCCGAGATGACAACCCACAGCAATCCGACATTTACCAAATATGATGTGATTCACTATTGTGTGCCGAATATCGCATCCCGGGTGGCAAGGACAGCTTCCGTGGCCCTGAGCAATATTTTCACACCCATTCTCCTTCAAATGGCTGACCTCGGTGGAGCCGAGGAGATGATTTTCAATTACAAGTGGTTTATGAAAGGAGTATATACTTATAGAGGTAGCCTGACCAATGCTCACTTGGCCAGGAAATTCTCCATGTCTCACAAGGAATTGCAGCTATTGCTAGCTGCAAGGTATTAGGAAAGAAGGTTTTGTCTCAAAAGGAACTCTAGTTGATCATTGGCTTTTAGCAAGCTTCTGGTCAACTGGTCATTTTTTCTCCTTAAGTCAAATACTTCGTAAGCATTTTTCACGACTGTTCTCATATAATCTTCATCCCAAGGTTTGGTCAGGTAATGGTATACCTGGCCTTTGTTGATGGCGTCAATTACAGCCTGGATATCTGTATAGCCAGTCAATAGAATACGCATAGGATCAGGATAGTCCGGAATGATGGATTCCAAGAACTCCACGCCAGTTTCATTGGGCATCCTTTGGTCAGTAATGATGATTTCAACTGTTTGGTTTTCAAGGATTTTTCGGGCTTCCTCAGCTGACTCAGCGATAAAAATCTGGTAGTTTCTTCTAAAGGTAGCTTTGAATGCCTGCAGGTTGTTCACCTCATCGTCCACATAAAGGACTTTTATTTTTTCGTTTACTTCTTCCATTATCAGTAATTGATCTTCACTTGGGATTTGGTTGCTAAATTAGAGAAAATTTTGAATTTGCCTTCAGGTATTTAGCTGAACCTTTTGAAATTATTTTTGATAATATACAAAAAATGAAATTTTATTGAGGTAGAAGGCGGTAAAAATGTCCATGAAATGCATTTTTTGCCGTTTGAATAAATTATTGTGCGAAATCTATAAAAATATGACTTCTAAAATATAACTTTACTGCCATATCAGCTTACAAAAAATGCAATTCATGGAAGGTATTTTGGCCCCAACCCATAAAAAAGTAGCGTACAAGGCGGTTGTTTTGGATCCCCAGTCCCAAACTGACCAAGCCCAGATTGATGAACTTTTGGCCCAACCTTATGTCACTTTAATTGACACATCCTTGAGTCAAGTTGAGGAATTGATCAAGATCAATAATCCTACCGAAAAATTTGCTCCTGAAATTTTAACCCTAAAAGCAACTCAGTTTCTTGAAGAGATAGGAAAGGCGGCTTTATTTAATTTTGTGTTTTATCCATGGAGAAACACACTAACGGTTTTACTCAAGGAAAAGGAATTCTCCCATTTGAGGACTTCCAGAAATAAATACAAGATCACCCAAGAAGAACAGGATGTGCTGTCTACGAAAATCATCGGGGTGGTTGGGTTATCTGTAGGACAAAGTGTGGCGTTGAGTTTGGCCATGGAGCGCGGTTTTGGGGAGTTGCGGATTGCTGATTTTGACACTTTGGAGTTGAGCAACATGAACAGGATCAGGACCAGCGTAGTGAACTTGGGCGAACCAAAGACCAGAATCGTAGCCAGGGAAATTGCGGAAATAGACCCCTATCTGAAAGTAACTTTATTTGAGGATGGATTGACCGAGGATAATATGGACGCATTTTTTGAAAAAGGAGGCAAATTAGACCTATTAATAGAGGAATGTGACAATTTGCCTATAAAGCTTACCAGTAGGTTGAAAGCCAAATCTTTAGGTATTCCTGTTTTGATGGATACCAGCGATCGTGGTATGATTGACATAGAAAGATTTGATTTGGAAAGAGAAAGGCCTATATTTCATGGGAAATTAAAGGAGTTTGGGGAAGAATCTACCTTGGTCGGGGGAGCGAAAACCCACGGACAGGCATATTTTTCGGCTTTTGTTGATTTTGACCAACTCTCTGAGAGAGCAAGGGAGAGCATGGCTGAAATTGGTAAAACTATCACCACATGGCCCCAATTAGCAAGTTCGGTTTTGTTGGGAGGGGCAGCTTGTGGACATATTAGCCGGTCGATTTTGTTAGGGCAATCTCAATTCTCGGGGAGATTTTATATAGATATAGATCAATATTTATCTGGAAATAAATGAAAGTAAGAGTAAGGGTGGTAAGAGCAGTGGAAGATCTGGAGGCAACCACTAAATACATTGACGGGCACCATCGCGTGCTCGAATCCTACGGAGTGACCAAAGTGACTTCCGCAGATAGGTCATGGGCTTCCAATCCGAATGTTTATTTAATTCTTTTCGAATCTATAGAAGATTCCAGAGTCCTGGGTGGCGGTCGCGTTCAGCTTAAAAGCGAGGGGTTCCCACTTCCCTTTGAGAATGCCATCTACGAAATCGACAAAAGTATAGTTGAATATATGTCCCAATTTGGGGATTGTGAAGCGGCTGAGATCTGTGGTTTATGGAATAGTAAAGAGGTGGCAGGTTATGGCATCGGAAGCATCTACTTGGTTCGAATTGGGGTGGCCATTGCCTCACAATTAAATATCAAAAAACTTTTCGGTTTGTGCTCCCCTGTCACTGTCAAGATCTCTAAAAAAGTAGGTTACACGGTTATCAATGAACTCGGCAATGAGGGGACCTTTTTTTATCCAAAGGAAGATTTGGTGGCCACCGTTATGCATGTTGATGATGTGGAAAACATTCCTTTTGCTGAGGAAAAGGAAAGAGAATTTGTATTTAACGTAAGACAAGAAGGATTAACTCATTTGGTTGAGAAGGGACCTAAAGGGGAAATGGAAGTTTTGTTTGATCTGAAAATACCTACAGTACGCGTATGAAACAGTTTTACTACAACAACAAAAATGTTTTTATAAGTTTCGGGATTGTTTTTCTAGTGTTTATTTTACTCTTTATGTTTTTGCAGGATTTCAAGCCTGCCCATGAGCATAAGGTTAGTCAAATGAAACTCTTGACTCAGGAAGAATTTGAAGCTGATGCCTGGCGAACCCCCGTTGAATTTGATCAAATTAACAAGCTGGATGTTGGATCGAATAGGAATGGTTTTGCCATTCTTATGGATCTGTCGGATTATCCAAGTTACTCAGAGCATTCCATTTTAGAATTTAATTCCCCTGTTTTTAGGAAAGCCCATCTCTACAGAATAACTGAGGATGGGGAAAAAAGACTGATTGCGCATGCCGGTAACCTTACTAGAGATAGTAATCCTTTTAAACACCCCAATCCGATTTATGAAATCCTAACGGAAGAAGGAGACAGCCCTTACTTAGTCGCAGAGTTTCAATCTGAAGTTCCTGTAAATTTTACGGTTACTATTTCTCCCAAATTCAGCTTTTTTAAAGATTACAGCCATAGGCTATTGATCGTAAGTATATATATGGGGCTTATGCTGGCCTTATTTATGTACAACCTGATCCTTTATTTTTCAGTTAAAGATCGCGTTTACCTTTATTACTGTCTTTACATCCTCTTCATAGGCCTGGCCCAGCTTTCGATTATGGGCTATACTTATTATTTCTTCTTGGGAGAAAATGCTTATCTGTATGAAGTAAGCATTATTGGGTTTACTGTAGTAGCGAGTCTGTTTGGGATTCCTTTTGTAAGGATGTTTCTCAAAACAAAAGAGTATGTGCCCGTACTGGATAAAGTTCTATTATTCCTAATGGGTTCTTATGCCCTCACTTTGATTTTAAGGCTTGCCGGGTTGATCGAAATGAGCTATTTCCTGACGGATTTAAATGGTCTGGCGGTAGTTATTGTGTTCCTTACTATTGGTATCATTCTGGTAAAGAAAGGTTTTAGACCGGCAGTTTATTTTCTAATTGCTTGGGGCCTGTTTTTAGTGGGTTTGGTGATTTTTATCCTTCAGAATTTCGGGGTGCTCAACTTGGACGGTTATGCCAATTTTCCAATGCTGGCAGGAACAGCTTGCGAGGCTATCTTGCTTTCACTGGCTTTAGCTGACCGGATCAATATCCTCAAAAAAGAAAAAGAGCAGGAGCAATATGAGAAGCTTGCTGCGCTTAAGGAAAATGAGCGACTAGTCAAGCAGCAAAATTCCATGTTGGAAGAAAAAGTGCTCAACAGGACGGAAGAACTAGAAAAAACGCTTAAAAACCTTCAGGATACTCAGACACAATTGGTAAACCAAGAGAAAATGGCCTCTCTGGGACAATTGACCGCAGGGGTGGCACATGAAATTAATAACCCGATCAACTTTGTGAGTTCCAATGTTAACCCGCTGAAAAGGGATGTGGCAGACTTGATCGAGATCATGGAAGCCTATAGAGAAAAAGGAGCAAAAGAGTTTTCTGAAACTTCCCTGAAGGAACTGAAGAGGCTTGAGGATGAAATAGAGCTTGATTACGTAAAAGATGAAATCAACCAGCTTTTACAGGGAATGGAAGATGGAGCTAAGCGTACGGTTGAGATTGTAAAAGGCTTGAAGTTGTTCTCAAGAGTGGATGAGCAGGATGTGAAAAAAGTTGATATTCACGCTGGTATAAGCAGTACACTCGTGCTTCTCAACAGCAGCATGTCCAATAAGATACAAATCGTAAAAGACTTTGGTCAGATTCCGATGGTGGAATGCCTGGCGGGCAAGATCAACCAGGTCTTTATGAATATTGTAAATAATGCGGTTCATGCCCTCACAGAACATTTGGATAAAAACCCGAATCCCGAGATCATTATCAGGACTTCCATGGACGGGGATGATTTTGTGAAAATAGAAATCATCGACAATGGGCCGGGGATTCCCGATGAAGTAAAAGCCAGAATATTTGAACCTTTCTTTACCACCAAACCGGTAGGAAAAGGTACTGGGCTTGGACTTTCAATAGTTTTCACTATTATTGAAAAACATAGCGGGACACTTGAAGTGGAAAGCTGCCCAGATGCTGGTACCGCATTTATCATTAGGCTGCCAGTTCATCAAGAATCTGATATGATATGATAACCGAAAAGATTAAGGTTTTATATATTGACGATGAGGACAACAACTTAAACTCTTTTAAAGCGAGTTTGAGGAAGGACTTTGTCGTGCACACAGCAATCAACGCGGAAGCTGGGCTGGAAATGGTCAAACTTGAAGAATATCAAGTGGTCATAGCCGATCAGCGCATGCCTGAAATTACTGGTGTGGAGTTCTTTGAAAAACTCATTGCGATCAACCCTAATCCCATAAGAATACTGCTTACCGGTTATTCAGACATCAAATCTGTGATAGATGCCATCAACAAGGGCGAGGTATACAGGTTCATTGACAAGCCTTGGAACATCGAGCAGATCAAAAATGCGATCTATAATGCGGGAGAGATATATTTCACCCGTAAGGAACTGAAGGATAAAAATGACAAGCTCAAAAAAGTACATACTGAAATGAATCAGTTTGTATATAGCCTTTCGCATGAATTGAGAGGACCTTTGATGAGTATATCGGGCATATCCAAGCTGGCAAAGCTGGAAAATCAAAATCCTGAAGTCCTGGAGTATTTTACCATGATAGATCATGCAACCGACAAGCTTGACGATTTTATTTATAAAATGCTGGACTTTTATAGGTCCACTAAAATCGAAAACAAAATAGTAGCCATTGATTTCAACAAGGTATTGAGTCAACAATATGCTGCTTATCAGGAAAAATGGGATTTGGAAGATGTAGCAGTGGACTTCAACGTCAATCAAACGTTTGATTTTTATACCGATGATTCCAAGCTAAGGGTAATTCTGAACAACCTTTTCGGAAATGCCTTCAATTTTCAGAAGAAGGATAATCCATTTAAAAAGATTAGAATCGCTGTCGAAGTTACTGAGGATAATGCCATAATTGAGGTTTTTGACAACGGTATAGGTATTGATGAAAAACTTCAGAAAGAAGTATTTAACCTTTTTCAGCGGGCTACCCAGCAAAATGTGGGCTCAGGAATCGGTCTTTACATGGTCAAAGAATCCGTGGAACTCATGCAGGGCAAAATAACGCTCCAGTCAAAAATGGGAGAGGGGACCCATGTGAGGGTGGAATTACCCAACCTCCAACAAATCCCCGCTTCCCCAATTACTGTTTAAACCCAAATGTAACCAAGACCTTGTCGGTCAAAGTCTGCTCTTCGGGCAGCAGCACCGGCGAGGTTTTGGCGCTTTCCATACTGGCATCCATGGCCATGCGCATCATAGGGCGTGCAAAGTTTTCCTGGCTTTTATATTGCACCTTTTTGACCATTAATTCTCCCAAATTCATTGCGGACGCTATCGTATTCGCCCTTCTCTGCGCATCTTCCAGGGCCAGTTTCAAAAGTTCCTCTTCTTTGGATTTGCGCAAGTCATCAGTCAACTGAAAGCTTACCGAATAATTCAACTCCTCATACTCCCCCAGTACTTCCATTACTTTAAACAGTGACTGTTCGAGCTCATTCACTTTAATGTTCAACGTCTGGGAAGCGACGTATCCACTGTCTTTGGAGGAACCTCTTTGGTATATGCGGTTGATGTTGACGAAATAGTTGCTGGTGAAAACTTCCATGTCCTCAATTTTGGCTTTTTCGAGGTTTTTTATGATGGTGTTTGTCTTTTTATTAAGGGCCTGGGAGGCTTGGGAAGCCTGCATGGCTTTGAGCTGTAGATTGACTGATAGCAGGGCTTGGTCAGGCTTGATTTTTATTTCACTTTGCCCTTCTACCTCTATGAGGTTGTCTTGAGCCATAATTGGAGCCGACAGTGCGACTAGGAACAAAAGGGAAAGGATAGCTGCTCTCATGTTTTTGTGATTTGTAGATAAGACGGTAACGAGAAAGGTAACGCTACGGTTTTATTGAAAAATATATAACAAAATAGCAAATAATTACTTTGGAAACAGGGTAAATGGCCGTAATTTTGCGTTCTATTTGAATTTTGAAATTTAAAGTTTTTGATATGATAAATCCATGGCACGATGTGCAGATCGGTAAAGATGCACCGGAATATGTGACCGGAGTAATTGAAATCCCTAAAGGTAGCAAAGGTAAGTATGAGCTGGACAAGAAGACCGGCATGTTGCTATTGGACAGGGTGTTGTTTTCAGCTGTGCATTATCCA
Source organism: Litoribacter ruber (assembly GCF_018449405.1). Lineage (NCBI taxonomy): Bacteria > Pseudomonadati > Bacteroidota > Cytophagia > Cytophagales > Cyclobacteriaceae > Litoribacter > Litoribacter ruber. The sequence goes on from NZ_JAHCMY010000001.1 coordinate 591,058, forward strand.
GCTAATTACGGTTTCATTCCGCAGACCTTTTGTGATGACCACGATCCTTTAGATATTTTGATCATTTCCCAGATTGATATTCCTTCCATGACTTTGGTAAAAGCCAAGGTGATCGGTGTAATGAGAATGATCGATGGTGGCGAGGCAGATGATAAAATCATTGCAGTGGCTGCCGATGACCAGTCTGTCAATTATATTGATGATATCGATGAATTGCCTCCTCACTTGATGAAAGAGGTGCACCGATTCTTTGAAGATTACAAGAAATTGGAAAACAAAGAGGTGAAAGTCGAGGACTTCCTGGGTAAGGAGGATGCCAAGCGTATCATTCAGGAAAGTATCGAATTGTACGACAAAAACTTCAGAACACAGAAATAATTAAATAGCCCGGTTTTTAAAGCCGGGCTAATTTGCTATTATTGGGCAGATGAAACACTTTTACCTACTGCTTTTTCTATTGATAAGCCATTTTTCCAAGGCCCAGATTATCCAACAAAATGGATGGGAGCTTTCTGGATATATGGAAGCCTATTATAGTTATGAATTTAACCGGCCAGAAAACCATCAACGGCCTGACTTCCTGTATAATTACAAAAGGCATAATGAGTTCAGCGTCAATTTAGCTTTTATCCGGGCAAAATATGAGGATGAAAATATCCGTGGCAACTTAGCCTTGATGACAGGCACCTATGCCCAATTCAACCTTGCAGATGAGCCTGCTTGGGCCCAGATGGTGTATGAGGCATCGGTGGGGGTAAGGCTTTATGATAAACTTTGGTTGGATGTGGGGATTATGCCATCCCATATTGGTTTTGAAAGTGCCGAAGGGATGGAAACCTGGCATCTCTCAAGAAGCCTTTTGGCGGAGAACTCCCCATATTTCCTCACAGGTGGCCGGTTGACGTATATGGCTCTAGAAGATTTGGAGGTTACCCTTTGGGCTGGGAATGGCTGGCAGAACGTGCAGAGACAAGAAGGCCACCAATCTCTGGCATTGGGGCTCGGGCTTAATTATCAGCCTTTGGAAGGGCTGGAAATCAATTACAGCAATTTTTTTGGAAATGAATACCCGCAAACTTTAAGGTTAAACCGGTTTTACAATAACTTTTATACCATGTATTCCTTTTCCAAGTGGGGGGTAACGGTAGGAGCTGATTATGGGGTGGAAGAAGCTATTTTTCGGCCTTTTAACGAATGGTATGCCTTTACGGCGTCGCTTCGTAGGCAGTTGGGAGAAAAATTTTATTTAGCCCTGAGAGCTGATCATTATTCCGATGTCAACGGTGTGATACTAAACTCAGGTTTGGAGGTCACTGGTTATTCGGTGAATCTTGACTACCAGGTTCACCCAAAAGCATTGGCTCGGATAGAGCTGAGGCAATTTAATAGCCCTGAACCTATTTTTGATCTTCCCGGAGGGAGAGTAAGCACTGGAAATACGGCTATTAATTCTTCCTTGGCGATAAGGTTTTAAAAAAAAAAGCCCCACAAAATTTCATTTGTGTGGCTTTTTTTTGTTTAAGGCAATCAGCCCAATTTAGCCAAGCTCTCTTCCAAAGCTTTAATTTTGGCTACCGCATCAGCCTCTTTTTTCTTTTCCACTTCCACCACTTGGGCAGGAGCGTTGTTTACAAAGCGCTCATTGCTAAGTTTTTTAGACACAGACTTGAGGAAGCCTTTGGTGTAATCCAATTCCTTTTGCAGGTTCTCCTTTTCCTGTTCCACATCAATCTGATTACCCATAGGGATGAAGAACTCATCGGATTTTACTACAAAGCTGAGAGCATTTTCTACCTTTTCTCCAAAGCTGACATCACTGATGTTTGCCAATTTTTTGATAATTGCTTCAAACTCTTGGTAGAGCTCAGGCTGCTTGGTGTTGATGGTCAGGTCAAAGCTTTCCTTTGGGGAAATTCCTTTGGATGCACGTGTATTTCTGATCTGGCTCACCACATCAAAGACTACGGCGGCTTTGTCTATTAGCTCTTTGTTAAAGTCTCCAGCTTTTGGCCATGCGGATACTATCAAAGCATCCTTCACATCACGGCCTTTGATCTGGTGCCAAAGCTCTTCAGTGATGAATGGCATGAAAGGATGGAGCAGCTTCAGGATGGATTCGAAAAACTCAATCGTTTTTTCATATGTTTCCAAATCTGCGGGCTGTTGATACGCCGGCTTGATCATCTCCAGATACCAAGAGCAGAAGTCATCCCAAACCAACTTGTAAGTAGCCATCAGGGCGTCAGAAATCCTGAACTTGCTAAAATGGTCCTCGATTTCCGTTATGGCTTGGTTTAATCTGCTTTCAAACCATTGGAAAGCCGCTTTGTTGTTGTTTTCCAAAATAGAGGAATCCACTTCCCAGCCTTTTACCAATCGGAAGGCATTCCAGATTTTGTTGGAGAAATTACGGCCCTGCTCTACCAGCTTCTCATCAAAGGGCAAATCATTTCCCGCCGGTGAGCTGAACAACATACCTGTTCTTACTCCGTCCGCACCATAGATTTTAATCAAATCCAATGGATCAGGGGAGTTGCCCAGCGATTTGGACATTTTTCTGCCCAATTTATCCCTAACTATCCCGGTCAGGTACACATTTTTGAATGGCTTCTCGCCAGTATATTCGTAACCCGCTATGATCATTCTGGCTACCCAGAAGAATAGGATCTCTGGGGCGGTCACCAGGTCATTTGTCGGATAATAGTATTTCAGATCCTCATTCTGCTCACCGGTAGTGAAAACTTCGGAGTCAAAAACAGAAATCGGCCACAGCCAGGATGAAAACCAAGTGTCCAATACATCATCTTCCTGTCTGAGGTCTGACGCATTGTAATTTTCGCCATACTGCTGATTTGCCATCTCTACCGCCTCTTCCAAGCTTCCGGCTACTACAAATTCGCCGTTTGGAAGGTAATAGGCAGGTATCCTGTGGCCCCACCAAAGCTGACGGGAAATACACCAGTCGCGCACATTTTCCATCCATGCGCGGTACATGTTTTTGAATTTAGGGGGATAAAGTTGAATTACGTCTTCCATTACTGCCTTTAAAGCAGGCTTGGTAAGCTCATCCATTTTCAAAAACCATTGCAGGGAGAGCTTGGGCTCTATTACCGCATCTGTTCTCTCAGAATGTCCAACATTGGATTTGTAATCCTCCACTTTATCCAATTGGCCAACTTCTTCAAGCTTTTTGGCGATCTTTTTTCTAGCTACAAACCTATCCTCACCTACCAGGATCTGGGCTTTTTCATTCAGTGTACCGTCGTCATTCAAAATGTCGATAGATTCCAGCTTATGTTTTAAACCCAATTCATAATCGTTCAAATCGTGGGCAGGGGTAACTTTAAGGCAACCTGTACCAAACTCCACGTCAACATATTCATCTTCTATGATCGGGATGGCCCTGTTGATCAATGGGATCAATGCCTTTTTACCTTTGAGATGGGTAAATCTAGGATCATTCGGGTTGATGCAGATGGCCACGTCAGCCATGATGGTTTCAGGGCGCGTGGTGGCAATGGTCAAGTGGTCTTCCGACCCTTCGATTTTATAATTGATGTAATAAAGCTTGGAATTGATTTCCTTGAAAATCACCTCGTCATCGGACAGTGCCGTCTTGCCCTGGGGATCCCAATTCACCATTCGGATGCCACGGTAGATTTTGCCTTTTTTGTGAAGATCCACAAACACGCTGATGACAGCCTTGCTCAAATCCTCGTCCATGGTAAATTTGGTGCGGTCCCAGTCACAGGAAGCTCCAAGTTTTTTCAACTGTTCAAGGATAATTCCACCGTATTTTTCCTTCCATTCCCAGGCATAAGACAAAAACTCTTCGCGCGTGATGGACTTCTTGTCAATGCCCCTTTCCTTGAGCATGGCCACGACTTTCGTTTCAGTGGCGATGGATGCATGGTCAGTTCCAGGAACCCAGCAAGCATTTTTTCCTTCCATTCTGGCTTTTCGTACCAAGACATCTTGAAGGGTATTGTTCAACATGTGCCCCATGTGCAAAACGCCGGTGACGTTTGGCGGAGGGATGACCACCGTGTAAGGTTCTTTATTATAATCTACTTGTGAGCTAAATAATTTGTTTTCCATCCAGAACTGGTACCATTTGGATTCCGCTTCTGAAGGATCATACTTAGTAGATAAGGACATATCAGTTGTTGCTATATAGATGTGTAAATAGAGCACAAAAATAACATAAATATCTTTTTGGGCATCAATGTGCAGGCAATTACCTCCCTTTTAAAAGTCAGTTTGTATTTTGAGTTCGGCTTTTAAGTTCTAAATTTGTCACAAACTAATTTTTGATGATGAAGAACCAAAAAGTAGCCTCAAAGACAACGTGGGTTCAGGTGCCCAAAAACTCTGATTTTACCATTTACAATTTGCCTTTTGGGATTTTTAAAAACAAACGCCTTTCCCCACGGGCCGGAATAGCCATTGGGGACAAGATCGTGGATCTGTCAGTGTTGCATGCGGAAGGTTTTTTCTCGGATATGCACCTGCCGGATGATATTTTCCTAAAAGATTCCTTAAATGACTTCATTGGCCTGGGCAAAAATGTAACCCGAAAGGTTAGAGAGAAAGTCCAGTATCTTCTGGAAGAAGAAAGTGCTGAGCTTAGGGATCATCAATGCAGGGGAAAAGCGATGGTCAATCGCCAGGAGGCCGAAATGCTGATGCCTGTAAAAGTGGGTGACTATACGGATTTTTACAGCAGCATGGAGCACGCCACTAATGTGGGTACTATGTTTAGGGATCCTGACAACGCCTTGCTGCCTAACTGGAAACATCTGCCGGTAGGTTATCATGGGCGTGCTTCTTCAATCATTCCTTCAGGAGTGCCCATACACCGTCCAAAAGGCCAGTATAAAGACCCGAATATGGACAAACCTGAGTTTGGACCATCTAGGCGACTTGATTTTGAGCTTGAGCTGGCATTCATTACAGGGAAATCCACCAAAATGGGGGATTCTGTAAGCACGAAAGATGCTGAAGATTACATCTTTGGCTTTGTGCTCTTCAACGATTGGTCGGCAAGAGACCTTCAGGCTTGGGAATATGTGCCATTGGGGCCATTCTTGGGCAAAAACTTTGCCTCCAGCATCTCTCCGTGGATCGTAACTATGGAAGCTATGGAGCCGTTCCGTACCAGCAGCCCAAAGCAGGACCCAGAGGTCTTGCCTTACCTGCAGTGTGAGGGAGACCATGGGTTTGACATTAATTTAGAGGTGTTTATCCAACCGGAAAATGGGAAGCCCTCTAAGGTCTGCTCTTCAAATTACAAATACATGTACTGGAACATTGCCCAGCAGCTTGCCCATCATACTGTGAATGGTTGTAACATCAATGTAGGTGATATGTATGCTTCGGGTACCATTTCCGGTCCTACAGAGGATAGCTTCGGTTCCATGTTGGAATTGGCCTGGAAGGGTACCAAGCCTGTAAAACTAGATTCAGGTGAGGAAAGGAAATTTATCGAAGATGGTGATTCGGTGATTATGAAAGGCCATTGCCAGAAGGATGAAATCCGTGTTGGCTTTGGGGAAGTAAGCTCCAAAGTTTTGCCGACAAAAAAATAGAATTTGACAATTAGGTTTATATTTCCAAAAGGGGATGATCATAAATTGCAAAAATAAGGCGCTTGATGAATTTCAAGCGCCTTATTTATTCCGGTGTGATGTAGACTTTGCTTTCAAGTGTTGATTTAGCAGTTCCGCCATAGGTGCCAACCACGGGTAAGGTGAGTTTGGGTATGGCGCTGCTGGCCAATGGGATGTAATGTTCGTCGGTGAATAAACCCAGACTAGGGTCTATCCCCACCCAGCCGGCTCCTGGAAGGTAAACCTCCACCCAGGCATGCAGCTCGTGTCCTTCCTCCAATTCCGGATTGTATGCATAGCCACTGACAAATTTGGCAGCAAGGCCTAAACTTCGTAGCATCTGGATGAGCATCCAGCTGAGGTCTCTGCAGCTTCCGATTTTTTCTCTCAGTGTTTTAATGGGTAGCCACAGCCCGTCATCCTCCCGAACAATATGTTCCCATTCTTGGTGGATGTAATGTAGAATGCGATTTAGAAAGGTAAGAGGGTTTTCATTTTCATGAAAGAAAATGTGCGCCAGATTCTTAATTTCTTCCTTCGGCTCGTATTGGAGGGAGGCGTAAAGGAGTTGCTTTTCCTCTGGGGTGTAGAAGGTGTTAAGATTCTGCTGAAACCTTTCTGTAAACTGGTGGTCCAAAATAAAAGCAAATGGATTGAAATGCCGAAGTTCGGCCGAGAATTCAATGACAATTTCCAACCTGTCCGTTTCTCCTTCAAACCAGGCAAGATGATGGGGGTTTCCATCAATATTAAATCTCAACTGCTGGTCTACGGGGCCGGGAGAAATTTTTAAGTCATACTCCTTAAGCTCAAAATGATCCCTTTGCAGGGGGTGCATGAATATGGCATGGGGATTTAACTGAACTTTTTCAGAATAAGCATATCGGGTATGGTGTACAATTCTGAGGGACTTCATTCCATGTCTATATTTAGTTGGGGGTCATCTTTGGTGATGGCTTTGTTGAGAGATTCTGAAGGGAGGGCATTGATAGCAGCCTTGATCCGGGTGTTCCAAAAGTCAGAGATGTGCCTCAACTCCGGTTGGGTAAAACGCTTTTCAATGGTAAAGTAGGAATCGTTTTTCAGGTAAACCGTGTCAATCGGGTAATCCACATCATTGGCCGATATTCTGGTAGCATCAAAGGCGAGGAATGCACATTTTAGGGCAAATTCCATCGAGTCCGTAAAATGCAGCGATCTGCGGAGAATCGGGGTTCCAAAGCCGCTGTTTCCTATAATGACAAAGGGTGTCCCTTCCTGGATTTCAATCCAATTACCTTCCGGGTAAAGCAGGTATAATTTGGGTTCTTTATCGTTTTCCAGTTGTCCTCCAATGATTGAGAACAGGTTGAAGGAAAGCCCGGCATCCACCAGGCTTTGTTTGTCTTCAGCGGCTACCCGCCGGATTTGGGTGCTAAATTCATTGACGGCCTTGTAGAGCTTGTCAAAAGAATCGTCCCGCTCTTCAATGATTTCCAAGAAATAAGTGATGGCCTTGTCCCTTACGGAACGAAGGCCAGAAGTCATAATGAAGAAGGAATGGTTTTCCCGATTAAGAGTAAATACTTTTCTTGAAGTAGTCGTGTCGCTCCCGGAGGTGATCCGGGTGTCGGCAAGGCCTAAAATTCCAGATTGTAATTTGATTCCAATACAAAAGGTCATGATTGCTCTTGAGTTTGAAAGATCAAGTTACTTTTAATCTGGAAATAATTCTTATCTACCTCGTTGGAAATTTTGTTGATTTTTATCTGGAGCTTGTCCAAATACTCATGCAACCCTTCTGAAATCACATCGTTCACGTCATCATACTCCAATTTGGAGCGGAGTTCGCCCATGGATTTCTCAGCGTTGTTTTTGAAACCTACTCCATCAGAACCTGAAATCTTGTTCAGACAGTTTTCGGCTTCTTTGAGACAATAGTAAACCGAGCGTGGGAAATACTTATCCAGCACCAAAAACTCCACTACACCGGAAGGGGTAATGTTGCCATAAAATCGTCTGTAGGTATTGAACGCGGTAACTGATTTCAATAAGGCAGACCATTGCAAAAAGTCCAATGGTGAACCTACTTCCTCATGGGAGGGAAGTAGGATGTGGTATTTTACATCCAAAAACCTGCTGGTCTTATCCGCTCTTTCCAGATATTGGCCCAATTGCCTAAAATACCAGCCCTCTGTTCTAGCGACGGTGTTTTCAGCCAAGCCATAAAGAAGCAAGATGCTGTCTTTTACATGCCCAAAGAATGCCCTTGGATCTTCCTTCTTCCAGATGGTTTTTTCCTTACCCGATTTTACAAAGTGGTAGGTTTCATTTAGTTTTTCCCAGGTTTCTTTGCTGAGGTTTTCTCTGATCATTCTGGCATTTTCACGGGCATTTTTCACCGAATTGAACAATGAATTGGGATTGTCCTCGTCGAAGGCCAGGAAGAAAATGACCGTCTTTCGGTCAAAATGGTTTCCGTATTTGTCGATATAGATTTGGTGGTCACCGGTGATTTTCACCAAGGGTTCCCATTGTTCTTTCATATCATGAGGCATGTCCAGCATGAGATTGAAATTGACATCTATGAAACGGGCATAATTTTCCGCCCTTTCGACATATCGCCCCAACCAGTATATGGAGTTTGCAACTCTACTAAGCATATTCGTCGTGTTTTGTTAATATAATACCCAGGTATCTTTGCTGCCCCCACCTTGGGAACTGTTTACCACCAAGGATCCTTTTTTCAGCGCAACCCTTGTGAGGGCACCAGGAACTACGTCTATTTCCTCACCGTAAAGCACATAAGGCCTCAAATCCACGTGTCGGGATTCGATTGAATCACCCACGATTGTCGGTACGGTAGAAAGCGACAAGGTAGGCTGGGCAATGTAATTGGAAGGGTTGGCCTTGATCAACTCCCTGAATTTCTCATGTTCCTCAGCGGTGGATTTTGGACCTATGAGCATCCCATAGCCACCTGCTGCATTGGTTTCTTTTACTACCAAGTCATGAATGTTGTCTAAAACATATTGCCTCTCATCTTCTTTTCGGCACAAATAAGTAGGGACATTTGAGAGGATTGGTTCTTCCTTCAAATAATACCTGATAATCTCGGGTACGTAGGCGTACACAGCCTTATCATCTGCCACCCCGGTTCCGGGAGCATTGGCCAATGCAATATTGCCGGCTTTATAAGCTTCAAAAAGGCCCGGTACACCCAGCATACTGTCAGGGTTAAATGCCATTGGGTCTATAAAAGTGTCGTCAAGCCTTCTGTAAAGTACATCAATTTGTTCTTTACCATAGGTGGTCTGCATGTATACAATATTGTCTTCTACAATTAAATCCATGCCCACCACGAGTTCGCAGCCCATCTGCTGGGCAAGGTAGGAATGTTCAAAATAGGCCGAGTTGAAGACCCCCGGGGTCAAAACACCGACCTTAGGCTTAGCTTTGTCAGACAGGAACTGGAGCATGTTCAACAGCCTGATGGGGTAATTTGAAACAGGTCTTACACCAAGGTCATTGAATAAATCTGGATAAGCCCGCTTGATTATCTCCCGGCTTTCCAGCATGTAGGAGACCCCTGATGGACATCTTAGGTTATCCTCAAGCACATAATATTGGCCATCTTTGTCCTTCACCAGGTCCGTGCCCGTGATATGGCACCAGATTCCTTTTGGGGGAGTTAGCCCAATGCAGGGTTCAAGATAATCTTTGGACCCCAAAATCAGGTCCTTTGGTACCACCCCATCGTTTAGGATGTTTTGTTCATTGTAGATGTCCTGAAGAAACAGGTTCAATGCCTTGATCCTTTGCTTTAGGCCATCTTCGATAATCTTCCATTCCTGGGAGGGGATGATGCGGGGAATGATGTCCAGGTGAAGGATTTTCTCAACCCCCTGGTCATCATGATACACATTAAACGTCATGCCCATTCCTACCTGCGCCTTATCGGCGGCAAATTGTAAGTGGTTTAGTTTTTTACGCGATACTCTTTTGATTAGGCTTTCGTACTTGCAATAATGAGGGCGGCAGAGGCCGTGCTCATCATACATTTCATCAAAAAAAGCCTTCGATGATCTGGACTCGATTAGTGGCATAATTGCAGTGATTTTACTTAAAGTCTTAATAATGTAGTGAAAATCTTGTAAAAAGTCAATTTAAAAAACGTAAATATTATATGTTGATGCATTAATTTCAATTTGTTGCTAATAATAGTTGTTTAATTTATAAAAATAAAAGCTTTGCATAAAATTATTTTTGAGCATAAAAAAGCCCGTTAAAAAACGGGCCAACTATTATGAAGAGCTATACAGCTTTACTTGCGTTTTATTTCCGTCAATACAGGGAAATGATCGGATGGATATTTTTTCCCATAATTGTCTGAAAGGGTACCGTGTCTGATAACTTCAAAATCATTAGTGATAAAAATGTAATCAATCCTGTTTTCAGGAAGCCTATCCCAATCGAAGGCATTGAAGGTGCCCTTCGGTCCAATGGAGTGGAATGGTGCCAAGTGATAGGTGTCCTTGAGCATGCCTGCCTCTTCCACAGTTTTGTATGCAGGGTTATCATCCGTCACATTCATATCCCCCATGAAGATCACGGGATGCTCAGCCGTGTTGATTTCTTGGATTTTCTCCATCACAAGCTTGCTGCTTTCCTCCCTTGCCTGCTGCCCTACGTGGTCATAGTGGACGTTGAACACATAAAATTCGCCAAATTCCTCATGCTTAAATTTACCATAGGTGCATACCCGCGGCAATTGGGCGTCCCAACCTACAGATGGCTCATCAGGAGTTTCTGATAACCAAAATGTGTCTTCTTCCAAGAGTTCGAATTTATCCGGGTTATAAAAGATGGCAGAAAACTCGCCTTCCTCGTCACCTTTGTCCCGACCCACGCCGATATAGGGAAAGCCAAGTTCAGCCTGCATTTTTTCCAACTGGTGGTGCATCCCTTCCTGGGTGCCTATGATGTCCATTTGATGAAATTTGATCAGGTTTATAAGATGGGGAGCCCGATCCTCCCACATGTTGCCCTCATCAGTGGGGCTATCAAACCTGATGTTGTATGATGCAATATTGAGAGACTGGGAAAAGCCCGAAATCGTGAGCGTAACAAATAGGACTAAAGTGGTTAAGGTTTTCATCATTATTTTTCGTTTTAATTTTTCAATTATCGGCAACACATCTGAAGCCAATATGGGAGGCTCCCGAGTAGATGTCTTGGGCTGTTCTGGCAGTTGTTCTGTAGTTAGTGCAATAATTGTCTGCACAAAGGTACGAGCCTCCTTTGATAGTCTTTTCCTGTGCTTTGGGATTGTTGGGGTTGAAACATTTTGAAACCGTGGAGTCCAATGGCATCCTTTTTCCTGAAATTCTGGACAGTGTATATTCATCATACCAATCCGAGGTGAGTTCCCAAACATTTCCAATCATATCATAAAGCCCCCATCTGTTAGCGGGAAAACTTTTAACTGGTGAAGTGCCTGTGAAGCCGTCCTCAGCACTGTCGTGGCTCGGGAAATTCCCCTGGAAAGTGTTAGCCATAAACTGCCCGTCCACTTTAAGTTCATTCCCCCAAGGATATTGGTCTGAGTTTTCAGCTTTAGCGGCGTATTCCCACTCCTTTTCGGTGGGTAGTCTTTTTCCGGCCCAATTGGCATAAGCCTGGGCATCTTCAAATGCAATATGGACTACTGGGTGATCCCATTTCCCCTCCAGATTACTGGCGGGCCCTTCAGGTTGTTTCCAGTGCGCTCCAGGTATCCATTTCCACCAAACCTGGTGGTTTCGTAAATTTACGGGATGGGAGGGAGGAGTAAAAACCAACGATCCTGCCACCAAAAGGGAGTCAGCAGGCTTTGGCGAACCCGGTGGAAGCTGTTTTTGCAGTTCTTCCCAGTTAACATCCCTTTCTGCCACGGTCACATACCCCGTTTTTCTTACAAATTCTTCGAATTGTGCATTGGTGACTTCCGTTTCGTCCATCCAAAAACTGTTTACGGTAGATTTAACGGCTGGCCTTTCCCGATGAGCTGTCCACCTATCATTCGTTCCCATGTAAAATTCCCCACCTTCAATGAAAACCATCCCTTCTGTTGAAAACCCCCAATTGAGATTTTCGCCACTTTTCCTTTCCGAACAGGAAAGAATGATTAGCAGTAACAGGCTTAAGGTGGAATGTTTCATAATAAAAAAAGCTTGGACTGGTAGTTACCTGCCAATCCAAGCTTGTTGTGTTATTCTTCCCAAGTGATCATTTTGGATTTTACATCTCTGGAGTTGCCCCCTACCATAATCTGGAATTCTCCTGGTTCCCAAATATGCTCAATTTCGTTGTTGTAAAACTTGAGGTCTTCGGTTGTTAGTTCAAAAGTAACCGTTTTGGTTTCTCCGGCTGCAAGCTGGATTTTTTCGAAGCCTTTCAACTCTTTAACCGGTCTGGTGATGGAAGCCACCATGTCACGAATATAAAGCTGGACCACCTCTGCGCCATCATACTCGCCACTATTGGTCACATCAATAGTGATTTCCAAGGTTTCATTACCTTGAAGGGAGGTTTTGCTCAGATTGATGTCCCCGTATTCAAATGTAGTGTAGCTAAGTCCAAAGCCGAATGGATAAAGTGGCTCATTGCTTACATCCAAATAATTGGAGCGGAATTTCTGAAACCATTCACCTTCTCCCAAAGGCCTGCCGGTATTTTTGTGGTTATAATAAATGGGCACTTGACCTACATTTTGTGGGAAAGTTGCGGTAAGTTTTCCAGAAGGATTCACATCTCCAAACAAGGCGTCCGAGATGGCATCGCCAGCCTCACTTCCTGCAAACCAAACGTTCAGGATGGCAGGAACATTTTCTTCTTCCCATTTGATAGCAAGTGGTCTACCTGTAAACAACACCATTACTACTGGTTTTCCGGTGCCCTTAAGGGCTTTGAGCAGCTCTCTTTGGTTTTTTTGCAGCTCAATGTTAGTCATACTGGATGCCTCACCGCTCATTTCGGCAGATTCTCCCATAGCAGCGATGATCACATCAGCGTCTTTGGAGATTTCTAGAGCTTCAGCTATCAAGTTCTCGTCAGGCCTTGGATCTCTTTCGGTATCTTTGCCAAATATGCTGATTCTGGATTCCAACAGGGAGTCCACGGCCACATTGGCTCCTCTTGCGGTCACAATTTCGGCCTGGTCACCCAAAGCGTTTTTCAAACCGTCAAGCAAGGAAACTGATTCATCGTGTCTTCCTGCTACACTCCAGGTTCCTGTCATGTTTTTGCGGTTGTTGGCCATTGGGCCCACCAAGGCGATTTTCCCTTCTTTTTTCAAAGGAAGTAGATTGTCTTCGTTTTTAAGCAAAACAAATGTTTGCGATGCCAACTCTCTGGAGATCTGTCTTTTTTCTGGGGTAAACACCTCGGATTTGGCTCTCTCAGGATCGCTGTATCGATAAGGGTCGTCAAATAATCCCAGTCTAAACTTGGCGATTAGGATCAATCGGGCAGCGTTGTCAATTTGCTCTTGGGTAACTTTTCCCTCTTCAAGTGATTTTTCCAAAGTAGTCAGGAAGCCTTCACCCACCATATCCATTTCAACTCCGGCATTGAGGGCCATCGCCGACACAGTCTGGAGGTCTCCCATGCCATGATCGATCATCTCATTGATGGCTGTATAATCGGTCACGACGAAGCCATCAAAGCCCCATTGGTTTCTTAACACCTCTGTCATGAGCCATTTGTTGCCACTTGCAGGAATACCGTCCACATCATTGAAGGCGGTCATTACCGAACCCACACCAGCTTCAATGGCTGCTTTATAAGGTGGGAAATACTCGTTGTACATCTTTTGGCGGCTCATATCCACAGAGTGATAATCTCTTCCTGCCTCGGGAGCTCCATATAGGGCAAAATGTTTAACTGTTGCCATGATGGTCTGGGGGTCGGATAGGTCATCGCCTTGATAGCCTTTGACCATGGCCTTGGCAATCTTGGACCCCAAGTACGGATCCTCGCCGCTGCCTTCCGAAACCCTGCCCCAACGTGGGTCGCGGGAGATGTCGGTCATAGGGGAAAATGTCCAGCTGATTCCATCCGCACTTGCCTCCTCTGCGGCAATCCGTGCTGTTTTTTCGATCAAACCCATATCCCAGCTACTTGAAATACCCAATGGGATTGGGAAAACTGTCTCATATCCGTGGATAACATCCATTCCAAAAAGCAATGGAATCTTCAGGCGGCTTTCTTCCATGGCGACCCGCTGCACATCCCTGATCTTTTCGGCACCCTTCAGGTTAAAAAGACCACCAACTTTCCCATCCTTGATTTTTTCGGCAATGTTGGCACTTTCAGCCTGTCCGGTGGTGATGTCCCCCGCAGCTGGAAGATTGATTTGCCCGATTTTCTCCTCAAGGGTCATCAGGGCCAGCACAGAATCAGCCTTTCGTGTGTATTCATCCTGAGCTTGCGCCGTCCCCAAGGCTACCCCCAGGGATAGCACTCCAAGGAACAGTTTTTTGTTCATTTTCATGTTAATAGATTTAATAGGTATATTAAAAATGCATACATAAAGATAATTAGTTTACCTCAATTATTTCTGTTCTTTCGGACACTCCATTCTCATTGAAGGCCTCGATGGTGAAATAATACTTTTGGTCGACTGTGAGGCTTTTCATCAACAACTCATCGTCTTCATAGATCAACCAAGAATTATAAAGCTTGTCCGGTGCTATACCCCAAAGGATATTGTAACCTTGCGCGCCATCTTTTTTGTCCCAAGTGATCATCGCGTCCCTACGGTCGTCTTGTCTCTCCACCTGAAACGACTCAACTCTTGATGGGGCTTGCCCCTCTCCAAGTCCAAATACCCTCAAGCCGGATATGGCCAGGTGGGGGGTAGGGACGTGAATGTTTTTGTAACGAATATACCTCACCTTTTCAGGCTCGGCCAACTCCACATAATCGTTTGGGACATCCCTAAAGCTATTTTTACGATCTACCAGGGTTTTCCAAGAATTGGCATCCTCTGATCCCTCTATTTCATATCGGTGGAATAGTCCTGGGATTCTGCCATACATATCAGACTCATGGTCATGAAAGTTGGCCTGAATGGCGTGGACGGTTGAAGGGCTTTTCAGGTCTATCTCCACCCATTGCTGATCGTCGGCATTTTCTGCCAACCAAAAAGTCTTTACTTCCTCATCCACAAGTTTGCAGGCATCGTGGTCATCCACCTGGCTGGAGGATTTCGTGGGCTTTTTGTAAGAAAGCAACATCCAGCCTGCAAATTCCCCTTTTTTGCCCGGTGTGGCTGGTGCAAAATGGGGGTAATCCCCGAAGTAATTATCCATGTACATCAAGCCGTCTTCGTCAAAAAACGTCGGAGACATGCTAACCCTACGTTCCCAGCCCACAGTCACGGCCACAGCCATGCTGGCAAAATGCCAATATGCCCCGCCGGGACCCACTACCGTACTGCCGTGACCGGCCCCGTTCATAAATCCACCAGGTTTATAGGAAACCGGATTGTTTGGGGCGTACTCATAGGGACCTAATGGGGAGTCAGCCACATAAACACCATCTCCATACACATTAAATTCAGTGCCTGGAGCGGCATATTGCATGTAGTATTTGCCATCATGCTTGGTCAGCCACGGCCCCTCGATATAGCCGCCAAGCTCCGTGTCAGAATGGTTTTCCCCAAATCTTTCCCAGCCGTGCTTTTCCTCATTTAGGTTAAATAATTCGTATGTCTCTTCTGAAGGGCGAAAGCGGAGATTCTTGTCAAGCGTTTTTGCGCGAATGGGATATTTATTGGAGGACCCCCAAAACACATAGGCTTGGTCGTCATCGTCAATAAAGATGTGGGGATCTTGCAGACTATTTATAATGCCAGGAACAGCCTTCCAATCACCTTTTTTAGGGTTGTCTGTATACAGTACACTCATATGTCCAGAGGGATTGCCTGCCACATATAAAACGGAATCTTTATAGTTATGGGCCGTGGGTGCGTTTGAGCCTTCAAAATACCACTTCTCAGGTTCAATGAATGTCCAGTTCTGCAAATCGGTTGAATGCCAATAACCCATCGAGCGGGTCACAAACATGTAGTATTCGCCTCTAAACTCCACTACGGCGGGGTCGGCCCCTGACCGGTAGGACATGTCTTTATGCGCATTGTAAATCATATAGGTGTAATCCAGGTTGACCGGATTACAATACGTGGCCATGTGCGTAGACTGGGCTTGGGAAATTCCAAAGCTTAGCAGCACAAGCAAAAGACTACAGATACCTTTTGATTTTAAAGTAGGTGATAGGTTAATCATGTTATTTTAAATTTATTTGCTAATAGTGGTCACCGGTGGTCCTCAGGTACCTCATATTTATCCTGAAGGGCCCTGAGTTCCTGGGTCATTTTATCAGTTATCTCCTCTGTCCCATGTAAGCCATAAATGTTATTCATTTCGGTAGGGTCTTTTTCCAGGTCAAACAATTCCCATTTATCCTCCTCATAGAAATAAATAAGTTTATGTCGTTCATCGCGAACACCGTAATGCTTTCTCACGCTATGAAAGCCGGGGAACTCATAATAATGATAGTAGAGCGTCTGGCGCCAATCCTCAGGAGTGGAGTTTTCAAGTAGCGGCCTGAAGGATTCCCCCTGCATGTCATCGGGAATCTGCAAGCCTACATAATCAAGGAATGTAGGGGCAAAATCTATATTCTGCGTCAAATTGCTGACTTGTAGGCCTTCTCCAATGTAACCGGGATAGCGGATCATCAGAGGCATCAACATTGACTCTTCGTACATGAAGCGCTTGTCAAACCAACCATGCTCGCCCAAATAGAAACCCTGATCAGAAGTGTACACCACCAAGGTATTTTCCGAGAGTCCATTTTCATCCAAATAATCCAATATCTCACCCACGCTTTCATCCACAGACTTGATCACGGCAAGATAATCCTGCATGTACCGTTGGAATTTCCATTTGGCAATTGCAACTGAATCGGCTGGGTCCAGCTCAAAATAGCTTTCGTTCTTTTTGTGGTAGGCCTTCCAGAAGGTTTCTTTTTCCTCATCCGTCATCCTGCCCATAAAAACATGTGGCCAAGGGTCATAGCGGAGACTATCCACCCCTTTTTCAGTGCTCAACTTTAAGTCATGCCCCTCGAACATGTCCCTATAAATGTTCATTTCCTGCTGAGAAGCGGCATACCTTCCCTCGTAATCATCAAAATAATTGTCTGGCATGGGAAATTCAGTGTCATCATATAAGTGATAATGCCTTTCTGCAGGCACCCAATTTCGGTGGGGCGCCTTGTGGTGCATCATGAGGTAAAATGGCTTTTCTGGATCCCGCTTATCAAGCAAATCCTTGGTCATGTCTGTAATCAAGTCGGTCACATAACCGAATTTTTGGGTAGTGTCTTGTTTAGTGATAAAATCGGGATTGTTGTATTCCCCTTGGTCATGCAATATTTCCCAATGGTCAAAACCGGTAGGCTCTGATACCAGGTGCCACTTGCCAATTATGGCCGTCTGGTACCCGTTCTTTCCCAAAATTTTGGGCAAAGTTTGTTGGGTGCCATCAAAGCCAATGTTGGTATTTCTCATAAAACCATTTTTATGGCTATGCTTTCCGGTCAAAACGGTGGCTCGGCTGGGTCCACAGATAGAATTCCCGCAAAAGTTGGAAGTAAACAGTGCTCCCGAGGAGGCAATACGGTCGATGTTAGGAGTGGGGGCAAGTTGGGAAAGTGGGTGCCCATAAGCACTGATCGCCTGCAGGGCATGGTCATCGGTCATGATGAAGAGGATGTTGGGTTTAGATTCCACCACTTTTTCATCCATGCTACAGGATGAAAAGCCCAGTGCAAACCAAAGCATCAGCAATATGAAGGAATAGCCTCGAGTCATTTCAGTATTCATTTGTCTTTAATAATTAAACTGGAGCTTGTTCAGCCCATTTCGGACTTCATTATTCTGCATGAAAAGGTCCCATAGCAAACCCGTCCTGTGATTCTCAATCATCAGCAATATCGGCCCCTGGTCAATAGCCAAATAAGAATCCGCATACCACTCTTCTGTAGGGTTAAAGGCATCATGAAACCCATATTCTCCCCAAAGCCTGTCACCCAGGGTATAGTAGAAGAATTTAAGAGCTTCCATGGATTCCTCTGGTGTATAGGGGAATGAGGATAGCGCGGCAGTTGGGGTGATTACCCCAAGGTCATTTCGGGGGGAATGTGCCGAATATCCCAAATGGTTATCACTGGCAGTCAGACCCCAGCTGTTTTCTCCATATCCCACAAATCCTGAAGGATTGTCAATGCAATAAGCTCTATTAATCAAGGTGTGGTTGACACTTTGTTCCCAATAGTTGGCGTATTGGTCCTGAAGATTTCGTGGGTCAAGACCTAGAAAGCTGTAATGGGAAAAGAACATGGGGCCACCATAATCTTCACCAAGCGGAAGAGGGATATCATAGAATGCCCCACCGTTCACCATGTTTCCGCTTCTGGCCCAGCCGTTGTCATACACACTTTTTTCTATGCTGTGGGTAGGGGAGGCAGCAGCAAGCACATAGGTGATCAGGCATTCGTTATAACCTTGAATAGGCAGGTTCATCGCCCATTGTTGATCGGGCGAGTAGTGCCAAAACAGGACGTCCTGACCACCTCGGGTGTACCAGTCCCATTCGACTTCCCGCCAGAGTTGGGTGATTTTTTCACTTATTGCCCGCTCTCTCGGCTGACTTTCATCTAAATAGGCCTGCACGGTAAGGAGGCCTTGGATCATAAATGCCGTTTCAACCAAATCTCCGCCGTTATCAGAGGTGCTGAAAGGAATGACCGATCCATCATTTCCATTAAGCCAATGGGGCCAAACGCCGTAAAATCTGTCGGCGGCACCAAGAAAATCTACAATTTTCTCCCAGCGCTCCACCGCTTCATTTCTGGTGATAAAGTTTCTTTCTACGCCAACTATTATAGCCATCACGCCAAAACCTGAGCCTCCGATTGTCACCAGGTTGCCGGAAGTGTTTCGCTCACGGGCTAACCCGCTGTTTTCATGGGCAAAATCCCAGAAATAGCGGAAGGTGTGTTCCTGCACTTTGGTCAATAATTCCTCATCCGGAATAAGCGGAAACTTCCGCGTTTCATCCACTTGGGTGAAAAATGTTCTGGATGTGCCAGCAAAGCTTTCGCCCTCCGCGCCTTGTAGGGCTTCACTTACTGAAATTTCATACCTTGCAAGGTATTCCAAACTTCCAGTGGAAGTAATGATTACTTTGGTGTCATTTTCCTCGAAGGCAAAGTTCAAGTCAGGTCCAGAACTTGATGAAAGCCGAACTGCTTGCTGGATGGATTCACGGTTGATAGGGTGGGAAAAATTCAATGTGAATTGAGGTTCCAAGGGTACATTTACAATCCTACCAGACCGCAATTCTTCAGAATTTTCAATGGTGAAACTTTGTAAAGTAAGGTCGCCAATTTGAGTTTTGAAACTCACATTCGTGGCAGAAAAAGCATTTCCTCCTGCCCCTTTGAGCTGATCGGTAATTTGGATACGGTAAACGGTGTTATTTCTTAAAGCCCCTGAGGGATAAATGATAACAGTCCTGTTTTGATTTACAAGATTGGTGTTGATGTTAATAGGGTCTTCAGTGCCAACTAAGGCAATGCCTGCTGAAATTGAAGCTGGATCCAAGGGTTGGGAAAAATCCAGGGTGATCGGGCGATCTAGTGGTAAGTTTTCGGAAATCGGTTCTGACAGACTGATTTCGTCATCCCCTACGCTTGCATTCAAAAGTTGCAATGCTGCAATGTCAGGTTCGATCTGATTGCAGGCAATGATTAATAAAAGTAGGAAATAAGGTAGGTAGGTTTTCATCTTCAAAAGGGAAAAGTAAGGGCCTGCTTTTCGGCAAGCCCTTATCATTTTCAATTATTAGGAAATCTATTAAGGCATCTCAGCCGCCATGATGGCTTGGATTTCTGCCTGGTTCAGGTATCTGCTGAACAATCTCAGTTCGTCAAACAAACTGGCATCACCCAAGTGACCCCACTCGGTAAATCGCGGCGCACCCGATCCCACCGTCATGATATCACTGCCTGTCCAATCTATACCTGGGAAGTCGCCTTGGCTGACTACCTCGCCATTGATGTAAACAGCCGCTTGGGATTGGGAGATAGTAATGGCCACGTGAACCCATTCGTTGGCGCTTGGATCCACATCAGCAGCCTCACCGCCGTCAAACCAGTTGTCAGCTTCACCGTTACCTACGTTCAGTTTGATTCTCTGCATTGGTCCAGCAGCCTCTCTGAATAGCCTGAATCCACCGGTTCTGTTATTCTGATTGTCAGGATTGTCTTCATCCGGAGGAGCGATGGTCAATAATCCCGCTCTATCTGGGTCACCGTTTACATGGTACCAGAAGACTGCGGAGAATTCATCCTGCAGCAATCCATCAGTGGGATATACCAGGTGGGCGTTTGCAGCACCTCTATAGGCCCTGTTCATGATGCCATCCCCAAATCCAGGGTTGCCGGTTACTTCAGGGGTTTGGGTAGATACCAAGTCCATAAAATCCCCGTCAAAAGGAGCATAGAAAGTCTCTCCCTCGTAAACTGGAGTATATGGCTCGATTTTCTCGAAATTGACCGTCTCAGTTGTAGTTTTTCCCGAAAGGTCAGTCGCTGTAATGGTCAGCTCATGAGCGCCATTGCCCAATTCCTCATAGCGGTGTGTTTTGATCACCCTTCTGAAATCCAAAAAATCAGAATACGTGGCAATCTCACTGCCGTTGAGCTCCAATCGAATCGTTTCAACCTCAATGTCATCTGTTACTTCAAATGAAATATCCAGAGGGGTCACATCCTCCGTAACCCGGATTTGAGTGCCTTCAGTGGGGAAATTGATAACTACTTCTGGTGGCTCGGTGTCCTCGCCCGGTGACACGGGCACTATATCATCGATATAGCTTTCGTCGCAGCCTGCCAGTAGCCAAACCAGGGCAAGTGTCCAAATTTTATACTTTTTCATAACCAAATATTTTAAATATTATTAATTAGCCCCGATTTGAGGCAAAATGGTAGTCTGCTCCAATGGATAGGGAAGGAATCTATGATTGGCAATATTGAAGTTTCTGCCCCCAAAACTGAGTTCGTTTTCAATGCCATATCGCATCAAATCATAAAACCTGATGCCTAGCTCCATACCGAATTCAGCGTATTTCTCATTGAGCACATCCTCAAGTGCCACACCGGCCAAGGGCTCCAAACCTGCGCGTGCCCTCACTGTATTGACAGCTTCATCTGCTGACAATGGACCAGCAGCGCCACCGTTCACCACTGCTTCGGCATGCATAAGCAGAATTTCTGCATAACGGATCGCGGTAAAGTTATTATTGGTACCATAACCAAACCGGCCCTCAGTCAGCTGGGTGGAAGGCAAATAGTGCTTTCCGCTCAGGAAATTGTACCTAGGGTGGTTGTTAAACTGATCCCCATCTGGCGTGATATTGGAAACCCAGTCGGGAAGGTTTTCGTAACCTGGCTCAGACTGAACCTCTGCGATGCCGTCAGGAGTAAACAATACCGTGGTTACCAACCTGGTCTGCTCACCGCGGTCAAGCATGAATCGCACATACTTGGCTGTAGGGGCGTAGAATCCCCAGCCGTTGGAGGCACCCGCTACCGCAGGGGTCCATGAGGCAGGACCATAAGTTTCAAATGGGTACTGCGTCAAGGTACCTGTGCTGGTTCCGAAATCTGAGTATTGGAATTCCAGAACATTTTCACGATTGAGTTTGCCAGGAACTTTGAAGAGCTGGTAGTAATCAGCTTCCAGTGCATAATTTCCGCTGCTAATAATCTCCCCGGTAGCTTCTGTTACTGCCGCCCAGTTATTCAGTTCTAGATTGGCCATAGCTTTCACCGCCAAGGCAGCCCCACGGGTGATTCCGCCCCTTACATCGGAGCGCTCACTTGGGTGAACATTTGGAAGGGCAGGCAATGCCTCATCCATCAAAGCGGATACGTACTGCATTACTTCCTCAAAGGTGGACACTTCCACGTTGTAAAGCTCTGCTGGTTGGGAAGATGTAGGAATAAGGATGCTTCCCCACAACTTGGCCAACTGGATCAGTTCAAGTCCCTGCATTACCTTGATTTCAGCTATATACTGTTCTGCATTTGCAGCATTGGCTCCGGCTTCCTGATAAAGTCTGATCTCTTCCATAGCTCCATGCCAATAGATTAGATCAGAGTAAAGATTGAGCCAAACAGAATTGTACATCCAGAAATTTCTGTCATATCTGAATAGGTCCGTTTCGGTTAAAGGGACTTGGTCACCTGCTGCAGTGACATCATCTCCTCTGACTCCAATGAGCGTGTGGGTTTCCCATTGGGATCTATATAATTCACCATATGCCCCATAGAGCATTTGGATCATGTTACTGGATTGGGAGTAATCCGTTTCATCAGCAATGATGGCATTTTCCAATGGCTCATCTAGTAGTCCGGTACACGAGGTAGGTATTGCCGTTACCGTAAATACCGCTAAGACCGCCGCGCCTATATTTTTATAAATTGATTTTTTCATGACTTTCTTCGCTTTTAATTAAAAGGTAACATTCAGACCCACTGTGTAAATAGCCGGGATAGGATAAACCTGTCTGTCTATACCATCTGCTACTTCAGGGTTAAAACCATTATAATTGAAAACCGTCAATGGTCTTTCTGCAGTAAAAGTCACACGCGTTCTAGGCATGTTGGCCCCAAAGATGGTTCTGTCGGTGATGTTGTAGGCCAGTTGCACGTTCTGGATTCTGAAGAAAGAACCGTCTTCAATGAAATAACTGCTCATATTTTGGTTCCAGCCTCTTCTCAAACCGGATGCTGATGGATACCTGTCTGAAGTGCCTTCACCTCTCCATAGGTTGTTGATCAGCTCCGCATCAAGGTTGGTATCATTGGTAAAGATCAACTCACCACGCTTACGGTTGAGTATGCTGTGTCCCATTTGACTTTGAAGTAAAGAGGAGAACTCAAAATTGCCATATCTGAATCCGGCATTGATACCCCATGTCAGGGTAGGCAGGAATGAACCCAACACCATTCTGTCTTCATCATTGATAACGCCGTCCCCGTTCACATCCCTAAAGATCAGGTCGCCCGGTTGCAGGTTGTTGTCGTTAATGAAATCTTGTGTATACCCACTGTTGTTGATTTGCTCCTGGTTTTGGAAGACACCATCTACCTGATAGCCATAGAAAGCCAAATAGGGAGAGCCTACAATGGATCGCTGTCTAAATTCTGCAGATCCCGCATCTAGAAACTCTGGGCCACCAAGGTCTCTCACCGTATTTTTAAGAGTAGATAAGTTACCGCCTATCCAATAGGAGAAATTGTCAGTAATTCTATCTTCCCAGTTTAGGGCAAGTTCCAAACCTTGGTTTCTGATTTCACCCACACTTCTTCTTTCAGTAGCCCTGAAAACAGGTGGGATGATGGAAACGGCCAGGTTTCTGGTGTCCCTGATGTAATAATCAGCTTCCAGTGAAAGTCTCTCTCTAAAGAATCTGGCACTGATACCGAAGTTTTGCTCAACAGTTGTTTCCCATCTGTCGATGAGGTCAAACGTTGGATTTAGTCTTCGGCCGATGATTAATACATCATCAATGGCCAAGTTATTTTCCTGAATGGTAGGACGACCAACTGCTGGGTTGATGGCATCATTACCCAACTGTCCCCAAGAAGCTCTGAATTTCAAGAAATCAATTCCGGAAACATTGAAGAAGTTTTCCTCAGACAAAACCCAACCTGCGCCGATGGTTGCAAAATTACCCCACTTGCGTTGGAATTTGTTGTTGCCATCTCTACGGATGGTACCATACAATAGGTATCGGTCATCATAGTTGTAGCTGACTCTTGCAAAATAGGACTGGAAAAACAGCCTTTCTCCGCTATCACCAATATTGTTTAGATCATAATTGGTGGCATTTGCCAGATACCAGAAATGCTGGTTATTGAAGTTAGGATTTGGATTCAAGCCTTCCCCTCTGGCAAAAAGACTTTCGAAAGTCTCACTCCTAAATGATTGTCCCAGCACAGCGGTAAACCTATGCTGCCCGAAATTCTCGTTATAGGTCAAGAAATTATCAAGAATCTGGTCGAATCGGGTAAAACTGTTTCTAGTAAGGCCTGACTGAAACTCAGTAACTCCATCATTTCTGGCAAAATTCACCGCTCTGGTATTGATCTGCTCAATATTATAGTTATAAGCCGAACGGAAAGAGAGTTTTTCCGGAATCAACTGGATGTCACCATAAAAATTACCGGTGATGGTTCCAATGTTGTTTCTGCTATCTCCAAAAAGGATACTATTGTAGGGGTTTTGAGGAGAACGGTAACCCAATTGCTGCGCGTTTGCCAATGGACGTGGTACAGGAGAGGCCGCAGTATTCAAATCATCGTAGACAGGTAAAATGGGAACTGCATTGTAAGCTGTGAACCAAGCTCCGTCATCTGCATTGTGGCGGCGTGCGGTACTTACATTCAAATTGGCACCCACAGTAAGCCAATCCTTTACATCTGTGTCAAATTTGGCTCTGAAGTTCAATCTGGTGTAGTCATTTCTTCTGTCGTTCATCAGACCGTTTTGCTCAAAGTAGCTACCCCCTATTGAGTATCGGGTTTTGTCAGTTCCCCCGTTGAATGTCAAGGAATGGTTTTGAATGCTGGCCGGGCTCATGATTTCTGAATACCAATCCGTGTTCACATTTGGCAAGCTGGGATCAATTCTGCTTCTTCCAAAACGCTGGATGGCATTGTTCAAAAAGCTGATATCCGCTGCACTTCCCGTTTCCTGCACATAGCCTGCATATTGCTGGGCATTGGCCATTTGCAGAACATTTTGCGGGTTTTGAATACCTACATAACCATCGTAAACGATTTCCGGATCACGACCGTAGTTGCCTGATTTGGTTTCAATTAGTATCACCCCGTTTGCAGCCCTAACACCATAAATGGCCGCCGCAGAAGCATCCTTCAATACCGACATGGTTTCGATATCATTGGGGTTCAAAAAGTCGATGTTGTCCATAAACATACCATCCACCACATATAATGGGGCTGCACCGCCTTCAAAGGAACCAACACCTCTCACCCTTACGGTAGGGGATTGGCCAGGTGCACCGCTACTGACAATCTGCACACCGGAAACCCGGCCCTGAAGAGACTGCATGGCGTTGGTGGAGGGGGTTTTGACGATATCTTCGGCTTTAACCCTTGCTATAGCGGATGTTCTGTCCTGCTCTCTCTGGGTGCCGTACCCGATCACGACCACCTCATCCAGGGCCGTTTCATCTTCTTCCATGTTCACGTCGATGACATTAGAAGTGCCGACTACCCTGCGTTGAGGTTCAAATCCGATAAAGGAAAAAACCAATACCTGACCTTCTTCCGCTTCGATGCTGTAATTACCATCGATATCCGTTACCGTACCACGGGTGGTGCCTTCCACCGTGATAGTTACCCCGGGGAGGGGCTCTCCAAGATTGTCCACCACGGTCCCCGTAATGGTAATGGGGTCTTGGGCCTCAATGCTGACCGCCATGGCGTCTTTTTCATAATCCATACTCCCAAGCTTGGCTGAGTTTGCCCCAAAAGCCACGTTAATGGCTATCAACTGAAGGGCAAAACCGCATGAAGAGTACTTCAACCACATTAATAGATTTTGTTTCATAGTATTTTATTTACTAATAGTTGATTGATATAAAAATTCGGGTACTTCTTCCCACGATTCTGACTACGACCCGAAAGTGCGGTATTTGGGAAAGGTTTAGGAACTGTTTAATTTGCTAATCATTTTCTTTTGGGTTTTGCTGTTTGGTTTTATAATAACATCTTTCGATTCACTTTAATCCTGATTTTCACAGGTTAATTGCCAGTTGATGAGGCTTTATATTTATCTTCAAATTCAAACCCCAGCTTCTTCAATCCTTCCTGAATTTCAGGTGCTGCCATGAACAGGTTCCAACCTAATCCCGATCGGTGGTTTTCAATCATGGCCACAATGGGGCCCTGGTCGATGGCCAAATATCTCTGCGGGTACCAGTTTTCCTCAGGGCTGAAGGCATCGTAAAAGCCATATCGTCCAAATACTTTTTCACCATAGTTGTAATACATGTTTTTAATCACCTCCATGGATTCTTCTGGAGTGTAAGGGTAGCTTGAAAGGGCAGCGGTCGGGGTGATCACGCCTAGGTCACTGCCCGGTTTGTGGGCCGAATAGCCATTCACGGAATAGCTGGCGGTAAGTCCCCATAGGTCTTCTCCATAGCCTTTGAAACCTTCAGGGTTTTCTACACACCATGCGCGGTTGATTAAGGTATGGTTTCTATTGTGCTTCCAGTAATCAGCATATTTGTCCTTCAGGCCTTTTGGATTCAATCCTATATATGAATAGTGAGCCCAAAACAAGGGTCCGCCCATTTCCTCGGCACCGTTATGCTTCAATTCCAGTTTGTAGCCAAATGGCTCCTGCTGCGTTTTGATGCCTCCATCCCTTGCCCAGCCCTTATGGTAAGCATCAGCTGAAACTGAATGGGTAGGGGAGGATGCCGCCAATACGTAGGTGATCAAGGTTTCATCATATCCAAGAAGCGGGAAATTCATGTCCCAGCCATAATTTGGCGACCAATGCCAGAATAACACATCCTGTCCTCCTTGCGTATGCCAGTCCCACTCCATTTCTTCCCAAAGCTGGTCGATCTTGGAAGCCAACTGCTTGTCCTGAATCTGGCCTTCATTTTTGTAATATTCTCTTACTGCCAAAAGCCCCTGCATCAAAAAGGCTGATTCAACCAAATCTCCGCCATCATCTTTTTGCCCAAAGGGTTTCACCTCCCCGGTTTCTCCATTCAGCCAATGTGGCCATATGCCGTGAAACCTGTCCGCTTTGGCCAAGAAATCCACAATTCTTTCAAACCTTTCTCGGCCCTGGTCCTTGGTTATCCAGCCTCTTTCGATCCCTGCCAAAAGAGCGAAAAGCCCGAACCCAGATCCTCCCGTGGTGATAATGTGGGCATCATCCTGGGGATATTCCCCATCGATGTGGATACGCTCCCTTGCCAAACCGGAGTTAGGCTCGGCACCTTCCCAGAAGTATCGGAAAGTATAATAGGACACCATTTCTAATAATTCCTCATCGGAAAAGTCCTTTGTTTTCACTTCTTTGGTGCCTATTGTCTCGGCTTGTTCTCCGGTGGTAAAGGCTTCCACCTTGTAATGAAGGGAAAGATTGTTGCCCAAGTCATTGACAAAATCCATATAAAGGGTATCCTCGATTGTGGCTCTTTCTGAGAAACTTTCACCGTCAGAACTTACCAGAATTCTGTATTGTACAGCGTTGGGATGCTTGGGCCATTGCAATTCCACGTGCCTATCATACCCAGTGGCAAGCACGGGGCTATTATCGCTGTTCTCCTCGCAGGTGAAAGCCAGGCAGGGGATTAATAGAAATAAGAGTAGGTTAAGGGAATAGGGGTACTTCATAGGTTACTGTTGTTTTGATTTGGAAAATAACCAGGGCATGAGCTCTGGTATTTCAAAGGTGGGATCCCAAGCATTGTGGTTGGCATCCGGAAATTCTGTGTAGGTGACATCAGCATCCAATTCCTGGAGCTTCTTATAAATTCTTTGGCTCAGTACTACCGGCACCACATCGTCCTGGGCACCATGGGTAATCCAAATGCTGGTATTGTCCGCATAATTTTCGGCCAGTTCCAGATTTCCGCCTCCACAAATAGCGATGGCTGCTGCATATTTTTCAGGATATCTTCCTAGGGTTTCAAATGTCCCGAATCCTCCCATGGACAAGCCCATGATATAGACCCTATCACTGTCCACGTTTTCCTTTTCCATCAGTTCATCCACCAGTTCATTCACCAAGCTGAGTTGCTCGGAGGGTTTTGAGATAGATTGGTCAAAATCGGGGTCCCCTTGGCCAAAAAGTTCATCACGGATGCTGATATCAATCCAGTATTTATCATCTGGGCATTGAGGGAAAACTACTATGGCAGGATGGTTTTTTCGGTTGTCCTCATTAAGAAACAAATCAGCGCCATGGGTAAGCTGCTTTTCATTATCATTCCCTCTTTCTCCAGCCCCATGTAAAAATACAACCAGAGGATATGCCTGAGACCCATCATAGCCTTCGGGGAGAAGAATGCGGTATCTCAGGCTGTCATTTGCTTGGTTGGTATAGACTTTTCTTTCAAACATTTCCTTAGACTGACCTTGAATTTGAAAAACTACCAGCAGGTAAAGCGCTAGCATGCTGACCATTTTTGTTGCCTTTCTATTCATATATGTAAAATTAAAGGTTCAGCTAATTGCCGGAGGCCACTGCAGCTCATCACTACAGGGCCAACATGGGGCAATTAGTCAGGTTAGGTTTGATAGGTAATATCTTGTAATCTGAATATATTGTTTGGTTTCCTCGATTCTGATTTCAATCGTTTGCGTAGAATATTAATCCAGTTCAAAATTTAGGCGAAACACAAGAGAAGACATGAAAAAATCTGATTTAACTCAATAAAATGACTAGTTTTTGGGGATAAAATGACCTCCATTTTTCACTGTTTAATATCAGTGAAGAATCGCTATAATGTATATTTAAGAAGGGTTTTTAAAATATTTTCCTATTTGAGTACTAAGCTCGGGGAGGGTCCTGAAATAATTTAAAAAAATCAGTTTTTGGCAATTTGGGGCTGTCCATTTTTAGCCACGTCTTGGTCAATGATAATGTCTTTCCAGTCCGCTTTTTCCGATGAACTGGCCGCTATCATTAATTTTACTTTTTTGCGGAAATTCCAAATAGTATTCTTTCTGACAACTAAAAGGTCAGAGAGCTGCTCTAAGGTCCAGTTCTGTCCCGAAATAATGGTGTATGCTATGAAGAAGGCCTTTTCCAAAGGAAACCTTACCCCATGAAAAGCGGTGCCAGCCGTGACGCTTTCAATATAGCCGCATTTGCTACATCTGCGGGTGAAAATTTTGGGGCCGTTAGAGCACTTATGGTTGCCGCAACTCTTACAGCTGAAGCTTTTGCCCCATTTCAATTCTTCCAGATAACGAAAGCATGCAGAGCTGTCTGGGAAAATATTGGAGAACTCCTCATATGTTAGCGTGTCATTGTCCAAGCGAGCCTGAAATGACTGTTTGATGCTGCTTTTAAGTTTCCAATTATCCCTGTCCAGAAGTGAATTTATGCGCTTGATCTCCTCATCTTTTTCTATAAGCTGGGAGTTGAATGACTCCAGCAATAGGTTTTTGGATTCAAGTTCCTTGGTGCGCTCCTGTACTTTCTGTTCTAGTTCGCGGTTTACCTTTTCTTTGAGGGCATAATTGGACTTCATCTGCTCCAAAGACCTTCTAAGGGCCAAGTCCTTGTTCTTCTTCAAAATCCGGATGCGATCCCCGAGGGCAAAGGTTAGAAGCAACATTTCTCCCAAAAACGCCAAGTGCAAGCTGTAATACACCAGCGTATAATGTTGAATCACGGCTGCATTGGAAAGGACCTTAATAGCCATTCCGATAAATAATATCCCGTAAGCCACCACAAAAAACCTGGCGACTTTGTAGCCTTTAGACCAGATATAAATACTGCTGAAAAATATCAGAAAAAAAGGAATCACATCGTAATACCGGATCTCAAACCATTTCGGGTCCCAAAACAGTCCCATCATGAATAAAACCGTTTTCAGGCCTAGCACCGTCAATAGTGCTTTATGAAGTACACTTGCCCTGGCTTTGGTGTTGAGAAATCTTATTGAAAACAGGGTGGCCCATACCACAATGGAATAGCTGAAAATCCCATTGGCGATCTGATTCCAGGAAGGGGCATTGGGCCAGAGGTATTGGAAGGCGATACCATCCACACACATGGCATAAATCCCCACGCTGATAAGGTAAAAGGTATAATACAAGTATTTAACTTCCCTTACAGCAAAATACACCAGCATGTTATAAAGGGCGATGATAATGATCATGCCGTAAAAAAGCCCGTAAATGAAGTACTCATTTAGCGCATAATAGATGAAGCGATTTAAGGATCGAACAGCTATTCTTATATCGGCCTTTTGAGAACTTTCGATTTTGATGTAATAGTGATCGATTCCGGCAGCGGTATTATCTATGATGAGTTCAAAATTTTTGTGCACAAAATCCCGGTCATGGAAAGGCAGGCCGTCACCCATTCTTACCAATTGGTAATTGCCGTTATTATCAGGCTTGTATACCTCGATAAGGTCAATCGTCTGATCATAAAACTCCATGATCCATTTTTTAGAACTATTAGGCGTCTTCTCAATGGAGAGCTTTACCCAATAGGTGCTGGAAGTCTCATAGTCGCTTTTGGAAACCCCAGGTCTGATTTTGAACTTGTCCTGAAATCTGGATGTCTTCACATCTTTCAAGGTGAGGCTTCCTGTGGTGTCTTTGAAATAGGGAAGTTTCTCAATGGAAAATATCCGTTCCTCCAGATTGTCGTCGATTTTGAGCAAAGTATTTTCTGTGGGCTTTTGGGCATAGCCCATTAAGCACATTAAGGATAGTGCACAGATTAGGATACGTTGCATCAATCTACTCATGGGTGGCTAGGTAGGATTTTTCAAAGTTAAAAATGATAAACAGAAAACCCTATATTTGAGTAGTAATTTGAAATTGATATCCAATATGATGAAGATTATAGATCCAAAAAACGTATCAACAGGTGAGTTTCACAGTTATATGCTAGGTGCAATTGCTCCAAGGCCCATTGCTTTTGCAAGCACGGTGGACAAAGAGGGCAATGTTAACCTTAGTCCATTCAGTTTTTTCAATGTTTTTGGTTCAAATCCCCCTGTTCTGGTGTTTAGCCCTGCCAGAAGAGTGCGAGATAATACTACCAAGCACACCTTGGAGAATGTGCATGAGGTAGCCGAGGTGGTGATCAATATTGTAAATTACAAAATGGTGGAGCAGATGTCTTTGGCTTCTACTGAGTACGATAAAGGTGTTAATGAGTTTACGAAGGCTGGTTTTACCGAAGTGAAATCAGAAATGGTCAAACCCCCAAGAGTAGGGGAGGCACCTGTCGCATTTGAATGTAAGGTTCTGCAGGTCTTGCCCGTAGGCGAGGGTGGAGGCGCTGCAAATCTGGTGATCTGTGAGATCCTGCTTGCCCATATAGATGAAAATATTTTGGATGCCAATGGGAAAATTGACCCCTTCAAGTTGGATCCCGTGGCCAGAATGGGGGGAAATTGGTATTGCCGGGCAAGCGGAGAATCGCTTTTTGAGATTCCAAAACCGCTCCGCACAAAAGGTATAGGAGTGGACCAAATCCCGCAGGAGATCCGAGACAGTGTGGTCTTAACAGGGAATAACTTGGGGCGCCTTGGAAATGTCGAAAAGCTACCAAGTGATGAAGAAGTGGATGCCTATGCCCACAAGCCTGAAATCCAGGAAATCCGCACCCGCTTCCAAAACGACCAAGAAAGCTATCGATTCCACCTCCATCAACTCGCCCAAGAATACATCCTGCAAGGAGATGTGGAAGGAGCCTGGAAGGTTCTATTACAGCATTAAAAGGACAAAAAAATGGCTACCTCAATCTTGAAGTAGCCATTTTTTTATCTCCCGTCTTCGGTCTTCAGTCTCCGGTCTTCCGTCTTCGGTCTTCATTCTTCTACCTAATCTCAATATCAAAAGGCAATCTTACCATCAGTCCATCGTACTTCTTGATTCGCTCTAGCTGTTGATAAAGAAAATATTGATCGCTTCCCAGTTTGAACTTCATGTATCTGCTCTGTACGTCCCTGGAAAACTCACTCAAAAACCTTTCGATAAATGTTTTTTGCTCTGGGTAATATAGCACTCTATAATCATCCGCTACCCCAGCTTTTTCAGCAGCGATTCTCACCGCATCATCCAATCCTCCGAGGATGTCCACCAAGCCGTTTTCCTTAGCCTGCAGTCCACTCCAAACCCGACCTGAGGCAACTTCCATTACCTGTTCTTTAGTCATATTTCTGCCGTCAGCCACTCTTTGGAGAAAGGTGTCATAGCCGTCTTCTACTTGGTTTTGCACAATTTGCTTTTCAGCTGGGCTGATTGAGCGTGTTGGGTTCATGAAGTCAGAGTATTCACCAGTGCCCACCTCATCGGTGGTGATGCCCAATTTGTTGTTTAATAAGCCTTGCATGTTAAACCACAAACCAAAAATCCCGATCGAACCCGTGATGGTGTTGGGCTGGGCTACGATGGTGTCGGCAGGAGCGGAAATATAATATCCTCCAGATGCGGCAAGCTCCGACATGGAAGCAATTACAGGCTTTTCTTTTTTGGCCTCGGCCATCTCCCTCCAGATCACCTCAGAAGCCAATACAGAGCCTCCAGGACTATTGACTCTCAAAACAATGGCTTTGATGTCCTTGTCTTTTCTGGCTTTTCTCAGTTCATTTGCAAATTTGCGGCTGCCAATAGCCCCTTCACTATCACCAGATACAATTTCACCTTCAGCCACGATCACGGCAATTCGGTTTTTGGAAGACCTGTTTTTAGTTTCCGCCGTTTTATTTATGTTGGTGACATTCACCGTGCGGATGTCTTCGTCTTCCTTCATTCCAAGCTTTTCCCTTAACAAGTCACCGACTTGATCGCTGTACCAAAGCCCATCCACAAGCTTAAGATCCAAGGCGTCTTGGTTTTTGCGGACAAGCATCTGATCATTGATCTCTTTCAGCCTGGCTAATTCAATGTTTCTGTTTGCTGATATTTTCTGAAGGGCAAAATCATTGAGGTCGTTTAAAAATACAGCCGTCTGAAGCCTATTCTCCTCACTCATTTTCTCCAGCATGAAAGGCTCTACTGCACTTTTGAATTCACCTACTCTGAAAATTACAGGCTCCACCTCAAGCTTTTTGAAAAGGTTGGTGAAAAATATAGAGGTGGAGGAAAGTCCGTTAAATTCCAAGGCTCCCATGGGATTGAGGTAAACCTCATCAGCTACCGAAGAAAGAAAGTAACCTCCTTCGGTAAATAATTCGCCATACGAAACGATAAACTTTCCAGATTCCTTAAAGGCCTCCAATTCATCGCGTAATTCCAACAGTAAGGCTGGTCCTCCTCCGAGCATTACGCCCGTCTGAAGGTAGATGCCTTTGATATTTTCGTTATCTTTGGCCGTTCTGATAGCCGTCTTAAGTTCGTTTAATCCTACTGAGGGTACTGAAGAGAAAGGCCCGATGGAAGGAATCGCCAATGGGTCTTCCAGCGCCCTTTCCACTAGAAGCTTGTTTTCAAGGTTGATGTGGAGAAGGGTGTTGTCTTTGATGTTTACTTTATCTTCGGAGGAAGCCACAATGCCGATGAAGCCTATGAAGATAAAGAAGGCGATAACCGTGAATAGGAGCAATCCTACAATGGTAGCCAAGACATTACTTAAAAATCGCATAAGAGAACTGATTATTAATAGAATAGTCGAAATTAATTCTTTTTTTGTGAATTCCTGCTATAAATCACACTATAAACACCAGTATGAGTCAAGTAGTTTTATTGCTCGGGGGAAATATAGGGGATAGGTTGAAATATTTGTCCCGAGCCAACTCCGAAATGCAAAAAGTTTTCTCCATCAAAAAGCTTTCCGCCGTGTATGAGACAGCCCCGTGGGGAACAGACTCCCAGCAAGCCTATCTAAATCAGGCCATGGTGGTGGATACAGATATGCCCGCACAGGAAGTGTTGGAAGTGATTTTGGGAATTGAGCAAAAGCTTGACAGGGTGAGGGAGCAAAAGTGGGGAGATCGTACCATGGATATTGATTTGATCTATTATGAAGATCTGGTGATCCAATCAGAAAACCTTACCATCCCTCATCCTTTGATGCAGGATCGACGATTTGTGCTTATTCCTTTAGTAGAGATTTTGCCGGACTTTGTCCATCCTGTTTTTGGGAAAAGTACCCGTAAGTTGCTGGAGGAATGTTTGGATAGAAGTGAGGTGAGCCAATTGGACCAATAAAAAAGACCGATCCCCATCGGTCTTTTTTTGATCATTCTGCAGTGACTGGATCAATGATTGATTTCACCTCGGTGATGACATTGGCCGGAAAACCTCCCAGCTTGGCATGCTCACGAAGAAGCTCCTCATTGGGCGAAATGTACACGCAGTAAATTTTGTCTCCAGCTACATAGCTGTGGATCCATTGTACAGCTGGACCCAATTTTTCCAACACTCCACAGGAGGTCTGTGAAATGGCCTTTAGTTCCTCGGCAGACAGCTTGCCTGCGCCTGGAACTTCCCGTTCAATTAGGTATTTAGGCATGGCTTGTTTTGGCAAAATGCCATTAAAACAGAACCTTAATTTACGAAAAAAACAGGCCTAAAAAAAGCCACCCGAAGGTGGCTTAAAGTTACTTTAAATGCTAGAAACTTCTGCCTCACGGTGGATTTTCTTCACCAAACCCTGAAGGACTTTTCCTGGTCCGCTTTCGATAAACTCCGTGGCCCCGTCAGCCACCATATTTTGGACAGACTGCGTCCACTTTACGGGAGCCGTTAGCTGGGCGATGAGGTTTTCTTTGATTCTATCCACATCGGTTACCGCAGTGGTACTTACGTTTTGGTAGATGGGGCATTTAGGCCGATTGAAAGTAGTGGCCTCAATGGCTTTCTGCAGTTTCTCTCTGGCAGGCTCCATTAGCGGAGAGTGGAAAGCACCGCCCACTGGAAGTGGGAGGGCTCTTTTTGCGCCGGCTTCCTTCATTTTCTCGCAGGCTATTTCAATGCCTTTATTACTTCCAGAAATTACCAATTGGCCTGGGCAGTTGTAATTGGCTGCCACTACCACTTCATCTTTAATGCTGGCACAAATTTCTTCCACTTTGGAATCTTCAAGCCCCAAGATTGCCGCCATTGTGCTTGGATTGATCTCGCAAGCCTCCTGCATGGCCAAAGCCCTTTGGTAAACTAACTTCAAAGCATCATCAAATGATAACACACCATTGGCAACCAAAGCTGAAAACTCACCCAATGAGTGACCTGCAACCATGTCTGGGTTGAAGTTTGGAGAGGTCTCCGCCAAAATTACGGAATGTATAAATATGGCCGG
Source organism: Litoribacter ruber (assembly GCF_018449405.1). Classification (NCBI taxonomy): domain Bacteria; kingdom Pseudomonadati; phylum Bacteroidota; class Cytophagia; order Cytophagales; family Cyclobacteriaceae; genus Litoribacter; species Litoribacter ruber. The sequence continues at coordinate 625,810 of NZ_JAHCMY010000001.1, forward strand.
CTGGGTTACCTTGGTTTGCTTAAGGTCCTCTTCAGTGCCATTGAACATGATGTCGGTGATATTGAAGCCAAGAATTTCATTGGCATGGTCAAAAATCCTTTTTGCCTCCGGGTTGGATTCATAAAGGTCTTTTCCCATCCCTACAAACTGTGCCCCTTGTCCAGGGAAAATATATGCTTTCATAAATAGGTGGTTTGGTTTAAATGCTCGATTGGGTGCAAATATAATAAGGATGGATTAAATGAAAGAAGACCGAAGACGGAAGACCGAATTTATTCCTTCTTCGGGCTCCCGTCTTCAGTTTCCGGTCTTTTACCTTATAATCTGGATATTTCCTTTCAGCTTCTGTTCTCTGATTCCTTCATCAAGGGTGTCAAACTGGACGGTGCCGGAATAAAAATAAGTTCCTGCAGGCAGTTCTTTGCCGTTTTGGTCGTGCCCGTCCCAGTTGATGTAGATACTGCCCTCTGCGCTGGTTCTTGAGTTGTATTCAAAAACCTGGACTCCCCAGCGGTTGTAGATTTTGATTTCCACCGCCTCTACAAAGCGGGGGCATTTTTCAAAAGGATTATCAAAGGCCCTGAAGGTGTCATTCACCCCGTCGGAATTAGGCGTAAACACGTTTGGAAGCTCATAATTTGGACAATTGTCAATACAAACAATCTCACTCGGGTCACTGACATTTCCAGACCTGTCCACGGCCACAAGGTAATAGCAACCTTTCAAGCTACTCAGACCCTCAATTCGGGTTCTTAGTGTGCTGGCACTGAATGTGCCTATTTGCTCAAATGTGTTTTCCTGACCTGTCTCGGAAAAGAACAGTCTATACTGACTCAATTCATCGTCACAGTCCCCACTTACATCCGGTTCCCAGCTTAGGTCATGGTAGAAATTGCTGAAATTACAAGGCTTGTCCGCCAAGAATGAAGTACACTCAGGTCCCTCATAAGTCAATACGGGAGGGCAGGGGAGCCTGTCATCATCTGGTCTCACGCACACCACTTGCGAGCGGTTGACCAATGGGTATTCCAGGATTTCGAGGTTATACGCTCCCAGTGTTTCTACATAATAGCAGTATTCAATATTCTTGTTCAAAGGTACCCCATTGTGGCTTCCGTCATCAAAGAAGGTAAAACCTTCGGAAGTTACATTTACTTCCCCGATCAGGGTAAAGGTCTCCTCATCAGAAGAGTCCGGGTCGGTTCGGTTACGGTAAACCCTATGCGGATATTGGCTCATGGAGTTGTTCCAAGGTACCTGGAATTCCCAATTCAGCTCAATGGCTTCATTCAAAATAGTTGGCTCAAGCCTAACGGATGAGGCCCTGCTTGAGGTGTCTATTCTCTCTCCATCATTTAGCAGGATAACCCTGTAATTGTAAATCTGACCGACGGTATTTAAGCCGGTGTCGGTAAACAAGGTATCCGAAGTGGTAATTACACTTGCTTCGTTGTCATTACCCGTAAAGCTTTGCGCTCGGATCAACTCATAAGTATATGGGCCAGGGAATTCTTCGGTATCAATATCGTATGGAGGTGTCCAACGCACAATTATTTCACCGTTCTCTGTGTCCGTTTGGTCTATGTCCACATTGGTGATCACAGGCACATCCACGTCCAGGGTGATACAAAATTCCTCAGATACTATACTTTCTCCACTTCTTGGCTGCGGAAAAGTAGAAACCAGTCTGTAGCAATACGTGTTGCCTGGGCTAAGGCCTTGGCGCTCATTATCATCTAGAAAACTGAAGGTCTCCATATCGGTGGTGCCGATCAGTTCCCAACCGTCTCTAATGCCGGTTTCACATTCATCAGGTTCGTATGGGTCGCTATTTAACCTCCGCCAGACTTGCATTTCCTCGGCGGAGCCGCTACATGAGTAAGGGTCCCAACTTATCTGGGCACTCCTGCCAGGTTGCTGTTCGACCTCCTCTATGACTGGAGGTGGCCCGATGACGGTAATGTTCCATGTTCGAATATCCACTAGCGCCGGCCCCGACTCCGGCCGGTCTGTTATTCGTATTCGTACTTGATAGGTTCTTTCCCTTACGTGATTACACACGGTCTGCCAGTCGAAATTGATCACACCTGGGGAAGACTGGAATACGGCAACCGGACTATAAGTAGCAGGTGAACTGGATATTTCAATAGGGTCGCCAAAAACCTCAATTCTAATGTCATCACCATCGGGATCACTTCCCTGTATGATTTCCTCTATCCTAGTACCCGCTTCCACGCAGAGGTCGGGGGGAAGGATGAGTTCAGGCCTTCGGTTGTCCGTGTGTTCAATAATAATCTGCATATCACGCACCACATAGCCGATCATTTCATACTCCCCATTGATTCTACGCCATTCCTCTATTCTGAAAGCTATATTATATTGCCCCGCTATCCCAGGGGCATCCCAAATCAGATCACCCGTGAGGGGGTCCATCGAAATAAACGGATTGGCAGATCCATCCTCCCGCTGGAAACTGAATTCACTTGAACCAGGGCTTCTGTAGTTGTTTACCGGTCTTTGAAATTCCTGGTTGGGTACAATTACCCTTTCGTCAAAATTATAGGCCAAACTGTCCCCGTCAGGATCATAAGCTCCTGGGTTGTGAATGTACCGCACGTTTACGGCGCCATTGTCTACTGGGGGAATGGTTAAGATGGGAGAATTGTTGACTCCAAAAAACGGGTCTATTCGGATGAAGGTCTCTACATAAAAAGGCGTGTCCACCGAATTGTCCATATTGAGTGTCCCGTCATTACGGTTAAACTCCATAAAACGGATGGTGTAGTTGCCGGGACCCTGGTAGGTATGAGTGACCACAAAGGTGTTCTTTTCAATCTGGTTTCCTAAAGGCTCGGAAAAAGAGATGTCGCTTTCAGTGTTAAGCTGGACCGTGGTGCCATCTCCAAAATTAATATTTCCCGGACCAAAACGGACCTGGGAACCGGTGTCGGTGTAGCCTACTACGGTGATTCTATAGGTCAGTGATTGGGTAGAAATCCTCTCTGCAATGATTTCCCCGGCCCTTATATGGGTAGCGGATGCCTGGTACTGAATAGCAAATAGAAAACACAGCGTAAGGAAAAATAAAGATCTGAATTTCATAAAAGGTGACTTAACTACTGTTAGTATACGGATTAAAGTTAAGCAAGTACAATTATTAATGAAACGAAAACCAAAAAATTAACCGCTTGGTTGTAGAATTGATCACCAATTGCAGGGAAAACATCGCCAGAAAAGGGTTATTTAGAACGTTTTAAAATAAGATTAAAGGGTAGGGATAGATTGTTTGATAAGTTTTCCAAATGTAAATTTGGCGGTCAAGTTTAAAATTTAAAAACAATCTATACTAAAACACGAGTTTATGAGTTGGGTAACGAAGACCTTCAACAGTTCGCTGGGCCGCAAATTGATCATGGCCCTTACAGGTTTATTCCTGATAATATTTCTGATTGGGCACGTGACTGGTAACTTGCTTTTGTTCAAAGATGACGGCGGTCAGGCATTCAATGAATATGCCGATTTCATGACCACCAACCAGTTTGTACAGATCCTGTCCATCACCACCTATCTTTCGGTAATCCTACACGTGATATATTCCATTATATTGACTTCAATGAACAAGAAGGCAAGACCGATTGGATATAATCAAGTCAACCCGCCAAAGGAAAGCAGCTGGAACTCCAGAAACATGGGCATCCTGGGTACATTTATCCTGATTTTCTTGGTGGTCCACTTACAGGGCTTCTGGTATCAGATGCACTGGGGCGATATGCCAAAAGTGACCTATGACAGCGGTACTTACAAAGATCTTTTTGAAATTGTGGTTTTTGCTTTCCAGCAAGAATGGTTGGTAGCGCTTTATGTGATCTCCATGATCCTGTTGGGCTTTCACCTGTATCATGGTTTTGAGAGTGCCTTCCAAACCCTTGGCCTAAACCATAAGAAATATACGCCAGCCATCCAGTTTGTCGGCAGAGCGTTTGCAATCGTGGTACCTGCACTTTTCGCCAGCATGCCACTTTATATATACTTCACCTTGAATTAACAATAAGTAGATATGATACTCGATTCTAAAATACCTGCAGGTCCTATAGCTGAAAAGTGGACCAAGCATAAATTTAACATGAAGCTGGTCAATCCGGCCAATAAGAGGAAGTATGATGTCATCGTGGTAGGTACGGGCTTGGCAGGTGCTTCTGCGGCAGCATCCCTAGCTGAACTTGGCTACAACGTAAAAGCTTTTTGTTTTCAGGACAGCCCTCGTAGAGCGCACTCCATTGCGGCTCAAGGTGGTATCAATGCTGCCAAAAATTACCAAAATGATGGGGACTCCATTTATAGATTGTTTTATGACACCGTAAAAGGTGGCGATTATAGAGCCAGAGAAGGCAATGTGTACAGACTTGCCGAAGTATCCGTAAATATCATTGACCAATGTGTGGCCCAGGGTGTTCCTTTTGCCAGAGAATATGGAGGGCTTTTGGCCAACCGTTCATTTGGTGGGGCTCAGGTGTCCAGGACATTTTATGCCAGAGGCCAAACTGGACAGCAGTTGCTATTGGGGGCCTATTCTGCCCTTAGCCGCCAGGTAGCCAATGGTAAGGTGAAACTTTATCCTCGTACCGAGATGATGGACATTGTCAACGTCGAAGGAAAAACCAGAGGTATCATCACCAGAAACCTGATCACGGGTGCCATTGAAAAACATAGTGCTCACGCCGTATTGCTTTGTACAGGTGGTTATGGTAACGTATTCTTCCTATCTACCAATGCAATGGGCTCTAACGTGACTGCTGCTTGGAGAGCACACAAAAAAGGCGCTTTGTTCGCTAACCCTTGCTACACCCAGATTCACCCTACTTGTATCCCGGTTTCGGGTGACCACCAGTCCAAGTTGACCTTGATGTCAGAGTCATTGAGAAATGATGGTAGGGTATGGGTTCCAAAGACCGTTGAGTTGGCGCAAAAGCTACGCAAAAAAGAAATCAAGCCAAGCGATATTAAGGATGAGGACAGAGATTACTATTTGGAAAGAAGATACCCTTCTTTCGGTAACCTTGTCCCTAGAGATGTGGCTTCCCGAAATGCAAAATATGTGTGTGATGAAGGAAGAGGCGTGAATGAAACAGGGGAGGCGGTATTCTTGGATTTCCGTGATGCCATCCAGCGTGACGGGGAAGACTTGGTAAGAAGCAAATACGGTAACCTGTTTGACATGTATCAGCAGATCACCGGCGACAACCCTTACAAGCAGCCTATGATGATCTATCCAGCGGTTCACTACACTATGGGTGGCCTTTGGGTGGATTACAACCTGATGACCAACGTGCCTGGTCTTTATGCCTTGGGAGAAGCCAACTTCTCTGACCACGGTGCCAACAGACTTGGTGCTTCTGCCTTGATGCAAGGTCTTGCGGATGGTTATTTTGTTATTCCTTATACTATCGGAGACTACCTAGCGGGAATGCCTTACGACAAGGTATCTACTGATCATCCTGAGTTCCAAAAGGCTGAAAAGGAAATCAAAGACAAAATCCAGAAACTTCTTTCCATCAACGGTTCCAAAACCATTGACCACTTCCACAAGAGGTTGGGTAAGATCATGTGGGAATACTGCGGAATGGCCAGGACGGCTGAAGGTCTGCAGAAAGCTAAAGGCATGATCAAGGAATTGAAAGCTGAATTTTGGAAAGATGTTAAAGTAATAGGTACCAACGACGAACTTAACCAGTCATTGGAAAAAGCCCACAGAGTGGCTGATTTCATTGAGTTGGGTGAATTGATGGTGGACGATGCACTCCATAGAAATGAATCTTGTGGCGGTCACTTCCGTGAAGAATACCAGACCGAAGACGGTGAAGCACTTCGTGATGACGAAAACTTTGCTTATGTAGGAGCCTGGAAATTCGTTGGAGAGGGTGTGGAAGAAGAACTTCATAAAGAAGAGTTGAAGTTTGAAGAAGTGAAGTTGACGCAAAGAAGTTACAAGTAATCAATCATCGAAAAAAGAGAAATTGTGATGAATTTAACCTTAAAAATCTGGAGACAGAAAAACCACAAAGACAAAGGTGGTTTTGTAGACTATAAAGTAAGCGGCATTTCTACGGATATGTCGTTCTTGGAGATGCTGGACGTTTTGAATGAGCAGCTTTCCGAAAAAGGGGAGGACCCAGTGCATTTTGACCATGACTGTAGGGAAGGTATCTGCGGGATGTGTTCACTTTACATCAACGGCCACCCTCACGGACCTCAGCAGACGACCACTTGTCAGTTGCACATGAGATCATTTGCAGATGGAGATACCATCACCATCGAGCCTTGGAGAGCAGCCGGCTTCCCCGTGATGAAAGACTTGATCACCGACCGTTCTGCATTTGACAGAATCCAGCAGGCGGGTGGTTATGTAAGTGTAAACACTGGAGGGGTGCCTGATGCCAACGAGATTCCAATTCCTAAGTTGATTGCCGATGAGGCATTTGATGCGGCGACCTGTATTGGTTGTGGAGCTTGTGTGGCAGCTTGTAAAAATGCCTCTGCCATGCTTTTTGTGTCTGCCAAGATCTCCCAATTGGCCTTATTGCCACAGGGACAGGTAGAGAGAAAAGAAAGAGCGGAGAAAATGGTTGCCCAGATGGATGCTGAAGGCTTTGGTGCTTGTACCAACACCGGGGCATGTTCTGCCGAATGCCCTAAAGGCATATCATTGACCAACATCGCAAGAATGAACCGCGAATACTTCTCTGCCGTAGTGAGCAGCGAAAATACCTGATAGTATTAATTAAAAATTAATAATTAGGAATTAGGAATTAGGGATGGAAATCAATTTTTCATTTCAATTCTTAGTTCCTAATTTTTTTTCATTCATCCTTAAAATAGCACCATATCACCCCCTTTTTCCACGGTAATTAGGAATTCCCCTTTATTCCAATAAATTGCATGGTTTGTTTAACCAAACAGTCCAAGATGGACCTAAATAATGGCTTTGATAGACCTAATTATATTTTTTGTTTATATGATCGTAATGCTCGGGGTCGGGTATTATTTTATGCGGAGCAATACAGGGCAGGATGACTACTACGTAGGCGGCCGCTCTATCGGTCCTTGGCATATCGGCCTTTCGGTGGTGGCCACCGATGTGGGCGGCGGATTCTCCGTCGGCTTGGGAGGATTAGGATTTCTGATGGGTATTTCGGGAAGCTGGATGTTGTTTACAGGCCTCCTTGGGGCCTGGCTGGCAGCTGTTTACCTAATCCCCAAAGTCAAATCCAATCCTGCTTTTGCCAGCTTCTATACCTTTCCCCAGATTTTCAAACATCTTTACAACAACCAGGTGGCTATCGTGGCGGCCTTGATATGCTTCATCGGCTATCTCGGTTTTACTTCCAGCCAGCTTCTTGCCGGTGCAAAACTTGCCTCGGGAACCTTTGATGGACTGAGCCTCCATACAGCCTTGGTGATCATGGGGATTATTGCCGTGGTTTACACCGTTTTGGGTGGGTTGAAAGCGGTGATTTATACCGATACCATCCAGTGGATAATTTTGCTTTTGGGCTTCATTTTCATCGGCTTGCCCATCAGTTATTATCATGTGGGAGGATGGGAGTCCATCAGGGAAACACTTCCTGATGAGTTTTTCAGCCTTACCAACCTGCGCTGGCAGGATTTTGTAAACTGGGGAGTGACCATCATGCCGATCTGGTTTGTGGGAATGACGCTGTATCAACGGATTTTCGCTAGCAGGGATGTCGCTTCCGCCAAAAAGGCCTGGTTCATTGCTGGGTTCTTTGAGTGGCCCATTATGGCCTTTATGGGGGTGGCTTTGGGGTTGCTGTCACGGGTTGCCTTTGAGCAAGGTTTGATAGAGGCTGTGGGCGGAGAGATGGATCCAGAAATGGGTCTCCCGATTCTGTTGAGCACGGTACTGCCGGCGGGTATCATGGGCTTGATGATGTCAGCCTACTTCTCGGCAGTGCTATCCACGGCTGATTCCTGCCTGATGGCGGCTTCGGGTAACCTTACCACAGATTTGTTCAAGAAATTCTTTGACCGCCAATCGGATAAGAAAAACATGCGTCTCAGCCAGTTATTTACATTAATAATAGGAGCGGTGGCCTTGATGATCGCCCTGCAGATGACCAATGTGCTGGAATTGATGATCTATTCTTATGCTTTTATGGTCTCAGGCCTTTTGGTTCCACTATTGGCGGCCATATTTTGGGGCAATACCAACCCACAGGCGGCAATGTCGGCCATGGTAGGGGGTGGATTGACCACTCTTGTGCTTTCATTGGGCGATTGGCCGCTGCCATTTGGCCTTGATCCCAATTTATTTGGGGTCACTATGTCTCTAGCGCTATTTTTGCTAGTAAATAAGTTGAAAACTAAAGAAAAACGAAATTATATTATCAAAAAATAACCTATATGCTACAACTTAATACCATTACACCATCAGACCAAGCAAATTTCGAACTGAAAGATGAGATTGCAAGCTTTCTCTTCACTCATTTGGACCAATATGGTGATCCAAAAGAAGACATCATGAAGTGTCTGGATTATGCCCTAAACGCGGAACTGAACCGGGGAGGAGGATTTGTGGTAACTGCCAGGGAGGACCAAAAAATAGTGGGGGCCGTTGTGCTCAACGAAACAGGCATGTCAGGCTACATCCCGGAATATATATTGGTGTATATTGCTGTAGACGGCTCCCAAAGAGGTAAAGGAGTGGGAAAAAAGCTCATGGCTCAGGCCATTGAATCTGCCAACGGAGACATAGCCCTGCATGTGGAACCAGATAATCCCGCTAAAAAGTTATATGAGAGCCTGGGCTTTACCAACAAGTATTTAGAAATGAGACTTAAAAAGTAATGGCATTCTTAAACCTTTACAGAGATAAATTAAAAACCAATTTCGATTTCCTAAAAGAGAAATTCAATGATAGCGGGGTTGCTTGGGGAGTAGTATCCAAGCTGCTTTGCGGCAATGAACTTTATCTTAAGGAACTCATCAACCTAGGAGTGGATGAGATCCATGACTCCAGGATCAGCAATCTGGCCAAAGTCAAGGAACTCAACCCCGATGTGCAGACGGTCTACATCAAACCCGCTTCTAAGCGGAACATGGCCGATATGGTCAAGTATGCCGATGTCAGCCTGAACAGTGAACTCTCTACCATAAAATGGATCAGCGAGGAGGCTGTACGCCAAAACAAAAAACATAAAATCATTATCATGGTAGAAACCGGTGACCTCCGTGAGGGGGTGATGGGGGATTACCTGATTGATTTTTACGCCCAAATCTTCGAATTGCCCAATATTGAAGTGATTGGCCTCGGTACCAATCTTAACTGCCTGAATGGCGTGATGCCTTCCACGGATAAGCTTATTCAGCTTTGTCTTTATAAGCAGATTATTGAACTCAAATTCAATAAAGACATTCCATGGGTTTCCGCTGGCACCTCTGTTACCATTCCTTTGATGCTAAGGCATCAGCTTCCCCAAGGGGTAAACCACTTCAGAGTGGGAGAGACACTCTATTTTGGGGTTGATCTTTTTGAGGAAAAGGTAATTGATGGAATGTACGGGGATGTATTTGAGCTTTATACTGAAATCATCGAAATGCAGGAAAAGCCCTTGCTGCCTACAGGTGTACTCGCCGCCAATCCGCAAGGGGATGTGTTGGATATAGATGAAAGCCTATATGGAAAATCCAGTTTTAGGGCTATCCTGGATATAGGACTGCTGGATGTGGATCCCAAATACCTTCTTGCGGAAGATGGTGAATTTGAAATCCTTGGGGCCAGTTCTGATATGCTGATCCTGGATCTGGGAGAAAATCCCAAGAATTACAAAGTCGGAGACCTGATCAAATTTAATCTTAAATATATGGGTGCCTTGGCCATTCTGAATTCTTATTATATAGAAAAGAGGGTCAAATAATTACCTTCATTTATGCTCGTTTTCAATAGCCACCATAAGTCCTTTTTCAGCAAGGCTCTTTATGGTGGCTATTGCCATTTTTGGGCTATTGGCACAGATTTCGTAATAGTTGGGGTCTAAACCAACTATTTGAAATTATGAAAAAGCTAATTTTAGGTGTCTTGGCGGCGGTTTCGCTGTCGTTTTCTGCAAATGCCCAAATGAGAACCCCAGCAGCTGACCAAGTAGCGACTGTAGGTATAAGAGGCGGTGCTAACTTTTTCAATTGGGGTGGAAGTGATGCATCAAACAATGGCTACACCAATAGAACAGGGTTTCACGCCGGTCTATATGGTAACATGTTTGTAACCGACCGATTCTCCATTGAGCCAGGTGCCTATTACTCAGTAAAAGGAACCCAAAATGACGGGTTTGCAAACAGCAGAGCTGTCTTGGATTACATCGATGTGCCTATTCTGTTGAGATTTTATGCCACTGATGGCTTGAATTTCTTCGCCGGTCCGCAGGGTTCTATCTTGCTAAGATCGAGGTTTGAAGGAGATTTGTTTGGAAATACCTTCGTGTGGGACACCAACAATGTAAATTCTTTAGATGCTGGACTGGTTTTTGGTCTAGGGTATAACTTGCCAATGGGACTGAACCTTCAGGGAAGTTATGACCTTGGTCTTACCCCTGTGTTCCAGGACAGTAATGCCGAAATTTATAACAGAGGCTTTAAAGTTTCACTAGGTTATAGTTTCTAACATAAACCAACTTACCATACTGCAAGCTCCTTTTAGGGGCTTGCTTTTAATTTTAAGTCTATGAAAAAGTTACTATTTGCCTTTATGATGGTGTTTTCCGCCATCAGCTTCCAAAACGCCGAAGCCCAGTTTTTACAAGTGGGTGTGAGGGGAGGTTTAAATTACCCGACCATTTCCGGTATTGAAGCTGGGACTTACACAGGATTTCATGCGGGAACATATTTTAGGATGAACGCCCTAGGGCTTATCAGTGTAGAGCCAGGCGTGCAATATAGCCAAAAGGGTTTCCGTGCAGGTGAATCCTCTCCTATGGGAGCTGCAACAGATAGGCTTCATTATATCGATGTGCCTGTTTTGCTTAGAATCACCGTGTTTCCCTTGGTAAATATATTTGCCGGACCACAAGCGTCTTATCTTGTAGGCCGCAATTATAATGGTTCAACCAGCTTTACCACAACAGACAATCTAAGAGATTATGATCTCAGCGGAGTTGTGGGTATAGGCTTGAGCCTTCCACTTGGGTTTAACCTACAGGGAAGTTATGATTTTGGGTTGTCCAGCATAGAATATGATGGAATGGATACCCGACATAACGTAGTCAAGATATCTCTAGGAAAGAATTTTTAGTAAAGGTGAGAAGTGAGATGTAAAAGGTAAATTTACTTTCTCACTTTTCACTTACCACTTAAATCTTAACCCTCCTACCTTCTTCTGCTGATTTAAAGATCGCTTCTACGACTTTGATATCTTTCAGCCCCTCTTCACCGGGGACCAATACCTCCTTATTCTCTTTTATTGCCAAGGCATCATTGTCCATCTGCTTCGCCTGTTGGTTTTTGATTTTATCACTAAACTGGCTTCCATCAGAGGAAAACCCTTTTAAGCCATTGTAAGATTGGAAAGGTTCCATCCGGAAATGCCCATCCTGTGCGGTGACAATTAGTCGGTTCATGTTGATACCAAAGCTTGTGGCACAATTGGCCATCACCCCGTCTGGAAATTCAAGGATGAAATTCATGGTTTCATCCACTTCGGTAAAGATTTCAGGCCGCGTGGTGCTTTCGTAAGCCATCACCGATATCGGCTCTTGCTGAAGCACATACCGGGCGGCATTAATACTGTACACGCCCATATCGTAAAGCGCACCGCCTCCCATTTCTTTGTCCAAACGCCAGTGGCCAGTACGGGAAGAATAAAACCCTGCCATGGCCTCTATCATCTTGACTTCCCCGAATTTTCTCTCTTCCACCCATTTTTTGAAGTTTTGGGTGTTAGGTTCGTGCTGCATTCTATAGCCTATGGTAAGCTTGACGTTGTTCTTGTTGCACGCATCGATGATAGACTGGCACTCTTCTACCGTTTTGGCCATGGGTTTTTCGCACCACACATGCTTGCCGGTATTGGCAGCTTTGATGGCATATTCGGCGTGCATTCCGCTGGGGAGCACGATGTATATGACATCTATATCGTCATTATTGGCGATGTCATCCATGTTTTCATAATTGTAGACATTGCCATCGGGGATGTTGTATTTCTTTTGCCATTCCGGAATTTTTTCGGGGCTGCCTGTTACAATTCCCGCCAGATAGCAATGCTCGGTCTGCTCCAAAGCTGGGGCCAATTGGTTTTTACTATAGCCGCCCAGTCCGACCAAGGCTACGCCAACTTTGTCCTCGTTATTGTGTTTGGGGTTCTTTTTGGAGGTTGGCCAAATGAGGGGGAAGCTGGCGAGTGTCAAAGCAGAGGTGGAAAGCATGGTGTTGTGCAAAAAGTTTCTTCTTTTCATATTCGTTTTGGTTCGATAGTATTATTTAACCCATGATCTGCCTGACTGTTTGAATATCGTATTTTGGGGTGGCTCCTTTATGGCTTGCCACATAGGTGCCCAGAGCACAGGCAAAGTCGAGCATGTCCTCCAATTTTTCCCCTTCCAGATAGCCATAAATCAATGCCGCCAAAAATGCATCCCCTGACCCAACAGTGTCCACAACCTCGGTTTGGTACCCTTCATGTTCGAAAATTTCTCCTTTTTGAGAAATCATAGCCCCTTTATCTCCTCTCGTGACGCAGATCAACCGAAGGTCATATGCCTCCTCCAGTTTTTCACAAGTGATCTCTGGATCATTTCCGAACTCATGGTAATCAGCCAAAATCTGCAATTCATGTTCGTTTACTTTTAAAATATCCGTATGCACAAGAATATCTTCCAACAGCTCCAGATCATCAAAAGGTGGACGAAGGTTGATGTCAAAAACTTTAAGTGTCGAAGTATGGGATAGGTATTTTAAAAGGGATTTTCGTGAGACTTCGTTCCGAGTGGCCAAACTCCCATATACAAAAACCTCTGACTGGTCAATAGCCTCCTGGGCTTCCTCCGACCAGGTTATTTCATCATAGGCTGCTGGTTCTACGATCTCATACGTGACATTTTTGGGGTCTTGGTCATTCACCAACACCAACCCTGTGGGTAGGGACTCGTGAATTCCTATCAATGAAGTATTTAGGTTTCTTTCTTTCAAAAAACTCAAAAGCTCCTCACCTTGCCGGTCCTTCCCAACCATGGAGATCATAAGGCTCTGAAATCCAAGTTGCTGAAAATGCAATGCCACATTCATAGGAGCCCCACCCGGTATGGATTTATCCCTAAATTGATCAAAAAGAACTTCGCCAAAGCATATGGTTTGTTTCATTGGGGGTAGTGTTTAGGAAGGTGAAAGAAGTAGAAAATTAAACTTTTGGGTTCAATATGTCAATTCGAATTGACTTCATATCATTTTCTTTTTTAAATATACGATTTTTTTAACCCAACTTGTCTGGCAAAGAAAAACCGCTCCCGAGGAAGAAATCCCACGTAACAATTAACCGTGATTTTGCTTTCCGCTACACCTTGATCTCTTCTAGTGATTTGCCTTTCGTTTCCGGCATCACAAATAGCACCCAAAGGAGCTGCACGACCATCATTAAACCGAAAAAGGAAAATATTAATGTTGGGCCGAATTTTCCAGTCAGGAAGGGGAAAATGTTGGCTATCAAAGCGGCCAATATCCAATGTGTAAAGGACCCCAAAGACTGGCCTTTTGCCCTCAGCTTGTTGGGGAAGATCTCCGAGATAAATACCCAAATCACACTTCCCTGGCCTATGGCGTGGGCGCCAATAAAGATAAACACGAATATGGGCAGCCAGCCGGATGGGAAATATTCTCCCTGAAAACTCAGAGCCATCAAGGTGAGGGACACGATATATCCTGCCGATCCCACCAACATCAAAAACCTCCTTCCCATACGGTCGATCAATAACAGTCCGAGCATGGTGCAAATTAGGTTGACCACCCCAATCCCAATAGTGGAAAGTAGGGCACTTTCGGTGGCTATGCCGGCCATTTCAAAAATCCTCGGGGCAAAATAGATGATTGCGTTGATGCCAGAGACCTGGTTGAAAACGGCAATGGCAACTGCCATTAAGCTGATATTTAGGTGTTCTTTTCTGAATAGGGAAAAGAAGCTAAGCGAATTTTGTTGCTGCAGGCTCTCAGATTTGGCCCTGGATATAATTTCCTCTGCCGCTTCGGGGTCAGTCTTGGTAAGGATTTCTAAAGCTACTGCCGTATTGCCTTTTTTAAGGACCATCCATCGGGGGCTTTCAGGAACTTTAAAAACCAGCAAAGTATAAATCAAGGCGGGAATGGCTTCCACGCCAAGCATGTACCTCCAGGCATCTATGGTGATCGTAATCCCAATCAGGTAATTGCTGAAATAGGCCATTAAGATGCCGAAAACGATGTTGAATTGGTATAACGCTACCAATTTCCCACGGTCTTTGGCAGGGGCTATTTCGCTGATGTACATGGGGGCCACCACCGAGGAGGCGCCGACGCCAAGTCCTCCCAGAAAGCGGAAAAGCATGAAAGAATACACTTCCGTGGCCATCGCAGAACCCAACGCCGAAATGAAATACAGTACGCCTATCCAGAGCAGAACTTTTTTCCTGCCGTATAAATCAGATGGCAAGCCGCCAAAGAGCGCCCCCAGAACAGTTCCGTACAATGCAATGGCTACCGCCAGCCCATGATACCAGTCACTCAGGTTCCAATTGACCTGAATGGCCCGCTCGGCCCCAGATATCACCGCCGTATCAAACCCAAATAAAAATCCACCCAGAGCAGCTACTATGGAAAGGAAATAAACATATCCTCTATTTTTCATCTACAGACAAAAGTTTTTTTAAATTAGGTAAAAAAGAGAGGAAATGAAAGGGGATGGTTGTACTAGGTACAAAGAGTACTATGTACTATGAACATCCTAGGACAAATGGTTTTGCGGAGAAATTTTGAGGCTATTTGGATTTTGAGCGGTTAAGAAACCCAATCTGGGATTCAATCCGGCCGCTGAGATATGATATTCCACGAAGAAGCTTTATGAAACTTTTTTTAAACCCTGACTGCTGTCCAGGCAGGTTGGTATTCTTCGTGGCCCATTTTTTCATTTCCTCCCTACCAAAGTAAACGGAAGCATAAATAAAGCTGTGATGAAAGCGAATGAAAGATTGACCGCCCAGCCCAGCAGCCTGAAAGGCAACAGGATCAGCCAAATTAAAGGGTAGAGGAGTATAGCTACCAGCGCAATCGGCCAACACAGGATCAAAAGAATACACCAAAGTAAGAAGTTGGTCATGATTTTACATTTCCAATACCAACTCCAAGTTCTATACCAGAGCCCCTTGAAGCCATTAGAGGACGTTTTTGATGGTTTGCTGTACGGAAATGGGCAATAAAGAGTACACAGGTGGACAACTTGATTTAAGGTACCATTTGCCCTTTCACTAACTTCTCGGAGCGTTCCCATAACTTCCAGGCCAGTTTGTCGGAGATTTGGGAGTTCTTTTTGCCGGGTTTTCTTTTGTGATAATATTCTCCCGGCTTCCATTTATCAGGGTTGGTTACCATCCAGATCAGGGTGTCGGCGCCCTTCTCAGGGCTGATCATGAAGAGGTCTTTTAGGAAAGTATTGTAAAAAAGTTTCGCCAAGAAACCACCTTCCCGGGCAAATCCCGTGGATACCACCCCTGGATGGAAGGATCCTGCTTTTACATTTTCAAAACGGTTTACAATTTCCATGGCGTGCAAAATATTCATCAGTTTTGCCCGTCCGTAGGCTCTCATTGAGCTATACGGTTTTTCGTTTTGGAGGTCCTTGAGTTTGATTTTACCCATATTATTGGCCATGCTGGAGGTGTTGATGACCAGGGCAGCCGACTTTTCCAGACGATCTTTTAAAAGCAAAGTGAGTAAAAATCCACCTAGGTGGTTGATCTGGAAAGTCATTTCGTTACCATCATCGGTAAGTTGGCGGTCAGCAATTACACCGCCCACATTATTGATTAGTACATCAATCTTAGGATGGTTGGCTAACATGGTGTCAGCAAATTCATGGACAGAGCTCAGTTTCGCATAATCCACCAGATGGTATTCGCAGCCGATTTCTCCGGCAAGCTGCTTGGTCTGGTCAGACCTGCCGGTGATGATTACATTAGCTCCTCTTTTGGCAAAGTCTCTGGCTGCAGCAGCCCCGATACCCGAACTGCCTCCCGTAATGATGATGGTTTTTCCCTCTATTCTTGGCTCCATGGTTAGCTTTATAGTTTTACCTAAAAAGTCTCTGTAGAAGAAAATGTTTAAATTGGAATCCGCCGACGCCTTAAGGTATCGGTGTGAAATTGTAACTCACGGCAAACCTTGCCCCGAGCAAAAGCCGGTTTTGTGCGTTGAATTCATAATTGGCCAACGAAAAGAATGGAGGATCAAAAAGGTTGGAATCCTGCCGGTAATTGATCCAAAGGGCAGAAAGTCCAGTGGCTAACTGAATCCGTGAATTTAGGCTGTACCTCAACTGGGCGGCCAGGCTGGTTACGTTGGGATTGTTGGTTGAAATGGGGGAGATGTTTGATAACTCGGGGTTAAAGTAGAACCTGCTTTTCAAAGGGATTAGGGAGCCGAATCCGAAACCAAACGCATATTGTGAGTCATAACTGCTGTAATAGCTTCCCTGCAGAAATGAATAAAACCTTGGAACCCCCATTTTGAAAGATAAATTGAATGGGTACAGCTCATTCACCGAAGTTTCCAGTGCGCGGTAACCGCCATTTTTGACAAATGACAAAAATCCGATGGGGACGCCATTAGGTATGCTGTCAGCCACGTTGACAAACCCTATCTGGGCACCCTCTAAAGTTTTTCGGGCAATATTGACGAAACCCAACTGCAGGCCCTCGGTGTCATCGAGGGTGGTGTTTACAAAGCCGAAAGCTGCTCCTTTCGAACTGCCCAGCGTTGTGTTTACATAGCCCACCCTTAGGCCCTCCGAATTTTTCCTGGTGGTGTTTACAAAACCGATTTTTGCACCTAATGAATTCTCAAGAATGGTATTAACAAAGCCCACCTGCAGTCCCTCAAAACTTTGCATAGTCGTGTTGACAAAACCTACCTGTAACCCCCTATGGCTGCCTTGGGCAATGTTAATAAAACCGATCAGCGGAAATCTAAATTGATCTGGCACGCTGTTATAGATCACCGTGTACACTGTTTCCTGGGAATGCGGAGTTGATTGAGCATGAGCTTGGAAACTCCTCATTCCCAAAGCCAAGATTGCCAAAATATATAATGACTGCTTCATATTAGTAGAAATTCAAATTGCTAAAAAATATATTCAATTTACTTCACCAAGGTAAAATTCTCAGCCCGTCCCCTTCAATCCACCGGCCAATGCATTTACGAGCAAAAGTAGCTGTAACAAGTAGGCCTCGCTCTCCATGGGATTTGTTTTCTTTAGTTTTCTCCACTTTAACAAGTTTTTTATCTGGATTTTATGTAGCAGGTTGAGGGCATTGTTTCTAAGCTTGTGATCCTCGAGCTTAGAAATCCGACGGGATTCCATGGAGGCCCCCAAGGTTTCCTCAATCTTTTCCAAACCGGGCCTGGTTCCAGCTGAAGACCCAAGGAATGGAGCGCAGGTCTTCCAAGGATCTTTGGCCTGTTCGCCGGGCAGGTCTTGACCCGATCTTGCTTTCCTCCAACACGTCAATAGGTGTGGCCTTACCATAAAACTCTAGGAAGTTTGGATGGTCTAATAGCTCCCTATAGGTTTTTCTGGCCGAACCTACCAAGTTGTCCATGATGCCGTATAGTTTGTCTTTTGGGGTGTTATCAGCAGAGATCATAGTTTGCCTAGCCGTACCCGCTAGCAACATTTCCAAGTTGTAGGTTGCCGTGAGGCGGTTGGCAAACTGGTTGGCAATAGTTTCGCCTTGTACGGTCATTTTCATCTGGCCACTCATGGAGCCCGCCGGCATGCTGTCCAAAAATCGGTGGATCTTGCCACCGCCCCGGCTAATACTTCCACCACGCCCGTGGAAAAAGCACAGCTTGACTCCAAATTTATTGGCCGCCTCAGTCAGTCTTTCTTCCGCTTTATATATGGTCCATCTGCTTGTCAATATTCCCCCGTCCTTGTTGCTATCACTGTAGCCCAGCATGATCTCCTGGGTGAAATGATCAATTTTATTGATTTGCTTTTGGATTTGGGGATGGCTCAGGTAGGCTGAAATAATCTCAGGACCGGCTTCCAGATCATCGATAGTTTCCAATAAAGGGACTATCGGCAGTCGGGCATGCTGCAAACCCACCTCCCGCAATAGCAGATGGACCACCAACAAATCACTCAGGCTTCTGGTCATGCTCACAATAATGGACCCGATTCCATCAGCTCTATAGAGGTCCATATAGCTTTTCACTTCACGCAGATAGCCCAAAACATTATCGGCCTCCTGCCCACAGGATGTTCCGACCACCAGAAATGGGCGGTTGCTTTGTAATTCCTGATTTATAAAGGTGAGCCGCTTATCCTCATCCCAGTTTGCGTAGTCCGAATCCCCATTTCCCGATGCTTTAAGGATCTGACTGATGGCTTTCTCATGATAAGCGCTGTTCTGACGGATATCCAATTTTGCCAAATGGAACCCGAAGCACTGGACCATGCGCTCAATTGGAAAGAGCCATTGTTTTGCCACCCTAGTTGCCCCAAGGGCAATTAAGACATTCCTCAATTTTCTTAACTCTGAAGAAAGCTCTCCCGATGTGCGGAAATAAACCTTTTCATTTTTTTCAGGAGGAGATGAAAGGGTGTTTTCCAAACGTACCAAAAGCAGGTTTACAAACTGTCGGAGGGGCTCGGAGGGGTTTCTGTCAAGCGCTTGCTGACCTTTTGAGCCAAGTCTTTGTGCTGTGGCCTCAATTTCCTCCATAAATGCCTGGGGAAGCTGGTTGCGGTAACTGGAAAAGCTGAGCTTTGCCGCCAGGTTAAAGAGCTCTGCTTTGATTAGGTTAAGGCTTGACTCGCGGTGAAGCCTCAGGGTGTCGGCAGTGAATTCCGGGGTGACAAATGGGTGCCCGTCCCGGTCCCCGCCCACCCAGCTGCCAAACTGGATAGCCGGAAATTGCTCAGGCCATTCCAACAGGTTTTGGGAAAAACCCATGCTGGTCCAGGCATCCAGAAGCCGCTGATCGGATAGACGGACAGCATTTGGGAAAACGTTTAAGAAATAATGCATCAGATTGCTTCTCTCATCTTCCAATCGGGGTTTCTCCAAATAGATCTCGCCAGTTCTCCACCACCGTTCCATTAGGCTCAGGATCTCACTCTTGATCACCGACTGCTCGGCAGTGGACCAATTGGGGTTTTCCCTCTTTACCAATAGCAGATAAAGTTCGCGGTGGATGTCGAGCACGGTGAGCCTTTTGGACTCCGTGGGGTGTGCTGTCAAAACTGGCGTCACATTGATTTTTTGAAGCGCCAGGGCTATTAGTCGCTCATCTACCTTGTTGGCTTTCCATTGTTGGAGGGTCTCTCCCCATGATCCGCGGGTGGATTCGATGCCCAGCTGGGTTTCGCTTTTGCGCCTAAAAACGGCAGCGGCATTTTCTTCAGCGAGATTTAAGAGCTCAAAGCAGATTCCGATGGCTTGGGCAAGTTTTTCATCAGCTTGCAACTGCCTATTGCTGGGCTCAAAAGGCAAACCATCAGCAAGGTCTTTTTCACCAATAGACTCCAGCATTTCCTTGAATAGTTTCAGTAAATAACTGAAATCAGTTTTGATTTTTTCAATTCCGTGGAGGTGTAGGGATTCTGCGGACATGATCGAAGGGTTTTTTGATTCAAATGGATTAATGAAAAAGTTCTGCGCGATGAATAGGCTTAATTTAGCTATATCTTACTTATTTTCACAGAGAAATGGATTACAAAAATCCATTCAATCCCATATTAAACGCTTCAGAGTTGTCTTGATTTACGTACTCCTTTCCACCCCCTGGGTGAAAATAATCATCGGCGCTACCTAAGGAGCAAGGAGCTCATAATGATTATTGCCATATGCACATTTAAAAATAGCCCAGGTGATTAATTCCACTTTACAATCAAGCATCCAGCTTCTATGTTAAATATCCAGTTTAGTTACTCTGTAAGAAAAGTACTTATCGATCATCTTCATGGCCACGCTGGATGGCATGGCCTTAAATGCGAAATTTCTCAACCCAATGAGTAGGGGATTGGTTAGTTGCCCCATTTTGCCAAGTTTCAAGCTTTCTTTAACGATGCTTTTCGCTCTGGGATAATGAAGTTCTTCATATCGATCAAAAGCCATTTTGGTCAAACCGTATTTTTGCAGGGACTTTGCCAATATATAAGCGCCTTCAATAGCCATACACCCACCTTGCCCCAAATTTGGCGTGGTGGGGTGGGCGGCATCCCCGATCATAGTGACAGGGCCTTTTGTCCAGCCATTCCGGAGTTTACGGTCCATTATGCCGTTTTTTAGGATGTTATCGGTTTTGCGGATCAGGTCCGGGATGGGAGCGTGCCAACTGGAGAAAAGCCTGTTAAGTTTAGCCTTGGCCCCTTCCGGGCTGTCATCCTGCATGAAATCTTCATTGCAGGTGGCCCACCAGCCATATACTCCATCTTTAATAGGCACTATCCCCACCCTTTGGCCTTTTCCGAAAGTTTCGCTGCCGTAGCCTATGTCAAAATCGGTTTTTACCACGCCACGCCATACGTTGTAGCCTCTGAAAATTGGCTCTCCATCATTGAATACGTGTTTCCGCACTTGCGAATGAATGCCGTCGGCACCAATTACCGCATCAAACACGCCACTTTCGCCGTTATCAAACGTGAGTTTGATCTGCCCATTTTCCAATTGGGACAATTCCTTCAGAGGGCGATTATTGTGTAATTTGGCGTCGAGGTTTTTTAAAAGTATGGCGTGTAGGTCGGCTCTGTGGATGCAGATTACAGGATAGTCAGTTTTGGGCTCCGACTTGCTTAAAATATCTCCGCTATCGGTTTTGAGATACACCGTTTTGAATTCCCCACTGTTTTTGAGAATGTCGGCTAGCAGACCCAATTCATCCATTACGCAGAGTGCATTGGGAAAAACACTGATGGCAGCACCGATTTCCCCAAAATCTTCTTTCCGTTCAAATATGTTGATGTCATACTCATCGCTGCCCAAGCATCTGGCAAAGGTCAGCCCGGCAATCCCGCCGCCTATGATAGCTATTTTCTTTTTTTCGATCATGGATTTTAGAAGGACTTAATGGCCTACTCATGATCAAATATAAGCATCTATTGACAGTTCTTTTACCTATTCCATCGTTTACAGCTTCACATATTTCTCGCCGCAGCCCTCAATGCAAACGTAGGTGATGATCAGGGTAGATCCAGTATGCTCAAACGGATAAGGCCACTGAGGTTCGCAACCATCTGGGGAGATGGTGGAATCTGTGAGTGAATAACATTATCTCTTACCAACGTTATTTTAAGTTTTAGGGGTGTCCCGTTTTTCCTAATTAGTCAAAATTTGATTCTTTTGTCCAAAGCTTACTCGATTGGTAGGTTATGTGATTTCAAGAAGGATAGTTTATCCCAATAACCGCGTTGGAAAACGATTTTTCCATTTTGAATCTGAAAAAATCCGCAACCCCGAAGTCCCATTGGGTCCTTCCATTCCAAAATGGCCCATTCCCCATCTTCAAACACGTTTTCCGGTATGCAGGTCATCTCAGCATTGGTAAATTCCTCCTCAAACATTTTCTTAATCGCGGTTTTTCCTTCCACCGGTTCGTTTGCCACTTGATGGTTGATTGCGTGCTCTGCATATAGGTCTGATAAAGCCTCTACATCAGCTCTGTTAAAGGCATCAATCCATTTATGTAAGGTGTCTTTTGGGGTCATTTTGTAATATTATTTTAAGAGTAGGGGATGAGTCTGCGGGGATTTAGGGCTTTTCTTCTTTCTATGATCTGTTTATAAAATTTACGACTACATTGATCATCATTTCTTTTTCTTCAGGTTTACTTTCAACCCTTAAAGGATTGGTCTTTTTCATTTCCAAAAAGACTTGACCCACCGAATCTTTTCTTTAATTCATCCACAGCATGTTTTGCTTCCTCGTAGGATATTCTAAAAGTTGCTTGGATTGGGGTATCGGATAAACTTAATCTTTGATGGTCATAATCATCCAGAATATCCAAACCAGTCGAAAATTCAGCTAAAACTTCAAATATACCTTTTGTCTGATCGTCTGAACCAAGACTTTGGATTGTTCTATTAACAAGTTTTATTGTTTTTTGAAGTTCGAATAACCTCTTTTCGTTAAACGTATAGCCTTTTACCAGATGATCTTTAATGATCTTGTTGGCCCAAATTCTAAAGGTTGTACCCTGTTTGGAATTAACACGATAACCCACAGAAATTATCAGATCCAAATTATAGATTTTTATCTGTCTCTTTACTGTTCTTTCTCCTTCCTGTTGAACTTGTGTAATTTTTGCACAAGTTGCCTTTTCATCCAATTCAGAGGTTTTGTAAATATTTGGATTTACCGGTTTGATGGAGGGAGGATGTGGTACCGGGCCAAAACCTTGCTAGGCCTTGTGTTCATTTCAATGGGGTGAAGCAGTTTTTGTCCATAAAGAGACAAGTCTGCAGGTAAGTAGTTAAGGGTTAGTTTTTTGGATGGGAGAGGAAACATATTTTTTAATGTAAACATTCTAGTGTTTTAGTTTTCTTAACATCTCTTAGGTTTCGTTAAGTCTGATTTGGGGATGGAATCTCTACCTTTGGGCAATAGAAAATTTTAATTACATAATTATGAAGAAATATTTTACTCTTTTTTTACTTTCAACCCTGGCATTCGGCGGTGAGTTGCTGGCACAGCAAACCGTTGAATTAGAGTTGTATGGAGGTCCGGCAATATCTCATTTTAGTGCGCAGGTGAGTATGTCTCGCGAGGAGTTTTCCTTTCTTACTCCCATAAGTGGTCATTTTGGTGTCAACTTGCTCACCAAATTAAATGATAAATTTCAATTAGCTACACAAGTGGAATACATGCAGTCCACATGGGAATATGAAAGGTCTCTTGGGACTGGAGGCCCTTATACCACAGCCGCGAGGGTTAATAGGAGTTTGAATTACAGCATTGGTCTTAGATATAACCATCAAGTCAAGAATAAGATATTTTTTGCACAGGCAGGAATTGGGGGAAGTCGCTTCCTCTATAGTGATTTTTTGTCCCAGAGGATTAGCCAATCAAAGGAACACCTGACTTTCCGCGCTGAAGTGGGGGCAAGGATTTACAACAAACGCAATAATTATTTTGTGCTGGGTTTGAGGCATCAGCAAGGGGTAAACCGACACACCGTGAAAAATCTTGAACCAATGTTTAATACTCCACCGAACACCCTCCGGGACCGAGGATCTTTTACAGGGCTATTTGTAGGATATGGAATCGGGTCAAATAATAAAAAGAGCATACTAAAAAGTTTTTAGCCTTAATTTTTATTCGAAATGAGAAGTTTTATAATGTTAATTTTCGCTTTGGCTACCGGCAACGTGTGGGGGCAAGGGCAGGTAAGTGGATATGTGGAGGATAAAGGCAGCGGTGAAAAGCTTTTTGGCGCTACCATTTTGATTGAGGGAACTGGCCGCGGTGCCCATACCAATTTCTACGGCTTTTTTAGCCTTAACCTTCCCGATTCCACTGCTACTTTAAGGGTGTCGCATGTGGGGTACAAAACCCAAACGGTAAACGTGGATATGGCTGCTTCCAGCAAATTGACTGTGGGGCTACAGCCACTGGATGATCTTGACGAGGTGGTAGTGGAGGAAAACAAGGAGCTTTCCTTCGAAAGGCAGGTGCAGCTCTCCTCGATCAATATGCCGGCCCGGCAACTCAAACAGTTGCCTGCAGTAGGCGGTGAAATAGATCTGATCAGGGGGATCCAGCTCATGCCGGGGGTGCAGGGCGGAAAAGAGGGACTTACGGGCATGTATGTAAGGGGTGGCGGCCCAGACCAGAACCTGATTCTTCTTGATGGCATCCCCCTTTATAACGTAGGGCATCTGGGAGGGATATTTTCCACCTTCAATCCAGATGTGGTGGCGGATGTCAACCTGATGAAGGGTGGCTTTCCTGCCCGGTATGGGGGGAGACTGTCCTCTGTGCTGAATGTAAAAATGAGGAACGGCAACCGAAATGAAATGCGCACGGAAGGGGCAGTGGGGCTGGTCTCAGCACGGATCAGCAATGAGGGGCCGATCAATAAAGGCAAGGGTTCTTATATCGTGGCTCTTCGGAGATCTTATGTCGATATGTTTACCAGGCCTATAGCCAGAATTGCCTCGGGAGGGAGCCATGGTTTTGGTTACACTTTCTATGACTTCAATGGCAAGGCGAGTTATGACCTGTCTCCAAAAGACAAAATTCAGGTGACTGCCTACAGCGGCCACGACAGGGGAGTGGTGAATGCGAGGGATACGAGCAACATCCGGTCAAGTAATTATTTCAAATGGGGAAACCAATTGGCCACTGTAAGGTGGAATAGGGTTATTTCCGACCGGCTTTTCTCTAATACCACGGTGGGCTATACCAATTATATTTTTGATATCGCCACCGATCACAGCAATCCCGAGGAAGAGCATTTCTATCATTTTGGTTACCAATCAGGGATCAGGGACTGGAATCTGAAATATGACCTTGAATATTACCACAGCAAAAGCCACCTGTTTCGGGTAGGAGCCCAGGCCATCCATCACAAATTTACCCCTGGGGTCAATGCCATAAGGAGCACAGATCAGGGTGTCCAAATGGATACTACTTTTGGATCGCAGAATGTGAATGCCTGGGAGCTTTCCTATTATTTGGAAGATGAATGGACGCTCAGCGACCGGTTTAGTGCCAACCTCGGAGTTCATTTCAATAATTACTTCGTGGAAGGTGAACAATATTTTTCGGCACAGCCGAGAATGACTGCGCGATACCAAGTAGGCCCAAGATCGTCTTTAAAAGCCGGGTTTGCCCAGATGCAGCAAAATGTCCACCTATTAAGCAGCACCGGTGTGGGGATCCCGACGGATTTATGGGTGCCTGCCACCTCCCGCACCCGGCCGCAGCAGTCTTGGCAATACACGCTAGGATACCATAGGATGCTGGATAAAGGTTGGGAGTTTTCTGTGGAAGGTTATTACAAAAACATGACAAACCTTATCGCCTACTCCGACGGCGTCAACTGGCTGGAAGGTGCAGCGGACTGGCAGGATCAAATTGAAAGAGAAGGAGAGGGACGGGCCAGGGGCATTGAGGTGCTGCTTCAGAAAAAGGAGGGCCGGTGGAGTGGATGGCTGGGGTATACCTTGGCCCAGTCAGAACGCAGGTTTGACAACATTATGGATGGACAGTTCTTCCCTGACCGTTTTGACCGAAGGCATGATATAGGCTTTACAATGGCTTATCAGGTGAATGACAAAGTGAGCTTTTCAGCCTCTTGGACTTATGGTACAGGGGAGGCCATCACCTTGGCAGAAGGGCGCTACCAGGCCTATACTGAGCCTCCGATTGGGCTGTCAGGTGGATTGACGGGTCCTAATCGATATGTTGAGCATTATGAGGGCAGAAATAATTTTAGAATGCGGTCCTACCACAGGGCAGATTTTGGGATAAGATTCTCCAAGGATAAAAGATGGGGTGAGCGAACCTGGAATTTAGGCTTTTACAATGTATATAATCGTGCAAACCCCTTCTACTATTATTGGTCGGGAGGCACCAATTTCTTTGGCGTAAATGCGGGAGGCACCATGAGGTTGAGGCAGATGGCCCTATTGCCCATCCTTCCAGCATTCAGTTATGAATTCAAATTATATTGATGATGAAAAGATTATTTTGGGGATTGATTCCCATGGCTTTGTCGGGTTGCATGGGATGGATAAATCAGGAGGTGGAAATAGACCTGCCCGAACATGAATCAAAGATTGTGTTGAATGCCCTGCTTAAGGATGGGGATACCCAAGTGAGGTTGGGAATACATAAATCGTATGGTATGATGGATGAGGGCTCAATAAAGGATGGTTTGCCCAATGCCAATGTGCAGATGAGGGTAAATGGGGAATTGATAGAGCGGTTTAGCTTTTTTGGGGGAGAGGATGACTACACGGCTCCCTATCGCATTCACGTAGGGGATAGCGTAGAAGTGGAAATTGACGCCCCAGGATTTGCCTCAGTAAGCAGCTCCACAGTGGTGCCCGTGCCGACCGAGCTGATTTCTGCCAGGTTTGGAGGTGTAGATAGGGGATTGGGAAGTGTGCCACAAAGGGAAGTGTTTTTCAGAGTTGCCCCGCCTGTGGAGGGCAAAAGCTATTATGTGCTAAAGTTTGCCCAGCAAAGAGAGGGGCAGCCTATGAGGACGGCCATACAGTTGACCTCCAACATTCCTTTCATCACGCCCATCCATCCTTTTAATGTTGGCTTTGAGTCGACTCCCACGCAGGGGACCGAAGCTGAGATGGTGGTTTTGGTAAGTGAGCTCTATTATTCAGGGACCCAAGAGGATTTGGAAAGTTACCTGATATTGGAAACGGTGAGCAAGGAGTATTACGACTATGTGACCACCTATTATTATCACTATACCAACCAGAGCCCCGATATTTTTGGTGGCGAGCCCACCCCCATGCCCAGCAACATCACTAACGGCTACGGCATCTTCGGTGCGGCATCGAGTCATATGGTTAGGATTGAGTGATGGGGGATGTCGGATGACCGATGTCGGATGCCTGATGAAGGGTGTCGGATGTGGGATGAAACACTGCTTCGCGGAAGCAAAAGGGAGTTTTTTCTTCGCAAGAGCAAATCGTCACCTCTAGGCTTTATGTTTTGCAAACACTCCCGTTGCTATCGGGTCATGATTTCTCGCCGCGACCGCTGCAGTTTCGCTGCGGCGCAACGAGAAATTGGTCTCATAAACTTTCATATTCTTCTTTACGGTGGGAACTGTAAAGTTTATAAATGAGGCGTGGCGTTCTTGGCGCTGCTCTTTGCGCCGCTGCGTGAAAACCTTTCTAGAGTAGAATTCTTCATTCTGCCATTCCTCTTGCATTTCACGCCGAAGAATCTGAAATTGTAGTCTTTACCAACCCTAAAAACCAGTACACATGACACTGACACATGCGCTAAATAAAACCGACTTTGGATCGGAGGAGAATATTGGGAAAGTGATTTCGGAACAGGAAGCCCTTGAGCTGCTTTCCGATTGGGTGAAAAATGACAAATTGGCCTTTCACATGAAGCAGGTGGGCCATCTGATGAAAGCATATGCCTTACAGCAAGGATATGAAGATCAGACTGTCCATATGTGGTACCTAGCTGGGCTCCTTCATGACGCGGATTGGGACCAGTGGCCGGATGAGCACTGCAGCAGGATCATCGAAGAACTGGAGTACAGGGAAGTGGATCCACGGATCATTAAAGCCATTGCCTCTCATGGTCCTAGGTATTTTGGAGTGAAACCCGAGTCTGAAATGGATAAGATGCTTTATGCCTTTGATGAGCTTTCCGGTTTTGTCCACGCCTATTCCCTGATGAGACCCCAAGGTTACGAAGGTATGGAGGTGAAAGGGGTGAAGAAGCGACTTAAGGATAAAAGTTTTGCCGCCCAAGTAAGCCGCGACGACATCGCTGACGCCAGTGAAAGATCCGGAATACCGGTGGAGGAATTGATCAAATTTGTAATTGTGAATCAGCTGAGAGGGGAGTAAAAAAACCTGCCAGTTTTTTTTGAAAATTCGAAAACCTGGCAGGTTTAATCATTAAAATACGCTCTTGACAATACCCCCATCTACCCGCAGGGCGGCGCCGTTGATCCCGGAGGCTTTTGGGCTGCAGACGAAAGTCACCATGTCGGCGATCTCTTCAACTTTCAACAGACGACCCAAAATTGAGGTGGGGCGGTTTTCTTCCATGAATTTCTTCATGCCCTCCTCTATGTCCATGTCCGAAAACTGTTCCTTGATCAGTTCCCTTACACTTTCTGTGTCGGTGGAGCCGGGCATCACGGCATTTACCGTCACGTCTGTGCCGGAAGTGAGTTCTGCAAGGTTTCTGGAAATGGAAAGCATCATGGTTTTAGTGGCCCCATAATGCGCCATATTGGGATCAGGGTTGACGGCCGTTTCGGAGGATACAAAGATAACCCTGCCGTTTCCTTTGTCAATCATCTTTTTGCCATAATGCTGGCTCAGCCTTACCGCGCTCATGATATTGACATCAAAAATGGTCTGCCAGTCCTCTTCTGTTTCTTCAAAAAAAGGCTTGGCCTCATAGAAGCCCACATTGTTGATCAATATGTCTACATCTGGATATTGCTCGATAATTTTATCGCAATCTTCTTTTTTACCCAGGTCACCAATAGCTTTTTTAAATTTGGTGCTGTTGGTTTTTTCCTGCAGTTCGTTGATGGCTTCACTGACTGATTCGTCAGACCGCCCATTGATAATCACTTCTACGCCCTCTTTGGCTAGGGATTCGGCAATCGCAATTCCAATCCCTCCCGATGAGGCTGTGACAAGGGCTGTTTTGTTCTCCAATTGTAAGTCCATAATTTATAAGGTTGTGGTTTAAGTAAATAACTGCTTATATAAAAGGTTAGAGCTGGAATTGTTTAGATGGGAATAGGGCGGGAGACTGGAGACCGAAGCCTGCCTGACTCGGCAGAGGCAGGACCGAAAGCTGTACGCGGAGAGGATGGGCACCCACGCCGCCAAAAAAAAGCCACCCGAATTGGGTGGCTTGATGTTCTTTGATAATAAGTATTAAGATTGTCTTTCTTCGTTTTCGGAGTCGATAGAATCGTCGGTTACGGCTTCGAGTTCGGTTTCCTCTTCAGGGTCGTCATCTTTTTCAGCTCTTGCTTTTTCGTTTTCCGAACGCACCTGGTCGCGGCGGGCCTGCTCCTCCTTTACCTCACTCACAGGTCTCAGGTTGGAAGGAGGGGGAGGCAGAAGCTCCTCGTCATCTTTTTCGTATGGGAATACCTCTACAATCGGGCTTTCCACAATGTCAGGCACATTGAAGGAAACCAGCATGTTGCTCATGGATTCGTAGATCCTTTCATAGGCCTCTTTTACATGGTGGGCGGTGATCAGCATGTATTGGGTCACCTTTTTCTCCTTGCCGCTGTCGGCATCGGCCACCACGTAGGTGATTTTACATTTGTGCCAAATGTCGATGTCATCGTAAGGGAAAACATCCACAATATTGCTTTTGCCGATACTGGTCACCTGGAAATCCCCACGGATCACACTGCCCAACATATCGTAAATCCTGGCTTCAGCTTCGGTAAAGGATACCGCATCCACCAAATACTGTTCTGACACATTTTTGAGCAGTCCCTGCTCATTTTCCTTCGCGTATTTTACTTTACACAAAAACCAAGTTCTCATTGAATTCTATCTTAAGATTGACTGGCTAAGGTAAACATGAATTTGAGAAAGCGCAAAAAGATGCGGCGGATTAATTGGCAGAATTTTTTCTGTATAATTGAAAACATCATTTTTATTACTTTATATTAGTCAAAAAAGACACCCTACATGTGGAATAAACTTTTTTACAGTTTCCCGATACAGCTCTTGATTCTGCATCTGCGCAAAAACATCCTGCTGATCGGTATTTGGGTGCTTCTTGCGGTCATCGCACTCGAGGGGTTTGGCAAGGTATTGGGCATTCCATACCTCTTTCTGGATCCCGAATACCTCAACGAAGTCAGCTGGGTGGGTTTTTTCCTTGTGGGGATCGGTTTTGCCATCTATACGATGGCCTTCCATATGACGGTATATATCATGGATGCCTCCAAGTTCAAGTTTCTGGCCATCCTGCCCCGTCCCTTTCTACAGTTTTGTGTGAACAATGGTATCATCCCGCTGCTCTTTTATGGGGTCTATATTTTCGCAGTCATCCGGTTTCAGCTGGACAATGATCTGGAAAATAACTGGCTGATTGCCCAGTTTTTACTCGGATTTATTGGTGGTACTTTGCTGACTTATATATTGCTTTTTACCTATTTTGGGTTTACCAATAAAGATTTCTTTTTGCTTTTTGCCGATACCCTGGACAAAAAGCTCCGAAAAACTTCCATCCCCCGGGCCAATGTGATCAGCAGGTACAAGGATCGGAAGAAAACCCGTGAAAAGGTTTTGACCTATCTGGATACTTCTTTAAAACTTCGGGAAGTAAGGCAGGATTTGTTCAGGTTTGAGGGAAACCAGTTGCTGCGGGTTTTTGACCAAAACCATCTCAACTTGTTTATTCTGCAGACCTTCCTGGTGATCTTTATCTTATTCCTTGGTTTTTTCAGGGAGGAAAAGTTCTTGCAATTTCCAGCAGCGATGAGCTCCACGCTGCTCTTGGCCATCCTGACCATGGGGGTGGGGGCAATCAGCTTTTGGTTGCGGGGATGGGCCACACCTGTTGCCATAGCCTTTTTCGTGGTGATCAATATGGCATCAAAAACCCCTTTGCTCAACCGGCCCCATACGGCTTTTGGACTGGACTATACCATAGATCCCAAAAAATACAACCTGGCCACGGTAAATGAAATCCTGCACCAGGATACCGTGCAAAAAGACAGGGAAAGAACATTAGAAATCCTTAACCGCTGGAGGTCCAGTTTTCCCGAAGGGGAAAATCCCAAAATGGTGATGGTGGCCACCAGTGGAGGAGGGCAGCGGGCCGCGCTGTGGACGGTGAATGTGCTGCAACATGCGCATAAGCACACTAATGGAAAACTGTTTGAGCAAACCCGTCTAATATCCGGTGCCTCAGGCGGAATGATCGGGGCGGGATTTTTCAGGGAGCTATACCTCCGATCCTTGCAGGACCCAATGCTGGATATCACTGATTTCACATATTTGCAGCAAATTTCCTCGGATAACCTGAACCCTATTATTTTCACCTTATTGGTCAATGATCTGTTGATCAGAAACCGCTATTTTGATTATAACGGGAGAAAATATCTCCAAGACAGGGGGTATGCCTTTGAAAGCCAGCTTAACATCAACACAAATGGGATTTTGGATAAACCTATCAGGGAGTATGAAAAACCTGAAAGGGAGGCCCTAATTCCCATGATGCCTATCACCCCGCTGATTATCAATGATGCGCGCAAATTGTTTATCTCGCCGCACTCCATGAGCTACATGGGTATTTCCATGGGAAGGGCGGATGGATTTAGGGAGAAAAGCCAGGGAATTGATTTTAAAAGGTTTTTTGCAGCCCACGATGCTGATAACCTTAGGTTTATTAGTGCATTAAGGATGGGGGCCACCTTTCCCTTTATCACGCCAAATATACAGCTGCCCTCTGAACCTCAGATGGAGATCATGGATGCCGGGCTTTCTGATAATTTCGGGGTGCAGGATGCCATGAGGTTCCTGTATGTTTTCAATGACTGGATCAGTGAAAATACCTCCGGTGTGGTGCTGCTGACCATTAGGGATTCTGAAAAGTTTACCGACATCGAGCCCAAGCTTCCTCCTTCCATTTCCCAAAAGCTGGTAACCCCACTCAAAAATATTTACATCAATTGGGATAATGTGCAGACGCTTCACAACGAGGTGCTGTACAATTATATGAAGGAGATCCTCGCTGTGGAGATGGAAAGAGTTGAATTTGAGTATAGCACCCGCTCCTATTTGGAAGAGCGGGAAGGCTACCTGGACAAACCGGAGGAGCTCAAGCAGGAAGAGGTCGAAATCCAGCGGGCATCGCTCAACTGGCGATTGACCGCCAGGGAAAAGCGCTCTATAATCGAAAGCATCCACAGCCCTTTTAATCAAAAGTCACTCAGGCGACTCGAGGAAATGTTTGGGTCGGATTAATTGACCTCCAGTTCCTCTTCCAGCATTTTGATTTGCTCTGGTTTGCCTACCACATAGACGATATCGCCAAGCTTGAACCTGGTGTCTCCGGTGAGATCGGTGAAGGTTCGTCCCTTGCGTTTGATGGCTACAATATTGAGCCCCAGGTCTTCTCTGATATTCATGTCCTTCAGCTTGACACCGATGTAATCCCCGGAATCCTTTTCCACCTTGAGACTGACAAAATTGATCTCCGGCAGGTCAAAACCAAACTCTGATGAAGCCGTGCCGGTGGGGCTGCGGAACATTTCATAATTATGGCTTCGGACTTCCTTGGTGAAATCTTCCACGTCATGCCGGGGCACCAGGTACTTGTTGAGCACCCGGGTAAAGATTTCGATGCTGGTCTCAAACTCCTCCGGGATGACCTCGTCGGCGCCGAGTTTGATATTCTCGTCAATTTCATTGACATACCTAGTTCTTACCATTAGGAAGGCATTTTGGTTGAAATGGCGCACATTTGCGATGATCCCTTTGGTGGCATCACTATCCGATATAGCCACCACTACCACTCGAGCGCTATGGATGTTGACATGCTCCAAAACGGATTCATTTGCCGCGTCGCCATAAATAATGGGTTCCCCGTTGGCCGATTCTGTGCGCACGGTTTCGGGGTTCATCTCGATGATGGCATAGGGGATATTTGCCCTTTTGGCTGCGCGGGAAAGGTTCCGGCCATTGAGTCCATACCCAATGATGATCAGATGGTCTTTGAGCTCGTTGTCTTCTGCCAGACCAGGAGCTGGTTCAGAGTTTCCAGTTTTGATTTTCCTTTTCAGTTTGGCCGGCAGAGGTACCCTGCATAGCTTGTAGGCAAAATGCACCCTTTTCTTCAACACAAAAGGGGTGATGGCCATGGTGAGGATAGAAATTGCCAAGAAATACTGGTAAGTGGTATCATCCAGCAGATTGTACCTAAAGCCCTCTTTTGCCAACAAAAGGGAAAATTCCCCCACTTGAAAAAGGGAAAAGCCTACTATAAAGGCCTCCTCCAGCGAGGCACCTATGGATTTGACGGCTATGGAGGCTATGATAAACTTTACTGCAAATGTTAGCAACACGAGTCCGGCGATGATGAAAAAATGCTCATAGAGGAAGGTGACGTCAAACAACATCCCCACAGACACGAAGAAAAAGCTCAGGAAAATCTCCCTAAAAGGCAAAATTTTACCCGTGGCGTGGTGGCTGTAGTCGGATTCGCTGATGATCAAGCCAGCCAAAAATGCCCCAAGTCCTAGGGAAAGACCAAGTAGTGAAGTCAGGTAAGCTACCGCAAAACAGGTAACAATGATGGTCAAAAGGAAAAGCTCTGCATTCCTTGTTTTGGCTACCCTAAAGAGGAGGTTGGGCATCAGGTATTTGGCGCTCAGGATGGTAAGCAAAATCACCAAGGCTCCCTTGAGGGCCATGTACATCAGGGAAAGGGCGACATTGTCCGACTCTCCAGCCAGCATCGGGGTGAAGAGCATAAAAGGCACGATGGTCACATCCTGAAAAATCAGAATGGCCAAGGTGGTACGCCCCGAAATGGTATTCACCTGTCCGGCTTCTTGGAGAAGTTTGAGTACTATAGCGGTACTACTAAGTGCAAACAGGAATCCGAAAAAAACGGCAATGTTCCAGTCGAAGCCCAAAAAGTAAGTGAGTAGGGTAGTGGCAGCGATCGTCAGCCCCACCTGCAGGGCGCCACCGATGAAGACGGCTTTTTTGATGCTCAGGAGGCTCTTGAGGGAAAACTCCATCCCTATGACAAATAGCAGCAAGATGACGCCAATCTCTGAGAGCACCTCTACAGCAGTAGAGGCCGTCACCAAAGAGAGTCCATAAGGGCCCGCAATAGCCCCTGTAAGCAGAAACCCTATAATAGTCGGGATTTTAAACCTGGTAAAGAGCAGGATCACCAGCGTCGCCAATCCAAATATTACCACTATATCCGAAAGCAGTGGGAGTTCGACAGATGCTAAAATTGGAGCCATGTAGTGGTGGTCGCAAATTAGGTGAATTACAAAAATAAGCTAAAAGCTCGAAAGTGGCGGGATAAAAGAAAAAAATGGGCGGGGAGGAGGAATTCTGAAATTGGAATTGAAATGGGGCACAAAGGGCACGAAGTTTAAAAGAAGTAACGCAAAGGCTGCTTCGTGAAAACATATTAGAGGGCGAGATTTTAAGCCCTCCTTTTACTAGCCCATAATTTATTAAATGGATGTTGAATTAGAGAATACCATTCCCACTTTTTTAATCTTAGAACATAGTACTTCGTACCTAGTACAATTTTTCAATACGCAAACCCAAACCGCTTATAAATAAAATGCATCAGCCAAGCTGGACCGATCAGGAGGAACTGTACGTCTTTGATGAAGGAGGGTTTTTTGCCCTCTATTTTGTGGCCGTAGAATTGGAAAATCCAAGCCAGGATGAAGATGATCAGACTGACTGCCCACAATGGGACCGGTGAGAGGATGGATATCAGATTGGCTACTGCCAGGCAGATGGCCGAAAATAAAAACATGCCCAGTGCCAGGGGAGGCGAAAGCAGCGCATA
The DNA here is from genome assembly GCF_018449405.1 of Litoribacter ruber. Taxonomy (NCBI): domain Bacteria; kingdom Pseudomonadati; phylum Bacteroidota; class Cytophagia; order Cytophagales; family Cyclobacteriaceae; genus Litoribacter; species Litoribacter ruber. The sequence goes on from NZ_JAHCMY010000001.1 coordinate 660,318, forward strand.
ATAGATCAGTACAATGGCCAGCACCAATGTCGCCCAGTTGGCGAAGTTGCCCAACAGGGGCTGGAGATTTTCCAATGGACCCTGGGGAATGCTGAAAACCAGACCGACAATGCTGAAAAATATAGCCGGCACACAGACCCAGTGGATAGTTTTGTTGGTAGGGTTCTGGTGGCTCACCCCGTATTCAGCCAGTAATTCATCAATTTTTCTCATATTCCCATGGGTATAAATGTAGCTTGTATTTTAATCCATCCATTAATATACTAAATTGGGCTGAATATTTTATATGATTATTCACAATGATGCCAGCAAGAGTAATTTCCTTTGATCGGCGGGACGGAAGACCGAAGACCGAAGCCTAGTGCTATTGCGGATATACATGATTTTATCACGAATAAATGTGAGTAGTTTGAAGACGGGAGAACGTTAAATCCCGAGTATAATTCCGGTCTCCGGTCTTCCGTCTTCCGTCTCTAAAAACTTCTTCTATGCTAAGCTACTGGGAAAAGAAAAACTTTATCAATTACGATTTCATTGTGGTGGGAGCCGGGATTGTGGGGCTCTCCACGGCCATTCACCTCAAGGTCAAGTTCCCCAAAAAATCGGTTCTGGTGTTGGAAAGGGGGATTTTTCCGAGTGGGGCAAGCTCCAGAAATGCAGGTTTTGCTTGCTTTGGAAGTCTTACCGAAATCTTGGACGACCTCTACCACATGGATGAGGACGAGGTACTGGAACTGGTAGCCAGAAGGTTTAGCGGCCTGTCGGAAATCAGGGAGGTTTTTGGAGACCATGAGTTGGGCTATGAGTCCTTGGGCGGTTATGAGATGTTCAGAGAAGAAGACCATCGCAGCCTGGAAAAAATTTATCTGGTCAACTCCCTGCTGAAGGATCTATTTGGGGAGGATGTTTTTCATATGGAGAAGAACGTAAAGAAATTCGGTTTTTCCCCCGCCGTGAAAGCTGTTGTGAGGAATGACCTGGAAGGGCAACTGGATTCAGGTAAGTTTCTTAAAGCCCTTTGGCGGAAATGCCATTCCTTGGATGTGCAATTACTTACAGGGGCCGAGGTGACAGGTATCGATCGGGAAAATGGGATTGTAAAAGTGGATAACCCGGTTTATAGTTCCCAAATTGAGTTTTTTGGCCAAAAAATTGCCATTTGCACAAATGCATTCACCAAACAGCTTTTGCCTGAAATCGACATGAAGCCCGGCAGGGGTACTGTGCTGGTGTCGGAACCTATACCCGGGCTGGCCTGGAAGGGGGCTTTTCACTTTGATAAGGGTTATACTTATTTCAGAAATGTGGAGGACAGACTTTTGATAGGTGGAGGGAGAAATATGGCCTTTGAAGATGAGGAGACGGATATTTTTGGTGTAAACCAGGTGATCAAAGACTACCTGGTCAAGCTGACCAACGAGGTGATTTTTCCGGGGCAGTCAGTGAAATTCGAGATGGAGTGGTCAGGCATCATGGCCTTTGGCAGCAATAAAACTCCCGTAGTACAAAAACTTGATGAATGTACAGGGGTTGCCATACGAATGGGCGGAATGGGAGTAGCAATAGGTTGGCAAGCCGCCAAAGAGTTGGTAAACCTGTTTGAAAAGGCATAAAATCCATTATTTTTTATTAATTTCAACGTTTGTAAAATACTGAAGTACACTTGATGTTGACAAAACAGAAGCAGCCAAGCTTATTAGAAGCATTATTCCCGATAGCATTTCTTATAGTTTTATTGGTCATCAATATTGGCATTTTTGGTACCGACGGGCTTTCCGGCTCCAACCAGATGGTCTTGGTGATTTCCTCTGCTGTCGCGGCACTGGTTGCGGTTTTCAGACTAAAAATACAATGGGAAACCCTGCAGGACGGGATCGTCAAAAGCATCAGTGCGGCCATGTCGTCCATCTTGATTTTGCTGCTCATAGGTTCCCTGGCAGGAACTTGGATGCTCAGTGGGATCGTGCCGGCCATGATCTATTACGGCCTTCAGATTCTAAACCCCACCATATTCCTAATTGCCGCCTGTATTGTCAGCGCCATAGTATCCATCGCTACGGGAAGTAGCTGGACGACCGTGGCCACGGTAGGGGTTGCCCTGCTCGGTATTGGAAGGGCGCTGGGTTTTGAGGAGGGCTTGATCGCGGGTGCTATTATCTCTGGCGCTTATTTTGGGGATAAGATGTCTCCCCTTTCAGATACCACCAATTTGGCCCCAGCCATGGCGGGTACGGATCTTTTCACCCACATCAGACACATGGCCAAAACCACCGTGCCTTCCATCATTATTGCCCTGATCATATTTGGAGTGATAGGCTGGATGAGCAGTGCGGAGGGGTCTGTAAAACAGGTGAAACAGATTTCTGAGGTGATCTTGGAAAGGTTTCAAATCTCTGGCTGGCTATTTATTGTACCTGGTGTGGTACTGTTGATGATATTGAAAAAAGTGCCCGCTGTGCCAGCTCTGTTGACAGGAGCTTTGCTTGGCGGGGTGTTTGCCATAATTTTCCAACCCGATATCATTGTGGCGCTTGCCGAGGAGCCTGATAAAGGCTTTGCCTACCAGGCCTTCAAGTCGGTGATGATGGCCCTGTATGGAGAAATCAGCGTGGTCACCTCCAACGAAGTGGTAAATGAACTGCTGATCACAGGAGGAATGGCCGGTATGCTCAATACCATTTGGCTAATTATCTGTGCGATGATTTTTGGGGGAATTATGGAGGAGAGCGGCATGCTAAAGGTTATTGCCGAGGCAGTGATCAGAAAAGTACATTCCTTGGGCTCCCTTATCGCTTCCACAGCCGGTACCTGTATGTTTTTCAACGTCACTACTTCCGATCAGTATCTGGCCATTTTGGTGCCGGGAAGGATGTATGCCGATATTTATAAGAAAAGAGGTCTGAAAGGAGAGAACCTCAGTAGAACTTTAGAGGACTGTGCTACTGTTACCTCTGTGCTGGTGCCCTGGAACACCTGCGGGGCGACTCAGGCGTCCGTTTTAGGCGTGGCTACCTTAACCTACCTGCCGTATTGTTTTTTCAACATAATCAGTCCGTTCATGACCATCCTGTTCGGTTACCTGAACATCGGCATCAACTATTACTCGAAAGAGGAGATGGAGGAAATCAAAGAAAAAGAAGAAGTGGCTGTATGATCCCATTAAGAATATCAAAAACAGAAGTAAATGAATTACCGTTGGGTCAGTTTGAGGGCGATATTGTCCTAGTAGACGAACCCAAGGGCTTACCCGAATTGATAAGAGAGTTGGGCCAAGAGAACAGGTTGGGTTTTGATACGGAGACCAGGCCTGCCTTTCGAAAAGGGGTGATGTACGATGTGGCCTTGCTGCAGCTTTCCACCCCAGACAAGGCTTATTTGGTCCGCTTAAACCAGGTTGGATTTTCCGATCCATTGAAAGAACTTCTGGAGGAGCCTTCCATTGTGAAAATAGGAGCCGCAGTGAGAGATGATCTCAAAGCCCTCAAAAAGCTCAACAAATCCTTCCAGCCAGAATCCTTTTTCGACCTCAACGAAGAGCTCAAGAAAATAGGGTTTCATAATGTAGGTGTGCGAAACCTCAGTGCCATGGTTCTCAATATCCGTATTTCCAAATCCGAGCAGGTATCCAATTGGGAAGCCGACCTTCTCACCGAAAAGCAAAAACGCTACGCCGCCACCGATGCCTGGGCCTGCCTGGAAATTTTCCATGAACTGGAGAGGAAGGGGTATTTGGAGGAGTTGTTTAAGAGGGGGTTTTGATGGACTATGTACTAAGTATTATGTACTAAGTACTAAGTTAGGGCACGTGGGGGTACCAAGTACCAGGTACCAGGTACCACGTATTCGCGGCGGGGGCATTGGCTGCGCCAATGGTTTGGTGTCATTTCTTGCCTTGATGTTTTATTCACTTTTTCAACTTTTTCCACGTAGAAGCTCTGTGAAACTCCATTTTAAACCCTGAGAAACTCCGTGACCCATTTCTTACCGCGAAGAGGTTTACGGTCCTGTTAGATCCTAAATTTACTTGACACTTTTTCTCTGGGTTCTCTGAGGCTCCTCTGTGGTTATTTTGCCCCTTCTTCCTTCGTACTTACAAAATCTTAACCGACCCGATATCCCCTAATTTCTCCTTGACTATCTCGTAATTGGCTTCTCTTACTCGGATGGCCATTTTGCAGGTGTTGTCGAAGTCTTGGGATTTGATGGTGAGGTCGTAATCTTTGATCAGGCGCATGACATCGTTCATGTCCAAGTAGTCAAAAGTGAATTTGATGGGGAGAGTGACAATCTCTGTGATGATCTGATTGCTTTCAATGGCTTCCGCCGCTGCAGATTTGTAGGCCGTGATCAGGCCACCCACTCCCAGTTTTGTGCCTCCAAAATAACGTACCACCACAATTAGTACATTAGTGAGGTTGTGCGAGCGGATTTGTCCAAGTATGGGGTCTCCAGCCGAATGGTTGGGCTCCCCGTCATCATTGGCCCGGTATTGATCCTGATCCTTTCCCAACATGTAGGCATAGCAGTGGTGCCGGGCATCGTAGTATTTTTTGCGAAGCGCCTCCAACCTTTCCTTGATTTCATCCTCATCACTCACTGGATAGGCAAAAGCTAAAAATTTGCTGCCCTTTTCTTTATAAAGGCTTTCTGATTCTCCGGCAAGGGTTAAGTAGGTGTCGTCCATAGAAAGTGCAAGTTACTAGATAGCTTTACAGGAATCAATTATTTCCAGCTGATCAGGACCAAAGCAATTAATGACATGGCCACGCCAAGCAGATTAATGGGCATGAGTCTGTCTTTGAACAGCGTGACGGAAACCAAGGTGCCGCTTACGATGATGCCAATATTGACCAAGGGGTAAATCAGGGCCCCGTTTCCGCCAAAGGCTTCAAGGCTTTTGAGCAGGAAGATCATCGAAAAGTAATTGGGCAAGCCCAACATCAGCCCTCCCAGAATGGCTTTTCGGGTGATTTTAAGTTTTAAATATAAGAGCCTTCCCATTCCCCAGCAAAAGGTAAGTACAAAGATTGAAGTTACGAATACCGCATCTTCGGCGGGGCTCAGGTAGCGGATGTTGGCCAAGTTGATGAGTGTGTCCAGCATGCCACCCAAGAGGAAGATGGAAATAGGCAGCAGCAAGGTCGCTCCTCTAGGAAGGTTGATGTCCCTTTTTTCCTTTTTGATGGAGGCCAGCACAATGGCCACCAATGCCAAGGCTATGCCCAGATAATTGAGTGCTGTGAAAGCCGCCTGGCCTTTGGAGAAAATCAAGAGGCTAAAGGATACTGGGATGACCAGTGATAATTTGGACGCTATCGCCCCTACGGTGACTCCGAAAAGCTGGGTCGTTCTGGCCATCAGGGTAAAAGTGAGAATAAAGGCAAAGCTCAGAAATACTGCCAGATAACCCCATGCGGGAAAAGCATTTATGTTGCTGAAATAGGTTTTCAGGTCCCCAAAGTCGAATAGAAAGCCGGTGAGCACACAGAAGAAATAATTCATGGTGATGGCCGGAAAAGTCGGGATGCCCAGCCTGGGATAAAGGCGGAAAACCACAAAGATGAGCAAGTTGGCCAGGATACAGAGTAATAAATAAATCATGGGCGGTAAATTTTGGAAGAAATAGGCAAATAAAAAAGCTATATTCGTCTCCATGGTGCCATTAGTTACTGTTATCTGTACCTGCTACAACCAGGAAGCCTATATACAGTCCGCCTTGGACAGCGTACTTGCCCAAAAAGGGGTGGAGGTGGAGCTTTTTGTTATTGATAATGGGAGCAGGGATGGAAGTAGTGCAGAAATTGAAAAATGGCTGGCCAAACATCCGTCTTTTCCTCCCAAACTGATTTTCCGCAAGGAGTCTATCAATTACTGCAAATCCTTCAATGAAGCCCTTCGGGAATGTCGAGGTGATTATCTGGTGGACCTTTCGGGAGATGACAGATTGCTTGACGGACATCTGTCCAAGTCCATCCAAAAGCTTGAATTGCATCCTACGGCTGCGGTAAGCTTTTCGGACGCCTTACTGGTGAAGGGGGATACGCGCTATAGATTTTATGATCAAAACCGGTTTGGCCCGCCCATAAAAGAGTTTGGCGACGTGTACCTCCATGTGATCCATCAGTACTGCATATCGACTGTAACTATGGTATTTCGAACGGAAATGCTAAAGAATATCGGCGGATACGATGAGGAGTTGGTGTATGAGGATTTTGATGTGCTTTGCAGACTGGCGAGGCTGCATCCGTTTGTATTCAGTGACCATGTGGGCGTTGAGAAAACCCTCCATGCCAATGCCTATTCCCAGCAGCAATACCGCTTCCGAAACTCTGAAATGCTCTGGAGTACCCTTAAGGTCTGCCATAAGATCCATACAATGAACCAAAATGATCTTGAGAACCGGAACCTGAAACGTCGAGCCCTGCATGAAGCCAAGCACGCGCTGCTGTCGGCTAATTTTAAGGTGGGGTGGGAGTTTTTTAAGTTGGCTTTTTAGATGGGTTCACCCCTTAAGAAGTGCTTTCAGCTGATCAATAAACTCATCAAAATTTTCCTCAATAATAGTCCAGACAATTCGGTAGTCTATGCCAAAATAGTTGTGTACAATTCTGTTTCTGAAGCCTCTAATTCTGTTCCAATCAATATGTGGGTTAGCCTTCCGGAAATCTGGATCAATTTGATTAGCTGCCTCTCCTATAACTTCAAAATTCCTTATTACGGCATCAGAAGTTTTATCATCATTAAGAAAATCATTGAAGGGATAGTCTTGAGTATATATCTTGATTTTATTTGCAGATTCCAGCATATCCTCAAGAAGAAGATTTGTATCCCTTTTAGACATAAATCAATTCATCTTTAATAGCCTTAAGGTATTTTTCTTTTATTCCATTTTTGGAAACCAGGTCTACCTTCATGCCTATCAGCTGCTCTATTTCATCCGCCAGATCGATAAATTTTGATCCAATCTTGCCGTTGATCTCCACTAAAAGGTCTAAATCACTGTCAGGGGATTGTTCATTTCGGGCGTAAGAGCCAAAGATCGCGATAGACTTAATTGGGTACCGCTGGGATAGCCCCTGTTTGGACTGCTTTAAAATTTTTTCTATGTCTTTTAATTCCCTCATACCTAAATATAACAAAAATAATGCTATCGGATGTGGTAATTATTTTAAACTTTTCAGATCCCTCCAAGATAATTCAATAGCCTTTTTCGAGATAAATGTAGTTTATTAACTTAATGCAGGAGCTTAGATTTAATTCACAAAAAAACTGCAGAAAATTACCCCACCACCACTTCTAAAATTCCATTTTTGTTGAAATACCGCTGTGCAACCTTCTGCACATCGTCTGCCGTGAATTGGCGGATGAAGGCGAGTTGCTCATCGTAGAAGTCGAAGGACAGGCCGGCCTGGTTGACGTTTTTGAAACGGCTGATAAGGTCGAAGGCTGAGCTGAAACTGGACAGGAAGTGGCCGATCATGTAGTTTCTCACCGTTTCCAGTTCATCGGTGCCTACATGGTGCTGTTGCAGCTTGTCAATTTCAGTGTACACCTCATCAATCACCAAGTCGGCGTTGCCTTTCTGCACGTCAGCCATCACTATCCAGTAATCGGAAAGCCTTAAGCTACCTATTGAGCTGTATATGCCATAGGTATGACCCTTGTCTTCTCGGATGTTTTTGATCAGCCTGCTGCCAAAATATCCCCCCAATATGGTGTTGAACACCGTCAGTGCATGGTAGTCGGGGTGGGTTTTGGAAATGAGGTGCTGTCCTAGGCGTAGGCTGCTCTGCACTGCCTTGTCACGATTTTCCGCAATTCGGCGCTCGGGATAAATGTCATAGTCAGGGAGGGTGCCTTCCATGTCTAGCACGGTCAGGTCCTCAAAGTTTTTGGCTATCGCTTCAACCTGGGCATCGGAAAGATTTCCGGTGATATAGATTTCCGGATTGACCATGAGGGAAGTTTGATAAAAGTCCACCAAATCCTGTCTGAATACATTTTGGACATCCACTTCCTCCCCAACAAAGCCGTAGGGGTGCTCTTTTCCGAATAAAGCCTTTCTATAAAGCTGGTTGGCCCTGGCGCCAGTTTCTTCTCTTTGGATAGAAATGGTCAATTCCTTTTGGGATTTCCGCTTGGCCAGTTCTTTTTCAGGAAATATGGCTTCGGTAAACAGGGACCTGAAAACCGGCAATACTTCCATGAAATGTTTTTTGGTAGTCAATAACGACATCCCGCTTTGCTCAAAGCCGCTGATAACATTTACCTCTGAGGCATAATGGTCAAAAAAGGAGTCGATTTCGGCCGAACCCATGGTTTTGGTTCCTTCCAGCAACATATGCAGGGTGAAAAATGGAACCAAGGCCTTGCCGGCAGGCAAAAGGTGCTTGTTGGCCTCGGTGATTACTTCCAGCTTGACCGCGTCGATGTGCGGGGTGTGGATGAAGTAAAGGTTGATGCCGTTTTTTAAAGTAAGCTTGTTTGGGTGGGTAAGGGTGATGTTTTGGGGTATCTTAAATTCGGGTGCTTTGCTCCGGTCTAATGTCATTATCTTGGAATGTTATAGGCTAGTGAGAATCTTAACGTCTCAGCTAAAGGATGGTTTTGAACCTGGGGCACTAAATAGGAGAAATCAAACCCAAAGCGCTGATAGTTGAAGCCCACACCCATGGTGAAATATTTTCTGCCACCTTTGTTGATGTTTTCGTGGAAATAGCCCGTTCTGACCATAAATTTCTGGTCATAGGCATACTCCGCGCCAAAGGAAATCATGAATTCCTGCATCTCCTCTCTGAACCCTCCTGGGGCATCAAAGAAGGATCCGAACATTCCACTGATCAAAGGCCTATTGGGGTCTCGGCCGCTTTCAATGACCAGATTTCCCTGATTATCGGTCACCAAATTCCCTTGCTCATCTCTAGCATAAATTGGAGGTGTTGGCACCATGAGTTTGTTGAGATCCAAAGCCAAAGTTAGCCTGTTCATTTCATCCAAAGGAATGTCTAAAGCTGTACCTATTCTGAAATTGGTAGGAATGTAGTCCAAGTCCTCAATGCTGTTGTAGGTCAATTTCGGGCCAATATTTGAAATATTTACACCCCAAGACCAGAAGGCTTCCTGTCCTGCGATCATTACTTCATCTCGGTAATATACACCAATGTCCGTCCCTACACTTATCCCCGGGCGTCCCTCGTTTCCTCCTCCAGCCCCCACGTTACCCGAGAGGTTGGAATGGATGAATCTGGCTGAAATACCCAGGGAAAGGGCCTCTGACAGCTTTCGTGCGTAAGTACCGCCGATGGCGATATCTCTAGGCGTAAATTCCCCAAGTTCATTTCCACGTCCATCGGTAAGCTGAATGTCTCCCATATTGAAATAGCGCAGGTCTATCCCAAACGCGGATACATCATCAATTCTTTTATAACCGGTCAGGTAATTCAGTGACATGTCGGGCACAAGTCTTCCCAGCCAAGGGCTGTAAGAAAGTGAAAAACCCATTTGATCATCAATGAAAGCAAGCTTTGCAGCATTCCAATGCGCGGAATTGGCGTCAGGCGTGGTAGCCACACCCACATCCCCCATGGCGGAATGACGGCTATCCGGGGCAAAATTCAAAAAGGGAACGGCTGTAGTAATAGGTCTACGGTTTCTGTCCTGACCGGAAAGCAAAGCTGAGTTTTGCGCTCGCAGGGAAGTTGCCGTAAGAAGAAGCAAGGATAAAAAAGTAAATCCTTTGAAAGAGATTGAATTTATTTTCATTGAATAATTAGTTTCCCGCTCTTAGAATCAGAAGTTCCGTCGGCTTCTGACCGGAGCTCTAGTTTGTAAATATAAGTCCCTTTTGCCGGATATTTTGTTTTGGTATGCAAAAAAATCCATTCTAGGTCATCAAGCTCCGCATTAGCATGAGGATAACGCTTGGAATAGGTGAAAATTTCACCACCCCATAAATTATAGACTTTCACCTCAACCGAGAGATCCTGTCCTGGGCGGTTGTGCTGCAGCCTAAATTGTGTGCTGCTGCTTGCCGGGTTGGGGTATATCATCTGACTAAGGATTTGGAGGTTCCTGCTGCCTTCTACCACAAATTCCAAGGTAGCCGTGGAGATGTTGCCATGGTTATCATATGCCGAAAATTCCAGCGTATTTACCCCCTCTATCAGGTTGTCCAGCACTGTTGCGATTACTCCAGTCTTATAGCTGTTGTTTTTGGCCCGGTATTGCTGGGCTAGGACTGTTTCCGATCCCCTGTTAAGGGTCAATCTGGGTTGCCAGGCAGGATTTTTTTCAGAGATGAAAATCCCGCTTTCGTCTTCCAAATAGATGAAAAGTGGACTTTGAGTGGAAGGGATGATACTTCTATGGGTTTCAGAATCAAACAGGCTGAAGCGGATTTTGGGCCCATCGCTGTCGGTTGAAGGAGGGCCTTGGTTTTGGATCAGCAGCTTGTCAGCACTGAAGGCGCTTTCGCCGGTTTCATCATGGGCAAAAATCTTCAATAGGATATCACCAGCCTCACCGACTTCTGGAAGCATGATTTCTGTTTTCATAACACCATTTTCAATTTTCCCCACACCCCGAAATAGGGTCTGGTTTTCATCCAAATAAGTGGTGGCAGTTTCAATATTTCCAAGGGTCTCCTTGCTCTCCGGCTGGCCGTAAATGGAGAGGATAAAGCTGCCGTTGAAATTGGTAAGATGGCTGCCGGTAAGCGGGTCGGTAATGAGTGCTTCAATGGCCGTGTTTTCAAAGGTGCTTAAAGTATCCACTTTTCTTTCAGCAATCGAGAGATCAGGTTTGGAAGCGGTGAGCTCCGGCAGGGCAATGCGCATAGAGGGATCGCCGATGAGGGAAAAGCTCTGATTATTCTGGTTGGTAGAGGCGGTATTTTTGGTTTCTTTATAAATTTCCCCCAAGGTCAGGTTTTCACCATATGGCTTAAGAAAAGCCGCTTCCAAAAACGCCCTATTAATGGCATAATTGGAGGAACTAAATACGGGTCTGCCGGTGGTGAGTAGGGCTATGGCACCTTTTCCGGGACGGGTGAGCATTTGCTCTGCCCCGGACCTCAGAAACGGACTGTCCTGCCTGCCAAATTCACAGGTGGCCGTTACTAATATGGGAAGGTTGGCCTGTGTAGGCCAGTTGTCCAGCTGGGATACATGGAAAACCTGCTCTGCCGTGAGTACTTCCTCATTACCGTGACCCACAAAGTTTATCAACAAGACACCTTCCCGGACCTTTTCAATCAGGTTTTTTGCCGCCGCGGGGTAGCGGTTGTTTTTTTGGTCCTTTTCAAAATTGTCCAGATAGAGCTTGTCCAATACAAGTTCGGGATGGTTTTCATGTAAAAAGGCCGCGTGACGCTCGGAGTCATTGAGGTGGAGGTGGTTGTCCCCGTCATCGGCAAATAGAAGGACTTTCCTCTGCCATTCACCGCTGTTTTTTTCAACATTATCATAGGCAATCAATTTGTCCACCATGTTCACCGCCTCCTGAACATTGATGGCCGGCAATCGGCCAACGCCTATTTGAAGGTTTTGGCTGGAAAAATCGAGCTGGGCAAAATAGTCATCCGTGCTATATGTCGCCAAAGGGTTGAGGCTTTCCTTGGAGGTGAAAGTGGGAATTAGATTCGGCCTCCCACCCACAACTCCTTTATAATCAAAGGTGCCTTTGCCCATTAAAAGCACATGTTGCAACTGGCCATTTTGGTGGTATTCCCTGGCTATGAAATTTCTTATGGCCGCTATGTCCCTGTTTCCGTAGCCATAGGCATCGTAAATCGCAGGCAAAACGACCACGTTGGCCTTTATTCCCTGTCTGGATCTATGCTCAGCCAATCGCCTGGCCTGGTTTTGCAAAAGTGGAACAGTTATGATCAGCAGGTTGGCATCCAAAGCTTCATTATTCAACTGCATATCCGCTGCTTGCACACTTGAGATGGCCTTGACTGAGTTCTGGTCGAAAAGGGCGATTTTGGGAGAAATGAGGGGGTGGAGGCCTGATTCCAGATTTTGGATGTTTCCATCCGCTTCAATTGACCACGTATATTTTCCCGCAGGGGCAGAAATTTGCTTGCTATTTAACAAATGGTAAATCCCGGTTGATTGATTGCTGAGCACCTCGGGGAGGCCGATGGTCACATAATCTATGTAGCCCATGCCGTTGGGGTTGGAGCTTTGATATAAGAAACTCGCTTTGACACCTGTGGAGGCATTGATAGAATGGAAACCACTCGATCTGGCTGTTCTGCCCTTGATGCCATAGGTGCTGTTGGGGATGGCCTCAAAAGTCAGCTGCTCCACTTCCTCATCGTTGAGCCTGAATGTATAGCTGCTGCTGCCCACCGATTGCCCCAGGAGGTTGAAATCGTAATAGATGGGGTGGGAGGCGGTGGAGGCGTTGAAGAATAGATTTTGCAACTGACCATTTAGACTGCGATTGCCCCACCATTGCCTGCCGGAGTTGAGCAGGTTGTGGGTTTCCTCTTTTTTTGTGAAAAGTTTGTAAGCAAGTGTATTTACTTCCCCTTGATGATTGGAACCAACCGTTTCGATTTGCCTTTCTGGTGGCAAACCGGTTTGGATCAGATAATAAAGTGTGTCGGAATAGGGGTGATGATGGTATTCAAGGTCCGGCTGGGTAAAATGCGGGCCTGATGCATAAAAATACAGTTCGCCATTGATCTCCATGGCGGGGATTTCATTCAGAGTGGCAAAGCTGCTGTCCAGTTCCGATGGCAGGCTGCCCTGATACCCGAGGATCCTGAGTTGGGAAATATCCCCGCCTAATTGGGAGGCCTGCTGGGAAGTGATTTTGTAGATGCCTTCTTCGGTGATTGGAAATTTAAAATAGCTGCTTTGGGCCATCAGGGAAAATGGCCCGGCCAGACAGGTAATGAGCAGAAATAAAAAGTGGTATGGCCTAAATTTTCCCATCGCTTTTCACGAGCCTTTCAATCATCGACAGCACAATGTAGGAAATAATTATGAAAGGTATACCTGCCAGTCCGGCGAATAAAAGACTTGCCACAGCAATAAGGATGACCAAATACCTGAAAACATTTCCTTCAAGGCCAAATGACTTGAATTTTAGGGCAATCAATGGAAGCTCGGCCACCAATAAGTAGGACATGACCAAGGTGAGTACTACCAGAAATACCGGGTTGTAGATTACATTGGACGCTGTTTCTGATTTTTCGGCAAGGAATGGCAACGTGGATAGCAATAGCGCCGTAGCCGGGGTAGGCACGCCAATAAACCTATCGGTCTGACGGGTGTCTATGTTGAATTTTGCCAGGCGGAATGCTGACATCACCCCAATAGCAAAGCCTATAAAAGGCAGATAGGGCTCAGGGGAGGAGCTTTCCAGCATTTTGAAAATGATAAAGCTTGGCAACACCCCAAAAGTGACCAAATCAGCTAGGGAATCCATCTGCTTTCCCATCTCACCGGAAACATTCAGGAGCCTGGCTGCAAAGCCATCAAAGAAATCAAAAAAGGCCGCTGCAAAGATGAAATAAGCGCCAAAGGTTATTTGCCCTTCTAGAACAAAATAAATCCCGGCCATCCCTGAAATCAGGTTCAAAGCTGTCAGGGAGTTGGGAACGTGTTTTTTGATCGTCAAAATCTGGCCCTTTCTCCTACGAATGGATTGTGGATTTTCTCCTGTCCAATGGTGGTCTCAGGGCCGTGACCCGGATATACCACTGTCTCATCAGGAAGGGTAAACATTTGGGTTCTGATCGCATTTAGGAGTGTATCGTGGTCGCCACCAGGCAAGTCGGTACGGCCAATACTTCCTTCAAATAAGGTGTCTCCTCCAATGCAGTTTCCTGATTCTTTGTGATAAAACACCACGTGTCCAGGGGCGTGACCGGGTACCCATATGACTTGTAGGTTGGTGTTTCCAAACCTGACGTCTTCGCCTTCTTTGAGATATTCATCGATGGCAGTGGGCTCAAATTGCTGGAAGCCGTAGTTGGAAGCGTATGACTCCACTGACTTTAGCACCACCTCATCGTCGGGGTGTACGTGCAAATCCACACTGTATTTCCTTTTGACAAATGCATTTCCCAGCACATGGTCAATGTGGCAGTGGGTGTTGAGCAGTTTGACCACCTTGAGTCCTTTGGAAAGAATGAAGTTATGCAGCATTTCTTTTTCCTCCTTTTCGTAGCAGCCAGGGTCTACGATGACAGCCTCCTTGGTTTCGTCATATAGGACATAGGTGTTTTCCTGAAAAGGGTTGAAGGTAAAGGTTTTTATTTCTAGCATGTTGGAATCATTTTCATTGAATGCCAAAAATAACAAAGAAAGACTTTAATTTTGGGCATGGAAGTAGATTTTTTACTCATAGGGCAGGGGCTTGCCGGTACAGTTTTGTCACACCGCCTGATTCAGGAAGGAAAAAGCGTTCACTTAATCGATGAGCCTAAAGCCAACCTAAGCACCCGCATTGCAGCTGGTCTTTACAATCCCATTACGGGAAAGAAGATGGTGAAAACGTGGCTTGCTGATTCTCTTTTTCCTGAAATAGGCCCTCTCTACCGGTCTTTGGAAAAGAAACTGGATGCCCATTTTTTCCATCCCAGAAAGATTTATAGACCTTTTTTGTCCATTGAGGAGCTCAATGAGTGGATGGGCAGAAGTGGGGATGAAAATTTTCAGGATTATATCGACCAAGTTATCAGCAAGCCACTGTATGAGGAGGTGGTGAATCCCTACGGTGGGGTGATGTTAAAAAATTCCGGTTATGTGGATCTAAACCGTATGCTGGACAGCTACCAGCAATATTTACTTGGGGAAGGTCTCTTGACCCAGGAAAGATTTGACGAGGAAAAGCTTACAGTATTGGAGGCCTATGTGGAGTACAATGGGATAAAAGCTTCCAAGGTTGTTTATTGCAATGGTCTTGGATCACTGGACAGCCGTTTTTTCAACTTTTTGCCATTCGCCCCGGTGAAAGGGGAGGTGCTGGAACTGGAAGAGGGATTCCAGCCTGAGGAGATCATCAATAGGGGTGTTTTTAGAATTACACTTCCGGACGGCAGATTGAAGGTGGGTTCTACTTATAGCAAGCATGATCTGGATACGGGGGTGACCGAAAGGGCCAAGGAGGAGATTTTGGAGAAATATGATAAGTTAATCCGTAATGGGGAGAAAAAAATAATTTCACACCGCTACGGCATCCGGCCTGCCACCAGGGATCGTAAACCATTTTTAGGTAAACATCCTGAATATGAAAGCGTTTATATCTTTAATGGATTTGGGGCAAAGGGCGTTTCGCTGGTGCCTTATTTAAGTAAAATGATGACCAATCTATTACTTTTAAATCAGGAAGTGGATAAAGATGTTAATATAAGTCGTTTTTTTAAGTATATTTAAGAGAGTGTTTACCCTACATACATGAAGCTGAGATTACTGTTAGTATTGAGTTTTGTGCTACTTTTTGGTTTTACTCCTGAAACCAAAGCGCAATTTGACCGGGAGAGGTTCGGAAAAAACCGTGTTCAACATAAGAATATGGAATGGTCGTACTATTCTTCCAATAATTTTGAAGTTTACTATTACGACGGAGGCCAAGCCAAGGCCCGGATGGCGATTGACTATCTGGAATCCCAATTTGACCGGATCACCCAGATGATTGGGTATGTGGCTTACACCAAGCCGAAGGTCTTTATTTACAATTCGCGCGAAGACCTCCTTCAGAGTAATCTCAATCTCAACAAAAATGAATACACCGTAGATGGTCAAACCTATTTCAGCAAGCTTCTGGCTGAAGTCCCCTTCACAGGCCAATATCCCGAATTTAAGGAAGAGTTAATTTATGGGGTGTCCAAGGCCATCATCGAGGAAATGCTTTACGGCTCATCCATTGCCGATGCTTTCCAGTCCAATCTGATCAATAGTTTCCCGGAGTGGTTTGTAGATGGAGCAGCGCTTTATTTGGCAAAAGGTTGGAGCAGGGAGATGGATGATTTTGTCCGCCACTACCTTCACAACAATCCCCGGCCGCGAATGCACAGATTGAGGGATGAGGAAGCTGGATTGGTGGGGCAGTCCATTTGGAACTTCATCGTGGAAAAATACGGACGTAGATATATCTCCAGCATATTAAACCTCAGTAGGATCAACAGAAATGAGGAAAACAGTATTGCCAACACCATAGGGATCAACTACCGCAACTTTTCTGATCAATGGAGAGGGTATTATGTGGGACTGAACGAGCCGGTATTGTCAACTTTTAAAAGTATCAATGAGGATAAGGTAATAACCACCACCAGCCCCAGAAGGCAGGGCAGCATAAACGATGTGAAGTTCAGCCCTGACGGGAAAAACCTTGCCTATGTTCAGAACACCAACGGTAAATACAGGGTAGTGGTGCGTGACCTGAGTTCGGGAAGGGAAAGAGCCGTTTATAGGGGGGGATACAATGTGGACGACCAGCGGCCTAACTTCACTTCCCCAGTAATTGCCTGGAAGGATACCTTGAACTTAGCCATTGCAACTTTTAGAAGGGGAACCTCCACCTTGAGACTTCGCGCTATTGACGGCAGCGGTCAAGATAAAATCTTCCTGAGAAATCTTACCCAGATCTTGGATATAGACTTTAATTCCAATGGCCGCAACATGGTGCTTTCTGCCATTTCAAATGGCAAAACTGAAATCTATACTTTGAACATGAGAGGACAGGGGAGAAGGTTGACTAATGATGTGTTTGACAACATCAGTCCGGTATTTTTAAATGACAGCACGATAGTGTTTTCTTCCAATCGTACCGATTTGCCCGACAGTCTTTTGAATGAACGGATTTTTGATATTTCTAATTTAGCGGATTATTATAACCTTTTCCGAATTGATGTTGGCGATTCGGTGGTCACCACACGACTGACGAATACCAATACCAAAAACTTTAGGCCAAGGGTACTCAATAGGAATTTTGTTTTGCATTTAAGCGACCAGAGTGGGATCATGAATGTGAGTAGGTATGGGTTGGGATCCTCGGTGTCCAGCCAGGTTTCCGCCTTCAACAAAAGCCTGATAGCATTTGACTATTCTCCCCAAACCAACCAGTGGGCCTATTCGGTACAGGATGGTATCCAAAGTAAGTTGGTGGTGGAGACATTTCCCAACCTAGACCAATTCACGCCTAGCACACCCAGGGTGCAATTGGCTCAGGCCAAGTTGCTAAACGAACGGACAGCTACCAGAAGAGATCGCAGGGAGACACCGGCCGAACGCCGAACCCAGCAAAGGGCGGTTCGACCAGATGAGGTGGTTACGGATACCATAACCCCAGCGCCTACAGTGGATATTAACCTTGACGATTTGCTGATTGGCGGCGGTGGTGTAGCTAGGGATACCGTGGCCACTACTCCACAAACTGGTACTATCAATACCGATAGGTTGCGGTTTGAAGGAAGAGGTGGGATAGATACAGATAATTATGTGTTTGATACGGTACCAGAAATCGATAGGTCAACACGCCTAGCAGGTGCAGGGAGAAGTTCAGCCTTGGATGCCTATAGGCAGCAGACCATGCAAAAAAGAGTGACCGGACCAAACACCTATGTGCCTAGATTTATTGCCAGCAGTCTGAATACCAATTTTGTTGTGGATCCGCTTCGTGGATTTGGGGTTAGCCTCAACGCCGAGATGACTGACCTTTTGGACAACCACGCCTTCAGAGGCGGAATCATGACCACCCTAGATTTCAGGTCTGGATCGGACGTGTTCTTTGAGTATGAATATCTCAAGCAGAGAATTGATGTAAGGGGAAGGTTTGATAGAAGGGCGGTATTGTGGTCTGAAGGAATTGAAACCTATCAGCGCTATGTACTGACCAAAACCGAGTTAGGATTTAGCTATCCTTTCACGGTTCACTCCAGGGTTATGTTGGCTCCTTTTGTGGCAAAAACTCAGTATTTCAATCTAAATCCGGATTCCATTATCAGGGGAGGGGAAGGAATGGAAAACAGGCTTGATATCAACTATGCGGGTGGTAGGGCTGAATTTGTGGTGGATAGAACCAACCAGCTGGGCTTGTATATGCAGCAAGGCTTCAAGGGTAAAATCGGGTTCGTCCACTACCAAGGCCTGAATGAAAGCCAGCGTTCTTTCAGCAATGCTTACCTGGACTTGAGAAATTACCAGAAGGTGTCCAAGAATATCACTTTGGCAACCCGTCTCTTTGCAGGCTCATTTTTTGGGAACAATCCGCAAACCTACATGGTGGGCGGAATGGACAACTGGCTCTTTAACCAGTTTTATGAACCTCCAGCCAATAGGCCAGAAGCCAGTCCAGTGAGGAACCCTACAGGAAGAGAAAATACCAACTTGCTGTTTGCTGAATTTGTGGATCTGAGGGGGTATGATTACGATGAGATCAGGGGGAATAATGTGATCACCTTTTCAGCTGAATTGAGAATCCCTATTTTCTCCTATTTATCAAGAGGGAATATAGCCTCTAATTTCGTGAAGAATTTCCAGCTTGTAGGTTTCTATGATGCGGGTTCATCCTGGAATGAAGCTGCGCCGTGGGAGAGAATCAACGATAGAAACACCGAGGTGATAGATACCGAAGGGTCACCTTTTAATATTACCGTCAACAATTTTAGCAATCCATGGCTGCAGAGTTATGGTGCTGGCTTAAGGACTGTTTTGCTCAATTATTATGTGAAATTTGATGTGGCCAGGCCTGTGAGGGATTATACTGTGGAGAGACCGAGATTTTATGTGACGTTGGGGTATAATTTTTAGAAGACGGAAGACGTAAGAAAAGTAGGCCACAAAGGGCAAAAAGGGCACAAAGGGCACAAAATTAAAAAGAAGTAACAAAAGGGCCTCTTCACGGAAATAATTTGCAAAAAGATTAATTGGCCACAAAAGACACTTAGTGGAAAGGAAGTACACAAAGGCTTCATTGCGTAGAATTTGCATAGTTACCATTTCGGGTATTCTTGACGGAAGACCGAATGATGAGAGAAAACATTAAATATTGAAATAAGAAAGTATGATTAAATCTATGACGGGCTATGGTGTGGCCAATCTTGAAAATGATGACTACATCATAAATGTTGAGGTCAAGACTTTGAACTCCAAGTTTTTGGATTTGTCCTTGAGGAGTCCGCGACAATTTAGCGATAAAGAATTGGAAGTAAGGAATGTCGTAAATGGCATTTTAGAAAGAGGAAAAGTGAATTTGACTATAGAATTTACGGCCAAAAAGAGCAATGAACTGCCCGTTTCAATCAATGAGGAGCTTTTTGAAGCCTATTTCGAAAAGTATGCCACCATGGCCGGAAAGGTTGGGGTGGACAGTCCTGAGCTGTTTAAAATAGCCCTTCAGTCTCCGAATGTAACCTCAGTGCTAACTGAATCTGCCAGTGGGGACGCGGATTGGGAAGTGGTGAAAAGGGTGATGGTGGAGGCTTTGGAGCACTGCGATGAGTATAGAAAGGACGAAGGAGCAGTGTTGGCCAGAAAGATGGAAGAGAACATCAGCATCATCAGGGATGGACTGAAGAAAGTGGAAGTTGAAGACCCGATCCGAAAAGATAGGATTAAAGAGCGGATTAGAAATAACTTCAAGGAATTCTTGGACGAGAATTCATTTGACGCCAACAGGTTTGAACAGGAACTTATCTATTACTTTGAGAAGATTGATATCACAGAGGAAATCGTGAGGTTGGGCACCCACCTTGATTATTTTGACAAAATCCTATCAAGCGATAAGAGCCAGGGTAAAAAACTTGGTTTTATCAGTCAAGAAATCGGTAGAGAGATTAATACCATTGGATCGAAGGCCAATGATGCTTCAATTCAAAGACATGTGATCATCATGAAGGATGAGCTTGAAAAGATAAAAGAGCAGGCTTTGAATATCTTGTAGTAGATAGCTAATAGTCCACAGTCCATAGTCGATAGCTACTTTGGATCGTGGACAAAAAAAAAGGACTCTTTTCGAGTCCTTTTTTTTTGTATGATTAGCTCAGTTTGAATCTGATCGGTAGTCTCATTTTTACCCTTACTGGTCTACCTCTCTGCTTACCAGGGGTCCATTTAGGTGCTGCTTTTACTACTCGGATAGCTTCCTCATCACAACCGCCCCCGATACCTCTTAGTACGTCAACGTCTTGGATTGATCCATCCGTGTTCACAACGAACACAACGTAAACAGTACCTTCAATACCCATTCTTCTGGCTTGGGTTGGGTATTTAAGGTTGCTGGAAAGATACTTGTTCCAACCTTCCATACCGCCCTGAGGCTGTGGTGGGTTCTCTACCACGTCAAAGATCTCATCAGCTTTCTCTTCAACTGGTGCGTCAGAGATTTCAACTTCCTTAATTACGGTCTCCTCTTTAACATCCACATCGAAGTTTACTTCGATCTTTTCTTCAATTTCAACCTCATCAGGGATCTCCTCGATGATAGGCTGCTCTACCGGTGGTGGCGGTGGAGGTGGCTGTTCCGTAATCGGAATATCTAGTAACTCCTCGAAATCATCGTCAATCGTGCCCAGATCCTTCAATGCTAGATCGTCATAAGACTTCCACTCAAAGGCTAACAGGACAAGACCAACACTGACCATAAGACCCAGATTCAGGAACATGCCCGATTTTCTGGTTAAGTCAGCCTTTTCTGTCTTTTTAGCTTCCATGTTAATTTCCTTATAAAGGTTTAAATAAGTTTACTTTAATGTTAAAGAGATAACAATTGTAACTATTTTATTTCACTTATACAAGCTTACTTTTACGCTTGTGCAAATAATAGAATAGAACGGCGCCAATTGTCACCCCGAGTATATTGAACAGGATATCCCAATAATCAAATGAGCGGCCCGGTACCAATCGCTGTATATACTCCACTAATATAGCAAAAACAACTATAACAACTAAGAAGTTCGGAATGTATTTGCTTTTTTTTATTCTTTTGTCCGTACGATCATTAAATACTCTTGACCAAAGAAAGGCCAAAACCATAAATAAACCAAGATGGACAAGCTTGTCCGCACCGGGAGGCTTGGGGACATCTGGGATAGATGAACCGGGTGTAAGCAACCCTATCAGCAATAGGATAGTCCAAGCCAGCGCCAGTAGCAGTCTGTTTTTCACTTATTGTCCCAATAGTTCTCCGTACTCCTCGGAAGAAAGTAGGTCTGACGGAAGATCGCCATCCATTTTCACTTTGATCATCCAGCCTGCACCATATGGATCTTCGTTGACCATTTCAGGGCTGTTTTCAAGTTCTTCGTTGAATTCTAGGATTTCACCAGATAGGGGCATAAATAAATCCGAAACAGTCTTTACCGCCTCTACTGTACCAAACACCTCACCGTGCTCAATAGTTTCACCGACAGTTTCAACCTCTACATATACAATATCGCCCAATTCTCTCTGCGCAAATTCGGTGATGCCAATTGTAACAGTGTCGCCTTCAATTTTTACCCACTCGTGATCTTTAGTGTACTTTAGTTCTTTTGGGAAGTTCATAAAATTTTGTTTATACCTGTCCAAAAATACAAGCTTTCGTTTAATGAAAAAACCTATTGGGATAAATTAAATCGTAATTGTCCACCAAAGGCGGTTGAACTTCTACGAAAGGCAGTGGAAACCTTTGGGTCATTGATAGTTTTGTCAAAATAGAGGGTTACCCTTAAATTTTGATTTATAAGATAACCGATTGTCGGTCTGATCTGAAAATTGAGATTTCCGTTGGTCAATGTGCTTACTTCTTCAATCTTTCGCTGTATAGTCTGGGTGTCCACGATTCTGGTAGAGAGGCGGATTTCCAAATCATTGTTCAAAACTTCTTGCTGACCGCGTATTTTAAACGGAATTCTCACCCCAGCTTTTGTGTAGCCCAAGTCAAATCTGAAATCTTTGCTGCTCTGTTCAGTCACTTGTGCGTTGGAGAAATTAAGGCCTATATTCCGCTCGGTATTGTATTCGAATCCGATATTCATCCTGTCTTTAGTCAAAAGATTGACACCTATTAGCGGTGCAAATCTTTCCGATACCACGATTTGGTTCATGATAAATACGGGAATAAACTCCCCGAATTCGTTGGTCAAGGATGCAGCTGGGAATTGATGGACCGTATTATAAAGTTCCAAACCATTTTGGTAAAGCAAGCTGTTGGAGAAATTGCTGACATCATAGCTTGATGTATAATTATGCGTCAGGTTGATGCTGGAGAAATATTCCTGCAAAGCCGGGATCCTGCCCAGTCCACGGTATTCCACTCTCCAGTTGGGTATAGGAATTTTAGGGAAAGGGGAGAGTCCGATATCGTTAACATCCTGACCAGAATAGGCGGCAAGGAAGGATGGGATCAAAACATCCTGACCGTTGAGTTGGTACTCTCCGGAAGGGTTTTGGGCTGCCAGCCTTTGCTGAATCACAGAGCGGTATTCTTCAAATCTCCTAAACAAAGGACTGTTGTTTTGCCTATCATCACTCGCAAAAGCAGTCCGAATCAAACTGTAACTTATGCTATATGCACCTATTCTGTTTGGATTGATGGATAAATATTCGTTGTCAAAGAGTTCATCCCTTCTGAAAATCTCATTGTATTCACCCATTTCTCTTTTTCTTGCGTCCAGGTTTATTCTAAAATCCCTTATGGGTTCTATTAAGGCATTCACCTGGAGGTTTATCGTTTGACTCTGCCTAAATGTCTGAGTTAACTCGGTACTAGGGGCCAAGAGTCCCTGATTGGCCAAATCATACCTTACCATCGGATTTTGGGAGCCCATCACAAAGCCAAGCCCCGGGTTCAAGAAGCTTCTGTCCATGCCGAAAAGGCCGGTGTTTTCCATGTAGCCAGGCAGGAATGTACCTTCCACGATTCCATAGCGGAAATTGACTTCTTTTACCATCATGGCAAATTTGAGCAGGCTGTTCACAGGGCTTTCCGGCGAGGAGGTTTCCTCCTGTCTTTGCCTACCTGGAATGGTAGGCCGCCTGGGTGCGGTTACTTCCCGCAGTCGCTTGTTTTTGCTGTACAGCTTCGCAAAATCCAGTTTCCCGTTGACACTTCGGTCACGGGTGTTTTGAATTACATTTCCCAAAGTATCCCTTTGTCCAATAGCTCCCGTAAACCAAGCATAAGTAGCCTCATACCTCAGATCAGCTTTTATCCAATCAGTCGCGGGCAACTTGTCCAATGGAACAGCATAATTCAGGGTTGCCTGGTGGTGGTAATTGGTCGTCCTGCCCAGTCTGAATGCATTTATGCGGACTGAATCCATCTTGGCCTGGGTATTCAAATCCCCTTCAGGTTCATCTACCACGGCATTGATGCGGCTATTGAAATCGAAGCGGAGATTGTTAGTCAAATCCCAGTTTAGACCATAAAAACGGTTGATGAAAAAGCTTTTTTGGAAGAGTGGATCTACCCCTTCAGTAGTCAGCCTATCATTTCTATACTGGGTGCGCATAAAGCTTCTATCCACATCCAACCTGGCCGTAAGCATGGAAGGGGTGAGGTTTAGATTGAAATCTCGGATGAGCTGCAGGTGCTTGCTGCTTAGAAAACCCATGTTTTTGAACGGTTCAATGACCACCGGGGTGGGCTGGAAGTTGTATAGGATGTTTCCGCGATAGGTTTCCCAGTCATAGCTTTCCGTACGGATATTGGTTTGCCTCACTGTTCCGAAAGAGTAGGAAAAAGCCAGGTTTTCCAGGTCATAGAAACGGCTTTTGGAATCCTCGTTCCGTTTGAGTTTCCTGACGTTATTGAAAGAAATGTTTCTTCGCTTGACCTGATCAAGAACCAGCTGCCTATAGGCTTCCCTTTCTTCCTCGGTTTGGAATTTGGAGAGGGCTAGTTCAAAAGGAACATCGGCATTAAGAGGATCAAATTCTGGTGTGGTGGTGGTGTTTTCCATGCTGATGTACATGGGTACACTAATACCCAAGCCTTCCGGCAGTATTTTGTCCACATTCACATTAGCTGAAATGTCATATTGGGTCGTGGATTCCCTTGCCCTTTGGGAAAGTCTAGTTTCCAAGCCGCCAAAGCCAAAAGTATTGTGGCGAATAGAGGAGCTGATCACCGCCACATCGGCAAGTTGGGCGTTCATTCTTGCATTGGCGGCCCAGCCTGAGCTTCTGTTGAAGTCCGTAACCCTCAACTCATTGGCCCAAATACAAATGGAACGGCTGGCACCCCCCGTGGAGCCAGGATTTTTGATACCTATCATCATCCCCTGTACAAAACTCAGTTCGGGACGTCCGATCACAGTCACACGGTATTGTCTTATCTGGGCAGTAAAAGGCAGGTTTTGCGGAACACGCTGTTGGTCACGTTCAGCTTTTACACCCACTATTTCATTGATGGCAATATCAATTTCATTTTCCAAAGGCCATATCTGCCTTGGATCTCTTGTTCCGCGAGGAGTGAGCATCAGCGGGACTTCAATCTCATAATAATTATCCGTGTAATCGGTGCCTAGTCTCAGAAAAGCCGTGATTTCACCGTTTTCAGCATCATCGCTGTCAGCATGAAGAAACATTTTCAACCTCCCGTACTGGACAAGGTCTTCATTTACATTTTTGAAAACCGCCCGTGCATCTCTAGCGGCAAGGTTGTCCACGCAAAGCTGCAAGGACTGCTCGTTCAGCTGCCTTTCCACCGTGGAGGTGTTGTCCCTGTCCCTTGTAAACCCAGGAGGAAGCACATAGGGGCTCATGTTTTCGCTGCCCTGACCGTTTTCCTCGATATTCACCACGCCAACTCTGAAATTGGACAAGTCCGGCTCAGGGATTTCAGCGAAGCCTCTCTGGAAAAGTGATTCTTCGAAAGTTCTCCACTGGCTGCCCACCAGTTGGAATTTTGTCATTCTCAATACCACGGGTTGCTCGAAATCGGTCAGGTAGGTTCTCATAAACCTAATGGACTTAAACCCTGAAATATCTCCCTGGGTGCGGTGCGGTTGACGAACAGGGATCCGGAAAAGGTACCAGTTTACCGACTCCCCATTTTCAATGTGGGTCACTTCATCCACGATATAATTTCGACCTGGTCGCATTTCGGATGGGCGCAGCTCCAAGCTGTACTCATAGTAGCTTTCTACCTCATTGATGGTGTTGTCATTATTCAGATCCTCATTGTCTGGCACGTTGCTTCCTGAAGGGGTATAGGGAAGGTTTACATTGGAAGTGATGGGCGTATTGCCTTCCATACCGTTGAACTTCTTGTAACGCTCAAGGATCTTGACATCATTTTGGTCAAAGTTGTTATCAAGGTAATATTGGAAGTCATCGGCAGATGGATCCTGGATGATTTCCTGCAAAGCCTCCCCGGCCACACTCAATCGGTTGATAAAACGGTCGGCAAAGAATGCGGCTTCTTCATCACTGCTAAGGCCATCCAGACCCACGTCTTGATTTTCCCGCGCTTCTGGGGAATTGTCAAACGCCGGTGTGAGGAATTGTTGTCTTGTGATCCGACCCCATTCATTTACCACTGTTTGCGATTGATCGCCATCCTCTGGAAGGCCATTTTCGAAGGCATGACGTCCATCACGGATAATGTCTTCTGACACTTCACCAAGGTTGAACACCAATCGGCCACCTGTGGTGTTGTTCTCATTAAAAATACCATCCAGCACTCTACCATTTTCACCCCCAATGAAGGGATCCATCAACCAGAACTCAATATACTCAATATTGGTCCGGTCAAAATCTACCTCTGAGGTAATGGCTCGGGTGATACCCCCATAATTCTGCCTTGGATTGGGCAATAGGCCATCAGGGGTAAGGCTTGTATTGTAATTATACATCCCTCTCTCATGGGGGAAATAGGCCATTTCAAAAAGGGGCTCCGGGGTAATGATAACATCCCTAAATCTCTCCCTAAATATCTCTTGAGGAATTACTCTTCTGACATAATGGTTTTGCCTATCCTGGCGAGTAATATTGGAAGGAACACCAGGGCCTGATTCTCTATAAAAGACGTTATCTATGGTGTACCAAGCCAAGCGGGCTCTTCTGTAGGCATTGCCAAGTCGGTCCTCAGATTGGAAGCTGAGGTCAAACCGGTTGTCGTCAGTGGCAGGAGTGGCTGCCAGGCTCCAGCTTTGGGGGTTGGCTCCCAAGCTGAATGGAGTTACTGCATTTTCAAAATCGTCAATGTATGAAGTCCCTTCACCGTTTACCTGATTGGATGTGCCAGGGAGCAGCTGGGCAAATTCCCCGCTGAATTGGAACAAGGACTTTTCCTTGGTATTAGTAAACGGTAATGCGTCAGTAAGTTTGGTCAAAAACCTAGATTCATCACTATAATTCACATCCAATCCCCACATGCTGTTACGGATAGTCTCGTTGCCGGTGGCGATCCTGGTGATGTTGGGGCGTTCGTTAAGGTATAAAAAGGTACCCCCCAAAGTTAGGTTATCATTGAAAATATAATCAAACCTTGTACCCAGCAAACTTCGTGTCTGGAAGCTTACCAGATCGGCTTTTTCAAAACTGATGGTAATCCTCTTTCCTGAAGCCAAAATGCCTTCATTGATAATGATTACCCGTCCAATATTATAATCAACGGTATAATCAACCCCTTCGGTCAATGGTATATTTCCCGCCTGCACCAATACCGACCCCTCGGAAATATTTAAGCCGGGCAGCATGATTTCAGATGCTGACCCGGCATTTAAGCTGCCGACAATGAAATATTTATTGAGTCTAGTCACCAATTCCGCATCAGCTTGAGTGGTGCGGTACAAGGTGTCAAAAACATATTTGTCAACCAGATTTGCCTCGCCTGGTTCGAAAAAACTCTCCAGCCTCTGGCCAAAAGGTTCCAAAACGGGAAAAGCCATAAGACCCCGTTCGGGCATTATGGTCAGGCCAGGCACAAAGTCAAAGTTGCCATCCGGTTGGGGGTCATTTTGGGGGTTGAGGTTATCCAGTCCGGTTAATCGGATAAGCGGTCTATCCCGCACATTTTGCCCTTCCAGTAAGCTGGGGTTATCCAGACCGGTTCGGTCATCTCGGTAGATTACCTGGAGTTGGAAACCTTCCCGCTGGATTTGGTTGGCGTTCAGGTTATAGATGTTTTTCATCATCAGATCCCACGTAGGCAATCTGGTGTTGATGCTTGCAGGGCGGAGCATCTTTAGGAATAGAACTTCGTTTTCTGGCCTGTTTTGGTAATCTTCACTCAGTTCACCCACCTTATAGGACCTGCCATTATAGGTGTATTCGTAGGATACAGCCACTACCTCATCGTTTTGAAGCTTTCTGAAAAGCGAGAGATATCCCAACTCTCTGTGGAAGGTGAATTCTGTTTGGGCAAGTTTCCTTGCCCCATTGATCTGTACAAAGTCGGTTCCTCTAGTCAACCCAAGACCGCTTTCGATTGCCTGACCGGCATTGTCAAATGAACGGTAGGCACCATTTCGGGTAAGGTTGTTGAAAAGGTTGTTGGCATCATTGGAGTTAGGGGAGGAGGAATTGCCCGTTCCGATGTTTGGATTGTCGGGACGGTGGATCCTTTGACCCTCTGCAAGGTCGGTAAAAGCTATGAAATTCCTCAACGTTTCCGTGTTGTTTGCCCGGTTCATGATGTAAACTTCCACACGGGTGATGTTTACTCCTGAAAGTACCTGAGGTAAACCTCTGAGCCACCTTTCATAATTGTCCCTAAAGAAATGCCCTAGGAAAAAGTGTCTATTTTCATCATAATCTGAAGCTCTCAGTTCAAAT
Organism: Litoribacter ruber; assembly: GCF_018449405.1. Lineage (NCBI taxonomy): Bacteria > Pseudomonadati > Bacteroidota > Cytophagia > Cytophagales > Cyclobacteriaceae > Litoribacter > Litoribacter ruber. The sequence goes on from NZ_JAHCMY010000001.1 coordinate 688,037, forward strand.
GGCCGCCCTTGGTTTCCCCCTTCCAATACAATCTCATCCCTTCGTCCCCTTTGGGTAGAGGCTACGGTGGTCATGAAAAGTTTACCGAACTGCAGTTGGGATTTGACGCCAAAAAGGTTCTGTGCACCTTGGATCAAGCTATTTTGAACCGGCATGCTGACATTACCGATTTCGATGGACTTCACAATGTCTTCCTCAAAGCCAGTGTATTCCACTTTCAGTTGGTTCTGAAAATCAAATGAGTTGTTGGAGTCGAAATTTGCCCCTATTCTCATCTTTTGGCCCAAGGTTCCATTGACCGCCATCTGGATCTGCTGGTCAAAGTTGAAGCCCCCGTTTCTCTGCTGCCGGATGGGGATGGCAGGGTTGTCGATTCTTCTGTAAATCCCGCCAAAGTCCAGGTTGACGTTTCCGTTGGGAACAATGTTGATCTCATTTCCCCCAAACAACCTGTCAAAAGTAGGGCTGACGGTCATAGGAGGGATAAGGCCTCTTCCACTGACGGCACTTTCCCCATCTTGGCCTCGGGAACGGTTTCTCCAATATTCCTGCCTGATCCTTAGCTCCTGCATTTTGGAATAATCATCAAAATCCAAAGTGTATCCTGGACCAACCATTGTTGAATCCACTTGATCCATAATCCGGTACCTCATGGTGGTGTCCATTTCTACCTGCACTTCTCTCTGGGTAGGGGGGGCAAGTAGAAAAGGCGATTGCCTTCTCATCAAGGGATTTTGAGGAGGAAATAGGGGATTGGTATTAAAATTGTTCCATAACAGGAATGACGGCTGTTGTTGCCGTTGAATGAGGCTGTCCAACCTTGAAGGTAAAGTATCCGTAGGAATAGTATCTTGAGGAATAATGACAGGGCCTTGTTGGGCGTGTCCGGAACTTACAGGTAAAAAAAATACGAGCAACAGCAAGATGTACCCTGCTGTTGAAAAATGGATTCGGGTTAAACTCGAAAAATAATATGAGTTATTAAAAATCAATCGTACTCTCCAAGATTATGTGGACTTTAAAGATGCCTTAATTAATTCTTCCAAAGAAATATCTGGGCCGGTTTTTTTTAAGATTTTGTCAATATTTTTTTCGGCGGTCGCTTTCGGAAAACCTAACGTTATCAATGCTTGCAACGCTTCTTTTTTGATTTTATTGCCACTATTTAGGAATCCAGTACCAGTTATTGGCGCATCCCCTAAAGCGTCTCTCTTTATCTTGTCTTTTAGTTCTAATACAATTCTTTGAGCCGTTTTGGCACCGACACCTTTAACCCGTTGGATGGTTTGATGGTCGCCATTGGCTATCGCATATTCAAGTTCTTCAGAATGAAGAGAAGACAGAATCATCAGGCCGGTATTGGGGCCGACGCCACTGATCGATATTAGCAGAAGAAACAGCTTCTTTTCTGCCTCTTCCTTAAAACCATACAGAACTTGGGCGTCCTCTTTGACATGCAAATAAGTGAGGAGCAAAATTTGCTCCTCATCTTTAATTTTTGAATATGTAGTAAGGCTAATCTTTACCTCGTAGCCGATCCCGTTGACATCTATGATGACAAACGTGGGATCCTTGTAGGCAAGTTTGCCTTTCAAATATGCAATCATGATTGATTTTGTGTTTGGGCATCCACTACTGCTATTGCCACCATGTTTACGATATCACGGATAGAGCTTCCCAGCTGAAGGATGTGTACAGGTTTGTTCATACCCAAAAGGATTGGTCCGATTGCTTCCGCATTTCCGAGTTCGGAAAGTAGCTTGTAAGCAATGTTACCAGCACTTAGGTCAGGAAACACCAGGGTGTTAGCCTTTTTCTGTGCCATTGCACTGAAGGGATAGTTTTCCTGTTGGATTTCCTCGTTGATGGCTACGTTGGCCTGCATTTCTCCCTCGATGATCAAGTCTGGGAACTGCTCCTTAGCCATTTTGGTGGCCAGTGCAGTTTTGGTAGGCACATCACCTTTGGCAGAACCAAAGTTAGAATAGGATAGCACCGCAACTCTTGGCTCGATATCGAAGAATCTAACCGCATTGGCGGTCAAACCGATGATTTCTACAAGTTCATGTGCAGATGGATTTACATTTACCGTAGTGTCAGCAAAGAAGTAAGGACCTTTGTTGGTGTTCATAATGTACATACCCGCTACCCTGTCCACGCCTTCTTTTACTCCAATTACATGAAGGGCAGGAAGGATGGTTTTTGGATAGTCTTTGGTAAGACCTGAGATCAAAGCATCAGCTTCTCCCATTTCCACCATCATGGCCCCGAAGTAATTCCTCTCCCTCATCAGCTTTTTGGCCTCATGGGGGGTGATGCCTTTTCGCTTACGTTTTTCATAAAGAATTCTGCTGAAATGGTCGATTTTGGCATCATCCTCAAATGGATCGATAATCAGGGCATTTTGTAAGTCCAGTGAATGCTCCTCAATCAGCTGCTTAATTGTTGTACTGTTACCCAAAAGTACCGGGATGGCAATATTCTCATCTTGAATAATTTGGGCAGCCTTAAGGATCTTGATGTTATCAGCTTCGGCAAATACAATGCGCTTAGGGTTTTTCCGCGCTCTAGAGATAACTCTTGACATCAATCGTTGGTCGATACCGATTCTTTCCTGAAGTTCAAGTTCGTAAGCTGTCCAATCCTTAATTGGGTTTTTGGCTACACCTGAATCCATAGCGGCTTTGGCTACGGCAGGGGCGATGGTGGTGATCAACCTTGGGTCAAGCGGCTTGGGAATGAGGTACATAGTACCAAAGCTAATCTTGCTGTCACCATAGGCCTTATTTACAATATCCGGAACAGGCTCCTTGGCTAATTTAGCGATAGCTTTAGCCGCAGCCAATTTCATTTCTTCATTGATTGCAGTGGCTCTCACGTCCAGTGCCCCACGGAAAATGTAAGGGAAGCCCAATACATTGTTCACTTGGTTAGGGTGGTCGGATCGGCCTGTAGCCATGATGATGTCCTCGCGTGCCTCGATGGCCAATTCGTAAGGAATCTCCGGGTTAGGATTGGCTAATGCAAATACAATGGGATTTGGTGCCATTTGGCGAATCTGATCTTGAGAAACAATGTTTCCGGCGGATAGACCAAGGAATACGTCCGCATCATTCAATGCATCTGTCAAAGTATTTATGTCCCTGCCAGTGCTGAATTCCTGCTTGATGGCATCCAATCCCTGACGGTCGTTACGGATCACACCTTCTTTGTCACACATGACCACGTTTTCTCTCTTCACACCCAGTGACATGTAAAAACGGGTACAAGAAACGGCGGATGCTCCTGCACCGTTTACGACCAATTTGATATCTTCGATTTTCTTGCCTACCAGTTCAAGGGCGTTCAATAAGGCTGCTCCTGAGATGATGGCTGTGCCGTGCTGGTCATCATGCATCACAGGAATCTTCATCTGCTCCTTGAGGGTTTGCTCAATCACAAAACATTCCGGGGCTTTGATGTCTTCAAGGTTTACCCCACCAAAAGTGGGCTCAAGGGACTTGATGATCTGGATAAGTTTTTGAGGATCTTTTTCGTCGATTTCAATATCGAATACATCGATACCGGCAAATTTCTTGAACAAGACGCCTTTACCCTCCATTACAGGCTTGGATGCTTCGGGACCTATATCCCCCAGACCTAGTACTGCGGTACCGTTGGAAATTACGGCAACCAGGTTGCCTTTGGCAGTATATTTATATACGTTTTCTTTATCTTCAGCAATTTCGTTGCAAGGTTCCGCCACGCCGGGGGAGTAAGCTAAAGCCAGATCCAACTGGCTTGATAGGGGTTTGGTGGGGATTACTTCAATTTTGCCTGCCTTACCCTGGGTGTGGTAATTGAGGGCATCTTCTTTTCTGATTTTAATAGCCATAAAAGGTTTGTTGGTTTGTGCTGCTTAATCGGCCTCTTCCACATTGGGAAATTCAGTGGCCAACAATATGGTTTCGATCTCTCTCAACGACTCCCTGTGGGCTTCGTTGGGATAATAGACAAAACCCTCCATATAATAGATCTTCCCTTTTTTCTCATCCACCACAATGTAGCTCAAAAATGAGCCACCCATGCTGTAGGTGTTGGTTCGCCAAGAGCCTCTCATTTCCACAGCATAATTGCCTTGGATGTTGAAATTGTTGAACAGCGGTGGTTCCTCACGGCGCTCGGTGACCAAATAGGATTCCCTGTTATTTGGGTCCCCAAAGATATGGTTTCTAGTAATGCTATTCCTAAATTCGACCAGATTTTCTGGGAATAATTGGTCTTCTGACTTATAATCCGTCTGGTAGAAAAACAGACTGATGTCAGGCCTGTCAGCTGTAGGGGTGGGTTGCCTGGCCCATATAAAATTGTTCTCATCCTTTACCAACTGGTAGGATGCCGGGATGTTGAGGTTGATGTCAAACTTGTCCTGCCCCAGTCTCGAAAGCTCCCCGCTTTTTCTCTTTAATATTGTTCTACCTAGTCTTTCCCTTTCTCTTACCTGAAAAAGGTTCTGCAGCTTGGATTTGTTTTCCCGCAAATTTCTTATCAAATCATTCTCAGTGGTTCCAAATAGATAAAGCACTTCCTGACCCACTGCAAACTCATCCTTACTTCTAAGCATGAACATGGTTGGATCATCGGCTACCATTTGCCTGGATTCCTCATTGAACTGTTGGTTGATTTTTTGGCTACCACCGCTTCTATCATCAAAAGAAGTTACATACACGATGTTATTGGCCAATTTGAGCATCCTGGTGATGGATCTGGGGTCCACTCTTCGGACTGAAAACAGTCTTTCAGACCTCATGATACCTTTTATGTCTTCTTGGAAAACTTCTCTTACTGCTTCCCCGGCAGGGCCCTGCCATTTGGTGGAGTCAATTACGACTAGTATTTCTCCTATGGCACCACGGGCTTTTGGTTTATTGGATGAGCCGTTGCCCCCTTCGTCATCTCCTTCACATGAAAATATAAACAAAGCAGATGCAATGAGCGAAAGGCTCAGGATTATTCTTCTTAATATCATTTTGAGTATAAATGGATGATTAACCCTACAATTTAAGCAAATTTTAAATTAAGGGAAAATAGAAGGCTTAATAACTTAGTTAAATGATCTTAATTAACCAATGATAAGCTTTTGGCCCGGTTTGATGGAATTGTTGTTCAGATTGTTGAGCTTCTTGATCTGGTCAATGGTGACCCCATCAAGCTTGCGGGAAATCAGCCATAATGAGTCCCCAGGCTGTACGGTGTAGGTTTTGGAGGAAGCGTCAAAAGCATTGCTCGAGGAGCTGCTCGTTGGCGTTTCGCTGCTTGCCAGATTTCGGCTGAAGGCAGTATTGCCTTTTGGATAAATATAAAGCACCTGGCCTATTCGTATTGTGTTGGAAGAAAGGTTGTTCCAGTTTTTCAGATTGGTAACGGTTACACCATGGTTCTGCGCTATTTTTCCTAAAGCATCCCCAGATTTCACACGGTAGGCTACTCTGTCGTTGGTCAGAGAGGATTGTGGGGTGTAATCAGATTCCTTGATGGCTACAAGCCTGGCAGTGGGGATATTTAGGCTATCACTGATCCAGTGTTGGTTTTCGGCGATGTACTGGGCCTTTGCCTTTGGAACTTTTAAAGCAAAATGCTTGTGGCTTTCTGGGATTCTTCGATCAAGAATGGATGGATTCAGATGGTCCAAATCTTCAATACAAATGCCTGTGATTCCGGCAAATTGTTCCAAATCCATGGACTTCTCAAATTTGATGCGCTCAAAGGCAATAGGGAATGCAGCATCTTCCAAAATCAAATTATGGTCATCTGCATGGCGAAGGACATACATCATGGCTTGGAATTGGGGTACATACCCACGGGTTTCTTTCGGAAGGAAGTCATATACACCCCAGAAGGTGGTTTTTCCTCCTGATTTTCTGATGGCTTTTCTTACATTTCCAGGGCCACAGTTATAGGCAGCAAGGGCAAGCTCCCAGTTGCCAAACATTTTGTGTAGGGATTTTAAATACTTTGCGGCCGCTTCGGTGGACAGCTCTGGATCCATGCGTTCATCGATATCTTGCGTAGCATGCATGTTGAACATTCTGCCGGTGGCTGGCATAAACTGCCATAAACCCATTGCGCCAACTCTGGAGCGGGCTTTTGGGTTGAGCCCGGACTCGATGATAGCCAAAAACTTGATGTCGTCAGGCATATTGTGACGGGCAAGGGCTTCTTCAAAAAGGGGGAAATAGGTGTCCTTTCTCTCAAGGACCATTTTGGTGTAAGAACGGTTTCTTACCGTAAAGTAATCAATGAACCCATAAATCCTTTCGTTCAACTCGAAGGGCATATCCGTGTCCATTTTCTTGATTTTTTGTTTTACCTGATCATAGGTAAAGTCCGGTATATGCTCGTAATCATATACCGGATATATCATTTCCTCTTCCTCCTCAGGCTCGGATTGGTTAAGGATTTCCAACAATTCCTGACTATGTGCCTTAGAAAAATAAATGGCGTTTAGCAATAAGCCTAAAACGAAGATTTTAAACAAATTTTTCATAATCAGTACTGTGTTAATTTAATTCGAAGCTGACAAATACTCTGCAAATGCATATAAATCTGCCTCTTTGAAGGAGTTGGCCATTATCTGAAGCCCAATCGGAAGGCCTTTTTCATCCTTGCCATTGGGAATGGATATGGCTGGCACTCCTGAAACAGATGCCTGTACGGTAAACAAATCCTCCAAATACATGGCTACAGGGTCATTGCTATGCTCGCCAAACTTAAACGCCGTGGTAGGCGTAGTCGGCATAATGATGTAGTCATATTTATTTAAGAGGTCCTCCGTAAAATTCTTAATCAATCGTCTAACTTTCTGCGCCTTGGTAAAATAGGCGTCATAATAGCTAGCACTCAAAACAAAAGTCCCTAACATAATACGTCTCTTGACTTCCTCTCCAAACCCTTCTGATCTGGTTAACTTGTACATACTCTCCAAGTTGTAAGCGTTAGGAGTTCTGTAACCAAATTTCACGCCATCAAATCGCGAAAGGTTAGAACTTGCTTCTGCAGTAGTCAAAATATAGTAAGTCGGCAACACATAATCAAGCAAAGGGAAGTTTACTTCATCCACTTCATGCCCTTCTTTTTTCAACCTATCAAGTACTTCCAGGGTGTTTTCCTTGATTTTAGGTTGTAAAGCGCTGGAATTGATGGTTTCTTTGAGATAGGCGATTTTTACAGGCTTTCCGAAATGCAATAATTCGCTGTAATTAGGAACAGGTTTTCTGGAAGCGGTGCTGTCAAAATCATCCGGTCCGGCGATGGTTTCCATCACGCGGGCATTGTCCTTGACATTGCGGCTAAACACGCCTATGGTGTCAAAAGAAGAGGCATAAGCTATCAGGCCATGTCGGGAAACACGGCTGTAGGTTGGCTTGGTGCCCACCAGCCCGGTGAAGGCGGCAGGTTGCCTTACCGATCCACCAGTGTCGGTGCCCAGGGATACGGTACAAAGGTTTGCCTGAACGGCTACAGCTGATCCACCGGAAGAACCCCCAGGGACCCTGGTGTTGTCCAGGTCATTAAGCACTTTGCCGTGAACGGTGTTTTCATTGGAAGAGCCCATGCCAAACTCATCACAGTTCAGGCGGCCGATGATAATGGCATCCTGGTCGATAAGTCGCTGAACGGCTGTGGAGGTAAACTGGGATTCAAAGCCCTCAAGAATTTTGCTGGAAGCATTGACCGTGTGTCCTGCGAGGCAGAGCACATCTTTGATGCCCAATACCATACCAGCCAGTTTTCCGGCTTTCCCAAGTGCAAGTTTTTGGTCAATCTCTTCGGCTTTTTGCAAAGCGGATTGCTCATAAACTTCAACGAAGGCGTTGAGATGCGCCTTCGTTTTAATATTGTTGAGGTAATAATTGACAATCGATTTGCAATCGGTTTCCCGATTTTCTAACGATTTCTTTATTTCGTCAAATGAAAGAAATTTTTCCAATGTATGCTGCTTTTGCTTTTAGTCTTTTCTTTTGTCTTTTAGACCGTCCTCTAAATCATCCTGAATTTCCTTGGTCGCATCCTTAAACTCTCTAATACCTCTACCCAAGCCTCGCGCCAATTCAGGGATTCTTTTTGCTCCGAACAGAAGCACGATCACTAGAAAGATCAAGATTAGTGAACCGCCTCCTATATTTGGTAAGAAACCCAATGTCATCATCATGATAAGTAAATTTATGGTTTATAATTGATTGCAAAGATATCACAGTGGTATTTCAACACAAAGGAAATACTTACAGTTCTCTATCTTTTTTTTAAATATACGAAATTCTGCGCATTATTTTTTAGATAACCAAATGGTTGGGTCCATCACTTGAAGCCCTTTCCAGGTTTGGAAATGCACTTCTGAGACGCCATTGGACGAATTGGTGTGTACCGTACCTATGGGAGAGCGGGCTTTCACTGATTCTCCGGATTTTACACTAATGGTCTTTAAGCGGCTATACATGGTGTAGTATTCTCCATGTTTGATGATGACGGTGCCGCCCATTCCAGGTACAGTGGTGATTTTGGTGACCACGCCATCGAATACAGCTCTTACCGGCTCGTCATTGTTGGTCTGGATATCCACACCATCATTAGTCTCTGTAATCCCTTTTAGGGTAGGGTGGGGGTAAGTACCGTATCTCTTGGAGATAAAACCTTTTTCTACCGGCCATGGAATGTTGCCCTTGTTTCCTGCAAAGTTGCTGGAAAGCGCTGCGGCTTCCGGTGTCATAGGAAGGCTGGAACCAGTTGATTTGGTAGCCTTGCTGTCCTTTTTCTTGGCCTCTGCCTCAGCCAGTCTGATTTCCTCCTCAATTACCCTTGTGATCAAGCGGTTGAGTTCTTCCTGCTGTTTTTTATGTGCGGCGATGTCTTTTTTGATTTCCTCTTCTTTCTGTGCAAGGGAATTGACAATTGATTGCTGCTCCTTCTTCAAAAGGTCCAAAGCTCTTTTCTGCTCTTGTTCTTTTCGCAGTACTACCTGCTTTTCCTCTTTTTTATTTTCTAACTGACCCTGTTGGGCTAGCAGTTGCTGGTTGACTTTCTCAATTTGCTCCACCTGCTTTTTTCGTGCATCGCTATATTGCTTGAGGTATCTCAAGCGCATATAGAATTGTTTGAATGTCGATGAGCTAAACACAAAGGTAAGCACAGTCACCCCGCTGTTCAGTTTGGAAGAGGTGTACACCATGGAGGCATATTCCTCTTTAAGGTTCTTCAGGTCGTTGTGAAGGGACTTGATCTTCTGTTCGGTCTCCCGGATTTCCCTGTTGAGGAGATTAACCTCTTTGTTGATGGTAGAAATATAGGCCGTTTGGGTTTCAAGTTTTTTGTTAACGGCATTGAGCTCACCCATGCTGGCTTGGCGCCTGGTGGATGTCTGCTTGAGGATACGGTCAAATTCCTGAAGACGCTTTTGGACTTCAGATTTTTCCTTTTCCAGCTGTGCTCTTGATTTTTTAGTGGTTTGAGCCACTGTTACCGATTGGTTTCCTAAAACAATTAACCCGATAATTATGATAAACTTGAAAAAACTTCTTAGCGGCATTCTATTTAATAATTATAAGGGAAACTTAATGGTTCATCCAGCAATTCTACCCGATTCACTTCTAAGTTAACGGTTGTTTCTTGAATTCCATTGCCATCGGGGCTTTCGAGCATCATTATAAGTAATACTCTATGAGCAAATGGTTGGCTCTCCAGGTCTTTAAATTCAGGATAAAATGCCGAAATCTTGCCAGGGTGGGAGCGGGAGGTAGTTTCCATGGAAGTGACTTTCCCATGGCTTACATCCACCTTGGAATGGTACTGTATATAATCCCTCATTTGGTCCAATTCAAAATTCTGCCCAATCCGAAGTAACCGGTCGCGATAGCTGAATTCATGGGGAATATTGGCAAAAAGGATGTTTTGGAACAGTTCCAAGGAAAGCTTGATGCCATATTTCTCCTCAAACTCCTCATAGGAAAGGTCCACCGAGTTGCCGTTTATGCGGTCTTTGAGACGGATTTCCTCACGGGTAATCAAGCCTCTGGCAGCTTCAATGCCTAGGCCTGGGGTGATGCTAAACCAAAGTGCACTATCTTTTTTGGCGCGCAAATTCATGGTGCCACGGGTCGTTTTACCGTTTGGCTCTTCCAGCACGATTCTGGCTCGGGCGCTCAAATACTCGTATTCTAAATATTCCGGGTTAAACTCTTCCATGATCTCGTCGGAGGAGTACAGCACCGGTCTTTTGGCACAACCAAAGGTCAGCAAAATCCCGGCTATCAAGACCAATCCTGAAAGCTTATTCATAATATTGCTTGTTCTTGATTTTTTGGGCCAATAATTCGGTCACTTCTTCCTTGCCTTCTGCTTTTTTCCAATATTTCAGGGCTTCTGATTTCTGGCCCAACTGATAGAGGATGTCTCCATAATGCTCGTACATGATGCCACTAGGGGAATCATCAGCCGCTAAGGCTTTTTCCATGTAGTTTTTGGCCTGGTCAAACTCCTCTAGCTGGAAAAGAACCCAGGCATGGGTATCCAAGTAGGTGGAATTGTCCGGGAATTTCCTGACCAGCTTCTCTGACATCTGCTTGGCCTTATCCAGTTTTGACTTGGAAAGGGAAAGGAAGTAGGCGTAATTATTTAAAATATGCTCATCATTGGGGTTGATCTCCAATCCTTTGTCATAAAATTCATAGGCTTTTTCCTGCTCACCCAAGCTGTGGTAAGTATCCCCCAGTTGGCCATAAATGAGTTGAGAAAGCTGTTTGTTTCTGCCTCGGTTCAACTTGTCAGCCTGCTCTAGGCTTTCTTTAGCTTCCTCATGTTTTTTCTGTGCCGCCTTAGCCGTACCATCAAAAAACCAGAACTCAGCCCTGTCAGAAAATTCATCCACCCCGATTTCTGTATATTTTTCGATAGCTTCGAAATCCTGGTCCATTTCAAACTTCAGAGTAATGACACTTTGTAGCGCATGGGCATTGTCCGGCTTGATGGAAATGGACTGCTGGTAATATTGAAGAGCTTTTTCATTATTGCCGGCAAACAGCTCACGGTCCCCCAATACGGTCTGCACATCGGCATCATTGGGGTGCAGGCTGACCATATGGCCTTCCAGCTCCTGGAGAAGCTGCTCTCTGTCATCAGTTCTAAATTCCTGCATGAGCTCGGCAAAAGCTTTCGCTTTCACTTCTCCTTCCAACTCAGGACTCTCAAACGCTGTTCGCAGGTATTCATTGGCTTTTTCCCGCTCTCCTCTTTCCTTATAAAGGGTAAAGGCTGCCATTTGAAGTTCGGGCTGTTGGGGGTAAGTTTCCAAAGATTCTTCAACCAATGCCAAGGCCTCATTTCCTTTGCCGTTGTTGAAAAGGATTTCTACCAGCGCCAAAACGTAGGAGCTGTTGCCCGGGTGGGCTTCAATTAGTTTTTCTCCTTCCTCAATGGCTTTATTGAGGTTGTTTTTCCTCAGATAAATACGCTGCTTTTGCACTGTAAGCTGCTCGACCACCCCATAATATTCCTCGGCTTGGTCCAATGCGGACAAAGCATTGTCGAAATCCTGTGCTGTCAGGTATAGGGAGGCAAGCTCAAGTATGTAGTGCTGATTGTCATCAGAGCTGTCCATCAAGCCCTGTAAAACCTCTGCGGCTTGGGCAGGCTTGTTTTTCTTTTTATAAACTTCCGCAATCAGCAGATTATAATATTTGTTTCCGGGATCCAGTTCAATGGCTTCTTTTCCAAGTTCAAGCGCCTTGTCGGTGTCATTTGCACGGGCCAGGATTTCAGCCATCTTGAATTTGATAGCAGGCTCATTCGGTTTTAGCTCTTGGGCTTTGCCAAAATAGAAATAGGCCTTGTCGTACTCCTCCAGCATCATATAGCGCTGTCCTTCTACAAACAGGCGGTCACCTTTGACATTTTTGTCTAACTCCTTACGCTCTTTGCGGCTCAGTTTTTCTTGGGCAAAAGTGTCTCCAACCCCTAAAAAACAGGCGATGCTGAGGGTCAAAACGGCTTTTGAAATGTTATTCTGGAATAAGTTCATATGCAATAATTGGCCGAGGCTGGATGCTGGAATGCCTCCTGTCCTTTTCGGTTACAAATTTAGTACCTTTTTGGTTCAGTTTTGATTAGGAGGCACTCTGTTAAAGTTTTATAACATTTATCCCTTGCCGGTGCTGCCGTAGCCCCCAGCACCTCTTTCGGTATCGGAAAGAATTTCGGCCGCTTCCCACTTGATCTGCTCGTGTTTGGCCACCACCATCTGGGCGATACGCTCCCCATTTTGAACGGTAAAATCTTCATTGGACAAATTGACCAGCAAAACCTTCACTTCACCTCTGTAGTCTGCATCAATGGTACCTGGAGTGTTGAGGACTGTCAACCCGTGTTTGTAGGCCAGACCGCTTCTAGGTCTGATTTGGGCCTCATACCCGGCCGGTAATTCGATAAACAATCCGGTGCCGATCAGTTGTCTTTCCAAAGGCTTTATCGTTACCGGAGTTGCAAGATGCGCCCTTAGATCCAGTCCTGCGGAAAGCTCGGTCTGGTATTGGGGTAAGTCATGACCGGAATTGTTGATTACTTTTATGATCATCGGTTTATTTCTTTAAGTTTTTAACGATTAAATATAATTCCTTTTTTTCCAAAAGGGCAACCATTACCAAAAACAGGAGGATAAATGAGTTTTGAGCCAAGAACGTCAGAATAAAATTGTCAAAACTGAGGTAGAAACCAGCGTAACTCAAAATAATGGCGACCACTATATAAGTCAGGTCTCTACCGGTTTGGTAGGGGATAGGGTAGTACTTCTGACCAAAATAATAACAGACCACCGTCATGGAAAGATAACAGGCAAGCGTGCTCAGTGCCCCGCCCATAAAACCAAGCACGGGAACTGCCAAAACGATCACTAACACCGTTATAATAGCCCCAAGCATAGTTATGTAAAAGCTGTATTTGGTTTGGTCAGTCAGCTTAAACCATATACTGAGATTATAATAGATGCCCAGGAAGAGGTAACCCACCAGCAGCACAGGTACGATATCCAAGGCGATCATATATCCTTCGCCACGTAATATCATGGGGCCAATCCAATTGAGGTTAACCGCCACGGCAATCATCAGGGTGGTGCAGAAAATCACAAACCAATGCATGACTTTGGCAAAGAGGGCTGGACTGTTTTTGTCCTGGGATTGGTTGAAAAAGAAGGGTTCAGCGGCAAACTTGAACGCCTGGATGATCAGGTTCATAAAGATGGCAAGCTTAAACGTGGCCCCGAAAATACCGCCCGCTTCTCTGGGAGAAAGATGCGGATATAAATCATCTGGAAGAACATATTCAAACAGTAACCTGGAGAAAACCTCATTAGTAACTCCTGCCAGACCCATGAATAAAAGAGGGACCGCATAGTGCCACATAGGTTGCAAGATTTCCTTTTCAAAGCGAAGTCTGAATCTCCCGATTATGAAGAGCATCAAAGGTACCACTAGGGCGTTGGCCAAAAGGTTGGCCAGCAAAATATATTCAATGCCTTTATCTGGACTGTAGTATTTGGCTACCACCGGCTGAAGTTGGGGCAAGAGGTCTCCGGTGAAAACGTGGTAGGAAAATACTATAAGCAGCAGGTTGAACCCAACGTTTAAGCCGATATTGAAAAGCTTGATCAGAGCAAAGGTCAATGCGCGGTTTTCGGCTCTTAGTTTGGCAAAAGGAATGGCCAGTACCGCATCAATGGTAAGGATCAGGGCCACCCATTGGAACAAATATCCCTGCCCGGGATAATCCATCAGGTTGGCAATGTAGTCGGCTGATAAAAACAACAGTGCTCCCAGCGATAGGGAGGTGGTCAGGATCAGTGACTGCACATTGGAGAAAACCCGGTTTGGGTCAAGTCCTTTTCCGGTAGAAAACCTGAAATAGGAAGTCTCCATGCCATAGGTGAAGATGATATTCAGAAAAGCTATGGCAGCATAAATGTTGGTAAAAGCCCCCACGTCCTCCTTTGGGAGGTAAGCGGTATAGATGGGGATAAGGAAAAAGTTGATAACCTTGCCCAGAATGCTGCTGATCCCGTACACGGCCGTCTGGCCTGCTAGCTTTTTCAGTTGACTCATGGGCCAAAAATAAAAAAAGGGGACTTACTCCCCTTTGAATTCTGGTTTTCTTTTATCCAAAAAGGCGGAAGTGCCTTCTGCAAAATCATCCGATTTGACGCATCTCGCAAAGCTGTTAGCCTCGATGAGGTAGCCGTCCTCTTCATTGCTGTAGACGGCATTCACGCAGTCCACAATCATCCCGATGGCCAAAGGAGCCTTTTCCATGATTTTGCCCAAAAGAGCTTCGGCTTTTTGGATGGCTTCTTCCTTGTTGGTAGCCACATGGTTTACCAAGCCTAAGGTGCGGGCTTCTTCAGCGCCAATCATGTCACCGGTCATCATCAGCTCGTTGGCTTTTCCTCTTCCGATTAGGATGGTAAGTCTCTGCGTGCCACCATATCCCGGGATAATACCCAGATTTACTTCAGGTTGGCCAAATTTGGCATTGGCAGTGGCGATTCTCATATGGCAGGCCATGGCTAGTTCACATCCGCCGCCTAGTGCAAAACCGTTTACCACGGCGATGACAGGCTTGTGGCAGGATTCGATCATCTGGAAGATTTCCTGGCCGTTTTCGGCAAACTTGCGGGCGTTTACCTCGCTGAGTTCGGCGATCTCGCTGATGTCAGCACCAGCCACAAAAGCTTTCTCACCGGCTCCGGTGATGATCACGGCTTTGATGTCGCGGTTGTCGTTGACCTCGTCAAAAATGTTTTTGATTTCATCAAGGGTGTCAAAATTTAAAGCGTTAAGCTTTGATTCCCTCTGTATGGTTATAAAAAGTATCCCACCTTTATTCTCGGTGTGGACGTTTGTAGATTCAGCCATTAGTCGTTTTTAATGTTGAGCTTCAAATATACAAGTACGTAAGGCAATCACAAAGCAAACAAACCAAAAATGATTGCCAAAACCATTATTGTCTTGATTTTTATTAGCTTAAAAACCAACCTAATTAATAGGTGGAGTGTTGCTAAATTATGATAGGTGGCTCCTGAAGTCTGCCTTTTTTTTCTATTTTTGTGTAACTCAAAATAAATCGATAACCAAATACATATATATGTCTTCTAAAAGAAAAATAACCGTAGCCTACGGAGATGGTATTGGACCAGAGATTATGAAAGCCACCCTCAACATCCTTGAGGCAGCCGGCGCTCAAATTGAAACTGATGTCATTGAAATTGGTGAGCAGGTTTATTTGAAAGGGATTAGCTCAGGCATGGAGCCGAGTGCTTTTGAATCTCTAAAGGAAACAAAGATTTTTCTAAAAGCCCCGATTACTACCCCACAAGGTGGTGGTTTCAAGAGTTTGAACGTTACCACTAGAACCTCTTTCGGACTTTTTGCCAATGTGAGACCATGTAAGGCCTATTCTCCTTACATCAAAACGCATTACCCAAAAACTGATTTGGTGATCATCCGTGAAAATGAGGAAGATCTATACTCTGGGATTGAGCACCGCCAGACTCAGGAAGTGGTGCAAAGCTTGAAGCTTATCTCCAGACCGGGTTCTGAGAAAATCATCCGATATGCATTTGAATATGCAAAAAAATACGGACGTAAGAAGGTGACCTGTATGACCAAGGACAACATCATGAAGTTGGCCGACGGTCTTTTCCACAAAACTTTCAATGAAGTAGCCAAGGAGTACCCAGACATCGAAACAGATCATAAAATCATTGATATCGGGTCAGCCCTGATTGCTGAAAGACCTGAAATGTTTGACGTAATCGTTACTCTCAACCTATACGGTGATATCATTTCTGATATTGCCGCTCAGGTGACTGGATCGGTAGGTCTTGGGGGTTCTGCTAACGTAGGCGAGGAAGTGGCGATGTTTGAGGCAATCCATGGTTCTGCTCCTGATATAGCAGGAAAGGATATGGCTAATCCGTCTGGATTGCTGAATGGTGCCATCATGATGTTGGTGCACATTGGACAGCCGGATGTGGCTGAGAAGATTGCCAATGCTTGGATGAGAACTTTGGAGGACGGTATCCATACCGGCGATATTTATCAAGAAGGTCTTTCTTCCAAGAAGGCCGGAACGCAGGAATTTGCTCAGGCTATCATCGATAGGTTGGGGCAAAAGCCACAAAATATGGCTGAGGTTGCATTTGACAAGTCTGCGACAGAACCTATGAACATCAAAGTGACCAAGAAAGATAAGGCCAAAAAAGAGCTTATTGGCGTGGATGTCTTTGTGGAGTGGGATGAGGAAGGCAGAGATCCAAATGCACTTGGTGACAAACTTAGAAAAGCCGATGCCGATGGTTTGAAACTACAATTGATTACCAATAGAGGCGTAAAAGTTTATCCTGGAGGAATGAAAGAGACTTTTTGCACCGATCATTGGAGATGTAGATTCTTGACTTCCAATCAGGATGCAGTAACGCACACCCAGATTTTGGATTTGTTGAAGCAGGTAGAAGGGCTTGGTTTTGACTTTATTAAAACTGAAAACCTCTATACTTTTGATGGGGAGAGAGCATATTCTCTTTCTCAGGGAGAGTAAGGTTTTCAAAATCAATACTAAAGCCGGAAGCAATTCCGGCTTTTTTTGTTTAGTTGGGTTCAATTGGGTTTAGTTTTTGTAATGAAAATGTACTGAAATCAATAAAAATTTACGCATGAATAAGATTGTATATTTATTTGCATTGGTAGGGTTGATTTTCACCGCCTGCAACAATGATGATGAAGTGCCAGCCGGAGTGACCATAGAAGGGGAATGGAGGATTGCCAGAATCGATTATCAAGGATTTCCTGCTGATTTTGATGAGGAGGATGAGGAATTCTGGGAGACCACCTATGTTTTTGGTGCGGACAACCGCTTTACCAAAATATCCGGCCGTGCGGGTTTTACCGGTGAAGCCAGTGGGACCTACAGCAGAACCCAGCCTAACCCTGAATTGGATCTTGATGAGGTAGAGGGTTATTACTCCTTGAGTTTTGAAGTTGGGGGAGAAACCGTTGAGTCCTGTGGCAGCCAGACAGGGGAAAGCTTTACCTTGATGCATACAGGAGAATTAATAAATGAATTGGCGCCCTGCGACGGACCCAATCTCTATTACACCAAAGTAAATTAAAAAAGGGAGGTTAATCCTCCCTTACTTTTTCAACTACCTCTTCGGCAAGGTCCACCATGTCAAATTCATTCGGAAAATTCCTGTTGGTAAGGATGATGACGCTGAGGTTTTTTGCGGGAATTCTATAGAAAATGTTTCTGAAACTTGTGCTGCTTCCTGTGTGGTACATCACTTTTTCTCCTTCCCAGTTTTTAATATGCCAGCCTAAACCGTAATTAATTTCTTTTTCGTTATTCAATTTGCCCTGGGTGAAGGTTTGCTCGATCAGTTCTTTGGACAAAACGGTTCCCTCGTATAATGCCTGGTCCCATTTCAACAAATCCTCAACATTGGAGTAAATTCCTCCATCACCCAGCACAGCGCTGGTGCTGCTTTGGTCTCTTTTTGTCCAATTCCCGTCCTTTTTGTCATAGCCGTAAGCTCGGTTGAATACTTCATTTTCGCCTCTAACATAGGCTAAGGTGTTACTCATGTCCAGGGGCTGAAATATATTCTTTTCCAAATAATCGGGAAAGCTCATTTCGCTGTATTTTTCCACAATAAGCGCTAATAAGGCATAACCGGTATTACTATAACGATACTCTTCTCCGGCAAGGAAATATACTTTTTCCTGTTGTCTGATCAGATCCAGTACGCCATCGTCCATAATTTGGTGGTTCATTGCTGTATCCGGAACGAACTCCTCATAATCCCAAAGCCCTGAAGTGTGGTTGAGCAGGTGGTAGATTTTGATGTTTTTCCCATAGTCCGGAAAATCCTCAAAGACCTCATCCAGCGTCCATGACAAGTTGACTTTATCCTGATCAGCCAATTGCAGGATAGCTGTTGTGGTAAATTGTTTTGATATGGAGGCCAGTCTAAAGTTGGTTTTGGAATCTACCTTTTGGCCCAACTCCAGGTTGGCCAGGCCAAAGCCCTCTTGGTATATAAACTCCCCTTCTTTGATGATGGCAACAGAGGCTCCGGGATGCTCACCCTGATAGTCTTCGAAGATTTTTTCAAGGGCAGAATGGTCTTGTGCAAATGATGAGCTGGCGGCAAATAGTGTGAAAAGCAATAGGGTGTAAAATTTCATGATCGTTTTTTGAAAAGTTTGTGTAAAATAGCCATAAGCTAAGTCAAAAAAAAACTCCCCAACATTTCTGCTGGGGAGTTTCATTAATTCGGTCTCCCGGTTTCGGTTCACGGTCTTCCGTATCCCGTCTTCTATTAGCTCATTTGCTTAGCCATTCTGTTTCTCTCATTCTCATCCAAATAGATTTTTCTCATACGGATGGTTTTTGGAGTGATTTCAAGGTACTCATCCTTTTGGATGTATTCCATGGCCTCTTCCAAAGAGAATTTCTTAGCAGGCGCGATCTTGGTGTTGTCATCAGAACCAGAAGCTCTCATGTTTGTCAATTTCTTACCTTTTTGTACGTTTACCACGATGTCATTGTCACGGCTGTGCTCTCCGATAACCTGACCGCCGTAAAGCTCTTCTCCTGGATCCACGAAGAATACACCTCTATCCTGAAGTTTGTCAATAGCATAAGCAGTACACTGTCCACCTTCCATAGAGATGATAGAACCGTTTATTCTGCCTGGGATAGCACCTTTGAAAGGCTCGTAGGCTGAGAACCTGTGGTTCATGATCGCTTCTCCTTGAGTGGCTGTCAACACGTTGTTTCTCAATCCGATCAAACCTCTAGAAGGAATTCTGAATTCCAAGTGCTGAAGATCACCTTTTGGCTCCATGATCAAAAGTTCGCCTTTTCTCTGGGTAGCCAATTCGATCACTTTACCAGCAGTCGTCTCAGGTACATCCACTACCAAGGTTTCGATTGGCTCAAGTTTCTGACCGTCTTCTTCTTTGAAGATCACTTGAGGTTGTCCTACCTGAAGTTCGTAACCTTCTCTTCTCATCGTTTCGATCAAGACTGACAAGTGAAGAATACCTCTACCGTAAACCAAGAACTTGTCCTCGTTATCAGTAGGCTCAACTCTTAGGGCAAGGTTTTTCTCCATTTCCTTGAAAAGTCTATCTCTCAAGTGTCGGGAAGTTACGAATTTACCTTCTTTGCCGAAGAACGGAGAGTTGTTGATGGTAAACAACATGTTCATCGTAGGCTCATCGATGGAAATTCTTGGAAGCGGCTCAGGATTCTCCAATGCTGCAAGTGTATCTCCAATTTCGAAATCTTCAATACCTGTCACCGCACAGATGTCACCGGCATTTACTTCAGTTACTTTATGTTTTCCAAGACCTTCGAATACGTGAAGTTCTTTTACTTTTACTTTCTTGATGCTGCCGTCAGCTTTGCAAAGGGAGATTTGTGCGCCTTCAGTGATGGTGCCTCTCTTAACTCTACCGATGGCAATTCTACCTACGAAGTTGGAGTAATCCAAGGAAGTGATCTGCATCTGAAGGGAACCTTCTTCGATTTTTGGCTCAGGGATGTGCTCGATGATGGCATCCAATAGGGGAAGGATTGAATCTGTCTGTGTTTTCCAGTCAGGGCCCATCCAGTTGTTTTTCGCAGAACCATACATGGTTACGAAATCCAATTGCTCTTCAGTTGCGTCCAGGTTGAACATCAAGTCGAATACAGACTCGTGTACTTCGTCAGGACGGCAGTTTTCTTTATCCACCTTGTTTACCACTACGATAGGGGTAAGGCCAAGGTCAAGGGCTTTGCCCAATACGAATCTTGTCTGCGGCATTGGACCTTCAAAGGCATCCACCAAAAGGATTACCCCGTCGGCCATTTTCAATACACGCTCCACTTCACCACCGAAATCGGCGTGACCTGGGGTGTCAATGATGTTGATTTTATGGTCTTTGTAACGAACAGATACGTTTTTGGAAAGGATGGTGATTCCTCTTTCTCTTTCCAAGTCATTGTTATCTAGGATCAGATCGTCAAACTGTTGGTTCTCACGAAAGATTTTTGAGGCATGGATGATTTTATCAACCAAGGTAGTTTTTCCGTGGTCAACGTGTGCGATTATCGCGATGTTACGAATACTCTGCATGATAGGTTATTAAATTGAGGTGCAAAAGTAAGAAGAAAATTTCGATTAATTTAGTTCCTTACTTGTAAGTCAGCAGAATATATAGGTCTTTAGGATTAAAAATAATTCCATTGTTCAGGAAATTTGACCTTTAAGTGTGCGTTTTTGCTAGCTCTGGGGCAAAAAAAAGAGGTTCGGCTTTTTGGCCGAACCTAGTAAATGATAACAGAAATTTAATTTCAAACCCTGTACTTCTCAGTCTTTTCCTCCATGGAAACCCCGCTGTCTTTGCGTGCATGGATTCGGTAGAATATCAGTACCTCGTCGGCACCGCCGTTGAAGACTGCCTGCTGAGCATAAAGGGCCACTTCCATAAGTTTTTCCTGTGGGCCTTCCATCACCGTTTCGAAGGGTGTCACCTCATATTTCACTCCTGATTCCTGGATTACCTCGATAGCTTTTTCTACAAGGTCATATGATTCCTGTGTCTTACTTTTGGGAATAATCTGCAACCCAAGATTAATAGTTTCCATAATTATAGTTGTGTGGTTTTCTTTATATAAATGTTTGAGGTGGTTTGCTGTAATAAGGCAAATTTAACAATTATTTTGCCAAGTACCTCTTTAATGCTATTCGTTGTACTGGCTCATTGTCATGTTTATTCCGATGGTGCAGAAGCCCTTGACCATTTCGGCGGCTTTATCCATATAGATGGGCAATTCCTCGATCTCCTGCTGGGTCCATCTGCCCAAGACGTAATCTGCCTGCCGGCCCTTTGGAAAATCATCACCTATGCCGAATTTCAGCCTGGCGTAGTTCTGCCCTCCTGTCAGCTCTTCTATGCTTTTGAGACCATTGTGGCCGGCTGATGAGCCTTTGGCGCGCATCCTCAATTTGCCGTAAGGAAGGGCCACATCATCCACGATGACCAGCACGTTTTCCTTGGAGATATTGAGCTCTTTCATCCAGTAATTGACAGCCTTCCCACTGAGGTTCATGTAAGTGGTTGGTTTGATCAAATGGATGTGGCGGCCTTTGAATTTGAAATCAGCCGTGAAGGCCAGCCTGTTGCTCGACCAGGAAGCCCCTTCCTTATCGGCAATCCTGTCCACGGTCAGAAAACCCACATTATGTCTGGTCAATTCATATTCCGGCCCAATATTGCCCAGGCCTACGATTAGGTATTTCATAAATAAAAGATATGGACAGAAGACGGGAGACCGAAGACGGAGTAAGTTTCGGTCTTCCGTCTCCGCTCTTCAGTCTTTTCATTAACAAAAAATCCTGCCTCGGCGAAGAGGCAGGATTTCAAATGGTATTTATAAAGAATTAAGCTTCAGCTTCAGCTTTCTTACCTCTTAGCGCTCTTGGGATACCGATCGTAGCGATAGATACGTTAGGGCTGGTAGTGATTTCGAAACCTTCAACTTTAACTTCTCCAACTTTAACAGACTTACCTAGGTCTAGGTGGGAAATGTTTACTGGAATATAGTCAGGAAGATCTTTAGCGAAACCTTTAACCGTAACCGTTCTAGCTTTCAATTCCAACTTACCACCTTTCATGATACCTGGAGAAGAGCCTTCGATTTTTACTGGGATATCCATCTTGATGGCTTTGTCATCGCTGAATGCCAAGAAATCAGCATGCAACAATACATCACTCACCGGGTGGTACTGAGCTTCTCTCAAGATAGCTTTTACTTTAGTCCCTTCGATGTTTAGGTCCACCATGTGAACGTCTGGAGTGTAGATCAAGTCCTTGAAAAGGATAGCAGGAGAGTGGAAGTGAATCTGCTCTTTGATACCTGGTCCGTAAACCACACATGGTACGCTTCCTTCTTCACGGATTTGAGTCAATTCCGACTTGTCGAGATTTGCTCTTTTAAACCCTATAATCTCTAATGATTTCATAATAGTTTGTTTAGATATATTTATTTAATAAGTTCTTAAATGAATAGAGAACTGATAGAAGTGTTGCCAGTCACCGCATGGATGGTTTTTGCAAATAGGTCTGCTACTGTCAATACTTTGATCTTTGAAGATTCCTGTCTTAATGGGATGGTGTCAGTGACGACCAATTCTTCCAATACTGAATTTTCAATGTTCTCGTAAGCCTTACCTGAAAGGACCCCGTGGGTTACCACAGCTCTTACCGATTTGGCTCCTTTTTCCATGATGATCTGTGCGGCTTTGCACATGGTGCCGGCTGTATCGATCAAGTCGTCCACTAGGACCACGTCTTTGCCCTCTACGTCACCGATTACCTGCATGGAGGCTACTTCGTTGGCTCTTTTTCTGTGCTTGTCACAGACTACCATTTCTACTTCAAAATGCTTGGCATAAGATCTAGCTCTTCCCACGCCTCCTACATCAGGAGCCGCGAAAATCAAGTCTTTCAACCCGAGATTTTTCAAATAGGGCACAAAGATAGCTGAACCGTTCAAATGATCCAAAGGAATGTCAAAAAATCCCTGTATCTGGCCAGCATGCAGGTCACAGGTGATGATTCTGTCCGCACCAGCTGATGTGATCATGTTGGCCACAAGTTTGGCTGCAATGGAAACTCTTGGCTTGTCTTTTCTGTCTTGACGGGCATAGCCGTAATAAGGTACTACAGCCACCACTTTATAGGCACTGGCCCTTTTGGCTGCGTCGATCATCAGGCAAAGCTCCATGATGTTGTCGGCAGAAGGCATAGTGGATTGGATCAAGAAAACAGTACAGCCTCTAACTGATTCGTCAAAGCTTGGGGAAAGCTCACCATCTGAGAATTTGGAGATAGTAAGTTTGCCTAAGTCTTTGCCGTACAGCTTGGCAATGTTTTCAGCAAGTTTGTGGGATTGGGTTCCGGAGAAGAGTTTGACCTCGGTCATGGTTTGAGTTTTTACGCGAGTTGATGTTTTTGTTAACGTGGTACAAATGTAACAAAAATTGGTTTTAATGGGAATTTAAATTCTACGTAAAGAATTTTGTTTGGGAGGCTCATTATAAAAAGGGACGCGGAGTTTCGCGGAGTCTAAAAAGGGGGTTTCGCGGAGTTTTAAATATTTATTCTTTGCACCCTCTGGTGCTCTGCGGTTAAAAAAAAGTCGTACTCAAAAAAAATCCGAAGCTGAAAATATCAACTTCGGATTGTACTGTTGACCCACTAGGGCTCGAACCTAGACTCTTCTGAACCAAAATCAGACGTGTTGCCAGTTACACCATGGGTCAGTAAATTTTGCGTTTCGGAGCGTTTTTCCTTAACGGTGACACAAATGTAGGGGGACTTTTCTTTTTATGCAAATCCTGCCAAAAACATTTTTCTGCCTAATCGCTTAAATTACTCGATTTCAGGGCAAAAAATTCCGATAATTTTTTCTTTAAAGAAAAACATTCCGAATCCTTACACAAACGGTAGCCACTAAACACCGATTTTTCAGCCTTGAGTAATTTCCATTGAGTTCCCATACCTTATTATCCAACTTGCAAGTTCATTTGAAACCTATTATACCCGGAATAAGAAAAGATGAGAGGAATTTTGTTGGTGGTGGCCCTGATTTTTGCGGCTGTTTTTCAAGCCTTTGCCCAAAGTGAGTTTAAAGGTACTGTATTGGATAAGGACGATGGGGAGCCAGTTTTTGGCGCCTATGTTTTTCTAAAAGATAAAGATGGCGAAACGCTGAAGTCCTCGGTAACTGATTTTGACGGGAGTTTTTCCCTTGGCCGGCCCGCCCAGAAAGAATTTTATCTGGAAATTTCCTATGTGGGTTACCAGACCCTGAGGAAAGATCTGACCTCGGATAGCAGCGGCAACCTGGGTGAAATCCAGCTGATCAATGATGGGCAGTTGATGGAAGCCTTTGAATTTGAGGCTCCCGTAATGGCGGGCGAAGTAAAGCGGGATACCGTTGCCTTCAATGCCTCAGCTTATAAAACTAGACCGGAGGCGGATGCCGATGAGCTGGTTAGGAAGATGCCGGGGGTGATCATTCAGGACGGTACCATTCAGGTGCAGGGGGAGAATGTTGAAGAAATATTGGTTGATGGCAGGCCTTTCTTCGGGGACAACCCTGCGGCTGCCTTGAAAAACCTTCCCGCTGAGGTGATCGAAAAGATCGAATTTCTTGACCGAATCGGTGACGAGGCCCAATTGACGGGCTTTGACGATGGGGAGACCGTGAAAACAATTAACATCATCACCAAAAAGGGGCGCAGAGCAGGTCGCTTTGGGAAGTTTTACGCCGGCTACGGCACTGGCCAGAATTACATGGCTGGAGGTAACATGAACTTCTTCAATGAAGCACAGCGCTTTACAATCCTTGGTCTTAGCAACAACATCAACCAGCAGAATTTCTCCTCCGATGAAATGGCCGGTGCAATGGCCAACAATAACAACCGAAGGGGAGGAAACGACATGGAAGTTGGCCAGCTGCCCGGGATCACCCGTACAAATGCCATTGGGCTAAACTTTTCAGACGAATACCAGGAAGGTAAACTTAAGGTGTCTGGTAGCTACTTGTTCAACCATAGAGATAATGTACTAAATCGAAACTCCAACCGCGAATACGTCCTACCCAATGACAGCCTTCAGCTTTACCGTGAGGACCGAAATAATCGACAGGAAATAGAAAGTCACCGGTTCAACATGCGGATTGATTATGATATCAATGAAAAGCACGGCTTGATTATCCGACCAAGAGCAAGTTTTGATAGGGCGAATTCCATCAATGAGCTGGTGGCGACTAACCTAGTTGATAACCAAACCCCCATAAGCGGTAGCACCAACACCACGACCTCCCAGCGTGAGAACTTCAACTTTGGCAACTCTTTGACCTACCGTTTCAGATTCAACAAGCGGGGAAGGACCTTTTCGACGAATATCTACACAGGTTCATTTAACAACCAAAACCAATCCGACTTAGTAGCTGTCAACCAGAATTTTATAAACAACAATTTGGACAGCCTGATCCAATTTTCGGAGAACACCGCGCGTGGATTCAATTACAATGTCAATTTCAGCTACACGGAGCCATTAGGGGAAAAGTCCCAATTGAGATTCAATTACAGGGTGAGAAACAACATCAGCAGCACCGCTCAGCAAGTGTTGAGGCAGGAGCCCGAAACTTCATTTATCAGGCTGGATAGCATTCTTTCCAATAATTTTGAAAACACTTATCAGACCCAAAGCGCAGGCCTTGGGTATAGATTTAACAATGAAAAATTGCGCGTATTTGCCAACGTGCGTTACCAGCGAGCGGATATAGACAGTGACAGGACTTTTCCAAACTTTGAAAATACCCAAAGGGACTTTGGAAACGTCTTGCCTAGAATGGTCATCAATTACAGTTTCAGTGACATCAGCAACTTAAGGTTTGACTATAACACCAACACCAATCCTCCGGCGATTAGGCAATTGCAGGATGTGTTGGACAATTCAAATCCGCTTCAGATCTCCAATGGTAACCCAAATCTGAATCAGGAATATAGCCACCGCATCTTCACCCGGTTTAGAAGAATCAACCCTGAGACGAACAGGTCCTTCATGGTGTTTTTCTTCGGTAACTTAATCCAGGATTTTATAGGTAACGAAACCTTCATTGCCTCTGAGGATACCTTCATCGAAGGAGATGTACTCCTCCGTCAAGGCGGGCAATTCAATAGGCCTGTCAATTTGGATAACTTCTGGACAACCAGGACTTATGTAAGTTACGGCTTCCCGCTTTCGTTTATGAAAAGTAACCTGAACATCAATTCAAATTTCAGGATCAATAACCGCCCCGGGATCATCAATGAGCAGAGAAACGATAACATCAACACCACATTGGGTCAAGGCTTTGTGTTGAGTAGCAATATTTCAGAAAGGGTGGATTTTAATATTTCTACCAATGCTAACTACAACATGGTAAGAAGCAGCCTTCAGGAAAGCCTTAACAATAACTTCTTTGAGCAGAGAAACCGATTTGACCTGTTCTGGAATTTTGCCGGAGGCTTTTTCTTCAGCAATAATGTCAATCACCTGATGTACGCTGGACTGGGGGAAGACTTTGACCAAAATATCTGGTTGTGGAATATGGACTTCGGCTTCAGATTTCCGCCAAGCCGAAAGGCCGAAATCAAGCTGACCGTGTTTGATCTTTTGAATCAAAATGTGAGCATCAATAGGAATGTAACGGACGTGTTTGTGGAGGACGTAAGGACCCAGGTGCTTCAGCAGTTCGTCATGCTCACTTTTACCTACAACCTTCGCCGGTTTGGTGGAGTCAATATGGACCTCTAAACGTTTATTAGAAAGGGCAACTAGAGTCTTAACGCGCATCTTCTTCGCTTTTTTCCGAAGGAGATGCGAAGGAGATGTGGATATGATATAAAATAAAAGTGGCTGGCTCCTCCTTGGGGCCAGCCACTTTTATTTTAGGCTTGGTGGGATTCTACCCATTTTCTAGCGTTGACAAAGGCCTCTACCCATGGGGTGATTTCGTCGCCTTCGTGACCGCTGCCGTAATATGGCCAGTTCCAAGGGAACAGGGAACGCTCGATATGTGGCATGATGGCCAAATGTCTGCCGTCTTCAGAAGCAATTCCCGCCACGCTGTGGTCCGAACCGTTTGGAGCGGCTGGATAGGACTCATAGCTGTAGGTCATGCTGATGTTATAGGCATCTTTTCCTTCTGGAAGGTAGAACTTGCCCTCTCCGTGAGCCACCCAAACGCCTAGTCTTTGGCCGGCAAGGGAGTTGAACATCACGGTGTTGTTTTCAGGTATATTTACATTCACAAAGCCTGACTCAAACTTGTGGCTGTCGTTGTGAAGCATTTTGGCTTTCTTATCATGCTCAGAAGTGATCAAGCCAAGTTCCACCATCAGCTGGCAGCCGTTGCAGACGCCGAGGCTTAGGGTGTCTTTTCTGGCGTAGAAATTATCCAAGGCGGCTTTTGCCTTTTCATTATAAAGGAAGGCACCAGCCCAGCCTTTGGCTGAACCCAATACATCGGAGTTGGAGAAGCCGCCCACGAAAACGATCATGTTGACATCTTCCAGGTTTTCCCTGCCTGCTATGAGGTCTGTCATATGGACATCCTTCACGTCGAAGCCCGCCAACCAAAGCGCATAGGCCATCTCACGGTCACCATTTACACCTTTTTCACGGATGATGGCGGCCTTCTTACCGGATTTTTCTTTTCTTTCGGTATTAAGTTTGAAGGCATCCAAAGATCCTTTCCAATCTTGTGCAAACTGGTAGGATAGGGGCTGCACTTTATAATTATCAAAGCGCTGTCTAGCCAGCTCTTTACCGCTCTGTTGCTTGTCAAGCAGGTAAGATGATTTGTACCAGATGTCTCTATAAGTAGGCACATCAAGGTTAATATCGATGCCATTTAGGTGGACAGTCTGGTCCAACGTAACCTCGGCAAGGGACAGGTAGGAAATGCCATAGTTGTCAAGGACCGCTCTGGTTTTTTCCACGTTATTGACCTGAACAAGCACCCCAGGGTTTTCTGAAAACAAGGCTTTGATAATGTCACTGTTTTTGAACCTTTCCAGCTTGACATTCAATCCGCAGTTTTCTGTTGGGAAAGTCATTTCAAGAAGCGCAGTAAGGATACCTCCCGAGGAGATGTCGTGACCTGCCAAGATTTCGCCTTTTTCGATCAGTTTTTGCACGGTCATAAATGCTTTTGCAAAATACGCACTGTCCTTCACGGTAGGGATGTCATTGCCGACCTTGTTGAGGGTTTGGGCAAAGCTGCTTCCGCCTAGTTTGAAGGCGTCCTTGCTAAAGTCGATATAGAATACCTTGGAGCCATTGATAGGCTTAAGGTCTGGAGAAATTACGTTTTTGATATTGGAGCATTCTCCCACTGAGCTGATGATCACCGTGCCAGGAGAGTACACCACCTTGCCGTCAGGATACTTCTGAGTCATGGATAGGGAGTCCTTGCCCGTAGGGATATTTACACCTAATTCCAATGCAAAATTGCTGACTGCCTCAACTGCTCTGTATAGACGGTCATTTTCACCTTCGTTTTTGGCAGGCCACATCCAGTTGGCACTCAAGGAAACACCTTGAAGTCCCTGCTCGATTGGAGCCCATACCAAGTTGGTCAAGGCTTCTGCAATGGCCAGTTTTGAGCCGGCTTCCGGATCCGCAAGGGCTGCCACAGGCGCATGGCCGATGGAAGTAGCGATGCCTTTATTGCCTTTAAAGTCGATGGCCATCACCGCCACGTTGTTCAGAGGAAGCTGTATGGGTCCGGTAGTCTGCTGCTTGGCAACACGTCCGGTCACCGAGCGGTCTACTTTATTGGTCAACCAGTCCTTACAGGCCACGGCTTCCAGTTGAAGAACGGCTTCCAAATATTCAGTTAGATGGCTAGTCTGATAGCTGACCTCCTCAAATTTGAAGGTAGTGGTTTTGTCCTCCAAGATGGTTTTTGGGGAGCTGCCAAACATGTGGGCCAGATTCCAGTCCACTGGTTTTTCGCCCGTTTCGGCATGCTCAAATTTGAAGTGCATGTCGCCGGTAGTTTCACCCACTACATAGAAAGGCGCTCTCTCACGCTCGGAGATTTTTTGAAGGGTTTCCACATCTTTTTCGTGGATCACCAAGCCCATTCTTTCCTGGGATTCATTCCCGATGATTTCCTTGGCAGAAAGCGTAGGGTCACCCACAGGGAGCTTTTCGATATGAATGGTACCGCCTGTTTCTTCCACAAGCTCCGAAAGACAGTTTAAGTGTCCTCCTGCACCGTGGTCGTGGATAGATACGATTGGGTTGTTTGGATTTTCGGCCATGGCACGGATCACGTTCATGACCCTTTTCTGCATTTCCGGGTTGGAGCGCTGTACAGCGTTCAACTCGATGGAATTGCTGAATTCTCCCGTGGCTACGGAGGAAACGGCGCTTCCTCCCATACCAATTCTATAATTGTCACCGCCCATGATGACCACTTTGTCACCTTTCGTTGGTGTATGTTTTTTGCTGTAAGGGGCACGGGTAAAGCCCACGCCTCCTGCAAGCATGATCACTTTGTCGAAGCCAAAATGCTTGTTGGCCTCCTCATGCTCAAATGTCAACACGCTGCCGCAGATCAAAGGCTGACCAAACTTGTTTCCAAAATCACTGGCACCGTTGGATGCCTTGATGAGGATATCCATGGGCGTTTGGTAAAGCCATTTTCTTTCTGGTAGGTTTTTCTCCCAGCTTCTTCCCTCGGCAGTCCTCGGATAGGAGGTCATGTACACGGCCGTACCGGCCAAAGGAATCGATGCTGTACCGCCAGCCATCCTGTCCCTGATTTCTCCCCCCGTTCCCGTTGCGGCACCGTTGAACGGCTCCACCGTGGTGGGAAAGTTGTGGGTTTCTGCTTTGAGGGAAAGTACGGTTTCGATCTCTTCAGTTTGGAAGAAATCGGCAATTTCCTGTGAAGTAGGGGCAAATTGCTGTGCGTGTGGACCCTTTACGAAGGCCACGTTGTCTTTATAGGCAGAAACAATCCTGTTTGGATGTTCCTGAGAGGTCTTTTTGATAAGTTGAAAAAGTGTGTGTGGTTTTTCCTGTCCGTCAATCACGAAGGTGCCGTTGAAAATCTTGTGGCGGCAATGCTCGGAGTTTACCTGGCTAAAGCCGAAAACCTCACTGTCGGTCAATGGTCTTTCCAGCTGCTTGCTGACCCCTTCCAGATATGCAACCTCCTCATCACTTAGGGCCAAACCTTCAGATTTGTTGTAAGCCGCAATGTCTTTCACCGATTTTACCGGCTCCGGTTGGATGTTGATGGTGAAGATGTCTTGCCCTAGGCCATCGTATTTTGCCTGTAGCATGGGGTCAATCTTTCCGTTTTCGTCAAGGGGGTAAAATTCCTCAATTCTTTTGATCCCATCAATGCCCATGTTTTTGGAGATTTCTACCGCATTGGTGGCCCAAGGGGTAATCATTTCCTTTCGGGGTCCGGCAAAAATGCCTTCAACTGTCAACTGATCCACATGCTTGGCATCGCCAAAAAGCCAGCGGAGTTTGTCATATTCAGAAGTTGAGAGTTGTTGCTGGGCTTCCAGCGCGTAGATTTTGGAATCTTGGGATTGGAAAAAAAGAATCATATCCTGCTTTAGTTGGATGGGGGTTTTAAGAAGGAGCAAAGGTAATCATTTGCGGATTAAAAAATTAACTATGGTGGTGGAAAAAAGGGGAAGAGGTGAAATGATAGCTAATCTTGGGAATGCGTGCAGGAGGCAGTTCTTTTTTTTTAAATTTTATAGCCTGATTAGTGGATTTTGGAAATCTGAGGTGTGTTAGTGGTGTTATGAAATTTTGATTTTTCCAATTGAAACCCCTCCTGGTAAAGCAATACCAGGCAGAGGATTTCAAAAACCGCAAGTATAAATAATGAGGGTAGGGCAAAGATTACCGATAGGAATCCGATTCCGACCACAACACCCAGAATCCCGGAAATAAGAAATAAGGTGCCTGCCTGCTTTCTCTCATTGATAAAAGCCAACCCAAAAATCACATACATTCCCCCAAATACCACCGCTTCTATAGGCAAATATTCTGGCATGGCATTCCCGAGTATAAAGAATTTGTAAATATCAATTGATGTAAAGATTAAAACCCCTACAGCAAGAAGAGCGGATGATATTTGCATCAATTTGTTATTGAGCTTTTCCCCAAGCTTATAGAAACCCCACATAAAGCCTGAGAACCCTACCATTACGATGGCTTTTATGCTTGCATACAGGAGTCCATTGACTTTTTCTCCCCCATAGAAAGTAAAGTCTAGGCCAAATTCCACCATGGTGGTGAGCAGATAAACGGTGCCTGCCAGAAACGCCAATTGAAACCACCTGTTGTCGTCAGGTTCCGTAGATTCGCTGTGGGAACTCATCTCCTCCTGATTGATTTCGAGGGCTTCCATGATGGCTTTGATAGTAAATGGTCTGGGGGAAACCTCTCCGGCTTCGATTCTCTGGAGGGTGCGAACGTTGAGGGAGCACTTTTCTACAAGTTCCTCCTGGGTCCACCCCTTTGCTTTTCTCCATTCCTGGATGCGCTGTCCTAATTGTGGCTGTTTCATGATTAAATAGTTTTTGATGTCCATGGCAAGTTGGAAAAAAAGGTGGAAATTTGTGTGGAATTTAAAGCGGATTAAACCCGACATTTACACGGCAAAGCGCCAATTTAACAATTAAAGGGGATTTTCACCCGATTTTTTATCACCATGCCGACTCCCATTCAATATCGCGGACTTGAATCCGAACTCACCTTCCAGACTTCCAGAAGCAGTGGCCCAGGCGGCCAAAATGTAAACAAGGTGGAATCCCGCGTCACCCTCAGGTTTAATGTACCCAATTCCATTATCCTTGCAGAAGAAGAAAAACAAAGGCTTTCGGAGAAACTTGACCTGACCACGGAGGGGGATCTGATCATCAAAAGTCAGGAAACCCGCTCCCAGTTGAAAAATAAGGAGATTGCTATTCAGAAGTTTTATGAAACCTTGAAAGGTGGCCTGGCAAAGAAAAAAGTCAGAAAAGTGACCCGTCCGTCGAAGGCAGCTGTGAAAAAGCGGCTGGAAGAAAAGAAACAGCATTCGCAGAAGAAGCAGAACAGGGGGAAAGTGGATTTTTAAGTATAATGATGAATGTAGAATAATGAATGATGGGTAATGAATTTCTGGAAGAGTGACTTTAGGAACTACACTTTTTTTAGGAATCAGCAGCGAAGTCTTCATAAAAAAATAACCAATTAAAAACTCAGGAAACTTTGAACTCTTCAAAAGTTTCCTGAGTTTTGCAGTTCTAAAATGGGAATGAATTGGAAACGAGAGAAAAGATCATAGAAATCACCACCGAGCGGATTGCCAGATTCGGGGTTCGGAGTGTGACTATGGATGATATTGCGAGGGCTGCGGGGGTTTCGAAAAAGACTATTTATCAGGAGTTTGGCGATAAGGAGCAGCTGGTTTATGATGTGTTCACATCCGAGCTGGACCGCGATGCCGAGATGGTAGAGGGTTTTTTCAAGGAGCCAGGCGGGGTGATCGGCCACCTGATCAAATTGAGCAAGTTTATCCGCGATACCTTCACCAATATGCACCCCATGGTGCTCAATGAGATCCAGCGCTATTACCCTAGATGCTGGCAGCAGTTTGAGAAGTTCAAAGAGGAGCACG
This sequence comes from Litoribacter ruber, assembly GCF_018449405.1. Classification (NCBI taxonomy): domain Bacteria; kingdom Pseudomonadati; phylum Bacteroidota; class Cytophagia; order Cytophagales; family Cyclobacteriaceae; genus Litoribacter; species Litoribacter ruber. Next base: position 720,365 of record NZ_JAHCMY010000001.1, read on the forward strand.
CTATCCAGAGCATCATCAAATTGCTGGAGGAAGGAAAGCAGGAGGGGATATTTAGAAAGGAGATCGACAGTGAGATTTTGGCCCAGTTGAGAATGGAGCAGATCACACTAAGTTTTGATCCTATGAAATTTCCCCCGGACAGATTTAATCTTTTGAACGTACAGATGCAGTTGTTTGACCTTTTTCTATACGGGATACTCACCGAAAAAGGAGTCAAAATTTACCACGAAAAAATGAAACATCAGGATTTAGAATTATGAAGAGCTCTTTAAAATATGCCGTTTTGGTGATGTTTGCCATCATGGCTCAACATAAGGTTTTTGCTCAGAACAGGTTTGAGTTTAGTTTGGAGGAAAGTATCCGCTTTGCCTTAGAGAATAACGTGGAGGTAAAGAATGCTATTCTGGATAATGCTGCAGCCAAAGCTACGATTGCAGAAACTAGGTCAGAAGGTCTTCCTCAAATTAACATTGATGCTGGGGCAAGTCATAATATGATTATACCTATCACCCCTTTACCGTCAGAATTAGTAGAAGGAGCACCTCCGGGTGAATTTGTTGGGGTTCAATTTTCACCAGCTTATTTGGCAAATGTTACAGGTACTGTAAGGCAAATGATATTCAACGGCTCCTATTTCGTAGGATTACAGGCAGCCAAGACTTTTAGGGAGCTGTCAGACTTTGACAGGGTCAAAACCGAGATTGATGTAGTGGAAAGTGTCAAAAAAGCCTACTATTCGGTATTGGTGAATGAAGAGCGTGAAGGACTTATTAATTCCAATAAAGTAAGGATAGAGGCCTTGTTAAAAGAAACGAATGTGCTTTTTGAAGAAGGTTTTGCAGAAAGGATTGATGTGTCAAGGATAAAGGTGCAATTGAATAACCTTAAAACGGAACTGGACCGGGCCAGGACAGCCACTGATGTCAGTAAGCAATTGCTCAAATTACAGATGGGTATGCCGATGAATGCCGAGCTTATCTTAGAGGATAAAGTATCTGTTTTGGAAGATGATTTTGAAATTGAAGTATTGTTGCAGGAACAGGGGCAGAGGCGAATCGAATTAGATCAGGTGGAGACTACATTAAAGCTTGCCAATTTGGACTTGAGAAATAACAGGGCCCAGTATTTACCCCGCCTTGATGCCAATTACACTTATCAGCGAAATACCTTCGGCGGAAGTGTGGCTGACTTGACCAGAAACAACTGGTTCCCAGGGTCAATTCTAGGTGTGACATTGCAAATCCCTGTTTTCGATGGACTTTTGAAGGCTTCAAGAATTCAGCAGAATAAAATTCAGGTGAGGCAATTGGAAAATCAACGGGAATTTACCCGTGATAATATTGAGTTGGAAAGATTTCAGTCTAGGGCAAACCTCATTAATAGTTTAAATGCCTTGGAGGTGCAGAGGGAAAACCGCGAGCTGGCCGAAGAGGTATTCAACATTGCCAGGATCAAATTTCAAGAAGGCGTTGGGTCAAATTTGGAGGTAGTTGATGCTGATGCTGCACTAAAAGAAGCCGAAACCAATTATTATTCTGCCCTGTACGATGCCGTTATCGCCAAGGTAGACCTTGAAAAAGCCCTTGGAATCCTTAAATAATCCGTGAACACATTGTAGTTATGAAGACATATTCAAAATATTTTATTGTTGCGCTTGGCCTTTTAGCATTTGGCTGCGCCGAAAACGGGGGAGACTCCGAGGTGGATCAGAAAAAGCAGGAGCTTGAAAATTACAGAAAGGAAGCTGGAGACCTGAAGGTGAAAATTGATGAGCTGGAAAGGGAAATTGCAGCCCTAGATCCAAGCTTTGCCAGATCGGAGAGAAAATCGGTGTTGATCACGACCACCCAGCCACAGGTGGGCTCCTTCCAGCATTTTGTGGAGGTGACCGGCTCGGTGATGTCCAAAAAGAACGTCAATATTTCTGCTGAGGTCTCGGGTCGCATACAGGAAATTCCTGCCATCGAAGGCATGAGGGTGCGTAAGGGGCAGGTAATCGCCAGAATTGACGATGAATCCGCCAAAAGAAATGTGGCTGAAATCGAGACGCAGTTGGAACTAGCCAGAACTGTTTATGAAAGGCAAAAGCGCCTTTGGGATCAGGAGATCGGAACTGAAATGCAGTATTTGGAAGCCAAAAACAGAAAAGAAAGCCTTGAGAAAAACCTGGAAAGTATCCGCTTGCAGGAGGATAGAGCTACCATTGTGGCGCCATTTGACGGCACAGTGGAAGAGGTAATGGTGAGAATGGGCGAACTGGTACAGCCGGGTTCCCCGATTGTCAACTTCATAGGCGAAAGCGACCTGTTTATTGAGGGGGATGTTTCTGAGCGCTACGTAGGGATCTTGAGTAGAGGGGATTCCGTGGAGGTTAATTTCCCTTCATTGAGAAAGAACTTCAAAACCAAGGTGACCGCTGTCGGCTCGGTGATCAACCCAAACAACAGGACATTCAAGGTAGAGGTGTTTTTGCCTAGAATGGACAGCGTGAAGCCGAATATGCTTTCTACCTTGAAAATCATGGATTATGAAAGCGCTACTGCTATCACCGTACCTACCCACCTGATCCTTCAGGACAATAAAGGGGAGTATATTTATGTGGTGGAAAACAGTGTGGCCAGAAAGCAATACATCGAGCGTGGCATGACCTACAGCGAGCGAACGGAGATCTTGGAAGGATTGACCGGGGAGGAGACTTTGGTGGACAAAGGATTCCGTGAAGTAGGGGATAATTTTAAAGTGAATATTTCAGCCTAACATGTCGAAACAGGAAGAGAATAAAAAAGGCGTAATCCGGGAGTTTGGCCTTTCCACCTTGGCGGTGGACAACCGGACCAGTGTGGTTATCCTGACTTTGATTATCGCATTTTTGGGGATGTTTGCCTACCGGACCATGCCCAAGGAGAGCTTTCCGGAGATCGTGATCCCCACCGTTTACGTGGGCACGGTGTACCCGGGTAACTCCCCGATTGATATGGAAAACCTGATCACTAGGCCCATTGAGAAAGAATTAAAATCGATTAACAATGTCAAGGATATTTCCTCGACCTCTATCCAGGATTTTTCATCCATAGTAGTGGAGTTTAATCCCAATGTGGACATTTCCAAAGCCCTTCAGGATGTGAAGGACGCGGTAGACAAGTCGAAGAGTGAATTGCCAACAGACCTTGATAGGGATCCCGATGTAATCGAGATCAACACCTCGGATTTCCCAATCATGAATGTCAATATCTCCGGTAATTATACTGAAGAGGAATTGAAGAAATTTGGGGAATACCTGGAAGATGAAATCGAAAAGCTTCCAGAAATCTCAAAGGCTGAGCTACGCGGTATCGTGGAAAGAGAAATCCGCATCGATGCCGATATCTATAAAATGGAGGCCCTAGGGGTAAGCTTCACGGATATTTCTGACGCAGTGCAGGGTGAGAACGTGACCATCTCGGGTGGTAACATCTTGAGCGGTGAGTTTAGGAGGTCTTTAAGGATCACCGGTGAATTCAAAGACCCATACGAATTGCTTGATATTATAGTCAAGACGGAAAACAACAAAATCGTTTACCTACGTGACGTTGCCAATGTAAATGACACCTTTAAGGAAAGGGAAAGTTATGCCAGGTCCAATAAGTTGCCCGTGGTAACGGTCAATGTGGTGAAAAGAAGCGGGCAGAACCTTTTGGATGCTTCCGATAAAATCAAAGCTATTATTGAAAGAGCCCAAGCCAACCGTTTCCCGGAGGATTTGGAGATTTCGATTACCAATGATCAGTCCAAGGATACCCGATCTCAGGTAGACAACTTGGAAAACAGCATTATTTCAGGGGTGATCCTGGTGGTGTTGGTATTGATGTTCTTCTTAGGATTCAGAAACGCACTTTTTGTGGGTATTGCCATCCCGCTTTCCATGTTCATATCCTTCTTGGTGCTGAACAGCCTCGGGGTTACCTTGAACCTGATGGTTCTCTTCTCTTTGATTTTGGCTCTGGGGATGTTGGTGGATAATGGGATTGTGGTGGTGGAGAATGTCTACCGATTGATGCAGGAAGGCAAAAGTCCTGTACGTGCTGCTAAGGAAGGTGTAGGTGAGGTTGCCTGGCCTATTATCACTTCCACGGCGACCACTTTGGCGGCATTCCTTCCCTTGGCTTTTTGGGATGATATCATCGGGGAGTTTATGAAATACCTGCCCATCACCCTGATTATTGTATTGGCATCCTCACTTTTCGTGGCCTTGGTCATCAACCCGGTGTTGACGGCCCTGTTTATGAAATTGCAGAATGTGAATGACATCAGGCCAAAGAAAAGACCACTGGTCATCGCCTTGATCCTCTTTACCCTTGCGATCATTTCTTATATGATCGGCTGGTTGGCCACGGGAAGCTTGTTGTTAGTCGCAGCGCTGCTGACCATCTTCAACATTTTTGTGATGAGAAAAGCCATCAAATGGTTCCAGACAGTCTTCTTGGTGAAACTTGAGGATATGTATGAAAAAACCTTGGTGTTTGCCCTTGGAGGTAAAAAACCTTACCTGTTTTTCTTTGGTACAGTATTGTTGCTATTTCTTTCCTTGGTGCTTTTGGCCATTAGGGCGCCAAAGGTGTTGTTTTTCCCAGATAACCAGCCAAGCTTGGTGAACATCTTTATTGAAAAACCTATTGGAACCGATATAGAAGCGACCAATCAGTTTGCCAGTATGATGGAAGATGATTTGGCCGATATCTTTTCCAATTATGAGGAAATCATCGAATCTGTGATCACCCAAGTAGGGGAAGGTGCCGGAGATGACCAAGGGCCGAGCATGGCCAGTACTCCGCATAAGGCTAAAATCACGATCGGCTTTGTGGAGTACCAGTTCCGAAACGGTGTCAATACCAACACCATCATGGAGGAAATCCGCGACTTGGCAGACCGCTACCCTGGAGTTCAGATTACGGTGGACAAACAGCGAAACGGGCCGCCAGTGGGAAGGCCGATCAATATTGAAACCAGTGGGGAGAATTTGGATGACCTGATCACTTTTGTCAATTCAATGAGGGAATATATTGCGGATGGCAATATTGAAGGCATTGAGGAATTGAAAACAGACCTAGAGCTGGGCAATCCGGAGCTTGTGGTGAATATAGACCGCGAGCGAGCCAGAAGATTTGGCCTGTCCACTTCCCAGATAGCCAATGAGCTTAGAACGGCTTTGTTTGGCTTGGAAGTATCCAAATATAAGGAAGGGGAGGACGACTATCCGATTCAGCTCCGCTTGGCGGATGAGTACAGATACGACATCAATTCCCTGATGAACAAAAAGATCAACTTCAGGGACAAGTTTGGCAACCAAAGCGAGATTCCGATTGCTTCTGTAGCCGAGATCGAATACAGCTCGACGTATGGTTCGGTGAGAAGAAAAGACCTTGATCGGGTAATCACTTTGTATTCAAATGTAAATGAAGGATACAACCCCACTGAGATCAATGACAGGATCAAAACCATGTTGAGAGACTATGAAATCCCGGATGGTATTTCTGTAAGGTTTACCGGTGAGCAAGAGGAACAGGAAAAATCAGCAGAATTTTTGACAAGGGCTTTGATCATTTCGGTTTCCCTAATCTTCTTGATCATTGTGGCCCAGTTTAACTCCGTCACCACGCCATTCATTATCATGGCCTCGGTAGTATTGAGTACCATAGGGGTCTTTTTGGGCTTAGTGATCTTCAATATGGATTTTGTAATCATCATGACCGGTATCGGGATTATTTCCCTGGCCGGGGTGGTGGTGAACAACGCCATTGTATTGATAGATTATACGAACTTGGTAAGGGAAAGAAAGCGTGAAGAATTAGGGCTTGAAGAAGATGAATTCCTTCCTTATAATGAGATTTTGAGCTCAATTGTGATTGGTGGCAAGACCAGGTTAAGACCAGTGCTTCTGACAGCCATCACGACCGTACTTGGTTTGATTCCATTGGCATTGGGTATGAACATCAATTTTGGGTCATTGCTCACTTCCTTTGATCCTGAGTTTTATATAGGAGGGGACAATGCAGATTTCTGGGGACCAATGGCTTGGACGGTTATATTTGGGCTAACCTTTGCAACCTTCCTTACGTTAGTAATTGTACCAGTGATGTACCTGCTGGCAGATAAAGTAAATATGAAGGCCCGAAAGCTTTCCAAAGTATAGGTTAAAATAAAGGTTGGTGGTTTTTTAAATGTTCAAATCTCCGGGGTGATGCTCCGGAGATTTTTTTTATGTTTATCACGGAAAACAATTGGCCACGAAGGACACGAAGTTTTAAAGAAGTTTCACAAAGTTCATAGTCGTTCCATTAATAAATAATGAATGTCGAATGATGAATAATGAATAATGAAGTGAATAAATGAAGGTAGGAACCCTCAATTGGCCTCCAAAAGCACCCCGACCTATTGTACATAGTACCTAGTACATTGTACTTAGTACAATAATTCATGGTATAAATATTGGTGCAATTTAAGCAAAGCCTAATCTAATGCAGAATAAAATCATTGCGGCCATTTTTGATCTGGATGGGGTGTTGACGAGGACGGCGGCGCAGCATGCCAAGGCCTGGAAGCAATTGTTTGATGCTTACAATGAACAAAGGAAAGAAGAAGGGGAGCAACCCTTTGAGGATTTTTCCATTGAGATTGATTATCCCAAATATATAGACGGCATCCCTCGCTATGACGGCATCCGGAATTTTCTCCAATCCAGAAATATCAAACTTCCGGAAGGTTATGAATCCGATGAGCCCAACGAACTGACCATAAGGGGGCTGGGAAACAGGAAGAATGAATTCTTTTTGAAGGTCATTGAGGAAGAAGGCGTGGAGGTTTTCGAAAAGAACATAGACCAGATCAAGAAATGGAAAGCCGAAGGGGTGAAAACCGCGGTGATTTCATCCAGCAAAAACTGCAAGAAAATATTGGAAGTAACTGGGATTGAGGAGTTGTTTGAAACAAGGATTGACGGGGTGGTTTCTAAGGAGAGGAACATCAAAGGGAAACCCAGTCCTGATATTTTTTTAGCTGCTGCCAAGGAGTTGGGGGTGGATCCTGAGGAGAGCATGATCGTAGAAGATGCCATCGCTGGGGTGGAGGCAGGAAGTGCTGGAGGTTTTGGATTAGTGGTGGGAATAGTGAACGGAGCCAGCAAAGAAGAGTTACTTAAAAACGGGGCCGATCTGGCCGTGCAAGATTTAACAGACGTCAAACTGAATTAACCATATATGAGAGCATCCAAGGAATTGCCTTCCGCAATTGAAAGAATTGATGATTTTAAAAAAGCTTTTCAAGAGAAGAAACCGCTGATATTTTTGGATTTTGATGGCACACTTTCCCCCATAGTGGCAAACCATGAGGATGCGGAAATCTCGGCTGAAATGAAGAAAACGGTACAGGAGCTATCCCAAAAGTATCAGGTGGCCATCATCAGCGGGAGGGGGTTGGAGGATGTGAAAGATAAGGCTGGGATTGCTGATATTTATTACGCGGGTAGTCATGGTTTTGAGATTTCCGGACCGGCAAACTTCCATGAAGAAAACGATGAAGCCCAAGAAGTGCTCCCCGCCTTTGATGAGCTGGAGCCAAAATTGAAATCAGCGCTTGAGGACCTGAAAGGCGTGAGGTTTGAACGCAAAAAGTTTACCCTGGCGGTGCATTATAGGAAATTGAAGGAAGAAAGGGAAACTGAGTTTTTGAAGATGGTGAAAGATTGCCTGAAAGACTTTCCCAGGTTGAATATGGGGGAAGGAAAAAAAGTGGTAGAGATCAAACCAAACATTGACTGGCATAAAGGAAAGGCTGTAGGGTTTTTGATGAATAAGCTCACCAAAGACTCTGGAGAGATGTTGCCCGTGTTTTTGGGAGACGACCTGACGGATGAGGATGCTTTTCAGGAGTTGAAAAAAGAAGGGATGGGGATTTTGGTGGGAGACCATGGCAAAAAGTCCCATGCTGATTACTCCTTGAAGTCAGTAGATGAAGTTCAAGAGTTTTTGCAGAAATTAATTAAGTTTTAGTATGGTTGAGGATACCTGGAAAGTAGTCTATAAGTCATTTAAACCTAAGGAAGAGACTTTGCGAGAGGCCCTATGCGCTCTTGGAAACGGTTACTTTACCACCAGGGGGGCTGCGGAGGAATCCGTCGCAGGGAAGTATCATTATCCTGGGACCTACCTTGCCAGTGGATTCAACCGCCTTAAGACCGAAATCGCCGGAAAGTGGATCGAAAACGAGGACCTAGTCAACTGGCCAGATTGGACGGTACTGAAATACAGACACGAGGATGGGGATTGGATACAGCTGTCGGAGGTGGAAATCATTGGCTATCGGCAGGAGTTGAACCTTCAAAAGGGAATTCTCTCTAGGAAAATACGGATCAAGGATGCCAAAGGAAGGACCTCCAAGCTGGTCACCCGCAGGATCGTATGCATGCACAATAAAAACCTGGCTGCCATCAAATGGGAATTTACTCCGGTAAACTGGTCAGGCAACATCATCGTCCACAACGGTCTGGATGGATCGGTGATTAACCACGGGGTGGAAAGGTACCGGGATTTGAATAGCAAGCATCTGGTAGTTCTTGATACGGGGACCATGGGAGAAAGCGGGATCTACTTAAAAGTCCGGACAAACCAATCCGAGATTATAATGGCGCAAGCCGCCAAACTTCTTATTGATGGGAGTTCGGTAAAGCCGATCCATAAAGAGAAATTGCCAGAATACATAGGGGAAGAGTTTGAGGTAGGGGTGGCAGCAGGAAAACCAATTACCATTGAGAAAATTGTTTCCATTTTCACATCCAAAGACAACGCCATTTCAGAGCCTTTGATGGAAGCAAAAACTTTGGTAGGTAGGACGCTGGGTTTTGATGATTTGCTTGAAAAGCATATTGCAGAGTGGAAAGGAATCTGGAAGGAAAGCGATGTCAAACTGGAGGCGGACAATGGTGAGGACCAATTGGTTCTCAGGCTGCATATCTTCCATATTTTTCAGACTTATTCTTTTAACACGATCGGGATCGATGCGGGGATCCCGGCACGGGGACTTCATGGTGAGGCCTATAGGGGACATATTTTTTGGGATGAAATATTCGTTTTCCCATTCTTCAATATTAGTCGGCCTGAAATTTCCAAATCCTTACTTATGTATAGGTATAGGCGCCTCAACGAAGCTAGGTATGCCGCTCAGGAGGCTGGTTTTGATGGGGCAATGTATCCATGGCAAAGTGGCAGTAACGGGAGGGAAGAAAGCCAGGTGATCCATTTAAACCCAGCCTCGGGCCGATGGTTGCCGGATCATACCTTTCTGCAAAGGCATGTCAATGCCACCATAGCTTATAATGTCTGGCACTACTTTGAGATTACCGGTGATTTGGAGTTCCTTTCGTTTTATGGAGCGGAAATGCTATTGGAAATTGCCAAGTTTTGGGCAAGTATGGCCTCATTCAATAAAGAAAAAGGGAGGTATGAAATCTTAAACATCGTTGGCCCTGATGAATATCACACCCATTATCCGGGTTCGGATCAACCTGGTTTGAACAACAATGCCTACACTAATGTCATGGCCGTCTTTTGTTTGATTCATGCGCTGAAGACTATAAAAAAACTCGATAAGGAAATCGCCGCCGTTTTATTGGAACAGCTGGAAATAGATAAGAGCCAGTTAAAGAAGTGGGAGGAGATTATCAAAAAGATGTTTGTTCCCTTTGTGGGGAATAAGAAAGTGATCGAACAGTTTGAGGGATTTGACAAGCTCGAGGAGGTGGATTGGGAAAAATACCATGCTGAATACGGGGAGGTGTTGAGGCTGGATAGGATCATGGAGAAGGAGGGGGATGATGTGAATAGATACCGAGCTGTCAAGCAGGCGGATGTTTTGATGCTTTTCTTCCTGTTTTCCTCAGATGAGCTCTGCGATATGTTTGGCAGAATGGGCTATGAATTCAACCCAAAAGTGCAGATTCCGGAGACAATTGCATATTATCAGAAAATCACGGCCCACGGTTCTACCTTAAGTAAAGTGGTTCACAGTTGGGTATATGCCCGGTCCCGAAGGGAGGAAAGCTGGAAAAACTTCAAAAAAGCCCTGATGAGTGACTTCAAGGATGTGCAGGGTGGCACTACTTCGGAGGGCATCCATTTGGGAGCGATGGCAGGTTCACTGGATCTCATACAGCGCTGCTATACGGGGATGGATTTCCGTGAGGACTGCCTATTTTTCAACCCGAGGTTGCCAGAAAACGTGCAGAAAATCCAATTCAGGATTCGGTACAGGAAGCATTGGCTGGAAATAATAGTGACAAAAGGGAAATTTGAAATCCGAAACAGGGGAGGTTGGGGTGGCCAAATCCATATCACGCTTGTCAAACAAAAAGTCTCTCTGAAGAAAGGAGAAACCAAAATCCTGGAATTTCATCATAAATCCACGAAAAAAAAAGGAGCCTGAAAATTAATCAGGCTCCTTTTTAAATATCTAGTGCTGGATTATAACTCCAGCCTATTGTTTTCTCTATCCACATCAGCCATTCTGCCAGATGGATCGATTTCCACCGCTTTGATGTCTGATTTTGGTCGGTCTATAGTCACTTCAATGGTTGGGTTGGTCCATGGCCATCTTTGTGTTTTAATGCGGGTAGGCATGCCTTCTTCCTCGGGCTTTTCCCCTCTCATGATTACCAAAGGAAGGTAAACCAATTCTTCAGAACCATCCTGGTAAGTGATTACCAGGTCGATTGGCATTGGCATTTTGCCTTTACGCTCCAATGTGATTTTGCTTTTACCTCCATTATAATCATCCACGCTATTCACAGCGTAATCAATGGTTTTGGTGGTATAAACCCAATATTCCTTATACCAGTCAAGTTCCAATCCACTTTGTTTTTCCATCACTCGGATCACATCATTTGGATTTGGGTGCTTAAACTGCCAAGTATTCCAGTATTTCAACATGCCTTGGTCACGGTTTTCCTTGCCGATGATATAGCCCAATTGCTCCAAGAAAACTGCCCCTTTGTTGTAGGAAGCGGCTCCATATGCGGCATTGGTGTGGTAATGGTCAGCATGTGTTGAAAGAGGCTCTTCCAACCCGGACTGCACCAATCTGAAGTACCCTCTGTACGAACCTCTTTGAGGATCATCACTGGGGGTTTCTGCGAAAAGCTCATTCATGGCCAAATTGGAGGCATAGGAAGTGAAACCCTCGTCCATCCATGGGTGAAGCGCCTCATTGGAGGCCAAAACGCCATGGAACCAGCTGTGAGCCAACTCGTGGATCATCACGCCTACCAAGCTGCCTAAGCTTCTATGGCCTGTGATCAAGGTGGACATGGGATACTCCATTCCTCCGTCGCCACCTTGGATTACCGAATATTGCTTATAAGGGTATTCGCCAAAGTGCTCGCTCATAAATTCAATTGCGGCAGGCGTATATTCCTTCAGCTTGCTCCAGTTTTCTTCGGTTTCTTCGTTTTTGATATATAGATGGTGAATAGTCACCCCGTTATCCATTTCGATTTTGTCATGGGTGTAGTTGGGGTCAGCTGCCCACATGAAGTCGTGAACTTTAGGGGCGTGAAAATGCCAAGTCAGGGTTTTGCCTCTTGGGGATTTCACTTTCTGGCCTTCTTCTTCATAGCCGTGGCCTACCTGGTTAGGGTTTTGAACATAACCCGTTCCGCCAAGTACATAGCTTTTGTCTATCGTGATCTTCACATCAAAATCACCCCAGTTGCCATAGAATTCCCTTCCGATATAAGGGTTGGCGTGCCAGCCTTGGTAATCATAGTTGGCCAACTTAGGGTACCACTGGGACATGCTATAGCGCACGCCCTCCTCATTATCACGTCCTGCTCTTCTGATTTGGAGAGGCACTTGCCCTTCAAATTTCATGTCCAAAGTTACTGTGCTGTTTGGTAGAATTGGTTCGCTAAGGTTAACCTCCAAAATGGTCCCTACGTGCTCATAATCCAAAGCTTTTCCATCTAGGGTAAGGCTGTTTACCTTCAGGTATCCAATCTCATCTGATTTCAGGTTATTTATTCTGTCTCCAACTCTTCTGTCAGGGTCAGCGATGGTCCTGCTTCTGACATCCATCATGCTGTTAGGCTGGAAGGCGTTGTAATAAAGGTGGTAAAAAAGACGGTCGAGTGTATCGGGGGAATTGTTGGTGTAGGATAGTTTTTGGGTGCCTGTATATTGGTTTTTTTGCACATCCATATCCACTTCCATTTCATATTTCACTGCTTGCTGCCATCGGTCAGGTTGAGCGAAAGCGGCAAAGCTCAGTAAACAAAAGAGAAATGCTGATAATGATATTTTCATAGAGGGTCTCAATTTTTTGCCTAAAATAAGCCAAAATAATAGGCATAGGCAAACCATTAATAAAAGTTTGGCTCATATTGGCTATGTTTTTGTTCGAGTCATTTGCGAAAAATCTCCTGAAATTGTTTTGGGGAAGTTAAAAATGTGCCCCAATTGAAAGGCCCTATTAGTAAATAGTGATTTTAAATAGTAATTTAACGTCCTGAAATAACAATTTGCAAGTAGGGTTTCTCGGGAGAAGAAACCTATTTTGTGTCTAAGTAATATATAACAAACCTTATGAAATTTTTAATTACCGGTACAGCCGGTTTTATTGGATTCCACCTGGCAAAGAAGATTTTAGACAGAGGGGATGAGGTCATTGGTCTCGACAATATCAACGATTATTATGATGTGAATTTGAAGTATTCCCGCTTGGAGAATACGGGGATCGACCGTGAGGCCATCGAATGGCACAAGAAGGTAAGCTCCAGCAAGTATCCCAATTATTCATTTGTCAGGATGAATTTGGAGGACAAAGAGCAAATGATGGAGCTTTTTGAAAATGAGAAATTTGATGTGGTGATCAACTTAGCCGCCCAGGCGGGGGTTCGCTACTCCCTGACCAATCCGGATGCTTACATCGATGCCAATATCATTGGTTTTCTGAATATTCTGGAGGCCTGCAGGAAATATCCTGTCAAGCATTTGGTGTACGCATCATCTAGTTCTGTTTACGGGGCCAATACCAAGATGCCATTTTCCATCCACCACAATGTGGATCATCCAGTGTCTTTATATGCGACTTCCAAGAAATCCAATGAACTGATGGCGCATACCTATAGCCATTTGTTCAATATCCCAACAACTGGCTTGAGGTTTTTTACTGTATATGGACCTTGGGGCAGGCCTGATATGGCGCTTTTCCTGTTTACGGAAGCTATCCTCAAGGATGAGGCCATCAATGTTTTCAATGAGGGTAAAATGAAAAGGGACTTCACTTTCATCGAGGATATTGTGGAAGGTGTAATGAGGGTGGCTGATAGACCTGCTGCTCGGAACCAGGATTGGACCGGTGACGAGCCAGATCCGGGGACTTCCTATGCCCCTTATCGAGTATATAATATCGGGAATTCCAACCCAGTGCTTTTGATGGATTTCATCAAGGCAATTGAGGTGAAACTTGGCAAGGAAGCCAAGAAAAACCTGCTGCCATTGCAACCTGGTGATGTGCCGGCTTCGCATGCAGATGTGGAAGACCTCGTTCGTGACTGCGACTACAAACCCAATACGCCTATCCAAAAAGGAATTGATGCCTTCATAGAGTGGTACAGGGAATATTACAATAAATAATTAAAGATGAAAAAATCTATTCTAATTACCGGTGGTGCCGGTTTTATCGGTTGCCATGTGGTGAAAAGATTTGTGCAGAAATACCCTGAATATAGGATCATCAATCTTGATGCATTGACTTATGCGGGAAATTTGGAGAACCTGAAAGAAGTGGAAGATGCCACTAATTATCAGTTTGCCAAGGTTGATATTTTGGATGAGGAAAATTTGGAAAGAGTCTTCCGTGATTACCAAATTACCGATGTAATACACTTGGCGGCTGAATCCCATGTGGACAGGTCGATTACCGATCCGTTGGCTTTTGTGAAAACCAATGTAATCGGTACGGTTAACCTGCTCAATGCGGCCAAATCATATTGGAAAGATTATGATAACCATCTTTTCTATCATGTATCTACAGACGAGGTTTATGGATCATTGCATGACGACAGTTTCTTTTTGGAAACCACGCCATATGATCCCCAATCACCATATTCGGCCTCCAAAGCTTCTTCAGATCACTTTGTGAGGGCTTATGCCAATACGTATAAGCTTAAAACGGTCATTAGTAATTGCTCGAATAATTATGGGCCAAACCAGTTTCCGGAAAAACTGATCCCCCTTTGCATCAACAATATCCGAAACAACAAACCTCTTCCTATATATGGAAAAGGTGAAAATGTAAGGGACTGGTTGTACGTGGAAGATCATGCCGCGGCAATAGATGTGGTGTTTCATAAGGGCAAATCTGGGGAGACCTACAACATCGGAGGTTTCAATGAATGGAAAAACATCGATATTGTAAAGACCCTTTGTGCCAAAATGGATCAAAAGCTTGGTCGCGAGCATGGCACTTCCGAGAAGCTGATCACCTATGTGACCGACCGTGCAGGACATGACCTTCGCTACGCAATTGACGCTACTAAAATCCAGCAGGAATTGGGCTGGGAGCCTTCATTGCAATTTGAAGAAGGAATTGAAAAAACGATTTATTGGTATATTGAAAACGAGGAGTGGTTAAACAACGTAACCTCTGGGAATTACCAGCAATACTACGATACGCATTATACGGAGAGATAAAAAAGACCGGCCCATGGCCGGTCTTTTTATTTTAGGTTGAACTTATCCCTAATAAACTTATAGGCTTCTCCAAACCATAAAACAGAAGAGGAGAGAAGTCCCAAAACCATAAGTTCTGAAAAGGAAATCGGGTCAAATTGGAACAGGTCTTCAAAAAATGGCACTTCAATGATCAAGATCTGAATGACCAATGAGACGATCAAAGCTATGTTTACATATTTATTTGAAAACAAGCCGATTTTGAATATGGACAGTGAAAGTGTTCTCATGTTGAATACATTAAACAGCTGACAAAAGGCCATGATAAGGAATGCTGCGGACCGGGCCTTTTGGAGTCCCTCAGGTAGGAAGTAATTGAAAGCCCCAAGCGCCAGCACTGTCATCAAAGCAGCATTTATAAAAAGGAAGGGGACAACTGTTTTATTTAGGATTTTTTCCTTTGGGTTTACCGGTTTTGAACGCAATTCGTGCCCATGTCCTTTTTCTGTGGCCATAGCCGTGGTGCAGGTTCCATCGGTCACCAAATTGAGCCAAAGAATTTGGGTGGCAGTCAAGGGAACAGGCATGCCTAGAAGTACTGCTGTCAGAAGGGTGGCAATTTCTGCAAAATTGGTAATTAATAGAAAAAAACTGGTGTGCCGAGTGTTGTTGAAAACGATTCGGCCTTCTTCCACCGCCTTAATTATAGTCGAGAAATTGTCGTCAGCCAAGATCACTTTTGCAGAATCCCTGGCCACATCTGTGCCCATTATCCCCATGGCCACGCCCACATCCGCTTTCTTCAAAGCAGGCGCGTCATTGACTCCATCACCAGTCATGGCAATCAGTTCCCCTTTTTTCTGGAGAGCCGTAGCGATTTTCAGTTTCATGTTTGGTGTTAACCTTGCAAACACATCCACATGTTGGATGGCATGCTCAAACTCCTTTTCATCTAGATTGAGAAGCTGTGTTTCTGTAAGGGCAAGGGGTTCCCGATTGTCCTCTTCCTCAATAATCCCGGTAGCTTTGGCTATCGATATAGCTGTGTTGATATGGTCTCCAGTTGCCATGACTACCCTAATACCAGCCTGTTTGCTTTTTTGAACAGCGTCTTTCACATCCGGTCGAGGTGGGTCAATCATTCCCACTAGTCCTGCAAATACCAAGTTGTTGATGTCTTCTTCTTCAAGTTTTGAAGTGTCGGTATCGACATCCTTGTAAGCTAGGGCAATTACGCGCATGCTGTTGGAAGACCATTGGTCAATCTTTTTGCGAACTCTGGCCTTTTCGACAGAGTCCAGCCTGATTTCCCCATTATCCCGAAGACATTTCAAGCTTTTGTCCAAGACCTGCTCAGGAGCACCCACTACCAGGATTTGACGCTTACCCATTTCATCAATCAGGGATGCCCGCATCTTGATGGTGGAATTAAAAGGCATGTCATCCAGCTTTGCGATAAAGTCAGAAGTCAAAGGAGAATACCCTCCTTTTCTGGCCAGCACCAGCAGAGCCCCTTCGGTTGGGTCACCTACCAATTGGTAGCGGTCTGTTTCGTTATCATGCTTGATTGATGAGTTGTTGCTCCAAGTGCATATTTTAAAGAGGAGTTTCATCATGGGAGTTTCGTCCAAATCACAAATCTTATCCTTGAATGTGAAGTCCCCCACGGGCATCCATCCTTCTCCCGAAACATTCCATTCATACTCACCCGGCACACTCAGTTTTCTTACCGTCAAGGTGTTTTGGGTGAGGGTGCCTGTTTTGTCGGTAATTATGGTAGTGACTGCTCCCAATGTTTCGGTAGCGGTAAATTCCCGGATGATAGCCTTTCTTTTTGCCATCCTGTTAGCACCTATGGCCAACACGATGGAGAGCACCGCAGGAAGGCCTTCTGGAATTGAAGAAACCAGCGCTGCAATAGCAATCAAAAGGGTTTCCTCAAGAGGAGCTTTTTGGACAAAATATGCTACTGTAAAGAGTAGTAAAGCACTGATTATGGCGATGAAGGCCATCTGCTTGGCCAACACATCGGTTTTTTTTTGAAAGTTGGTTTTGGCAACTTTTATGGTGTCAAGGGATTGGGCGATTTCGCCCAGGGCGGTGCTAAGTCCTGTACTGGTTACCATTGCCAAGGCAAACCCTCCAGCGATGAATGTGCCTTTATATACCATGTTGGACCGGTCGGCAAGGACTTTGCCTTCGGGAAGCTGGTCAGTAGATTTGTTGACGGGGACCGATTCCCCCGTCAGTGGTGCTTCGATAGCCCTGATATTTTTGGCTTCAATCAGCCTTCCATCAGCTGGGATGTGGTCACCTTCCTCAAGAATAATAATATCACCAGGCACTAGATCCCTGGCAGGAATCTGAATGGTCTGGCCTTCACGGATTACCTTGCTTTTAATTTCAATGTAAGATCTGAGAGAAGCCACGGCCTTCTCCGCTTTATACTCCTGGATGAACCCAATGGTGGTGTTGATGAAGATTACAGCCAGTATAATATAAAAATCAGCCTGGTGGTCGGTCAGAAAAGCAATGGTGGCTGCAATGAAAAGAATAAGGATAAGAAGGCTTTGAAACTGTTTTAAAAGGATCCAAACCCAATGTTTGGCAGCCGGTTCGGGGATTTCGTTAAAGCCATACCTAGTCCGGCGATCCTGGATTTCAGTTTCCCGAAGTCCCGTCACGCCGGAATTTAGTTTTCCTAAGGCTTCATCAGTAGATAAGGCATGCCAATTCATTAATCCTGTTTTATGAAAGCTTTACACTGAATACAGGGGTATCTGATTTGAATAAAATCGTTTCGGTGACCCCAATGTTGTAAGCAGCGGAAGATTTCCTGTTGTTACTCGCCACCCCGATCCAGCCTACATTGTTAGAGGTGGAGAAATCCATGATCCCTTTTTCCACTTCAGCATGGTTGTAAATATGCCGGTGAATCGGAACTCCGGAATTGCCATTGATGAAGTGCACCATTTGCCTCTCAATCTTATGGTTGGGAATGAAATTTTCCGGTGTATTCACGTATAAGCAGTGCACAGAGGAACCCATGGTCTGTAGAATTGGCTGCATTTTTATGAAGGCAGGCCTGCTCTCGTCGGTAAACAGACTCGCAAAAGTGAATTTTTTGAAATCACTCAGGTTCATCACTTTTTTGACAGCCAGTACTGGACAGTGTGCATGGCGCAGTACCCGCTGGATGGTGCCTCCAATGTAGTTGCCGGGCTCATAGCCTTTACCATAAGCGCCGATTACAATCAGGTCAGCGGCTTGCTTTTCGGCAAGCTCTACGATTATTTCTGCCGGCAGGCCGACCAGTGTCACTGCTTCAATAGGAATATCATGAGCCTTATGATCCATGACAAAGGCTTTTAATTTGTCTTCAGCTTCGGCATATAGGTCCAGTAGATCTGGATGTTTTAACTTTTCACCTTGTGAAAGGCGGTCCCATTCCATGTCGGAATAGACCACGTTGACACAGGTAATACTTGCGTCTCCTTTGGAAGCTATTTTTATGGCAGTTTTAAATGCATTTTCAGCATACTGGGAGAAATCGATGGGAACTACAATCCTTTTCATGACCGTGGGAGTTAGGGGTTGAATAATTATTTTCGTTATTCAAATATCTTAAAATCAGGCCTTTATTAATATGACTTACGTCAGTTTTTGGGGGGATTAATTATGCTCCTAACAAAACTTTTTGAACCGTTTCAAAAACCGCAAAAATTCTTTCAAAATCGCTTTCCCTCATATTACTTCCGCTCGGCAAGCAGATCCCTTTGTTGAATAGGTCTTCTGCCACCATTCCACCCCTAAAGGGGAATCCTTTGTAGGCAGGTTGAAGGTGAAGAGGCTTCCATAATGGCCGAGTTTCAATATTTGCAGCCTCAAATGAATCCATCAACAGGTTTTTGTCGGCTTTTTTGTAAAATTCGGGTTCCAATAGAATTGACGTTAACCATCGATTTGAATTGAAAAGGCTATCAGGCGCTTCCTGCATGTTTACCCCTTCATTGTTCTGAAAATATTTTTTATATTTTTCAAAATTACGTTTGCGAGCAGCAATCCTATCTCCGAGCACTGATAGTTGCCCTCTTCCAATGCCTGCACTGATATTGCTCAACCTGTAGTTGTATCCGACTTCTTGATGGTGGTAATGGGGGAGAAGTTCTCGGGCATGGTTAGAGAGATATCTGGCTCTTTTTTCAAGAAAGGGATTGGCAGTCACCAAGGCCCCACCTCCTCCCGTAGTGATGATTTTGTTGCCATTGAAGGAGTAAATTCCGACTTCTCCGAAAGTCCCGCATGCCTGATTGTTATAAGTAGATCCCAGAGCTTCCGCAGCATCCTCGATAAGAGGAATGTCATAAAGTTTACTTAATCGAAGAAGCTTTTCAATTTTTGCCGGCATTCCATAAAGGTGGACGACGAGCATTGCTTTGGGTTTCTTGTTTCGAAGGATCATTTTTTTTATGGTCTCTTCACAGATGTCCGGATCCATGTTGAAGGTGTCTGCTTCGGAATCTATAAACACCGGAATGCCTTTCAGGTACGTGATTGGGGCCGCTGTGGCCGTAAAGGTCAAAGTGGGGCAAAGTACAAAATCTCCAGGCTCTATATTTAGAATCCTTAAGGCTAAATGGATCGCAGATGTGCCGGAATTTAGCGCCACGGCATAGCCGCATTTTGTCGTAAAGGTAATGTCACTTTCAAAACCATCCACATTGGCCCCCATGGAAGTGACCCAGTTGCTGGCGAAAGCTTGCGTGATATAGGCTTGTTCTGCTCCGGAGAGATGCGGAGGAGAAAGCGAGATGCGTGGAGGGTTCATAAGCGTTTTGTTATGTCTTGAGTGAGTTGATGCAGCGGGGTACCTGTGAATTTCTCTATAAACAGCGTTTCGTTTCCTTCCACGCCCTGTGCTGTCAATACTTTTCCAATTGTTAGGATCATTATTTTGAAGTCAAGCCTATAAGATCTGTGGTCTACATAATAATTGTCCAGATTGAATTTGGATTGCCAATCAAGGGTGTTTCTGCCATTTACCTGGGCCCAGCCTGTGATGCCCGGTTTGACCGAATGTCGGCGCCGCTGCTCGGGGGTGTAAAGCGGAAGGTATTCTATAAGTAGGGGTCTTGGGCCCACTAGACTCATTTTCCCTTGAAGAACCAGGAAAAGTTGGGGAATTTCATCCAGGGAGGTTTTTCGTAACCAATAGCCAAATAGGCCTAGTCTTTCCAGATCTGTTTGCCCCTCAAACTGAACATCTTTAAGTGTTTTTAGCTTGATGATATAAAAGGGCTGCTCATTTTCACCAATTCTCAATTGCAGGAAAAAGGGGAAGCCCTTATGAATGATCAGATTGGCTAAAAGGCAGGGAAGAAATATTGGAAAAACCAGTATTAGGGCCACCAATGCCAAAACAAAGTCGGTTAATCTTTTGTAAAAAATATAGTACATGGTTATAATCTAAAAATCTAAAGTAATTTAATAAATTTTATACTGATGTTCACAACAATTAGGGTGTAATATTTTGAATTAATTGTTTTGTAGGTTGAATGCTTGGGTAGAGGGGATTATTTGGTAATTTTGTTTTTTTAACGCAAACGTCTAAAATGGCTGAAGACAAGAAATGGTACGTGATGTACACAGCTCCTAGAGCTGAAAAAAAGGTAACCCAAAGACTTGAGGAAAACGGGTTGGAGGTATTTTTACCTATGGTCGAGGAGATCCGTCAATGGAGTGACCGAAAGAAGAAGGTTCAACGTGCTCTTTTCAACGGATATATTTTTGTAAAAACCACCAAAGATAGGCTATGGGAGTCTTTGCAAGTACAAGGAGCGGTCAAATTTGTCCATTTTGCAGGCAATCACGCTACCGTAAGGGATCAGGAGATCGAAACCATCAAGCGTCTCCTGGAGACTGGTGTGGCAGTGGAAGTAGATACAGGCGAAATTGAGGCTGGGGAAAAGGTGAAAATTCTCGGCGGTCCAATGCAGGGTTTTGAGGGGGAATGTGTTCAGAAGGGCAACAAGGATTATTTCATCATCAGAATCCCCACAATCCATCAAAATGTGATGGTCAACCTACCGAGAAAATATCTCGAAGTCATTTCCTAGTAGTATTTCATGGATAACATAAAAAATGCCTCTAACACAAGAGGCATTTTTTTTTCTGTGGAATAAGATCAAAAAATAAGTACTGATTAAAGACTGATATAAAGGTAAGATAGTATTCTATGAAATAAAAATATTTAAGTAGTTTTTATTCATATTTTTTGAAGAGGAAAGCTGATTAAGGATATCTGTGATTTTTCAATGTTTAAATTTTATTATGGGTGAAAAAATAAGAATAAATCGTTTTTACCTTGAATTATTTTAAAAGTCAACTCACCGTGATGATCTCTAGGAGGACGTTAGTCCTGAATTTTGCTCGATAAACTCTTTTATCATGTGGATGAACTACTTAAATAAGTAAAATTGTTTTGCCAGATTTATGTAATTTAGCGTTCTATCGAACCTAGCCTTATGGATTTTGTCAAAAAGAGAAGAATTGCTCTAAGCAGTCTGTTCTTCCTTTCCGGATTGTGCTTTGCCTCTTGGGCAACACGGATTCCTGAAATACAGCTGAAATTTTCCCTTTCTGAGGCCGAACTTGGTGCCCTTCTGTTGGGAATGCCATTTGGATCCCTTATCGCTCTGCCACTGGCCGGTTTTATGGTTCACAGGTTTGGAAGCAGGATTGTACTCTTGCTTTCTGGTTTATGCTATGGCTTTTTTTTAGTAATGATAGGGCTGTCAGATACGCTGTACACCCTCGCTGGAGTAGTGGTGGTTTTTGGGATGTTGGGCAATATCATGAACATAGCCCTGAATACTCATGCCATTGAAATTGAAGATCTTTATCAGCGAAATATTCTGGGTTCCTTCCACGGTTTATGGAGTTTAGCGGGCTTTACCGGTGCAGGGATAGGGGGACTGACTATTTATTTTGGCCTTCCTGCTTTCCATCATTTTCTGGTTGTAGCGGCCATAGTCATTGCTATTGTGGTGTTTTCTCAAGCCTATATTATCAAGGAAAGGCAGTCCCGGGGTGGTTCGGGGATGGTTTTGAGAAGACCAGATAACCTCCTTTTAAGAGTTGGTCTAATCGGGTTTTTTGGGATGATGTGCGAAGGCTGCATGTTTGACTGGAGTGGCGTTTACTTCAAGAAAGTCGTGCAAATTGACCCCAGCTACGTGGCGGCCGGATATGTGGCCTTCATGGCTGCCATGGCCTCTGGGCGGTTCGCTTCGGACGCCATTATCAACAGAGTAGGGAAGGTGTTAACTTTAAAAGTAAGCGGAATTTTGATTGGACTTGGGTTATCACTGGCTGTAATTTTCCCTTATGTAGCCACTTCCGTGATAGGGTTTATCTTGGTGGGATTTGGTACGGCATCTGTGATTCCCCTTTCCTACAGTATTGCCGGGAGGTCCAAAGTGTTTTCACCTGGCGTAGCTCTGTCCTTGGTGGCCACCATAAGTTTTTTTGGCTTTCTTTTGGGGCCACCTCTTATTGGTTTTATTGGAGAATTGCTCAACCTCCGGGCCTCCTTTGCCCTTATAGCGGTTATGGGGTTATGCATTACGTTGTTGATGAGTATAAGAAGGGAAGTGTTTGAAGGGGTTGAATAATAAAGCCACCGGTCAAAGACCGGCGGCCTACTCAGCTCAGTTTAGGGTGATTAAACTTTCCGCTTTGAGTATTTTATTTGGTTTATCAGACAATTTCAATGTTTTCAAATCTCATGCCTGAAATTAAAAAAAAAGAAATTTATCTACGTAAATTCACGTACATGGTAGCTTATTATTAAGTAAATGCCTGAAACCGAAAATAATAATGTGAGTATGGATTTAAAGAGTTTTGAATCTTTGGTAAAAAAACAAGATGCGCTTCTGTTTTATTTCACAGGAGAGGCCTGCACGGTTTGCGCCAGTCTGAAACCCAAGTTGAGCGAATTAATGATTTCCAAATTCCCCAAAGTCGAGGTGCACTATTTGGAAATATCCAAAAGCTCTATGCTGTGCGCCCAGCTAAGGATGTTGAGTGTGCCTGGAATTTTATTCATCATGGATGGAAAGGAAGTTTTCCGTTCAAACGGCCTGATTTCGATGAAAGTGCTGGAGGCAAAAATTGAAAGGCCATATTCTTTGTTTTTCGAAAACGGGAAAAATAAATAGCTAGGATATAGTAAGCCACAAAGACCTTTTTCCTGCTTGGAAATTCAGCCTAAATCACCGTATTTGCTGATTGATTGAAATTGACTCCCCGCCCAAAAATGAAAGTTTGTATAGCTGAAAAACCGAGTGTTGCCAAAGATATTGCTCTAGTGATAGGCGCCAAAACGAAAAAAGACGGCTATTATGAAGGCAATGGCTACCAGGTCACCTGGACATTTGGACATTTTTGCACGCTCAAAGAACCCCACGATTACACCACCCAGTGGAAATACTGGAGACTTGAGGACCTCCCCATGATTCCTCCCCAGTTTGGAATCAAGCTGATTGAAAATGATGGCGTGAAAAGACAGTTTGGGGTCATCGAAAAACTGGTTTCCTCTTGCGAAGAAGTCATTAACTGCGGGGATGCTGGGCAGGAGGGGGAATTGATCCAGCGCTGGGTACTGCTGAAGGCAAAATGCAAGGTGCCAGTGAAAAGGCTTTGGATTTCTTCCTTGACCGAAAATGCCATCCGGGAAGGTTTTGAAAAATTGAAGGAAGGGGAAAAATACAATCTGCTGTATGCTGCCGGCAGTGCGCGAGCTATTGGTGATTGGCTCTTGGGCATGAATGCTACCCGGCTTTTTACCAAGAAATTTGCCCAGCAGAAAGCAGTTTTGTCTATCGGCAGGGTACAGACACCAACTTTGGCTATGCTAGTGCAAAGGCAAAAGGAAATTGATGCATTTAATACAGAGGTGTATTGGGAGTTGAAAACGCTTTATCGGGAAACGGAATTTACCGCGACCATAGAGCGAATCAAAACAGAAGAGAAGGCCAACAAGGGGCTAGAGTACCTCAAGCAGCATGATTTTGAAATTACCTCCTTTGAAAGAAAGGAAGGCAAAGAAGGCAATCCCAGACTTTTTGATCTTACCGCCCTTCAGGTCGAGGCGAATAAGAAATACGGCTACTCGGCTGAGGATACCTTGAAGTATGTACAGAGCCTGTATGAGAAAAAATATGTTACTTACCCCAGAGTGGATACCACCTATCTTTCGGAGGATTTGCATCCCAAGATCCCGGGGATTTTGGCCAGCATGAAGTTTTATGAAAAGCTCATATCCCCAATTTTGGCTCAGCCTATTCCGATGAGCAAAACTGTATTTGATGACAACAAGGTGACCGATCACCACGCCATCATCCCTACCGATGTTTTGCCCACGGGAATATATGCAGCTGAGGAAAAGAGGGTATATGATTTGATTGCCAAAAGGTTTATTGCGGTATTTTATCCTGAATGTAAAGTGGCCAACACTACCGTTTTGGGGATGGTTGGGCAGGTGGAATTCAAGGCTACCGGCAAGCATATTTTAGAGCCTGGGTGGAAGTTGGTATATGCCAATGATGCCAAAAAGGAAAAAGATAAGGACGAGGAAAAATTAATGCCTGCCTTTGAAACAGGCGAAAAAGGGCCGCATGAGCCAAAAGTGCATCAAGGAAAAACTACTCCCCCGAAAGCATACACCGAAGCAACACTCTTGCGAGCCATGGAGACTGCCGGCAAGCAGGTTGAAAATGAAGAAATGCGGGAATTGCTTAAAGAAAATGGAATTGGCCGGCCATCCACACGGGCAAATATCATCGAAACGCTTTTCAAAAGAAAGTACATTGAAAAACGCAAAAAGAACATTTACCCAACCCAGACGGGGATTGACCTCATCGATTGCATAGAAAATGATCTGCTTAAAAGCCCAGAATTGACGGGTGTATGGGAGAGGAAATTGAGGCAAATTGAAAGAGGCGAATATGACGCGGCGGTTTTCAAGGAAGAGCTGGTCCAAATGGTGGTGGATTTGACTTTTGAAGTGAAAAATTCCCAATTCAGAAGGATTGAGGTGGTGGAAAAAGCACCGGAACCTGTCAAGCCCAAAGCCAAAAAGCAGGTAAAGGAGAAAACGGACCCGGAGTCTTTAGACTGCCCGAAATGCAAGGAACACAAGTTGCTCAAAGGGAAAACAGCCTATGGATGTGGAAATTTTAAAGTGTGTGGCTTCAAGCTTCCTTTTGAAATATTTGGTAAAAAGCTTACCAAAGGCCAAGTGCAGGATTTGCTTGAAAAAGGCAAGACCAGAAAAATCAAGGGTTTGGTTTTGGAAACAGGGGAGGAAAAAGATGGGAAGTTGATGTTTAGTGAAGATTTTATGGTAGTGTTGGGGTGATTATGCTTAGAAGTTTAGTCAGCCAATGTTAAAAATATATCAATTTCCCATATCGGCAGGACAAAAGTTTATATTATACGTATAGAGAGTAAGTTGCCAATTTTGTTCGTATGAAAAAAGCTTTTACTCTCCTTATTGTTTTTGGGCTCACCACTGGATTTGTTTTAGTTAACAACGTTTATTCTGGTAAAAAGGAATTGGTTTTTTCTGGCTTGTATGAGCAGGTTAATGTTTTCATCGGCAACAGCAAAGACTATTTCAATTATGTGAGCTATCCCCAATCTTCACCGACGGTTTCTTATAATGAATTTTTTATTGAGATTGTGCATCAGGGAAAAATGCTGACCCGACCGGATTTTTTTAGATTGTTGGGTTTTCAACGTGACGAAAAGGATAATCCGGATAATTTCGCCCAAAATATCCAGGATATTCAGATTTTAAGTGATAATGATTTTCAGGATCTTCCTGCTGGAGAGGACTTGAAAAGGTTCTTTTCCATTGAGAAAAAAGTAGGTCCCAAATATCCTGCTGAATGCATTGTGTTGGATGTGGAGGAGTTGGCTGAGTTGAAGCTGAGGGATTTTTCTACTTTTCTCTTCACGCTTAAAAATGCCCCTAAAGCCACCTCTACACATCGTTTTAAAATTATTTATCAGTTGACGGATGGGAAAGTGTTGGAAACCATCAGCAGGCCGATTACAGTGATGGGGCAGGTAATGTAAGTCATTCCTTCGAACCAAAATCCAGTTCAATAGGTTTTCTCTATGTGAAAAAGCCTGTCCGCAAATATCCAAAAATACCTCTTCGGGTAATTCCATTTATTTTAAGTTGCCTCTTTTTACTTTGCATTTCCAAGCTTTTTGCTCAAGATCAAACTTTCATTGCAGTAGACATCCCTCAGGTGGATTGGCAGCCAAAAGGCTACGTTTTGGAAGGGTTTACCGATGAGCGTACAAATCAAGAATTGGGGCAGATTTTCATTTCGCCCTCATATGTCCAGCTAGGCAGGTTGGAAAGAAGCGTAAGTGATATTTTGGGCCAATTGGCGCCCTCGCCCCAGATAGCTGATCACAATAATATGGTGTTTGGGCGAGTAATGGATCTTAGGGTAGAAGAGAAGGTGATTTCTTCCAATGTGGTCGAAGGGAAGATTCACCTGAGCTATGCTTTTGAACAGTTGAAAAATGACAGGTTTAGCCACCTTCTCGATTACCAGGGCGGGGTGACTTATAAGCGCTCTATTCATAGAACGGATTTGATTGGGTCGGCCTTAGGCAAAGCCCTCGTGGCCGGCTTGAGTCATTTTAACGATTGGATGGAGGCAGAAATCCAAAGTAATCCCAGCTTTTCCACTCAACTGCACCTTTCCATCGAGAATTATGAAGCGAATGAAGTGGGGGATACGTTATTTTACCATCCGGACAGGCCGCTGACTTGGGAGGATTTTAAAGACCGCCCAAGATCGGGAAGCCGGTTTGCTGCCTCAATTTTCCCCTCATTTAGTATTGACGGGGATACGGAGCTGATAGATGGAGAGTTGGTTTTAAATATGAAGTTAAAGGTCTACATGCTGAAAAATGCTTCTTGGGTATCGGCAGATTCTAAAAATGCCTATGGGCTAAACCACGAGCAACGACACTTTGATCTGGTCAAAATCGTGGGGGAGCGCTTTAGGAACCGGTTACTGATCATGGGCTTGGATCCAGAGGATTATGAAAGCGAAATCAACTTTGAATATTTGGAAGCTTTTAGGGAAATGAACCGACTGCAAGCCGCATATGATGAGGCTACTTCCCATGGGAGGAATAAACAGGCACAAGCTCAATGGGACAAGCTCATCGATGAAATTTTGGCAAGCCAAGCCTGGTATAAGGTGGACGAATTCCTAAGGTAACCTACTTATGGCATTACTTTAGTTTATTTTTAGCTGGTCTTATTTTTAACTCTAAATTAGTTTGTCATGAAAAAAGTAATATTTACTCTCATTGCTTTTATGTTTTGTCTGGGCCTTTCATTTGCCCAAGTAGATCCCCGCCAATCCCCGCCTCCCACGTCTGCTGCAGTAGGGAGTTCCCCTGTTCAAGCAGGCAATTGGATTGTGGGTGGAAGTATTGGTTCATTGGGGTACAACTTTACCACTGAGTCCTTTGGTTTGGTGTTGAACCCACGGGCAGGTTATTTCCTAATGGACGATTTAGCGGTTGGTTTGGGCGTTACAGTGGGTTTAACGACGGTTCCGAATTTTGAAAACATTTGGAGCTATGGAGTAACGCCATTTGTTAGGTATTATTTCCCGGAAGGAGCTACTGCTACCAGTCGGTTTTTTGGCGAGGCTGAAGCTGGTCTTGCAGGAAGCACGGAGGCCAGTGATGCGTCCTTTTTGGCAGGATTACGCTTGGGGTATGCCCACTTTATAAGCAACAACGTGGCTATAGAAGGGACTTTCGGATACACCTATTCAAGAGCAAATATCAATACCGGAGCAGCTGTGACTGGTTTGGCTGTGGGGCTGGGATTCCAAATTTATCTACCGGGAAAAGCTAACAGGTGATAAAAATTGCTGATAATCAATAAGATTCAGGATATTTTATGGGTAAATAAAGTAACATAATGTAACAGGCTATAGACAGGCCACGGATAAAAAGTAGAAATAAAAATGCCCTGGATTTTCCAGGGCATTTTTATATAAGAATTATATTAATTATGGGAATGGCCCAAACTACAGCCGCATCCATCTCTCATAAAGCTATTGGATTCATCATGCCATTCATAGGCCTCATTGAATAGGTTGTTTTCCCAGTAGAACTGGCCTCTTTCCTTAGGGTGATTTCCAATTTCATTCATGGTTTCAGTGTCGTATAACCTGCCGTTAATCATCGTGAATCTTATAGACTCAGAATTTCTGATATCTTCTAACGGGTTCTTTTCCATGATAATCAAATCAGCAAGCTTGCCTACTTTTAATGACCCTAAGTCATCACCAGCACCAATGTATTCAGCCCCATTGATAGTGGCTGCCTTTAGTGCGTCATGATTGCTCATTCCACCTTGCTGTAGGGACCATAGCTCCCAGTGGGCGCCCAGGCCTTGAAGTTGGCCGTGGCCACCAAGGTTGATCTTGACACCGTTTTTGGAAAGTTCATTTACAGCTTTGGAAGTCATGATATGGCCTGCTTCATATTCCTCATCGGGAGCCATAATTCGGAAGCGTGACCTTGAGTCAATAACCGCCCTAGGGGTAAAGGTCAAGAGCTTTTCATTTTCCCACACATTGGTATGCTGATACCAGTAGTATTCCGAATTCAACCCACCATAGTTTACGATAAGCGTAGGCGTGTATCCTACTTCTGAATTGCTCCAAAGCTCGATTACATCTTTATAAACAGGGGTAATGGGGATGTTGTGTTCGATTCCCGTGTGGCCGTCCATGATCATGCTCATGTTGTGGAAGAAAGTAGAACCACCTTCAGGCACCACATTTATCCCCTCTTCTCTGGCTGCCTGCATGATTTGCTGGCGTTGCTCTCTTCGTGGCTGGTTGTAACTTTTCACCGATTGGGCACCAAAAGCTTTGGTTCTTCTAATAGATGAGCGGGCATCGTCAATGTTGTTGATCACGGCCTTGAAGTCACCATCTGCACCATACAGGATAAAGCCAGTACTGTAAATTCTTGGACCGACCACTTCACCGGCTCTGACCATTTCGGCTAAGGTAAACACCGTTTCCGTATTGGCAGATGGGTCATGGGCGGTGGTGACCCCAAATGCGAGGTTAGCATAAAACTGCCAGTTTTGCTTTACATTCAGGCCTTCACGGAATGCACCGATATGCGCATGCGCATCTACTATACCCGGCATGATGGTTTTGCCCTCCATGTCGTACACTTTGGCGTTGCCAGGCACATTAATCTCATCAGCTTTTCCGATAGCGCTAATTTTGTTTTGATCGATTACGATTGTCCCGCTTTCTATCACTTCATTCCCTTCCATGGTGATTAGACGGGCGTTGGTGAAGGCTATAATCCCATCGGGTTTGTCCACCTTGGCGGTCAGAGTTATTTTCAACCCATCTTCAGCTGGCTTCACAGGCTCCTCCGGAGAATCTGGCAGGAAAGTAAACTTGTCGGCCAATTTATTGGAATAATAGGTATCACCCATCATCCAGTAGACCACATCGCTGTCTTTAGACCAATGCAGGTTTACCCCGGCATCCCTGGAAAGTTGGGAAACTGGTATAGAGGTGGACTTATCGTCCAGGTCCAAGGTACGGCCAGTCATCACTAGAGGAGCTACATAAGCTTTGTGAAGGTGCGTGAAGGCTACCCATTTGTTATCTGGGCTAGGTACCAAGCGATTAGCATATTTAGACTTAATGTGGGACCTTTCGTCATGTCCATTTAAATCGACACTTTTCAGCTCTTTGGTCAAGCTTCCAAAGAAAGTACCTCCCGTTTGGATAAAGATGCGGTCTCCTTCCCTGTTGAAAGTGGGATGATCCCCATCCTTTGTAATTAACTTAATGTTTTCACCTTCAGAAGACATGGTATAAATGCCCGGATTTTTGGAGAAAGTCCTTCCTTGGTCCATATTTCCAGACTCTCTTCGGAACACGATCGTTTTCCCGTCAGGAGAGAAAGAGGGTCGTCTGTAAATTCCTTTTTCCTTGGTGAGTTTGGTGGTTTTGCCACCTGAGGTGGCCACCTTGTGAATGGCGCCCATTTCCTCATCATCCCAAGTCACGAATACTATCGTTTTGCCATCGGCAGAAAAAGCCGGCTCTGACTCAAAATGCTCCCCTGAAGTAAGTCTTTTGGGGGTCCCGTTTGGAAGGCTTTTGGTGTAAATATATCCAACAGCATTAAATGCAAGGGTTTTCCCATCAGGCGAAGTAACTGCATTTCGGATTACTTTCGACTCGAAGGTGTCTTCAGGAATTGGGTTTTTCTGATGAACCCTATCGGCAATTTGGATTTCGGCATCAACCGTAAATGGGATTTCCGAAACTTCAGCAGACTTGACAGTTACTTTGTTGATTTTACCATTTGCCCAAAATACAATCTGCTCATTATTCGGCATCCAGCTGAAACCTGGATAAACCCCAAAAATAGCCCAGGCAGTTTGCTGATCTTGATTCAAACCATCAAAAATAGGCCATTCTTCTCCTGTTTCAAGGTCATGGATATATAGAACTGATTTGGTCCTTACTCTTTTAACAAAGGCCAGTTTCTTCCCGTCAGGAGATACCTGAGGTCTTGCTGCTCCTCCCGGTCCACCGGTGATTGTGGTGATTTCTCCATTGGCAAAATCATACCGTTTGATGACATAGATTTGCTTATTGGGGTCTCTGTTGTATTCAAATGCCCCTCCAGGAGCCATATCTTCACTATAATACATGTATTTGCCATCAGGGGATACAGTTGGTTCATTGGTGTCTTGCTGGTCATTGCGGCGCTCGGTAAGCTGGATGCCGTTGCCCCCTGTGATGTGGAATTTCCACATTTCTCCGGCTCCTAGTGATCTGCCAGAAGTGAAATGTTTTCGGGCAATGAGAAAATTGCCATCAGGCATCCAGGCAGCGTTGTTGAGAAGTCGGAAGGTTTCCTTGGTTACCTGGCGGGCTTCTGAGCCATCAGGCTTCATCACCCATAGGTTGTCCCCGCCACCCGCATCGCTGGTGAAGGAGATCCAGTTGCCATCAGGGCTGAATCTCGGCTGTACCTCAAATGGAAGTCCTGTTCGCACGGGAGTGGCCTTTCCCCCGTCAATAGACATAGTGTAAATGTCGCCTAAAAGGTCAAAAACAATTGTTTTGCCATCAGGACTGACATCAAGGTTCATCCAAGTACCCTCATCGGTAGTAAAAGTATGTGTTTTGAAATTCCAGTCTCCTTTGGGGTTGGAGACATCCCATTTGCCATCATTCTCTTCTTGGGCAAAAACCGCCAAAGAAAACAGACAGGCAAGTAAGGAAAAGCTAAATTTGAGGTTTATCATAAGTCTATATTGGTTTTAAAAAGGAAACCAAATATAAGACTCGAAGAGGAAATCTCCTACGTGGATTATAGGAGTGGGATATATGGTGGCAATAATAGCGGGATGTAAGGAAAAAATATTAACTGGATGTGCCTTCCAAGTGGCTTAGTTCCTCGATTTTTTGTCCCAGTATCCAGGCTGTTTGTTTCTTAGGGCTCTCGAAATCCTCTTGATTGTCGTCGATCTGGATCTGTTCGAGTGCTGCTTTGTAATATTGGACCGCCTGATTATAATCACCTTTTTGTATCAACACCTTTGCTTTGTATTCGGCTTCCTGGTACACTTCATATGGATGCTTTTGATGCCGATTTCCAAATTTAAACTTGTAAAATAAGATGCCTGCTACCACAAAAATTACGGTAAATATATACATAAGTTCGGATGAGGAATCAAAACTGTAAAGGTTATAAATGGAAGTGGTCTCGGGTTTTAATTTATTAACACTTAACTCGCCTTGTGCTGATAATATTTGGGAAAAGGTATCGGAGCGATACAAAAACTCAATGAAAGGATCTATACTCATATCATTAGTGGCGTTTAGTAGAATAGTACAATTAAAAGGTAGCCTTGGTGGCTGGTTTCTTATTGAACGTCTGCAAGTAATGAAAAAGATATTTAATTATCTAAATTTGAGCCCGATTAATTGTTAAAACCATAAAATTTGTGTGTAAAGTGAAAGTTTTTCGAGTTTTGTCAGGCCTTAGACCTAGTAACTGTTGAATTACTTTCTTTTATACCGCCATCTGGTTTGAGTTTGTCAAGATAATTTCAATCCCTTTTTTGTACAATTTCAAGTAGCATCTCTGGCTCATCTGTGGTGATGAAATCCGTATTGTGATCGAGTAGCCAATTCATGTCCTCAGGATTGTTGACAGTCCAGGCATTTACAGTCAAGCTTAATTGATGAGCTTGGGTAATCCATTCGGGATTTTTTTTCACCACTGATATATGGTAGTCAAATCCGTAATAGCCTTTGTCGGCCAATTCTTGTGGGGATTTTTCACCATTTAAATAAGCCACCCGTGCCATTGGGTCAAGCTCAATTATCTTTCTGCAAATTGCTTTCTCAAAGGAAATGTAATCCACCCAGTCCTGCGCATCAAGCCTTTTGACCA
Organism: Litoribacter ruber; assembly: GCF_018449405.1. Lineage (NCBI taxonomy): Bacteria > Pseudomonadati > Bacteroidota > Cytophagia > Cytophagales > Cyclobacteriaceae > Litoribacter > Litoribacter ruber. The sequence goes on from NZ_JAHCMY010000001.1 coordinate 752,629, forward strand.
ACTCCACACTCTTTTCAGCCAACAATACACTTCTTTCCACGCCCAGTTCTGATGGCTTGGCCTCAAAAATCAGTTTGGTCTTTTTCTGCTTGATCCCTTCCTTTAAATACTCTTCAGCGGTCGGGATTCTTTCACCGTTAGGCAATTCTTTTTCGTAAAGTTGCTCCAAGGTGGATGTTTCTATGGACATGCCCATGAAGTCCGGGTCATGGTTGACTACCAAAATGCTGTCTGCTGTCATCCATACATCAAATTCGGATCCCTCACAGCCAAGTTTGATCGCCTCCCTGAGTGAGGCTAGGCTGTTTTGAGGATGACCGGCATTTTTCCAAGCTCCTCTATGGGCTATTACTTTGTTTTTGTGAAATTCGGAGCCGGCATCTTGTTGGCAGGCTGAAAAAGAAAAGCCAATCAGGAGAAGCAAAAGAATGGAATAGGTATGCATGATTTTTTTGTTGAAAAATAGCGAGAATCCCTTATGCCTACAAATTTTTTGCGTCAAATAATGTCTAAGAAATCATTAAGCCACCATGATTTTTTTACTTTAGGATAAATTTAGGTAAAATCAAATATGGAGATTATTGGATGGGTTGCAGCTTTAGGTCTTTTGGGGCTTAGTATGATGGTATTAGTAAGGTTGATATCACAATTAGCGATGTCAACAGAACAAATTAGATCAGGTGAGGAAAAGCTCAGGGAACAAGTGGAAAGAAATGCCTCATTGGAGATTCGATTATCGGAAAATGTCAACTTGGAAAGTCAGTATAGACTTTCCCTCGGGAGGCTGGAGGATGCCTTGGCACGTGAAAAAGAATTGATAAAGCAATTTGATAGCCTGCAGCAAGAAGCTTCTGACACTAAAGAAAAACTCATTACTTCAAGGGAAAGGGCGATCAATCTGGAGGATAAGCTTGCGGCTCAAACCGCTGATCTTGAAAAACTAGGCCAGAAATTCACCCAACAATTTGAACTGCTGGCGGGGAAAATTCTCGAAGAAAAATCCCAGCGCTTCAGCCAGCAAAACAAGGAAAATATAGAATTGATCCTGAAGCCTTTGAACAACGAGTTGGGTGAATTTAAGAAAAAGGTGGAGGAGACCTATGATAAGGAATCCAAGGAGAGGTTTAGCCTTGAAAAGCAGGTCAAGGATCTGATGGCACTGAATTATCAGATTAGCGAGGAGGCCAAAAACCTTACGGCAGCGCTAAAAGGGAACACCAAGACACAGGGAAACTGGGGAGAGGCGATTCTGGAGACGATTTTGCAAAACTCAGGGCTGGAAAAAAACCGGCATTACGTGGTTCAGGAGTTTTTGCGGGATGAATGCGGAGAATACCTCTATGGGCCAAATGGGAAAAGAATGCAGCCAGATGTCACCATCACTTACCCAGATGACCGAAAAATTATTATAGACTCCAAAGTATCCCTTTTGGCATATGAGCAGTATTTCAATGCCGAACTTGCAGATGACCGCAAACTGGCCCTTCAAGCTCATCTAAAATCAATCAAGACTCATATAGACCAGCTTTCGGCCAAACAATACGATGGTTATGCCAAGGTTTTGGATTTCGTAATCATGTTCGTACCCTTGGAGGCTGCCTATATTGCGGCAGTGCAGGCCGATTCGCAGCTTTGGGAATATGCCTATAAGAAGCGCATTTTGTTAATCAGCAGTAGTAATTTAATCGCGGCTTTAAAAATGATCAAAGACCTTTGGGTCAGAACGGATCAGAGCCAAAATGCCTTGGAGATTGCAGAAAGAGGGGGGAAGCTGTATGAAAAGTTTGTTAATTTTATAGGGAGCTTGGAGGAAATCGGAGGGCATTTGGAAAAATCGCAGGCGTCATATGAAACCGCCATGAAGCAGCTGAAAACCGGAAGGGGCAACTTAATCGGGCAGGTGGAAAAACTGAAGCAACTAGGGGCAAAAGCCAATTCCTCCATCCCTGAAAAGTTGCTAAAAGAGTGAGAAAAGAGCAGGTGGCGCAATTTTTGAACCGTTTAAAATAGATTTGATTTTTCATTTTAACCACGAAGAAATTATGAGCGATTCCACGTATATGACCCCACTCTCCCAAGTTATGAAAAGGCTTGAGGAAAAAGGATATGGTGCAGAATTTAGAACCAAAAAAGACAAAGGAGCCGTACTGGATGATGGCGATAAAAGCTATTCAGCTGAGGACTTGAAAATTGTAAAGGTCTATCGCTTTGAGGGAGAGTCAGATCCTGCGGACATGGCGATTCTTTATGCCATTCAGGCCAATGATGGAAAGCATGGTTACCTATTAGATGCCTATGGGACATATTCTGATGAAGAGCAGCAATATCATATAGAATTTATCAAAAAAGTACCAGCCGATAAGGATGAAAGGCTGGATGATATAGATTAGGATTTTAAACGATAAAATAAAGGGGGTAGGAGAATTTCTACCCCCTTATTTTTGTCCAAAATAGTAAAGACTATTACCGAAAGTAGTCATTTTGTATCCAATGCGAGTCACAGCCTTTTACTCCGGATTGGATTGAGGGGCTGTTCCCTAGGATGAGAAGAGCCCATTATGGTTAATTAACTGAGCATTTTGATTAAACTATCCGTGGTCTGCTTTTTTAGGTTTAAATGGAATGGCCTTTGAAACCTGAATGTCTTTTAACCACTAAAAAATTTTCAGTTTTATGGACAATAAGCCAAAAAACCAACCTGGCCAAGAGCATGATTACATGACCACCAACCAGGGTGTGAAAATCAACCACACCGACGATAGCTTGAAAATAGGAGAGCGCGGGCCAACCATCATGGATGACCATCATTTTAGAGAAAAAATGATGCATTTTGACCACGAGAGGATTCCTGAGCGGGTTGTCCATGCCCGGGGTTCGGCTGCCCATGGCTATTTTCAGGTATATGAAAGCATGGCTCCCTATTCAAAGGCCAAATTTCTGCAGGATCCTTCAAAAAAGACGCCCGTTTTTGTGCGGTTTTCTACTGTGGTAGGCTTTAAAGGCTCTGCGGACACAGTTCGGGATGTGAGAGGTTTTGCCACCAAGTTTTACACCGAGGAGGGAAATTACGACCTTGTGGGTAACAACATGCCGGTATTTTTTATTCAGGATGCCATCAAGTTTCCTGATTTGGTGCATTCCATAAAACCAGAACCAGATAAAGAAATTCCTCAGGCAGCTGCAGCCCATGATTCATTCTGGGATTTTATCTCTCTGATGCCCGAATCCATGCACATGATTATGTGGGTCCTTTCTGATAGGGGGGTGCCTCGAAGCTACTCCAAGATGGAGGGCTTTGGGGTACATACCTTCAGATTTATCAATAATGAAGGCAAGAGCCATTTCATCAAACTGCATTGGAAACCTTTGACTGATATGGCCTCCCTAGTGTGGGATGAAGCGCAAAAGGCTGCCGGGAAAGATCCGGATTTTAATCGAAGAGACCTTTGGGAATCGATCGAAATGGGTAATTACCCAGAATTCGAGCTCTGTGTACAAATGATTCCAGAAGAAGATGAGCATAAGTTTGCGTTTGATATACTGGATGCGACTAAGTTGTGGCCGGAGGAACTGGTGCCGCTCAAAAAAGTAGGAAAAATGGTATTAGATAGAAATCCTGAGGATTTCTTTACCGAAACTGAGCAGGTGGCCTTCCATCCTGGGCATCTGGTTTCAGGGATTGACCTGACAAATGATCCCCTGCTGCAGGGAAGGCTGTTTTCCTATTTGGATACCCAATTGACACGATTGGGAGGACCAAATTTTGCGGAGCTCCCAATTAACAGGCCCCATGCAAAAGTGGAAAATAACCAGCAGGACGGCATTATGCGCCACCACAACAACCACCGCAACGCGGTAAATTATTACCCCAATACGAGAGCTGATGGCAAGCCCAAAATGGCTCCTGAGGATGAGCAAGGGTATGTGCATTATCCCCAGGAAGTATCTGGCAAGAAAATCCGAGGCAGAAGTGAAGGGTTTAAGGACCATTATTCTCAGGCGACACTTTTCTATAGAAGCATGACGGATATTGAGAAAAAGCATATAGTGGAAGCCGCTTGGTTTGAATTGGGCAAAGTGAAAGAAATGGCAATACGTGAGAGAGTTGTAAAACAATTCTATCACATTGATGCAGATATGGCCAAGCAGGTGGCTGAGGGAATTGGCGTTAAGCCATTGGAGCAGTCTGAAGTGGATAAGATTCAGCAGGAGGTGAAAGCCTTCCAGGAGAATTTATGGAGTGGTAAAGAAAATGTAACAGACTCCCCATCTTTGAGCATGGAAAAGGTGAAAAAAGCTGATTCCATCAAAGGTGTCAAAGTAGGAATCTTAGCTGAAAAAGGTGCGAATGTTTCTACAGTCAACAAATTAAAAGATTGGCTAAAAGAGCATAATGCCGATGCCGAGGTAGTTGCTTCGCAGTTTGGGGTTTTTGGCGATGAGCTGAAAGTGGATAAATCGTATATTACCACCGCCTCCGTTTTGTACGACAGCATATTTATAGTGGATGGTAAGGAGAGTATTGAGGCGATGGCCGAAAATGGAGATTCTATCCACTTTGTGAATGAATGCTACAAACATTGCAAGCCAATCGGCCTGATTGGAAACGCTTCGGAGTTTTTGGAAAACACCTCTATCCGTAAGCTTGTACAGGCCAATGGGGAAGGCAACTGGTCAGATAAAGGGGTAGTTAGCGGAAAAGAAGCGTCAGACGATTTCTTTAGCGACTATTTCAAAGCCCTTGCCATGCAAAGACATTGGGGCAGGTCCAGTAAGAATAAGGTACCTGCTTAAAAAGAAAATAACCCCCTTGTTGATCAAGGGGGTTATTTTTGTATCACCGGTTAATAGGAAAATTCAAACTATGATTAGATTTGGTTGAGATCCAGTTGGTCTAAATATTCTTCAAAAGTCATCTTACCATGTTTTTCCCCAATCATGTCCTTCGAACAGACAAACCGGAAATAATCCATGTTGTGAAATAAGTCAGGCTTCAAAACGGATAAAGGAAGAATGGAACCTTTCACGGCCGTATTGGGTACTTTTAGGATTTCCCCACCAGTTTTTCTTTGAATCATTTTGGCCATTTCCAAACGTGTATGGATTAGGGGACCGCCTACTTCCATAATCTCCGGTCCGGCATTGAGGTTGTCATAAATCAGTTGAGCCAAATCGCCTTGGTATATCGAGTTGGTCTTGGGCGAACCATCGCCAATGACTGGGATCATCCCATGTTTGCCGAGTTTGATCAGGTCATTTAGACCTCCAAAAAATCCTGCAGGCCTGATGATGGTGTGATTTTTGAAATTCTCAGCGAGCGCCTTTTCAGCCTTATAGTGGACTTGGGCCAATTCCAAAGAGTTTTCTTCCGAGGCTCCCATAATTGAAACGAATAGGCCCCTCTTGACCCCGGCTTGGCTTGCCTGTTCAAAAAGGTTTTTGTTGCCGTGGAAATCAATGCTGTCATATGTTCCCTCAGTACTTCTGAAGATACTTACACTTTTCCCAATAGATGAAAGGAGGATATTGACATTTTCAAATACCCCCAATTCGTGAATGGGCTTTTGGACATCTTGAATGACAATATCCTCTGTGAGACGTCTGACTTGTTCTATGTTTTCGTCGTCATGGATTAAGGCTCTCACTAAATGTCCGTTTTGGGTAAGAATTTTAAGGATTTCCAATCCAAGTGTCCCTGAGGCTCCGGCTAAAAGTATTTTGTCCATGGTTAGGTTGGGTTAGGGTTTCTAGTTTTTTAAGATGATTTGGCTATTACAGCCTTTTCGGTTGCGGTATTGCCGCAATTATTGCACATAAAATCATGCCGTGTGCTTGCCTTGGATGCACATCTGGAGCAAATGATGATTTGCACCTCTTCAGTTACTTCCCTAATGAACTCCTGGTCGATAGCCGGTAAAAGCAGAAGGCCTGGTTTTGGGTCTTTATCCTCCACCAAAGAAAAGGATCCGTTACTTTCGAAATAAAGTCTTTTGACCTGACCAGTATGGATGAGTTTTTCGGATCTAAGTTGGGCTTTTAGCCTTTCTTTGGATATGAGGGTTTTCTCCATGGTTTTGATATCCAGCACCCCATCCTCTATTATCGTGGCCACATCTCCTTGGACTATTCTTTCGAACCTTTCATTTTTTGAATTGGTCCAAGAAATCAGGCGCTGTGAAAACACCACAATTACCGCAATGATTAGGGCGTCCAAAAGACCTTGCTCGGGGGCTAGCACTGGTACCCCAATGGCAGCTGCAAGGGCTACCATGGATGCCATTTCGAGCCGGCTTAATTGTGAGGTCATTCTTTTACCCATTAGCCTCATGGAAACCATCAGAAGTGCGTATACAAACACGGTTCTCAGCACAACTTCCAGCAGAAATGCCTCAGGCACTTTTCCAAAAATGAACCTGTGATAATCAGAAAGTCCGATTTCCAATAATGTCATAGATTGTTGAATTTTGCTTCCCGCTGGATTTTCTCATCCTTCATTGGAAGTATATGGTTCTTCTTTTCCTCGTTTTCTGATTTATATATTGAAATAGTGCCGCTGGCTTCCAAGTAAAGTCGCTTTACCTCCGATAGATGGGTGATCTGTTCGTTTCTTAATAAGGCAAAAAGCTGGTTTTTGCTGATTCTCGACTTCAGCATCGCATCTTCCAAGATTTTGCCATCCTTTACCAAAATGGAAAGCTTACCTTGGGAAAGTTCTTCAAACCAGGTGTATTTGACGCCCATTAGATTAAAGCCCCGCTGGAAAAAGTATGCGATTATGAGTGCGGTAAAGCCCATCAGCAGTCCTCTGTCATATATTTGCATAGGGACGGCTACCAAGGCACCGAGAGTTACCATCACGGCCATTTCGGATAGGCTCAATTGGCCACCCATTCTTTTCCCCATTATTCGCAGGGTGAATAGGAGGGTGGCAAATACTATGATGGAACGGATAAGTACCTCTACCAGAAACATAGTAGGCACATCACCAACCCAGATCCGGTGCCAGTCCCACATTTCAACTTCTACATGCTCCATAATTCAAAAAGTATTAGTTTCTCTTTCTAAAAGGTCAGAAGGCTTTCACTTGTTTGAATTTTCTCTGACATTTTCTGTTCGGAATGGAGGTTTTCCCTAAGTAAGCCATTCACGTCGGTAAGCCCCATCTTATCGCTTACTGCCACTAATTGTGAATAGCAGGCGATTTTATAATGGTTAAAATGGCTTAGGAGTTTATAGATTTTGAGGTCGATTATTGCTGGGGAAGAATCGTTATCTTCTGATATGTCTTTGGCTTCCTGACTGACGGCGCTTAGGATATGGCCGTGTATCGATTTGATGGGATTATCCACCAATAGGAAAATCGTTTCCAGGTTTTCCACATGCTTGTTACTAATTGAAGCATAAAAGCTGATGGTTTTGCCGAAATCTTTTGAAAATTCTTTTCGGAGAAAAAGGCCTAAAATATCAAGCATTTCTTTTTCCGTTCCGTAGATGCTTTTTAAGTCGGTGAGAAAAAGGGTAGCCAAAACTTGGTTGTCATGATCCTGTAGTCTTTTCGGGGAGGGGTGGTCTGGAAAAATCATAGCTCATCTTTTAGTATTGATTATGTTCCCCCAAAAAGATACCAGTATTTAACTCCTATACTTTTCAGGTTACCAATAACCCTATTCAAGGAATTTTCCATGGAGATAGATACTGAAAAGTAACATCTTGTTACACCTCAGCCTCAGCTTTACTGGGTATGCATAGTTTTATGCCGTTGACTAGATTTGAGATTTAAAATAACACATTGGGGTAAAGGGTAAACAAATTGTGATTTTACGCAAAACAATAACTTGAAAATCGTGTCTTTCTCCCTACAATGCGGTGAATGTATTGGGTAATCCGTATTTTATTTCTGATATTTTTTTCTTCAAAAGGCTTAAGGAATAGACTTTGGCTAAGTAAAAGTTAACCTTGAAAAGGGTTTAACTAAAAAAGATCAAATGGAAGATATAAATAAGTCATTGTGGGAAGAAAAGGAATATCCAAATTATACCATTTTGGATATCGGGGTGGAAACTCAAGTCTGTGTGATAGGTGGCGGAATTACGGGCCTAACTACTGCCTTACTTTTAAGGCAGAAAGGCCTTGAGGTTGTCCTCTTAGAACGGGGGAAGATAGGCTCCGGAACCAGTGGGCACACGACCGGGCATATCACCTCGGCAATAGATTTTTACTATCACCGGCTTATGAGATTTTACGGGCAGGAGACATCCCAGGAGATTTATATGGCGACCGTAAAGGCCAGAAAGCTTATTGAGAATCTGATCAACAATTACCAAATCACGGATGCCAATTACGAAAGCATCCCCGCTACCTATTTTGTGGACAGGGCCAAGCAAATGGATGAGTTTTTCAAAGAGCGTGATGCTTTTGAAAAGCTCGGAGTGGGAATAGCCCATGACCATGAGTGGAAGATCGAGGGGGAGCTGACAAGTTTTAGTATCCATAACCAAGGAATGATGGATACGCTGGGCTATTTGCATGGATTGGCAAAGGCGCTTACAGAAGCGGGCGTCAACGTTTGTGAGTATTCACCAGTTACTGATTTTACACACGTTAAAGACAAATGGCATATAAAAGTCAATGGGCATTTTGTGGTAGCGGACCATTTGGTTCAGGCTACTCATACTCCGCTGGGCCTAAATCCTGTCCACATGGAAATGGTGCCTTACAATTCCTATGTGATGGTGTTTAAGCCTAAATTGCCCGTGCAAAAAGGGTTATTTTATGATTTCAGTTCGCCGTACCATTATATTAGGCCTTGCAAATACAAAGGAGAGGATTGTTACATGCTCGGGGGGGCGGACAGCAAGTCGGGAAAGAAAAACCAACAGCAACAGCGGTTGCTTAAATTAAGGGCTTATGCTGAGGAAAAGTTCGGAATTGAAAAGATTTACCATGAGTGGTCATCCATGTTTTTTGAGCCTTCCAATGAACTGCCGTTTATAGGGAAAACGCCGTTTGGGAAAAATAACTACATAGCCTGCGGTTTTTCGGGGGACGGGCTCACCTTTGGGACGATATCGGCAATGATGATTGCTTCTCTGATTTCTGAGGGCCGTCACCCATTGGAAAAAACCTTCAACCCCTCAAGAGTTGAGTTCAACGCCATTCCATTTATCCTTCGGGAAAATCTCAATAACATGAAAGACCTCATCGGTGATCGGATCAAATTGAAGATAGATAAAATCAAAACCCTGCAAAAAGGAAAGGGGATAATAGTGAAAATTGAGGAACAAACTGTTGGTGTGAGCCTGGATCAGAAAGGTGAGCTCCATGGAGTAATACCTGTATGCCCGCATATGAAATGCCTGGTGAAATGGAACGACCAAGGTCAAACTTGGGACTGTGGTTGTCATGGAAGCAGATTTAATGCAAAAGGGGAGGTGGTAGCGGGACCCTCTATGAACCCTCTCCCAACAGTGAAGGTGGAAGTACAGCCAGTGGCACCTATACCTAATACCCGAATCGAGTAAATTGCAGTTTGGGGGTAGTTATTGGCAAGAAATGCTTTTATTACCCCAAATACACTTGGTGCATTTTGTGTACATTATGAGACAAATTAACCACGCATATCAGTAATTGGTATTTTAGCCAACAGGGCATTTTTTCGGCCAACTTGCTTTAATTGTACCTTTTGCCAAAATACCCAAGTTGGCTCGAATACTGCCTGTTTTTACAGTGACCTCAGTAAATAGTTGCAAGGTATTTATTGTAGGTTTTTTTATTGGCCAAATCAAAAGAATGAAATGGGTAAAATGATAATAGTTTCTAATAGGTTGCCTATTAGTTCGACTGAAAGAGGGGATAAGAGTGTGGTGCAGATTTTGGCGGGGGAATATGCCTCGGGACTGCTTAACCAATTGGATAAAGAAGAATATCTTTGGTTTGGATGGCCAGGCGTGGCGGTGGCCGAAGCTGAGGAAAGGGCGGAAATGATTGTTTCCCTCAAAGAAAAGGGAATGGTTCCAATTTTTATGGACCAAAAAGAAGCCGAGCAATTTTACGACGGCTTTTGTAATGAGACCCTTTGGCCAACCTACCATTATTTTACACAATACATAGCCTTTGATGATGATCTTTGGGAGGTATACAAAAAGATAAATGACCGTTACTGTCAAGCTATCCTTAAAAAAGCAAAGGCTGGCGACACGGTTTGGATCCATGACTATCATCTATTGTTGCTCCCTCAGATGTTGAAAGAGCAAATGCCTGAACTTAAAATCGGGTTTTTCCAGCATATACCCTTTCCTTCCTACGAAATATTCAGGGTGTTACCTTGGCGCAAAGAAATCCTTGAAGGCATGTGTGGAGCTGATCTGGTAGGTTTTAACACCTATGATGACATGAGGCACTTTTTAAGCTCGGTTGGAAGAATCCTTGGGTACAACCATGAAGCAGGGTATATCCATACCCCGCATCACCTAGTCAATGTGGATTCTTTTCCCCTTGGAGTAAATTATAATAAGTTCAGAGAGGCTGCGGAAAGCAAGGAGGTTTGCGAATTGGTACACCAATATAAGCATGAATTGGGCAGCCAAAAACTTGTGCTTACCAGTGACAGGCTGGATTATAGCAAAGGGCTTTTGCAAAGATTGAGGGCCTTTGACTTACTCATTGACAATCACCCTGAATATTTGGAAAAAGTCAGTATGGTGATGATCGTGATGCCCTCAAGGACGACGGTGCCCGAGTATATGGACCTCAAGGAGAAGATTGATACCCTGGTAGGTCGCATAAATAGTAAATATTCCACCCTAGACTGGGTTCCGATCCATTATTTCTACCGAAGACTATCATTTCACGAACTGGTGGCTTATTACAGGATTTCTTCGGTGGCACTGGTGACGCCCTTGCGGGATGGAATGAACCTAGTATGCAAGGAATTTATTGCTTCCAGAACGAATGGCGACGGTGTGCTGGTGCTTTCCGAAATGGCAGGAGCCAGCAAGGAGCTTCAGGAGGCCATCATCGTAAATCCCAATAACATCAAAATGATGGAGCAAGCCATTTATGCTGCACTTAATAGCCCGATTGAGGAGCAGCAGAAAAGGATGGAGTCTATGCAAAAGACTGTTCGTAAATATGATGTGTATCATTGGAGCAAGATTTTCCTTTCCTCACTCGATAGGGTAGTTCAAAAGCAACAGAAATTGAAATCCAGATTCTTAGGCAGAAAGGAAATGTCCCTGCTCAAGCAAGGGTTTGAAATAGCCGAAAATCCCGTGATATTTTTGGACTATGATGGGGCATTGATTGATTATAAAGAGAAACCAGAGGAAGCACAGCCAGATCAGCAAGTAATAAATATACTTAAAGAGTTGAGCAAAAATTCGGAGATTGTGATTGTGAGTGGTAGGGATAAAGCTACTTTGGAAAAGTGGCTTGATGGCACTCCTGTCCATATAATGGCCGAACATGGGGTTTATTGGAAACACCAAGATTCAAAAAAGTGGATAACCAAAGTAGACCTAGTCAATGATTGGAAAGCGGCTTTCCGAAAAGAGATGGATGAATTTGTGGAAAGGACACCGGGGACCTTTGTGGAAGAAAAAGAACACTCCTTAGTGTGGCATTATAGGAAAGTTGAGAGCGGGCTGGGAAATCTTAGAAAGCGGGAGCTATTTAGTCATCTTAAATATGTGGCTAGAGGACATCAGCTTCAGGTATTGGAAGGTAACAGAGCACTGGAGATCAAAAAACCCGATATCAGCAAAAGTAAGGCGACGCTGGAGTTTCTGGAAAATAAATCCTATGATTTTATTTTAGTAATTGGGGATAATTGGACCGATGAGGAGACTTTCAAAAAACTCTCGCCAAGTGCAGTTACTATACGTGTGGGCTACACTTATACACGGGCCAAATATAATCTTCAAAATCATTTTCAAGTGAGGGAGTTCTTAAAAGGACTCAGTCTTAACAATACCCCCTCCTCAAAGGGCGTGAATTTGGTGTAAATTACTTATATTTAAACAGGCAAAGCCGCAATTGCTGAATTCAACTGATTTTCGTTAATCCAATTTTCTGATTAATAAAAATCAGTTTTTATTAAACATTTTGGCATTATTTTCGTTGAAAGTCTTTCATAAAAAATATCATTAACGCTTAAATGCACGTTAGTTCTAAAGTGAGCTAGAAGATTTGTGGTGAAGTGAATTATTTTATTTAGGGCATTGAAATTCAGTTTTCACTTATGTCCCCAAAATTTCAGTAGCATGTCTAAGTCAATGTTTGATAATCTTTCTCTAAGAGCAAAGGAATTTACCCGTAACCAAGCACTCTCGGCCCTTACCCAGGATCCCTTAGCAAAAGAGTGGGGCACTTGGCACTATGATTTGATTTTTAAAAAATTAAGCTGGTCAGAAGAACTTACCGATATTTTTAAAATTGAAGGCAAAAAAGGGCAGGGTTTTGACCCTTACATAAACCTTGTGGTGGAAGAAGATAGAGAGAGAGTCAAAAAGGCGCTCAACCTAGCTTTGGAAGAAGGCAAAATAGATGCCCTCATGCATAAGGTGCAACTTAAAAACGGCAACATTAAAACACTCTTTCTTGAAATTAAAATTGCCTATGACAATGCAGGTAAGCCTTTGATTGTTTTTGGAACTCTGAATGATGTGACCGAAACCAAACATGTACAGAGTCAGGAAGTCAAACTTCTAAATGTAATCCAGCATAGTGTCAATGAGATTTACCTCTTCGATGCAGATACATTGAAGTTTTTGTACATCAATGATGGAGCATTAAACAACAGCGGCTACCAGGTCAATGAGGTAAAACAAATGACTCCGCTAGATATAAAGCCTGAGTTCACAGAACAGAAATTTCAGGACTTGATTAAGCCTTTGATAGATGGTTCTCAAGAAAAGGTGCTGTTTGAAACGGTGCATTTGAGAAAGGATGGGAGCCTTTACCCGGTAGAAATCCACCTTCAGTTAATGGGGCACGGGGATAACAAAGCCTTTTTAGCCATAGTGCTCGACATTACCCAGAGAAAGAAAGCTGAGGAAAAAATCCGACAAAGCCATAACTCTCTAAAAGACCAGAATAAGCAACTATTGAGATTTTGTGATCTAGTGCTGGATAACTTAAAAGAGCCATTAAAAAACCTGGCCGATTTGACTGAGGATTTGGAAAAAGCCTCGGAGGAAGCCACCAGAAAGAACCTGATACCAAAACTTCGTCCTGAAGTGACACATTTACAGGAGACTTTCGAATACTTGATTGAAGGACTACGGGTAAGCCAAAGTCTTGAAATGGATTCCAAGTGGAATGACCTGGAATCTGCTCTAAAAAAAAGTCTAGGTAAATTTGAAAGCGAGCTTGTTCTCTATAGCCCCAAGATAGATTTGGATTTAAAAGAGGTAAAAACCATCAAATGTCCCCCAAAATATTTTGACAGTATTTTGGAAAACCTCCTAAGTAATGCATTTAAATATCATTCTCCGGAAAGAAAATTACATATCATAGTCGGCGCTGAGCATGTAAATGACAGTACCTTGCTTACTATAAAGGATAATGGTATAGGCATGCAAATAAAAGGTGGGGATGAGTCCATCTTTGAGATCAAACCACAAAAAAAACATCCCAATTCTAAAGGATTCGGCCTTTTTCTGACCAAAACCCAAGTGGACGCCATAGGCGGTACGATCTGGGTGGAGAGTGAAGAAGGAAAAGGAACAACTTTCTTTGTAGAGTTTCCCAATCAAAAATAAAAAAAATGAGACCGGGTTTGCCCGGTCTCATTTTTTTTGCTCCAAGTATTCTGCAAATTTCTTAATTAACAGGGCGGCGTAATCTTCGCGTCTTTCTTCAGGAGTTTCCTTTTCGCTTTCAATTTTTTCGCAAAATAATAGCTCGCCTTTGTAAGAAGCTGCTCCAAAGGCATAGAGATCAAAAATTCCTTCTTCTGGAAAAGTTGAGGCAAAACCTGTCAACGCCAATCCGTAATCTGATTGGTAAAGGTCGCAAATATTTAAAGCCAACATTTTGGACACTTCCCAGGATACACCGTTACAAGGTTCGCTCAAGGAAAGTGGGACTTTCAGTTGCCTTTTCTTTTGCTCGCAATTGTAGACCGTCAGTCCGCCTTCAAAAAACAAACCTGCTTCCTCTTCTGCGCTAAACAATAACTGAAGTGCTCCAGAAGAAGCGCTTTCGGCCACAGCAATGGTCCGTTTGTTTTTCCTACAATGGTCCTTAATCAAGTCAAGTTGATCTTTAACGTCCTTATAAAACGCAATAGGTTTGTCTTTTCCCATAGATATCTATTAATCTGCTTCGCAGTCCTGCAGGAAAGCATTCATGCATTTTATTAAATTTATATTGAAAAGTGTACTTGACACTTAACTAAAACCATTCCAATTTCTGGTCCTAATAATAGCTAAGATAGCTTTGTTTTTAAATGGTATCCGATTGATGAACAGGGGTGTAGAGACTAGGATGTTCTTTAAAGTAATAAATTTTGTTTTTGTATCTCTTATTTTGCTTTGTGATATTTTTTTTGATAATTATAAAATTTATTGGTTGATTTGATATGAAGACTAATCGAAAATTTTGTATTAAATGTTGATTGTCTACAAAAAAGCGTATTTAAATTTTAAATCAATTTCTTACCTTCAAACACATTCATTATGGGACAAATTTTACAGAATGATTATCGAGCTTACAGAGTATTGTCCGTATTGGCAATTGTGTTCTTTCTAACACTTTCCTGCTTGTTTTTCAGTTATCTGGAATTGCAGATGTTGTCCGGAATGACCAGTAGAAACGCCATTCCATCCATGATGGTGGACCTAAGGCAGGGTTTATTGGGAAATCTGCAAATCATCTTTCTTATTGGATCTGCCTATTTGTTTGTGAAGTGGTTTAAAACCGCTTACCATAACCTCCACCAGATCGATTCCAAAAGCTTGGCTTTCAATGAGCGTTGGTCAATAGTGTGTTGGCTGATGCCTTTCTATAATTTCTATCATCCCTATCAGATCATGAAAGAGATTTGGGTTAAAACCCAGGAATTTAATTATGGTACCCAAGTTCAGAAGACTCCCTTAATAGACCTTTGGTGGGCACTTTGTGTGGTAAATGTGATTGGCAGAATAGTTTACCTGCGTTTGGCATTCCACGCCAATACTTTTGCAGAAATGCACAATGCGACTCAAATGGGCATTTTTATGGATTTGCTTGGGCTTTTGACACTGTTTGTTACCTTTAGTTTGATACACAAAGTTATGGAGTATGAAAGGGATTTGATAGCAACAAGAAAGAATTTGATAGGAGCTTGATTAGTTTGGGTTTAAGTAGTGCTAAAGGGCTGAAGTTTATTCTTCAGCCCTTTTTTGATGCCTATTGTGCGAGGTATCCACCGTCAACCGGATAATAGGAGCCCGTGACAAAAGACGCCTTGTCAGAACTCAGCCACAGTACTAATTCAGCTACCTCTGGGGATTGGCCAAGCCGCCCGATAGGGTGGAGGATAACCAGTCCGTCGAGTTGTTCCTGGGTGAGGTTATTGTCCAGTAAAGGTGTTTTGATGTAGGCTGGCCCCACAGAGTTGATTCGGATATTTTGGTTGGCATACTCCAAGGCTGAAGCCTTGGTCAGCCCTACTACACCATGTTTGGCCGCTACATAGGCAGGAGAATAGCGTGTGCCCACATTGCCAAGGATGGAGGCCATATTCACTATTGCGCCACCACCTGCCTTCAGCATTTCTGGAATTTGATACCTCATTCCATAAAAAACCCCTGAGAGGTTTACAGCGATGACCTTGTCCCAGCCTTCAACTGGGTATTCTCCTGTCATTCCCATTGGGCCTCCTATTCCGGCATTGTTGCAGGCGATGTGCAAGGAACCATATTTTTCAACTGTTCTTTTTACCAGTTCCTCATTTCCATCAGCCGTGCCTACATCGGCCTTTATGAAAAAGGCCTCGCCGCCGTCTTTTTTGATGTCGTCTACGGTTTTGTGGCCGCCATCCTCATTGAGGTCACTGACTATTACTTTGGCGCCTTCTTTGGCGTAAGAGATGGCGACGGCATGGCCGATACCAGAGCCTGCTCCGGTGACTAGGGCAATTTTGTTTTCAAGTGTTTTCATCAATTTGGGATTTAAAGTGAATGGGTAAAAATAGGGTTGTCTTCAAAGTTGATAATGCAATTTTATTAATATAAAAATACTCAAGGCCGATCGAATACCAAAGCAGTTTGTTTGCTTTCAAGAAGTTAGTTTAAACAGCCTTTGGGCTTCATGGTTATAACCTAAGAAGTTATCCACCCATTATTTTTTACCATGAAACATTCTGAGTCCAGTACTGATGCTTTTGCCATGAAGAATCAGATTAATCCGGAAAAAACTTACAATCCTAAAAAGTCTTTAACAACCACGGACGCAGTGGCCCTGATTGTCGGGCTGGTAGTGGGGGCGGGGATTTTTAAGACCCCGTCTTTGGTAGCGGCCAATGTGGAGACTGGAATGGGTTTTATTGGGGTGTGGGTGCTCGGCGGTTTATTTTCCTTTATTGGGGCGCTATGCTATGCAGAATTGACCACAGCTTATCCCAATGCAGGTGGAGATTATCATTTTATTCGCTTGTCATTTGGCAGAAAAATAGCCTTTCTGTTTGCATGGGCCCGGATGAGCGTCATCCAGACGGGTTCTATTGCGCTTCTAGCTTTTATATTTGGGGATTATGCTACCCAGCTTTTCAGTTTGGGAGAATTTTCATCGGTGATTTATGCCGCTCTCGCCATTTGCCTGCTCACCGGCATTAATATTATTGGGGTGAACATGGGAACGGGTGTTCAGAAAGTGTTAACATTGCTGGAGATTGTTGGAATCCTGCTGTTGATTGGAGTGGGGGTGTTTTATAGCCAAGAAGTAATTGGCGACGCAGAATTGATGAAAGAGGAGTCGGTATTAGGTACTAATTTTGGCCTAGCAATGGTTTTTGTCTTATTGACTTTTGGGGGGTGGAATGAAGCCGCCTATATCTCCGCGGAGCTTAAGTATGGTCGAAAGCAGATGGTCAGGGCACTGATCATTGGAATTGGAGTTATCACATTATTATATACTTTAATTAACCTGTCTTATTTGAAGGTTTTAGGTCTTGAGGGGATGGCTGGCTCTACTGCTATCGCTAGTGATATGATGCTGGCAAGCTTGGGTAGGGGCTGGGCTATTGTGATTGTACTGCTGGTGGCTGTGGCTGCTTTGACTTCCGCCAATGCCACTATTTTTACAGGCGCTAGGTCCAATTATGCATTGGGAAGAGATTTTGAGGTGTTTTCTGCACTCGGCAATTGGAACCACGACTTATCCGTGCCTAAAATTGCTTTTCTTGTTCAGGGAGTGATATCCTTATTATTAGTTGGGCTTGGTGTATTTTCTAGAGATGGTTTTGAAACCATGGTGGAATACACGGCACCAGTTTTCTGGTTCTTTTTTCTGTTAGCGGGAATTGCCCTTTTTATCTTAAGAGTTAAGAATGGAAAACAGAAATTCGCTTTCCAAGTACCTCTTTATCCTGTCTTGCCAATAATCTTCTGCTTGACCAGTCTTTATCTTTTATATTCCAGTATTGCCTATACAGGCTGGGGAGCTTTGGTAGGGATTGGAGTCCTGGTTTTGGGATTTTTCCCTTTATTTCTCCAAAAAAGGAAAGAGATAAAATCAAAATGACCAGTAATTAGTTATGATATAATTCACTTAACCATAAAGTTCTAATGAAAAATTTACTTAAAATATTTTCAGGGGGATTATTGTTTTTTTGTATTTCCCCAATGGTCTTTGCACAGCAGTTTACAAAACCTTCTGTTGCCCTAGACGTGCCCTATGTGCCAACGAAAGAGATCATTGTCAATGAAATGCTGGAAATGGCCGATGTTAAAGGGGAGGATGTTCTTTACGATTTGGGGTCAGGAGACGGCAGGATTCCCATCACTGCGGCCAAAAGGTTTGGGACAAGAGGAGTGGGAGTGGATATCAACCCGTTAAGGATAGAGGAAGCAAATGCAAGAGCTGAAAAAGAACAAGTAACCGACAAGGTGAAGTTTATTGAAGCGAATATTTTTGATGTCGATTTCAGTGAGGCGACGGTGGTAACACTCTATTTATTGCCCCAAGTAAATATGAAGCTTAGGCCTAAAATATTGGATCTAAAACCAGGTACCCGTGTAGTTTCGCATAACTACGATATGGGAGATTGGGAGCCCCAGAAAATGAAAAAGATCGAGACGGACAAAGGGTTTGTCCACACCATTTATTATTGGGTGGTACCCGAAAAAGATTATCAAAAAAAGCCAGGGCATTAACCCTGGCTTTTAATTTTATAACCACGTGACTTTTCCGTTGTCCACATCATATATGGCTCCTACGATTTTAATGTCACCGCTTTTTTCTAAGTCATCCACAATTGGGCTTTTATCGCGGATCTGTTCGATCACCACTTCCACGTTTTTCTTTACCACTTCATTGACATAATCGACGTTTTGGCCATTTTTCTCTCCAGATGTTTCCGCTCTTTCCATGGCTGGTTCGATTTTCTTCAATAGGGAAGTCAGGTTGCCCATTTCAAAATGGTCACAAGCACCCGCAACCGCCCCGCATTTCGTATGTCCCAAAACAAGTACAATTCTGGTACCTACGGCCTTGCAGCCATACTCCATGCTTCCCAATACATCTTCATTGACAACATTACCTGCCACCCTGATGCTGAATATATCTCCAATACCCTGATCAAAAATCAGTTCTACGGAAGTTCTGGAGTCCATGCAACTCAAAACAGTAGCAAATGGAAACTGACCCATGGTAGTATCCTGAACCTGTTCAAGTAAGTTTCTTTCAGCCTTTAGGTTTTTGACAAACCTTTCATTTCCTTCTTTAAGGATTTCAATCGCCTTGTCGGGATTGATTTGACTTTGGGTGTCTTTTGTGTGTGCTTTTAGCATTGTAGTTATAGTTTAGGTTAATGAAATTTATAAAATATAGAAGCCATCCGGCTTCAGTGGGCTTGGAACCTTCTGTTTTTCAAGTAGCTGTTTGATATTGACCTCGATGGTTCTTGCAATAGCCGTCACAGGGGTGTCATTTGGCTTGTTTTCGAAGGGATCTTGCAGGTGCGAGGCTGCTTTTTCCAGAAGAAAGAAAACCGAGGAAATCGCTACCAGCAAGGGTATTTCAAATATGAAACTCACATGTCGCAGTGAAATCGATAGGATGATGACGAATAGGTAAATTGACATGTGAAGAAACATCTTATATGTGACCGGGAAGAAGGTGTTGTTGATCCTTTCTGCCATTCCCATATGGTCTATTAATCTAGAAATCGTGCTGTTAATATGTACATGTGTGAAACTATCGATTTCACCCTGGTCTTTTAATTCTTTTAAATCTCTGGCATTCAGCTGCTGAATAGCCAAAGCCTTATTGGTATGTTTGGAGATTTTAATGATTTCTTCTTCTTCTAAGTATTTTTCCATTTCCTCCAAAGGAGGCAGTCCTCTCAAAGACCGCCCCAACACATAGCACCAGGCAATCTGCCTAAATGCCATTTTACGGATCAACGGGGAAAAAGATTGGTCAATAAAAGTTTGTAGTTGGATGGTGAAACTTCTGGAGTCGTTGACTATGGCTCCCCAAACTTTTCGTGCCTCCCACCATCGGTCGTAGGACTGGGCCATTTTGAAAGAAAGCAGGATGGAGATAGCCGTACCCATAAACATCGGAATGGATAGGGGCATTTCGGGTAGATAGGTGTAAAATGACCTAGTCAAAAAATGTACAATTGCTCCGACCACCAATACATAGAGCAAGTCATATCTTATTTTGCTGATTATGTATAGGTATGGGACTTTTTTGGGGATTAGCATTCCTAGGATGTAAATTAGTAGGTTAAGAAAAGCATATAGGATAAACTCCCGATATGTCACATTAGTTTAGGTGATTATACCCCGTTTTATTGAATAGATTCCATAAAAAAAGCCTTTGTATTCCAAAAGGCCCGTGAATTGGGTTTAATTAAAGTTACTAAATTTGGTGAGATTTACCAAACAGGTGGGTTAGAAGGCCGCCACCGAGATTTGTGCAGTGAGTATTTCAGAATTATCTTTTTTGGTGTCAGTCCAGGCAAAAACCAGCTTGTCTCCGCTTTTGGTCATTTGGGGAAAACCGCTGCTTCTCTGGTCTGAGGAGGAGGCAATCTGGACAATCGGCCCTACATTTCCATCCACATTTATCTTTCTGGCCAAAATATCAGCCCCTTCCATCCAGCTTACAATACCGCTTTCTTCATCGATCAAGGTAAAATCCACTCTGCCTATGGTATTTCCTGAATTGATAGGAATAGGTTGCTTAAAGTTTTCCCCGGCGTCTTGGGAAAAAGCCACCTTTACCTCTGGTCTGCCATTAGGGGCAGCAAACCATGCCACGCCCAGTAGGTTTCCCTTACCATCAATTCTTGGTCCGTTTACAGGGCAGCCCGGTATTTTCCAATTGTCGGGATAGACTGGGCGGGGTGAGGTCCATTCCCCGTCAACATATCTTACGATGCTGATGTTTCGCACCTCTTCATCGGAGCGGTCTCGATATACGATCACAGGGCCCTTGGACGTAAGTGTTGCGCTCGTTTGGCAGCAGTCGCAAACTTTGTCATCCAATTCCCACTCTATAGGTTTGTTGCCGTGTTTATCTAGCAGAGCAGCTCTTAAAGTCATAGCCCCACCGTTGTGGCCATGGTGTGCGTCATGTCCGCCTGCTGTATTTCTACCGTCCAGCCAAGCGGCCAGCATTTTATCCTCATAGGGTACAAATGAAACAAAGCCATGCTCTGCTTCCTTTCCATCATCGTGAAGGGGATGCGGGTCGGACCAGGTGTTGCCACCTTCAGAATGGGATAATTTAATATCGTAAGAGTAAACTCCTTCTCCACTTTTTTGAAGGAAAAAACTTATGAGGCTATTTTCCTTGAAGCTGCTAATCTGTGGGTAATCGGCCCAATTTACGAACCAGTCACTTCCTGTGGCAATCTTTTGGGGTTCTGACCATTCATTATTCTGTAAATATGTGTAAAAAAGGCTGTGTTGGTCCCCTTCAGTTTTGATAAAACTCATCATTACCACATCAGCTTGATTGGAATATAAGTAGGGTTGCCCATATTTCGCATTTTGATCCATGTCGAATTGTAGCTGAGTTACGGCAGGCGTTTCATTTTTTTCAGAGGCTTTTTCCTGATTACATCCTACTATTAATAGCATTGTGACAATAGTCAATATGGATTTATTCATAATATCGTAGGTTTTGCGGGTAAGACTGACAAGATAGCAAAAGCTTATTAAATATGTTTAAACAGTTGTTTTTAGTAACCGTATTTTTTTGTTCAACATAAGTCTAGTTATGTTAAACATAAAGTAAGGATATAAGCTAATATAATCTTACAATAATTATACAAATGGGTTTCTATAGCTAGAAGTCTAATTAATTGATATTGAGTATGTATTGATTAAATGTGAGTAAGAAATTATAAAAAGTATAAAAGTGTTTACTAGGTATTGTAAACTCAGCGATATACATTTGTCAATATAAGAATTAAAAAAGTTTAACGATTGGATAATGGATATTTCATTAACGCCGATAGAAAAATTCCCGGGGATATGGCAAGGCATGCAAGCCGAGACATTGGAGCCTCTCTTTTCATTAGCGAATGAGATTGAGAAAGAGTACCAATGGGTAGACAAGTGCATGGGAAGGGTGTTGACTACTAAAAATGCCCAGGCATATTATAATTTGGAGGGTTTTGATACTAGGTTTTTAGATTGTATCAAACTCACCGGTCTATGCGTTGGTTTTGACTGGGAAGAGTGGAAAGATGAGTTGAAGGACTTCAAAAACAACCGCTATGAAGACCTTATTCTTCTAAATCCACTTACTTTGTGCAAGATATTGACGGTATTGGCCATGAGTGAAAAAGAAACTCCGGGAGGTATATCGTCCAGACTTCAGGATAAATTTCTTTTCGCCCTGATAAAAGCCATCCGCCACCAGTTTGAAAATAAAATGACCTATAGTAATACAGCCAGACCGAGCTGAGGATCAAGCCAGATCAAGAAGTTCCAGCTTTTCCACAGTATTGCCTATTTGGAACTCCAACTTTTCATTTAGCCGCTTCCCGATGACAGCCTTGGCAATAGGGGCTGTAAAGGCGATTTTATTCTTTTTCACATCCGCCTCGTCCACGCCCACAATTTTGAATTTCCTCACCATACCGGGTTTTAGCCCTGAAATGGTTTTCAGGGTTACAGTTGAGCCGAACCTTGCTTCGTCCATATTTCCACTGCTTTCCACCACTTTCGCCGAATTAATGCGCTCGATCAGCAGCTTAAGCTTCCCTTCGATCATCAGGTTTTCATAGCGGCGGGCGGCATCATTTTCCTGCTTGTTTTGGGATTTGGCCATTTCCAGTTCAGCTTTTTCATCCAGTAAGGCCTGTAGACCCTCTGGCGTCACATAGTTGGCAACACCGGCAGGCAGAGCAGCCCTTGGCGGTATGATTGGCGCTTCCTCTTGATCTTCTTCCTTTACAAAACCTCTACTCATCTTTAGTATAATTTGTTCTAGCTCTATATACTAAACAATTACCTGACAAACTGTTTATTTTTCATTTTCTCCATCATAAAGATGCAATAATGAACAAAATCTGTCCGCTTTTGTACGGAGTGCTGATAGGACATTTATGAAGGTGTTTTTTTGAAAAAATATTTTAAGTGGTAAGTGAATTTTTTTTCTATCTAAAAATAAGATTTTTCCATGATAATTGTCCGAATTGAAACATTTGGACAATTCAAAATACAAAATTGCTTGAAAACGGACAGGTGGGTTTCCATGCCAAATTTAGTGTTAATACTGTTTGACCCTGAGGGGATTAGAGTGGAATAGAAGATGGATTAGAAGAGGAAACGAACTTCTAAAATCTACTAGCTATGAAAACCTTATTCACATTCGCACTGGCCTTCGGTATTACCTTGATGAGTGTTGCCGACCCAAAAAACCAATTGACAGAACTCTCAGGTGTTGCTTTCGCATATGATAAAGCAAAAGTTACCCTATTGGAGGGAGCAGGAAGAGTGAAGGTTTCTCTTTATGATAAAGAGGGCAACAGACTTCACACCCGATCAGTAAGTGTAAAAGAAAGCGTGACAATCCCTTATGACCTTTCCGATTTACCTACTGGAGCTTATTTGATTAGAATTGAAAACAAGCTGGAAAAGGTTGACCACATCATCGAAACCAAGAACCGGGCTCCAAAAACTCAAGGCTTTAAAGCCATCGTGAAAAAAGGAAAATCCGACAACTCTATGAAGCTTTCCGTTTATGAGGTGAACCAAGCCGGCTTGGATGTCAAATTAATTGATGATGAAAACAAAGTTGTCTATCGGGAATTTATTGAAAATGATGAGCCATTTGTAAGAAAATACAATTTGAAATCCATTTCCAAGGATAGAGTTTATGTGGTGGTGACCGATAAAAATGGTCATAAGCAGTATTTTCATAATTAAGCTAAGATTGTGACCAAACCTTAAGCCGCTTTTAATTTGGCGGCTTTTTCTATGCCTACATGTGGAGGGGTTTGCAATTACTCCATTAGTTTTTTAATCGTAAAGAATACCTTAAATTTAGGCTGGAATTTTTTATTATGAGAGAAATGATGGTCATGCGCTCCAGTCTAGGCAATATTAGGCTGGAAGCAGAAGACGAGAAACTGGTGTCGCTAAATTTTACAGAGGAGAACTTTTCGCTGGAAATAAGTTCCGTGTTTCTATTGGAAGTGAGAAGGCAGTTGAAAAGCTATCTGGATGGGGATCTGCGCCGGTTTGATTTTCCGATAGAGTCGAAAGGGACGGTTTTTCAGAAAAAAGTATGGCAAAAAGTGAGTGAAATCCCTTATGGAAGGACTTGCAGCTACGAGACAATCGCCCATCAGTTGGAAAGTAAAAACGGAGCCCGGGCTGTGGGTGCAGCCAACGGGGATAACCCGCTCTTGATCGTGGTGCCCTGCCACCGGGTCATTTCCAAGTCAGGAGCCCTCACCGGATATGCAGGGGGCTTGTGGAGAAAAGTGAAGCTTTTACAGCTGGAAATGCGCGATCTGCCAGGCAATCAATATTGCCTTGGGTTTTAGTTTGCGCGGCCGACTTTTTGTCGATGGGATAAAGTTTCTAAATTTGCAGCTTATCCCCAAAACATGAACATAAGTCTAAAACCTGGCCAGAAAGTATTTTTCGCATCCGATTTTCATCTCGGCGCACCCGATCCCCAAAGCAGTAAAAAACGGGAGGAAAAAATCATCCGTTGGCTTAACAGTATCGAGAAGGAGGCCGCTGCCTTGTTTTTGGTTGGTGATGTGTTCGATTTTTGGTTTGAGTATGATAAGGTGATTCCAAAAGGCTTTATCAGGTTTATGGGCAAGATCGCCGACTTGAGGGATAAGGGCATACCTATTATCTTTTTTACAGGCAATCACGACTTGTGGATGAAGGATTATTTTACGCAAGAGCTTGATGTTCCGGTTTATGGAAACCCTATCCAAATTAAGATAAATGATAAAAAGTTTCTTGTCGGTCATGGTGATGGGCTGGGGCCGGGGGATAAGAAATACAAAGTGCTCAAAAAGGTGTTTACCAATGAAGCCTGTCAATGGTTTTTTAAATGGCTGCACCCCGATATAGGAATTCGCATTGCCCAAAAGTGGTCGGGCAGCAGCCGCATCACCAACATGCAGAAGAACGAAGATCAGTTTAAAGGGGAGGATGAGTGGTTGTGGCAATATTGCAAGCAGGTAGAAAACCAGATGCATCATGACTTTTATATATTTGGACACCGCCACCTGCCTTTGGAGCTTCCTGTGGGAGAGAGGGGCAAGTATTATAATCTGGGTGAATGGGTAAGTCAATATACCTACGGTGAGTTTGATGGGGAGGAGATGAGTATTAAATCATATAAGTTTTAAATGCGGTTCAGGCTTACATTGCTCGCGATATTTCTCACCACGGCAAGACTTTTTGCCCAAGAGGAAATTGAATTAAGGCCTCTTGCCGAAGTGGAAATGCAAAGTTTAGGGCTTTTGGCCATTGATAACCGGGATAATATTTTTGTTTCCGATGCTAGTGGGGGTATATATCAGTTCAATGCCAAAGGGGAGCAGGTCAACCATTTTTCTCCCAGTCGGCAGGCCCAGGTAACGCAACTGGATGCTGATCGAACGGTCAACATCTTCTCTTTTTCCTATGATCTGCAGGAGTTCAATATCTTTGATAGATTTCTCAACCAGATTGTTTCCAACAAACTGGATAGTCCTGTTGGGATTATCCGGGCAGCGACTTTAGGTAACAATCAGGCGCTTTGGGTGTTTGATGAGAGCAATCTGGACCTGCTGAAACTGGATCACCGACGGATGGTCGTTTTGCAGCATCAGCCACTGAGTTTGTTGTTGGGGGAAGAAGCACTGGAAATCGAGGAAATCAGGGAGTATCAAAACCTGCTTTTTGTCCGAACCGATACCAAGGTGTTTGTTTTTGACAATCAGGGCAACTATTTGCGGCAACACACTTATCAGGGGCAGGACCGACTTGCGCTATTCGGAAACCACCTTTATTATGTAAAGAAGGATGGATTGAGAAGACAGGATTACCGCACTGGGGAAGTGGAGGGGTTTAAGCTACCTGATTATTCTAGACATGCTGTACAGTTGCAAGGTGGTATTTTAGTGCTTTATAATGATAATGGCTTTCAGGTTTTTGAGAATCCGTTTAGATAATTTCTGTTAAATCGCAATTTAGTTATTTCAAACTGGTTGGATTTTTGCGATTTTGCGGCCGAATGGAAAAAACTCTACTAAGAAAAACAAACCTATTTTATAGCCTATTGATTTACTTATCCTTGATAAGTTTGCAAATCAGCTATGCCCAAGGATTGGGAAAAGAAAAGGATCTGAAGTTTCCCAAGGACCTTGCCTATCAGCCCCCGATTGATTTTAATTTGGAAAGCCAGGGCTATAAACAATTCGTGATAAAGCTGAATAATAAAACCAAAGTTTCTACCCGTGTGAAAGTTTATGATATGGTGGGTAATTTGATCATTGAAGATACCATAAAACCCTCTGACGGAGTCTTGAAAAAATACGACATGCGGGATGTCAATACTCAACTTTTTGTGGTGGAAATAGGAAATTCGAAATACAACAAAACTAAAAGTATCTACGCCAATCCAGCCGGTAAAAGAAAAAGGGATTAAAAAAAGACCGGCTTAAGCCGGTCTTTTCAATTATGCTATCTCTACCAATTTGATGTCAAAGATCAAGTCTTTTCCAGCCAATGGGTGATTGGCATCCAAGGTGATTTTCTCCTCGTCCACGTGAACCACTTTTACAGGCATTGGCTGCCCATTCTGATTTTGGATGGAAAGATCCATTCCTATTTCTGGATTGATATCAGCAGGTACCTGCGTACGTGGGATATCCACCAACATCTCGTCTCTTTTTTCGCCGTATGCTTCTGCCGATGGGATAGTGACACTCTTGTCTTCCCCTACAGCCATACCGTGAACCGCCGCATCAAACCCTTTGATCATGTTTCCATCTCCAAGAGTAAACTGAAGGGGCTCTCTGTTTTCAGAACTATCGAATACAGTTCCATCTTGCAATTTACCAGTGTAGTGTACTTTTACGGTATTTCCTTTAGTTGCTACAGACATTTAAATATTTGTTTTGATTTATGATAAAAGTAAAGATAACGATTAAAAAACAGGATAAAAAGTATGTCCGCCATTAATCCCGGAAGTGTCCGCTTTGTGGATGTTTTTGTACGAAAATGAACATCTGAATGGTGTAAAATGCCCTAATTTGCGTATATTGACAGGAAAATTATATGGCACCGTTTCGGCATTGCCATTATTAAACATTTCTTTTTATGGAAGACCAGAATTTAGGTAGAATCTTGATCGTGGATGATAATGAAGATCTCCTATTTGCAGCCAAGATGCTGCTGAAAAAGCACGCCAAAGAAGTGGTGATCGAAAAGGATCCCCGCCGAATTCCTTTTTTGGTCAATAATAACAATTTTGATGTCATCTTGCTGGACATGAATTTCACCGAGGATACCACCTCTGGTAAAGAAGGGTTCCACTGGTTAAAACAAATCAAAGAAATAGATCCCAAAGCAGTAGTAATTTTGATCACAGGTTTCGGTGATGTGGAAATGGCCGTAAAGGCCCTCAAAGAAGGAGCGACCGATTTTATCCTCAAGCCTTGGCAGAATGAAAAGCTCATTGCTACTTTGACTTCCGCTGTCCGGTTAAAGGAAAGTTACAATGAAGTAGAAAAGCTTTCCAAAAAGCAGAAAGCCCTGCAGGCGGACCTGAAAAAACCATTTGCAGATATCATTGGCAGCAGTCCTGCAATGAAGAATGTTTTTGCCATCATTGACAAGGTCGCCCAAACTGATGCGAATGTTTTGATCCTTGGAGAAAACGGTACGGGGAAAGAATTAATCGCCAGAGCTATTCATGACAGGTCCCACCGTCACGATGAGATCTTCGTAGGGGTGGATATGGGTGCGATCACAGAAACCCTTTTTGAAAGTGAGCTTTTTGGGCATAAGAGAGGGGCTTTTACCGATGCCAAGGAGGACCGGGCAGGCAGGTTTGAAGTCGCTGACAAAGGAAGCTTGTTTCTCGATGAAATTGGAAATCTTTCCATGCCGCTCCAATCCAAATTATTGACTGTGCTTCAAAAGCGTGAAGTGACCCGGATTGGTACCAATAAATCTATCCCGGTGGATATCCGATTGATCTGCGCCACCAATATGCCTATCCATGACATGGTGATGGAAAATACCTTCCGTCAAGATTTGCTCTATAGGATCAATACGGTGGAGATATTTCTGCCACCCTTGAGGGACAGGCAAGAGGATATCCCGCTGTTGGCGGAGCATTTCCTCAAGATCTATTCGAATAAATACAGAAAGAATTTCACGGGATTCAAACCCAATGCCATGCAATTGCTGCAGCGGTATACCTGGCCAGGCAACATCCGTGAGCTTCAGCACGCCCTTGAGCGGGCTATCATTATGGCGGAAGGCACCGAGTTGGACAGCAGGGATTTCTTTTTCCTGTCAAACAAGCCTGTCAATGAAAAGCATGCCCCGGCTGCAAATACGCTGAATCTCGATGACATGGAGAAAAATGTGATTCAGAAGGCGATTGACAAAAACGGTGGCAACATTTCCAAAGCTGCAAAAGAGCTGGGGCTCACAAGGGCTTCCTTATATAGAAGATTAGAGAAATATGGATTATAAAATAGGGTTGCTAGGCAGGGTAGTGTTGTTGGCAATGACCCTGTTTTTGACAGCTTATCTCATGGTGGGAGACGGGGGAGTGTTCCCTGTTTCCCTTTTGATTATCTTGGCAATTGCCCAATTGGTGTTTTTGATCCGCTACTCGGAAAGCAGCTTTAAAAAGGTGCGGGAGTTTCTCAACAACATCAAGAAAAACGATTATGCAACGGTTTATCCAGTCAAATTTGACGGAACGGAAACCGATGACCTGCATATAGAATTTAATACTATTTTGGCCAAACTCAAGGAAGACCAAGCTGAAAAAGAAGCGAATTACCACTATTTCCGCTCAGTATTTCAGCACCTAAGCATCGGCCTCATTACTTTCCAGGAGGATGGCGCCATCCAGATTCTCAACACCGCTGCCAAGCGTATGCTCAACATACAGACGCTTGAAAACATAGCTGAAATCAACAAGGTGAACAAAGAGCTTTATCACGCTATTGGAAGTCTTCGCACAGGTGGGAGTGAGCTCATCAAAATCGCCCATCCCGATGGCATTATGCAGCTTTCTGTCTATGTGATTGAGCTGGTGCTGCGCAAAACCAAAATCAAATTGGTCTCTCTGCAAAATATTCAAAGTGAATTGGAAGAAAAGGAGATGGAGGCTTGGCAGAATCTTGTAAAAGTGCTGACCCACGAGATTATGAACTCCATCGCACCGATTTCATCCCTGGCTGCGACTATACGAGCGGATATTGAGGATAAAATTGACCATAACCACGGGGCGAGCGTGGAGGAAGTGGAAGATTACCTGATGGGGGTAGGTACTATTGAGAAAAGAAGCGAGGGTCTCATTAATTTCGTGAGTGACTTTAGAAGCCTTGCCCACATTCCCAACCCTAAGTTTTCCTCCATAAGTCTGGTGGATTTATTCGAAAGGATGGAAATCCTTTTTCAAAACCAGCGTGAAAAGTATGGTATAGACTGTGAAAAGGAAATAGTGCCGGCTGACTTGGTGTTTTTTGCCGATATCACCATGATCGAGCAGGTGTTGATCAATATTTTACAGAACGCCATCCATGCCGTGGAGCATGCTGAAGTGAAAAAGATCAGCTTGAGGGCCTATATTGATGATAACAGTAAGATCATAATCGAAATTAAGGATAGTGGAAAAGGGATTGAAGAAGAAGCGCTGAGCAAGATTTTTATCCCATTTTTCACCACCAAGCAAAAAGGTTCTGGTATTGGCCTTAGCCTTTCCAAACAGATCATGAGGCGCCACAAAGGCAACATCCAAGTGAGCTCGAAAGTGGGGGAGGGCACAGTTTTCAAATTGATATTCAACGGATAAGTGGAAAAGCCAGCAAAACGACTGCTGGCTTTTTTTATTTTTATCTATTTTGCCGAATTAGTCTACAAAGTGAACTTTTGGCCTAAAATAAGCTTACTCTTAGGTGATGCACTTTTGAATAAATCACTTAAATTCACACTCTATTTTTGGATGCAAATACTACAATGAACATAGAAAAGCTCAAATTAAAGGAAGACCGCGACCGCAAAAAACATTGGAAAAAATGGGGGCCTTACCTTACCGATAGACAATGGGGGACCGTGAGGGAGGATTATAGCCCGGATGGCTCTGCCTGGGAAAATGTGACCCATGATGATGCCAGAAGCAAGGCCTATAGATGGGGCGAAGAAGGAATTGGGGGGATTTGTGATCACAAACAGAAACTTTGTTTTGCTTGGGCATTTTGGAACGGGAAGGATCCCATGCTCAAAGAACGCTTTTTTGGCTTGACTGGAAATCAGGGCAATCATGGTGAGGATGTCAAGGAACTCTATTATTACTTGGACTCCAGTCCTACACACAGCTACATGAAAATGCTGTACAAGTATCCCCAAGCTGAATTCCCATATAAATCTTTGCTGGAGGAAAATGCCAGAAGAAGCAAAAAGGACCCTGAATTTGAAATAATCGACACAGGAGTCTTTGATGAAAACGCATACTATGACATCTTTTTGGAATATGCCAAGCATGATGTGGAAGATATAGTGTGTAAAGCCACCATCCATAATAGGGGAAAAGAGGATCAGGAACTCTGGGTAATTCCCACGCTTTGGTTCAGAAAAAACTGGTTTACCGGGCAGGAAAGCTATATGCCTAGGTTTACCAAAGAAGAGAACAATACGGTTGGGGCATTCTTACCTAAGTCGGGAAATTACACTTTTTCATTCTCAGAGGAGCCTGAGTTGGTTTTTTGCGATAATGAAACAAACCGGGAGCGCCTTTATAACATTGAAAACCAGAAGAAATACCTGAAGGATGCTGTCAATGATTATGTGATCCATGGTGACAAAAAGCACCTAAACCCCAACGCTGTGGGTACTAAAGCCTCTGCAATTTATAAAATAACTATTCCTGCTGAGAGTTCGAAAACAGTAACGGTTAGGATGGCACATGAGAAATCTGCAGGTGGGTTGGATAGTGCCGATGAGGTAATAGAAAACCGCAAGAAGGACTGTGATGATTTTTATGCCGAACTTCAGGGAAGAGTAAGGGACAAGGAAATGGTCAATATCCAAAGGCAGGCCTTTGGGGGAATGATGTGGACCAAGCAGTTCTACTATTACAATGTGGAAAGGTGGCTGGAGGGCGATCCGGGCCGATATGTGCCACCAAAAGAAAGAAAAAAAGGCAGAAATACCCATTGGAGACACCTCCAAAACTACGATATTATCTCCATGCCTGATAAATGGGAATACCCCTGGTATGCTGCTTGGGATCTGGCATTCCATTGTATTCCCTTGGCAAGACTTGACCCTGATTTTGCCAAAGACCAGCTGATCCTTTTGCTCAATGATTGGTACATGCATCCTAACGGGCAAATCCCAGCATATGAGTGGAACTTTGGGGACGTGAATCCACCGGTTCATGCATGGGCAGTATTAAGGGTTTTCCAAATTGACTTAAAATACAACGGCAAACCTGATTATGACTTTTTGGAGAGGGCTTTCCATAAGTTGATCCAAAACTTCACCTGGTGGGTTAACCAAAAGGATAGTGAAGGTAAGAACATCTTTGAGGGAGGCTTCTTGGGGCTTGATAACATCAGTGTGTTTGACAGAAGTAACCCTGAAAAATTCAGTGGCCGCTTGGAGCAGGCGGATGCAACCTCTTGGATGGCCATGTTTGCCTTGAATATGCTTAGGATTTCCTTGGATCTTAGCAATCACAACAAAGTGTATCAGCATACAGCCACCAAGTTCATAGAGCACTTCCTCTATATTGCCGGTGCCATGGCCAACATCAAGGGTGATTCCATTTCCCTATGGGATGAGCAGGACAAGTTTTTCTACGACATCCTTCATATGGACGGGCAGGAGCCCGAAATGATGAAGGTGAAATCCATCGTGGGGATCATTCCAATGTTTGCCGTAGAGCCCATTCGGGAAGAGATGTTTGAAAACCTTCCTGAATTCAAAAAACGTTTGGATTTCTTCTTGAAAGAGAAGCCGAAGCTGGCGGCTTTGGTGTCCAGCTGGATTGAACCAGGAAAGAACAAAAGACGTCTTTTCTCCCTATTGAGAGGGCAGAAAATGAAGAGTATACTGAACAAGCTTTTGGACGAAAAAGAGTTTCTTTCTCCATACGGCATCCGTTCCCTATCCAAATACCACGAGAAAAACCCTTATTCGGTGAATCTAAATGGGGTGGAACATTCCATTAAGTACACTCCAGGAGAATCTGATACCGTCATGTTTGGCGGGAATTCCAACTGGCGTGGTCCGATATGGTTTCCTATCAACTTCCTGATCATAGAGTCGCTGAAGAAATTCAACTTTTATTACGGTGGCAATTTTGCCATTGAGTATCCGACGGGCTCTGGGAAGCACATGACTTTGGATATGGTTGCCAAAGAACTATCTTTGAGACTTATAAAGATTTTCAAGCAGGATAAGGATGGGAAAAGAGCTGTTTATGGATTAAATGAACGCTTCCGAAACGACCCCCATTTCAAGGATTACATCCTGTTCTATGAATATTTCAATGGTGACACGGGCGAAGGGCTCGGGGCTTCCCACCAGACTGGCTGGACTGGGTTGGTGGCGGAGTTGATCCATAAAATTTACAAAGAAGAAGAGACTGTGCATGACCCTTTTACCTTATTTAGAATCTGACAGAGTAGAAGCGGGGTGTGATGAAGTTGGAAGGGGCTGTCTTTGTGGTCCCGTGGTGGCGGCGGCGGTAATCTTGCCCCCTGATTATGCGAATGAGTTGATCAATGATTCAAAAAAATTGACCAAAAGCAACCGGCAGGCCTTGGTGGAAGAGATCAAGGCCAATGCCGTGGCTTGGTCTATAGCAGAAGCCTCTGTGGAGGAAATCGACCAGATCAACATTTTGAATGCCTCTTTTTTGGCCATGAGTCGATCTATTTTGGCGCTTGCCATTACTCCTGACCATCTGCTGATAGATGGCAACCGGTTTAAGAGTGAAATTTCCATCCCATTTGATTGCATTATAAAGGGTGATGGGAAATATGCCAGTATAGCTGCGGCTTCTATTTTAGCCAAAGAGTACCGAGATGAACTGATGGTGGAATATGACCGGCGGTACCCAGGTTACGGTTGGAGTTCAAACGCCGGCTATCCAACAAAGGCACACCGTTATGGTATTGAAAAGCTCGGAGCGACCCCCATTCACAGAAAATCCTTCAGGCTATTACCCGATCAATTAGAAATAAGCTTTTGATAGTTGGTGGAAATTACTTAGTTTGCCCATAATTGAGAGAGTTTTACCGATTAAATTAGAGTGAATGGGTATTTTAGGATTAGCAATTACCGGGTTTCTGGGGTTTTTCTTTGTAAGAACCATAGTGCCAACTTACTTCATGAAGAACAAAGAGAATCTTCATCTTAAGTTCAACAAGTCAAAATCCAATCGAATTCATTTTATAGTCCCTTCACTCATTCAGGATGTTAATGGACAAAAGTTTGGTTGGATAACTTTGGACAGTGAATACAACTTAGTGGCCATTAAAGAGCATGTGGGTTTTGGAAGTTCCAGTGGTGTATTGATGGATAAAACTTTGGCTGAATTCAAAAAAGACCTATCAAAAGCCAGCTTTATGATGTCATTTGATGCCACAGAAGTCTCTAATGAGTTTGATTTGGATGGAAAAATGGATTCACCAGACCTGGTTTGTTTGAAAGCTTTATCAGCTGAGTTTGCAAGAAAAGCTGGTATAGATACTGATTCCTTTGGCCTGGCCAAGACACTGGAAAATCTATTTGGTGCAGATGCAAAGGATTTTGACGTCACTGATCTAGGGATCAATCTTTTGCTTCAAGCCAAAGTGGTCCAGAAATTTGGACAAATGAACCTCATTCCAGCAAAAGTCCCAGTGATGGTTAATTAAGAGAAAAGCTATAAAAACGAAAAAAGCCGCTTAAAAAGCGGCTTTTTTCGTTTTGTGCGCACGAGAAGACTCGAACTTCCATGCCCAGAGGGCACCACCCCCTCAAGATGGCGTGTCTACCAATTTCACCACGTGCGCAGTAAAGGGAGAGCAAAAGTAGGAAGGTTTTTGGGTGTTTGCAAACCGATAGACCATATTTTGCCCTCTTGAAATTAAATTATTTTGCGTATTCAACTTCCTCGATAGGTACCGGAATGCCAACTCGCTGAGAAAGAAACTCTTTGCAAGCTTCCAGTACTGACTGCCAGTCCTCAGAGGTAATAGCCGAGCCGATAACATGGTCGTTAGTCTCAGGAAAAGCCATCTTTACCTTCAACTTCTCATCCGTTCCCAATTCCTCAAACATATCCAGCATGGCCGGGACAGACACTACAAGGTCTTGATTTTCATCATCCTTGTAATAATAGCCCATGAAAACGGGTTGCTTAATTTGTTCAAAAGTATCGGTGTTCATTTTTGATTTCAGCAGGACGGCAAGGCTGGTATAGGCATTCACATGGTATTGCTCAGACCAATATTGGGCTTTGTCGCCTGATCTTTCGATTATCTGGACGCCCTCCTCATTGGTAATGGCTGATGCCAAAAGGTTAGTCATCCAGGGTTGAAAGAGTAATTCCAAACGGCCTTCAAAATCCCTGATGGCAGGCGAAAGAAGGACTAATGCCTCAATGTCCTCTTGTTCCGAGCCAAGCATCAAAGTCAAAGCCCCACCCATGGAAGTGCCAATCACCACCACCTTGTCGCCTATTGCCTTGCCTATAGAGTAGGCCTCACGCGCCGCATCAGCCAATTGCTGGGCACTCAAATGCCGGAAGGCGTCATTTCTGTCAATGCCATGTTCTGGAAGCCTGGTCAAAAAGAGGTTTGCCCCAAAATACTGCGCCAGCTCCCTGTGCAGGGGATGTCCCTCTTTCTCACTGGCCCCAAAGCCGTGGATGTAGACAAAAGCGTATTCAGTTTTGTGTTTAGTGGAGGAATCTGCCCATATGATTTTGGCCTCATTGTCTTCTTTGAGGCCTTTCACCGTGTCCTCTCGCAATTGGAGGTAGGCTTCAAGTTCTAAGGGGTCAATAGGAACTTCCGGGTAATCTCCAGTCAGGGGTGAGATTCGTTGCCGGGGACCGGAAACATATCCTATGGCCATGATCACTGCCAACACCAGCAGTACGATCAGTATTTTTCTTAACATGTCTTTTGGATTTTAACCTTAAAACTAGGCGCTTTTCCCTCAAATTCCAATGGCTATTTACTTGATCTATAATTTTTGATTATCTTGATGGGGTTTAATACACATATCAGCAATTTTATGAAAACAAAGTATACCTTATTGGGATTGACTGGACTTGGCCTGCTGTTTTCCTGTCAGCAGGACTTGGCAAATTACGGACAAGGATCCGATCTCATCAAAAAAGAAAACCTTGAAAAGCACGTTCAAACTCTGGCCTCAGATAATTTTTTAGGTAGGATGCCCTTTACGGAAGGAGAAACCAAAACTATCAACTACCTCAAGTCAAATTTTGAAGAAATGGGTTTGGAACCTGGCAATAACGGAAGTTATTTTCAAGAGGTACCCTTGATGAAAATTACGGCCTCGCCTGCTTCAAGCATGAAAGTGGTGAGTGAGAAGGGGGATCTTGAACTGGAAGGGCTAAAGGATTATGTGATCTGGACCCAGCGGACCGAGGAGAAAGTTAGCTTTGAAGATGCGGAGTTGGTGTTTGCAGGCTTTGGAATTGTAGCCCCGGAATATGGTTGGGATGATTATAAGAATATTGACGTCAAGGACAAAATCGTTGTCGTGTTGGTAAATGATCCAGGTTTCGGTACAGAAGATGCCGAGCTTTTCAAAGGCAACACGATGACTTACTACGGGCGCTGGACCTATAAATATGAGGAGGCGGCCAGACAAGGCGCGTTGGGCTGCCTGATCGTTCACAATACCATTCCAGCAGGCTATGGTTTCAACGTGGTTCAAAACAACTGGAACACCTCTAAGCTGTATTTGGATGATAGGTCATCCACAGCATACAAACCTGCTTTCGAGGGTTGGGTGACCTTGTCGGTGGCCAATAAGCTGTTTGATCTAGCAGGCCTTAATGAGCGGGAAATGCTGGCCAAAGCCAGAAAGTCAGATTTTCAGGCGGTGCCGATGAACATGAAAGCCTCCTCTTCCCTTGAGGTTATGGCTGAATATGATGTGTCCAAAAATGTAATAGCCAAATTAGAGGGCAGCAAGCGTTCGGATGAGTATATCATCTATACCGCCCATTGGGACCACTTGGGCATCGGAAAACCCGATGAAACTGGGGACAGTATCTATAACGGGGCTTTGGACAACGCAAGCGGTACCGCCGCTTTGCTTGAAATCGCCCGGGCATTTAAGCAAGCTGATGAAAAGCCGGAACGGACGGTGGTCTTTTTGGCCGTAACGGCTGAAGAGCAAGGCCTTTGGGGGTCTGCTTACTACGCCGAAAACCCTGTTTTCCCCAAAGAAAAAACAGTCGCCAATATCAATATGGACGGCATCAATCCTTATGGTAAAATGAAGGATATCGTTTTGGTGGGAATGGGCCAATCTGAACTTGAAGAAACGCTGACCGACGAGGCTGATAAGGTGGGGCGCTATACCTCGCCAGAACCAACCCCTTCAGCAGGCTACTATTTCCGTTCCGACCATTTTAATTTCGCTAAAATTGGCATACCCGCACTATATACTGGTACGGGAATCGATCATGCCGAAAAGGGCAAGGAATATGGAAAAGAGCTTCAGGATAACTATACTGCCCAATACTACCATAAGCCAAGTGATGAATACGATCCTCAGAGGTGGAATCTTGACGGTGCAGTAGATGATGTAGAGCTGTTGTACCATGTAGGAAGGAAATTGGCACTTGGCAAGGATTGGCCTAACTGGAAAGAAGGGTCGGAATTCAAGGCGACTAGAGATGCGTATATGAAATGAGCGAACTTAAACCCCTTTCGTGGAAAGAAATGGGACACAGAGTTCCACGGAGTTTGGCAATGAGTTTCACAGAGCTTTCTACCGACAAAAGGCAGGAATCCTTCTTAGCGGAGAAGTTAAGGTAAAATTTTTTCACCTCGTTCAAATGTCAAATGAGAAAGGAGCTTACCCAATGGGTGGGCTCCTTTTTATTTAATAATAGTAACAGGGAGTAATTATGAATATTTTAACCAATCAAAAACCAGTGTTTAACCAGTGCTAAACCAGTGTTAAAACAATCTGTTATTGGTTTAACACTGGTTTATAATAGGTTGAAAATATTTATGTGATTGTAAAAAAGAGGGTTAATGAGTTAGGTTGCTTTCTATAATTTCCTGTCTGTTGTCTGCTTTAATGTAAATAAATCTATTGTCGGATATGGGTGAGGAGGAGTCTTGGCAGGGTTGACATTTGGTGCTTTTTTTGCTTCTAAGAGCTAAAATCTAAACTTTTTGAATGGAGACTTTTCTATCGGATATCCGGGGGCAATTTGGTGAATATTATGACACGCTTGTGGCCATCACGCCAAGGTTGCTTATCGCATTGGTTTTGTTGGTTGTCTTTTGGTATATAAGCTATTATGTAAAGAGACTTTCAACCAGCCGTTTGCAGAAAAACATGAATGATTCCCTGCTGGCCTCCTTTTTTGCCAGACTGATTGGGTCTTTGATTTTTATTTTGGGTTTGCTCTTCGTGCTGAGATTTTGGGGGCTCACGGGTATGGTCGGTAGTATTTTGGCCGGAGCGGGCATTACAGCCTTTGTCATCGGTTTTGCCCTTAAAGATATCGGGGAGAACTTTCTGGCGGGGATTTTATTGGCATTTAAGCGGCCTTTCAGGATTGGTGACACCATTGAAATCGTGGGCGTGCAGGGGAGGGTGGTTGCCCTAAACCTGAGGGATACCCAGATCAAGACCTTCGATGGCAAGGATGTGTATATGCCCAATGGGACCATTGTCAAAAGTCCTTTGACCAATTTTACCATTGACGGTTTTTTAAGGCATGGGTTTGATATCAAAATCCCCGCAAAGTCTGACTACGACGCCCTGCTTAAGCAGATTGAGATTGAAGTAAATAGGGTTGAAGGTGTGCTTAAAGGCAGACGAAAAACCTCAATACAGGTAAAAGACATCTCTGGAGGTACCGTTGTCATAACCATTCTGTTTTGGGTGGATACTTTTACAAAGAGAGTTCCTGCCACTCATGTCAAAAACAAGGTAATGCTTACCATACAGAAGTTGGTCGATTCTTGGTAAACTTTGCTGGTAACAGTCATAAGAATCAAATAATAAGATTTTTTACATTAAAACTTTCAGTTCAGAAAATCTTCCTATATTTAAGAAGTCTTTAGTCTGAATTTATGAAAGTACTTCTAATGTCAGCGCTTCTAGCGCTTCTTTTCCTTCCTGCATATGCGCAGGATGTGTATGGTCCACCCACCAAATCAGTATATGTCGAACTCGGTGGAGCGGGGTTGCCTTATTCCGTAAATTATGATTTCCGGTTTGACAAACACCGTGTAGATTCCTGGGGGATGCGTATCGGCGCAGGAGGCTGGGCCATCAATGAGGGTGAAAATTCCAGAACTAGCATGTTAACTATTCCTCTTCAAATCAATAGGCTTTTGGGAAGAGATAAGCATTATTTTGAAATCGGTGGTGGGGCGACTTTTGTAAGGTATAGGGATACTTACACCTCCTACTGGGGAACACCAACTATCACCACTAGTGAAAATTGGAATTTCATCTTGGATACCGGCAATACTCCAGCCCTTATGGGAACCCTCAATTTGGGATACCGAAGAGTGCCAGTGGACGGTGGATTTACCTTCAAAGCCAATCTCAACCCAATCTTTAACCACAATGGATTCTGGCCGCTTTGGTTCGGCATAGGGTTCGGTTATGCTTTTAACTAATTTTACTAACTTATCTTTTATATTTATGAAGAAGCTTTTATTTAGTGCAGTAATTCTGTTTTTTGTAGCCAATATTTGCAAAGCTCAAGCCCCTGAAAGATCAAAAAGTCAAGGAGTCTTTGTGGAGGTTTTAGGAAATGGATTGCTATATTCTGTCAATTATGACACCAGGTTTTCCCAAAGCATGAACGGCTTCGGCGGTCGTGCCGGAATCGGTTACATAGCAATTGAGGGAGTACGCCTCACCACCGTACCTTTATTAGTTAACTATTTGTTTGGTCATGAAAAACACTTTTTTGAAGTGGGCATCGGCGCTACCATTGTAGCCGGATCGGCTGAAACTGACAACGGTTTTGGGCCCGTCGGCGAAAGAGACAGGGCTTCTGGAGCTTTTGGTACAATGAGTATTGGTTACAGATTGGAGCCGACTGACGGTGGGTTTTTGTTTCGAGCGGGTATTACACCAGTTTTTGACTCAACAGTCTTTTGGCCATTGTGGCCGCAGCTTTCCTTTGGATATGCATTTTAAACCCCAAATCTTAACACTATAAATACAATCACCTGCCTTAAAGCAGGTGTTTTTTTATTTGTTAAAGCCACTTTTCCCTATCTTTGCAAGCTATGAGCAACAAAGAATTCAAAAGATATACCATCACAGCAGCCCTGCCTTATGCCAACGGCCCATTGCATATAGGCCATATGGCGGGATGCTATATTCCATCCGATATATATGTTCGTTATTTGCGTTCCCAAAAGCGGGATGTGGCCTACATATGTGGGTCTGACGAGCATGGTGTGGCCATTACGATTAAGGCTAAGAAGGAAGGCAAAACTCCCCAGGAGATTGTAGACCGATACAATGCTCAGATGAAGGAGAGTTTTGAGAAATTTGGGATCAGTTTTGACCATTACTCCAGAACTTCCTCCAAAATCCACCATGAAACGGCTTCGGAGTTTTTTAAGGATTTGTATGAAAAAGGTGAGTTTATGGAGCAAACCACCGAACAGTATTACGATGAAGAGGCCAACCAATTTTTGGCAGATAGGTACATTGAGGGTACTTGCCCAAAATGCGGATACGAATCGGCCTATGGTGACCAGTGCGAAAAGTGCGGCACTTCGTTAAACCCGACGGATCTTATAAATCCAAGATCCAAGCTGAGCGGAAATGTTCCGGTGCTTAAAGAAACGAAGCATTGGTTTTTGGACCTCGGTAAATATACCGAGTTCTTAAAAAAATGGATTCTTGAGGAGCACCAAGGCGACTGGAAAAACAATGTGCTAGGTCAATGCCGTTCCTGGCTGGAGGCTGGAGAGGGGCTTCAGGCACGCTCCATGACCCGGGATATGGACTGGGGAGTACCAGTGCCGGTGGAAGGTGCTGACGGCAAAGTGCTGTACGTGTGGTTTGACGCGCCTATTGGTTATATCAGTTCCACCAAAGAGTGGGCTCAGGAAAAGGGGATCGATTGGGAACCTTACTGGAAAGACAAGGATACCAAGTTGGTTCACTTTATCGGAAAGGACAACATTGTGTTTCA
Source organism: Litoribacter ruber (assembly GCF_018449405.1). Lineage (NCBI taxonomy): Bacteria > Pseudomonadati > Bacteroidota > Cytophagia > Cytophagales > Cyclobacteriaceae > Litoribacter > Litoribacter ruber. Next base: position 792,940 of record NZ_JAHCMY010000001.1, read on the forward strand.
TTGCATCATTTTCCCGGCCATTCTGAAAACCCATGGCGAGTTTGTTTTGCCTGACAATGTGCCGGCCAATGAATTCCTAAACCTGGAAGGGGATAAGATCTCGACTTCCCGCAACTGGGCTGTATGGCTTCATGAATATTTGGAGGAATTTCCCGATAAACAGGATGTGTTGCGCTATGTGCTCACCGCCAATGCACCGGAAACCAAGGATAATGACTTTACTTGGAAGGACTTTCAATCCAGAAACAACTCTGAACTGGTAGCGGTGTTTGGGAATTTTATCAATCGCGCCGTAGTGCTCACCCACAAATATTTTGATGGTCAGGTACCAGCTGCCGGTAATTGGAGCTCATTTGATGAAGAGACAATTGCGGAGCTTCAAGCTTTCCCTGATAAAATTGCCGCTTCCATAGAGAAGTATAGGTTCAGAGAAGCGCTATCCTTTGTCATGGATTTTGCCCGATTAGGGAATAAATACTTGGCAGATACCGAGCCTTGGAAAAGTATTAAAACAGATGAGAAGAGAACTGCGACTGTTCTAAATTTAGCCCTAAATATTGCGGCTAATCTAGCTATAGTAGCAGGACCTTTCTTGCCTCACACCGCACAAAAGCTTTATGACATGCTTCATCTTGACCAGAAACAGTGGGGCAATGCGGGCAGTGAAAAGATATTAGCGGTTGGGACACCAATTGAGAAAGCCACTTTACTATTTGAGAAAATAGAAGATGAGGTGGTTGAAAAACAAGTCAATAAATTACTGGAAGCCAAAAAGATGAATGAACTGCAAAACGCCACCGTACCGGCCATGAAGGATATCATAGCATTTGACGATTTTACCAAGCTGGATATGAGGGTGGTTACAGTTTTGGAAGCCGAAAAGGTGAAGAAGTCCAAAAAACTGCTGAAGCTTCTCGTGGATACAGGTTTGGGAAAGAGGACAGTATTGAGCGGAATTGCCGAACATTTTGAAGCCACAGATCTCATTGGGAAGCAGGTCACCATGTTGATCAATTTGGCGCCGCGCAAAATGATGGGAGTTGAGTCTGAAGGCATGATATTGATGGCCGAAGATAAAGATGGATCTTTGAGGTTGCTGCAACCAAATAAGGATACTACTTCTGGTGCTTCAATTAGTTAATGAATTAAGTGGAGATCAAAAACGTAATAAAAAAAGCTTTCCAGAGATATCTGGAAAGCTTTTTTTATACAGATACTTTTTGTGAAAGCTTACTGCTTTTAGTTAAAAGCTTTAATGCATTGGGCAAAATTATAGCAGCAAGGATAAGGATAACCCCAAGCCATTGTATGCCAAGCACAGTTTCATTTAGGATAAACCATGACATGAACACCGCTACAGGCAACTCTGCTGCACTTAGAATCGAACTTAGGGTAAGTCCAACCACCGGTATGCCTTTGGCAAAGAAAAGGGGAGGGATGACCGTTCCGAAAAGGGCCAAGAGAATTCCGAAAACCAATAGGCCATTTCCAAGGGAACCGTTCCAAAGGAACACGGGTGGGAATATTGAAAATATCAAGATACATGCTCCTGTGAGCATCAAAGCACTTTTTAATGCTGGTGGATATTGGTTGCCCACGCGGTTGTTGATCATCAAAAAGCAGCTATAGGAAAGTGCCGCCAGCAATCCATAGAAGATGCCGACGAGTTGTATGTTTTCAAAACCTTGGTGCAATACATTCCCAGCAAGCAAAGTCCCCAAAAGAACCCCAATTACCGATAAGGTTTGAAGTTTTGAAGGAAACTTTCTTGAAAACACCATGTCCAACACTACCCCCATCCAGGTAAACTGCATCAGCAAAAGAATGGCTATGGAGGCAGGGACCGATTGGACACATTTGTAATAAAATATGCTAACAAGTCCTGTGGAAGTCCCCATCAGAATAACTCTCAATTTTGGCTTAAAAGCTTTTTTCGTCCTTGGGACAGATTTGCTTTTTTGTTGAAAGAAATAGATCGTCCACAAAAGCATGGTACCAAAAAAGGCCTGAACTCCCGTTACTTCTCCAAGAGAAAAGCCATCTTTATAGGCCAACTTGACAATTGAAGAGAGTACTCCGAAACTGGAAGCGCCCAAGAAAACCAATAATACTCCTCTAAGCATAGGTTATTTAGCGTATGAAAATCTTTAGTGGGTTGAAAGTGGCTGGCAAAAGTAGAAAAAAATGTGAAAAAACAGGAAGAAACATCAAAAAATACCCTAATTACGGTATTTCAGGATTAAAATCGATTGCTTAACTTGTCAAACGATTTGCTTAGTATTATGAAATTCTTTTACATAGACGAGAACCTGTCAGATTCAGGGGTTAAAAAAATTCATGCTCAGGGCTGTGCCCAGATGCCGGATATGATGAACCGCCGATACTTAGGTCCATTTAACAACAGCGAGGAAGCCTTGAGAAGGGTAGCTCCACTTGAACCAACTGCGGAAATTTGTTCTGTATGTGGCAAATAGGATGTTTTTAATTAATCCTGCCTTAGGTTAAAGTCTCCTTGCTTTTTTTCTTCTAAAATAGGATTGTTCCAGGTTGGAGAAATCTGTATGGAAGGCCTATGCTTTAAGTAATTAGGCATGTCAAACTCCAAGGGTCTGGATTGCAATGGGATTGGTAATATGAACTCACTAATCTCCCTGTATTCTGGTAGCAATTCAGGATTGAAAGTCATTTCAGGTTCCTTCACGCTTTTTATCCTTCCATTAAACACATCATTGTCCTCAGGTTGAAATTCGCGGATCTTCATGGGAGACATGGTAGCCTGACCATTTTTGCTGTTGTAGATCAGTAAGCCTCCAGTGGGATTGGGATTAGTAACTAGAATGCCTGAAGCATCCGGTACACCATTAGTCATGCGATAACTTGGGTAGGTATCTTGGGCGAAAATTGGAAAACTTAAGGTCAAAAATACTAATGCAAACATAACTCGTACCATGGCTCTCTTCTTTAGTGTTCTTATTATATTACGATTTAAAATGGTAATTGTTATAAAAAATTAGTTTTAGCCCGGTTTTGAAATAGAGATGAGGCATAAAAAAACAGTAAGAGCAAAGCCCTTACTGTTCCAAATCCATGCGGTAAAAAATTATGGATTGTCACGATAACTCTTTATTACATTCAGTGCGTTTTTAATTCCGCTCAGTTGTTCATTGAGCAGGCTTCTTGTTGACCCGCTTATATATTCTTTCTCCAAAGCCTTTTCATAGCTCTCAATGGCTGATTCTTCACCTGTAATGCAGCCATTTACAATAGCCTCTCTGTCACCACCAGTAAAGGTCGATTTGATTTCTAACCAAGCTCGGTGAAGTGCGCCCTGCACATCCCCATCACTGTCCTTTGGCTTTCCGTTTAGGCCAATGATTTCTTGCTGAAGCTGGTTGACATAGGAGGCTCTTTCCTGTGAAAATTGCCTAAAGGAAGCCTTTGCTCCATGATCCTCAATGTTCTCAGCTGCGTTTTCATAGCCCTCTCGGCCATCAGCGGCTATAGCTATCAGATCATTTAATTTGTCTATGGTGTTTTTATTTGGGTTGTCCATTTAATCTTTGGTTTTAGTGGTTGGTAAGTATATGATAGCTATACTAATGCCACTAAAAAATATATGTGTATGCTGAAAAAAGCGGGTTCTTTTTTACCTTTTCTAAGCATAAATAGCTAGGTGCTTGAAAATATATACCAATAGGGATATTTTGCTGTTTATTTTATAAGAACAGTTTGGGCAGAAAATGTTACACCTGTTGTTTTTTTAGTTCTATTACAGTAATCTCAGGCCAGATACCAACCCGTCCGGAAAAGGCATGAAAACCGAAACCCCGATTGACATAGAGATATCGGTTGAGGGACTGTGCCAGTCCTGCCCAGTGGGGATATCTGTATTGGGCAGGACTCCACCGGATCACGGGGGTTTCTATTCCAAATTGCATCCCGTGGGTATGGCCAGAGAGAGTCAGGTGTATGTTGGATGGGTGGTCTTTTACCACTTCTTCCCAATGACTGGGATCATGGCTTAAAAGTACCTTAAACTCGTTTTTGTCCACCCCATCAAGGGCCTTGTCTAAATCACCCTTTTTATTGAACCCAATACCCCAATTTTCCACTCCCAACAAGCGAATACTGGAGTTGCCTTTTTTCACGGTGATGTTTTCATTCATCAATAACTTATAGCCCAGCTTCCCATGTTGTTCTATCATCCTATTGAAATTGTCCTTTTTTTCCTGTGGGGTAGGCCATGGAATATAGTCTCCGTAGTCATGGTTGCCTAGAATGGAAAACTGTCCGTGTTTCCCTTTGATGGTACTGAACTTTTCCAAAAACGGATCAATCTCTCCGGCTCTATGATTGACTAAGTCACCAGTGAAAACAAAAAGATCAGGTTCTTGGTCAATCACCATTTGTATCCCGCGCTCCACTGAACCGAAATCCTTGAAGCTGCCGGAATGAATATCAGAAAGCTGCACGATTTTAAAACCATCAAATTCCTCAGGCAGGTCTGAATAATAAACCGGCTGGTGGTGGACCTTGAAATTGTATTTGCCCTTAAAAATACCGTAAATAAATCCCGAAAAAGGAATTGCTGCTACTACCAGGCCAAGCTGGGTAACAAACTTTCGCCTGGATGGAAGAGATGCCTCATCAGAGGTTACATATTTTGCTCCCATGACCATACTTCTCACCAAGTCTTCCCCAAGCATGAATAGAATGAAAACGATTTGGGTACCGGTTACCGTAAGGATTACATTTACGAGGTTATGGGCACTGGGCGGGATCTTGCCTTCCACAGCGATCCGGATAAAGGTAATCACGGAAAATAACGTAATTCCCCCGAATATAATCCAATAACCAAGAAAGAAGGACTTCTTAGAATTACTTCCCCAATCCTCCACTAAGGTTTTGAGCCCTTGGAAAACGTACCAGTTGATGAAAGTGGATAAAAGTGTAAATACTATTATAAAGATGATTGATCCTATTCCGTTCATAAGTTTTGTAATCTCAAACAAAGCAACAAAAAAGGCACATAACAAGTTGTTATGTGCCTTAATAATATTACCGTCAATGATTAATCTTCATCATTTTTGGTGCTGATTTTTTCTGTTACTGATTCGTTGATATCGTCTTCGATATTTTTCTTTTCTTCAGATTCCTCTTTTTCTTTTGCATCGATCTTTCTTGTGAATGCTTCATAAGTAGTTTCCTTCTCAAAAGGTCTTTTCCCTATTAGTTTTTCAAGATCGGATTGAAAAAGAATTTCCTTCTCAAGAAGTTCTTTTGCCAAAATTTCCAAAGCGTCTCTTTTCTCCATTAGGAGCTCTTTTACCCTTTCGTAGGCAAATAAGATTAGCTTTCTTACCTCTTGGTCAATAGTCTCGGCAGTTGACTCAGAATAAGGCTTGCTGAACCTGTCTGATTGCTTACTGTCATAGAAAGAAACGTTTCCGATTTTCTCGTTCATACCGTAAACAGACACGATTGAATACGCCATTTTGGTTACTCTTTCCAAATCGCTCAGAGCACCGGTGGAAATTTTGCCAAAGATGATCTCTTCAGCGGCTCTTCCTCCGAGCGTCATGCACATCTCGTCGATTAGTTGCTCGGTTTGATAGAGGAACTGCTCTTTTGGCAGATACTGGGCGTAACCTAATGCAGCCACACCTCTTGGTACAATACTTACTTTTACCAATGGATCGGCATGCTCCAGGAACCAGCCTGCTACTGCGTGACCAGCCTCATGGTAAGCGACGATCTGCTTCTCCTCAGGAGATATGATTTTATTCTTCTTCTCAAGACCTCCAATCACACGGTCAACCGCATCCTGGAAATCCTGCATATCTACAGCTTTCTTATTTCTTCTAGCAGCTATCAATGCCGCTTCGTTACATACATTGGCAATTTCGGCACCTGCAAAACCTGGAGTCTGGGCTGCCAGTTTTTTCGCATCCACATCCTCAGCCGTTTTGATTGGCTTCAGGTGAACTTTGAAAATCGCTTCTCTACCCACAATGTCCGGCTTGTCGATGCTGATTTGACGGTCAAAACGACCTGGTCTTAGCAAGGCGCTATCCAGTACGTCAGGCCTATTGGTAGCGGCCAGTACAATCACCCCGGTGTCAGTTCCGAAACCGTCCATTTCCACCAAAAGTGAGTTAAGCGTGTTTTCTCTTTCGTCATTGGATCCTGGCATCTGGCCTTTACCTCTTGAACGGCCGATGGCGTCAATCTCATCAATGAAGATTATACAAGGCGCTTTTTCTTTGGCTTGCTTAAACAAATCCCTAACCCTTGCAGCACCCACACCTACAAACATTTCCACAAAGTCGGAACCTGAAAGCGTGAAGAATGGTACACCGGCTTCACCTGCTACAGCTTTTGCCAGCAATGTCTTACCTGTACCTGGAGGGCCTACAAGTAGGGCACCTTTAGGGATTTTACCGCCTAGTTTCGTGAATTTGGAAGGGTTTTTAAGGAATTCTACGATTTCTTGGATTTCTTCCTTGGCTTCATCTAGGCCGGCCACATTGCCGAAAGTGATTTTCACCTTGTTTTCGGCATCAAAAAGCTGGGCTTTAGATTTACCCACATTGAATATCTGTCCGCCAGGCCCACTTGGTCCTGCCATTCGTCTCATCATGATCCAGAAAAGGAAGAAAAGAAGAATGAGAAAACCAAAACTACCGAAGGTGTTCCAAAGGCTTTCCTGCTTTTCGGCAGAGTAGCCGATTCTTTGCTCTTCAGGCAATTGACTTTCAAGTCGGTCATAATCTTCGACAAACTTATCTACCGAGGCGATGTTGATTCTGTAATGTGGTCCAGAAGTGGTGGCAAATCTATTTTGAAGATCAAGTTCATCCGCATAGCGGGACTTTTCCAAAGCACTTTCAGTCAGAGTGACATCAACATAGTTTTGGTTGTAAACCACTACTACTTTGGCCACATCATTGGCCAAAACCATGTCCTCAAATCGCTTCATGGTGATGTCCACCACAGCATTACGCTGGCTAAACCACGAAACTCCAATGAGCACGATCACCGCGGTGATGATCAGCCACAATTGGAAGTTTGGCCTCTGAGGAGGTTTGGGAATGAATTTTTTATTCTTGTTTTTATCACTCATTGTATAATTATTAAGGCAATAAACTTAAAGTAGAACGGTTTTGAAAAATATAAGTTTGCGGGATTAAGAGATTGTGGTCACTTTTGCGTCACCCCACAGTTCCTCAAGAGCATAAAATTCCCTTTTGTCTTTCAAAAACACATGTGCTACTACGTTGGCATAATCTATTAACACCCACTGGCGGTTGTTTTTTCCCTCACTTCTCCACGGGCTTTCTTTGCTGGTTTTAAATACAGTCTCCTCGATTGAATCAGCAATAGCTTCTACTTGGGTGTCTGAATTGGCAGAACAAATCACAAAAAAATCTGATACTGAACTTTTTACATTTCTTAAATCCATTACTACAATATCGGAAGCTTTCTTCTCTTCCATTCCCTTCACGATAACTTTACTCAGCTGTTCTGCTGTCATATTATTAATTTAGTGTTTTAAGCTGTATTTTTGAGTTCCAAATAAACGATAAATATCTTTATTGTGGGACAAAATAACTAATATTTGTATGCATAAAATCCTTGCCAACACGATTTTTTTGGGAAAAGACATTCATTACCTGCCAGAGTGTCACTCGACCAATGATGAAGCTATGCAACTCTATAAGCAAGGAAAGGCTCGAGAAGGTTCCATTATCATCACCGATAAGCAAACTAAGGGTAGAGGACAACGCGGAAACCAGTGGTTTAGTGAACCCTCTAAAAATCTGACATTTACATTGGTTTTGTCCCCGTCTTTCTTAGATGCCAGCCAACAGTTTGATTTGAACATCATGATTACCCTGGCTGTCCAAGAAGTACTGGCACAATACACACCTGACATTCAAGTGAAATGGCCCAATGACATCATGCATCGATATGAAGGAAAGTTGGGTGGTGTGCTCATCGAAAATAGCGTCAGTACAAGGGGGATAGATATGTCTTTAGTGGGTATTGGGTTAAATCTGAACCAGACCGACTTTGCATTTCCAGGCCCGACATCTCTGGCCAAGTTGACAGGGAGCCAGGTGGAAGTTTGGGAGATATTGCGATTGATTGTAAAGACTGTTGAAAATTACTATCTTCGATTAAAGAGAGGTGAAGTTGAACTCCTGCGGAGACTTTTTATTCAGAATCTCTATCGCTATAATGAGTGGTCAGCTTACCGCGACCAAATGGACGGTGAATTTTTAGGCAAAATAACTGGTATTACTACGGAAGGAAAATTGAAAATAGAAAAGGAGAGTGGCCAGCTGAACCAATATGCTTTTAAAGAGGTTGAATTTCTTTAATTGCCTAATTTTCTTTTGTCTTCGCATTTCAGTAAATTTGGCATTCCAAGAATTGAAAATAATCCATAACTAAACGAATACATGTCAGAAACTACATCTAAAAAATACGTCAAGTATAAGGTTAAAGATATTTCTTTGGCTGATTGGGGCAGAAAAGAGATCAAGCTTGCTGAGGCTGAAATGCCGGGCTTGATGGCTTTGAGAGAAGAGTATGGCAAGTCGCAGCCTTTGAAAGGGGCCAAGATCGCCGGTTGTCTTCACATGACGATCCAAACTGCCGTTTTGATCGAAACATTGGTGGCTCTAGGAGCTGAGGTTACTTGGTCTTCTTGTAATATTTTCTCAACCCAGGACCATGCTGCCGCTGCCATAGCTGCTGCTGGTATCAGTGTGTATGCTTGGAAGGGCATGACTGAGGAGGAATTTAACTGGTGTATCGAGCAGACATTGTTCTTCGGTGAAGAGCAGGATCCTCTGAACATGATCCTAGATGACGGTGGCGACCTTACCAATATGGTTTTGGACGAATACCCTGAGTTGGTATCTGGCATCAAAGGTCTTTCTGAGGAAACCACTACTGGTGTTCACAGACTTTATGAAAGAATGAAAAAAGGCACTCTTCCTATGCCAGCTATTAACGTAAACGATTCTGTTACCAAGTCTAAATTTGACAACAAATATGGCTGTAAGGAATCTTTAGTAGACGCTATTAGAAGAGCTACCGATGTCATGATGGCAGGTAAAGTGGCCGTAGTGGCGGGATATGGTGACGTTGGGAAAGGTTCCGCAGCTTCCTTGAGGGGTGCTGGTGCGCGAGTAATCGTAACCGAAATCGATCCAATCTGTGCCCTTCAGGCCGCTATGGATGGTTTTGCCGTTAAGAAAATGGTCGATGCAGTGAAAGAAGCGGATATCGTGGTAACTGCAACTGGTAACAAAGATATCATCAGCGAGCCTCACTTCAGAGCCATGAGGGATAAAACTATTGTTTGTAACATCGGCCACTTTGATAACGAAATCGACATGGCGTGGATGAACAAGAATTATGGCCATACCAAAGATGTAATTAAGCCTCAGGTGGATCTTTATAATGTGGAAGGCAACGAGATCATCATTTTGGCTGAAGGCCGATTGGTAAACTTGGGTTGTGCCACAGGTCACCCATCATTTGTAATGTCTAATTCATTTACTAACCAGACCCTTGCCCAACTGGAGCTTTGGACGAATACGGATCAATATGAACCGGGGGTATATGTACTTCCTAAGCATTTGGATGAGAAGGTAGCGGCTTTGCACCTTAGCAAATTGGGTGTTGAGTTGGAGACCTTATCAGAGGAGCAAGCCGAGTACATCGGTGTGCCTCAGGAAGGACCATTCAAGCCAGAGTATTATAGATATTAATCTGCATAACAATAAAAAAAGCCGCTTAGCGGCTTTTTTTATGCCTATTCCCAAGGTGGTACATACCGTTAAAATATTTAACAATTATTATTGTTAGTATTACTAACTTATAATTACTTTTGCAAACATAAAGTTAGAGATAACGTTTGCGGATAGGATATGGAACAATTGCTAAATAGGATGCGAGTTGATGTAAACGAGAATGTTTACCTCAAGGACCCATTTAGTTCTGATTTGGGAAAGGAAATAATAGAGAAAAGCATCCAGGTGATGTCCACGTTAGGGCTGGAAAGTTTTACATTTAAAAAACTTGCAGTAGAAGTGGGGAGCACCGAGGCGGCTATTTACAGGTATTTTGAAAACAAACACAAATTACTGCTGTTTCTTAATCTTTGGTATTGGGGTTATTTGGAACTCAACTTAGTGATGGGGACAGCCAATCTCACCGATCCCAAGCATAAATTGCATATCGCCCTTCAGATATTAATCGATGGACCCATTGGAAAACAAAACGAGTTTGTCAACCCAGTACACCTGCGTCAGATGCTGATTGAGGAATCCTTCAAGGCTATTATGACTAAGGAAGTAGAGCGTGACTTCAAAAACGGCTATTTTTCTTCTTACCTCAAGATAGGAGAAAGGATAGCCGAAATTATATATGAGCTTAATCCCACCTACAAATTCCCCAAAACATTGGCGAGTACGATCATGGAGTCGAGTCTCCTGCAGCCGTATTATGCCAAACACATCCCTGTGCTCACAGAGATGACTGCCTCGGGAACCGAAAGGTTGGAGTTTTATAAGGAATTAGTTTTTAATGTTATAAGTACAAAATGAAAGGAGACAATCCGGCAATCACTCCCATGAAAAGGTTTGGTAAGCTGCTAAACCAGGAGAAGCGTGATGTATATGCCATCTATTTCTATGCTGTTCTCAACGGTGGGGTGGGGCTTATTTTGCCACTGGCCATTCAGGCCCTGTTTAATTTTATCCTTGGCGGGAGGGTATCTACCTCATGGGTGATCCTGATCGGCTTGGTAGCTGCTGGCTTTACTTTCAGCGGTTTCCTGCAGATCAGCCAGCTTTACCTTACGGAGAAATTGCAACAAAGAATATTCACCAAATCAGCCCTAGGCTTTGCATACAGATTCCCAAGGTTGAAACTTGATGCCTTGCAAAACAAATATGCCCCCGAATTGGTCAACAGGTTTTTTGACTCAGTCAACCTGCAAAAAGGAACTGCAAAGCTGTTACTTGACTTCCCAACGGCTATTCTGCAGGTTTTATTTGGGCTGATTCTCTTGGCGTTTTACCATCCATACTTCATCCTTTTTGGGGTAATTCTGATCTTGATTTTGATTGCGATATTTTACTTTACCTCTCCTAAGGGTATGGAAACGGCATTAAAAGAATCGTCAGCTAAATACAATGTGGCCTATTGGCTCGAGGAAGTGGCAAGGGCACTGCCTAGCTTTAAGCTTTCGGGTAGTTCCAAATTACCTCTTTTGAAGGTTGATTACTTGCTGCAGTCCTATGTGGATTTTAGGAACAAGCACTTTAATGTGCTTATTTTTCAATACAAAGTACTTATTGCTTTTAAAGTGTTGATAGTGACAGCACTTTTGGGAGTAGGTTCTTTGTTGTTGATAAACGAGGAAATCAGTATAGGCCAGTTTGTCGCGGCTGAAATTGTAATCATCCTCGTGATCGGTTCAGTGGAAAAAATGATTCTAAGCTTGGAGACGGTATATGATACCCTGACTGCTGTAGAAAAACTGGGATTGGTAATGGATATGCCTATTGAAAAGCAGATCGGTACCGAAAAGTCTTTATCCAAAAACGAGCATGGGCTGAAGTTTGAACTCAACAAGCTTTATTTTAAATCCTCCAATAAGCAATTTAACATTCTGGAGAACATTAACTTCAGTATTGATGCTGGGGAAAAAGTGGTGTTGACTGGTGGTAGTGGCAGTGGTAAAAGTACGCTTCTCCATCTTTTGGCAGGTCTTTATGAGGATTACCGCGGCAAAATAATTGTCAATGGGCTTCCTCTGGATGTTTTGGATATTAATAAATTCCGGGGATACCTGGGAGAAAGCTTTAACAACCAATATATTTTCCATGGTACAATGCGGGAAAATATCACCTTGGGTAGGGATGTTGAAGAACCCAAGGTAAGAAAAGTGCTGGAGCTGGTTGGTTTGAATAATTACGTGTTTAGCCTTCCAGATGATTTGGAAACTATGCTCATGCCCGAGGGTAAAGGGTTGAGCCAAGTGGATATCAGAAAAATAATCGTGGCCCGTTGTCTGGTGCACAACCCAAGAACCTTATTGCTTGAGGATCTGTGGAGCCTGCTCAAGGGTGAAGAAGAAGAAATCATCGATTACATTTTTAAAGGAGAGTGGACAGCCATTTTCATATCCGAAGATGAAAAGTTGATTTCAAAGGCTGATAAAGTGATTGAACTTGTCAAAGGCAGGGTGAAGTTTGTCGGAACACCTGCTGAATACAACGAATTTAAAAACGGTAACAACTAAGGGTATGCTCAACATTTCTTCCAACAAGTTAGAGGGAAAGGTCAATTTTGAGAATTTCAAGAGTCTCAGCATGACCATTCCTGCCAGCGAGAGCAAAAAAAGGGTGAAGATTTTACTTTATATCTTTCTCTTCCTGCTACTCTTTATTTTCCTACCCTGGACTCAGACGATCCGGTCTAAAGGGATGGTGACGGCTTTGAGACAAGATCACAGGCCTCAGACCATCCAGACGGTAATTGCAGGTCGGATAGAGCAGTGGTATGTGGCTGAGGGTGATTATGTGAACCGCGGTGATACATTACTATTGATTTCAGAGATCAAGGATGATTATTTCGATCCCTTGCTATTGGAGAGAACGCTTAAGCAGGTAGATGCCAAAAACCTTTCTGCTCGCTCTTATGCAGAGCGGGTGAAGGCTCAAGAAGGGCAGATTTTGGCCTTAAAGGCAAATAATTCCCTCCGAATAGAGCAAGCGCAAAATAGGCTGGAAATGGCCGAGTTGCAGGTGCAGTCTGACAGTATCCGATTGGAGCAGGCCAAAGTCAACTTTTCCATTGGGGAAGACCAATATGCCCGTGCAGAGAAGCTTTTTGAAGAAGGTCTTAGATCTTTGACAGATTTGGAACAAAGAAGGTTAAGGTTTCAAGAAGTGCAGGCAAACCTGATTGCAGCGGAAAATACGCTTTTGAGTAGCAGAAATGAAAAAATCGCAGCACAGATTGAGTTAAACGCAATAGATAATGAATTTAGGGACAGGCTAGCCAGGGCAGAGGCGGATAAATTTTCTGCCATGTCCTCCCAATTTGATGCCGAGGCTACCGCTACAAGGCTAGAAAACCAGTATAGCAACTATGAAGTCCGAACAGGCATGCGTTATGTTTTGGCCCCCCAAAACGGTTACATTGCTAGGGCCCTACAGGTGGGTATTGGTGAAACCGTAAATGAAGGTACCCAGATCATGAGCATCATGCCAGCTGACGCCCAATTAGCGGTGGAAATGTATGTGGAACCAATTGACCTGCCATTAGTAAGGTTGGGTAATCGGGTTAGATTTATCTTTGACGGTTGGCCGGCAATTGTCTTTTCAGGATGGCCGCAGATTTCCAACGGGACCTTTGGGGGCAAGGTAGTGGCGATAGATAAATTTACCAGTGCCAACAACAAATACAGGGTAGTAGTGGCTCAGGATCCTGATGACAAGCCTTGGCCAGATGGTTTGCAGATAGGATCGGCGGCTGATGGCATAGCTCTTCTCAATGATGTGCCAATCTGGTACGAGATCTGGCGACAACTGAATGGATTCCCAGCAGATTATTATACTGCTGAAGAAAAGAGACAAGCAAGAAGGCAATGAGAAAACTAATTGGATTACTGGGTATGATTGTCGTGCTGGCCACTAATGTCAGTGCTCAGGATACCCTTTCATACAACCAGTTTATCAAATGGGTTTCTTTTTACCATCCAGTAGTCAACCAGGCAGTCATCACCACCGAGATGGGCCGCCAGGAGCTGAGGATGGCAAGAGGAGGGTTTGACCCGTACCTCTTTGGTAATCTGGATGAGAAGGAATATAACAACGTTGGATACTATCACAAGCGAGAAGCGGGTGTAGTGGTACCCACCATGGGTGGTGTTCAGTTGAAAGGCCTGGTAGAGCAAAATACTGGGCAATACCTAAACCCGGAGAGAAGGGTTCCCACAGAAGGCCTGATGACGGTTGGCGCTTCGGTAAATTTGGGCCAAGGCCTGATGATCGATAGCAGAAGAAGGGCACTGCGTCAAGCTGAAATTTACAGAGACGCCACACTTTCTGAGCAGCAATTGATGCTCAATAGACTTTACCTTGATGCTAACCAGGTTTATTGGCGATGGGCGTCTGCATATCAGGATGTGGTGGTGATGCGAGAGGCACTTGAATTGGCAAAAGTTCGGTTTAGAGGAATCCGTGATAGTTTTATATATGGGGATCTTCCTGCTATTGATACCTTGGAAGCCCACACCCAGGTGTTGAACCGTGAATATAGGCTACAGGCCAAGGAGATGGAGTATTTTGAATCCCAGCAGATGTTGGAAATCTACCTTTGGGATGAATATAACGAACCCATGAATTTAGGCAATCAAGTGGTTCCGCAGGACCTTTCCGAGGGAATTGACATTTCATATAGTTTGGAATTGCTTAGGGCAAACCTAAATCGACACCCAGAGCTTCAACTCTTGGATTTTGATCTAGCTTCTTTGGAAGTTGAGCGACGATGGAGGGCTGATCAGCTTAAACCTGTGGCCCAATTGCATTATAATATACTGACCAATACCACGAGCGGTTTCGAAAATAGTAATCATACATTTTTCGAAAACAACTACAAATGGGGGGCCACCGTAAGGATGCCTTTGTTTCTGAGAAGGGAGCGTGGAGCTTTGGGGATAGTCAAGTCCCAAATCAATTTTACCACCCAAGATAGGGACCTGAGATTCGTGAGGTTAAAAGCCAATTTGGAAAGTGAGCTGAACAATATGGAAACCCTGCAAAACCAGTACAGGACCTTCAATGAAAATCTCTTAGGACTTGAGCGGTTGCTAGAAGGTGAGCAGATGAGGTTTGATATGGGGGAAAGCTCCCTATTCCTAATCAATGCCCGTGAAGTGAGCGTGATAGAGGGGCAGCTGATTCTCAATGATGTCATAGCCCGCCGCAATATAGCCCATGCTCGGCTGTTGTTCGCCGCAGGTTTAGGATTTGAACAGGAATTGGAGGAAGAAGAATAATCAATAAACCCAAATATACAAAAAGGCTGTCCCTGAAAAGAGACAGCCTTTATTTTTGGTATCGGTTCTGAATTAATTGTTCATCACCGGGGCGCTGCTTTCGCCTTCTTTCATATCCTCATTGTTGATAGATCTTTTCTTCCGTCTCGACTGCTGAGCTACGTTCATTTTTCCTATTCGGTAAGTGAAATTAACCTTGAAGTTCATATTTCTCATGACCGTGGTGGAGGTTTGGTTGATGGTAGGAGAGTTGATCTCGCTGTTGATCACCATTCCGCGGGTCAGGAAGTTGTCGGCACCAATTCCTATGCTGCCTTTCTTCTCATTGAATTGCTTGTTGAGATTCAAGCCGTAGAAATACATGCCACCCTGATAGCCTTGTAGCTGTACCTGACGGCCCCTCATGAAACCAAAACCTTGCAGCATCCAAGATTCCGCAAAGTTGTAGTTGGCAAACATTCTACCACTTACCACAAAGCCTTCATTGGAGGAATTGTATAGTGGGTCTGGCACATTGTTGTCCAACACCGCATAGAAGGCATCTACACTACCGTTGACAGAGAAGTTTTTAGAGAACTGGAAGTTGGTGAACAGGTTCAAACCGTATGCATCCTCACTACCGATATTTTCAAAAGTGGTCAAGATACCGTTGTTTTCAAGTGGTGTTCTGATGGCTTGGATAGAACCTGTACTCTTTCTCATAAATGCCGACATGTTGATGGTGGCAATTTTATAGAAAGTATTGTAGCCCACTTCAAAGTTGTCCGTGAATTCAGGATCCAGTAGCGGGTTACCCTGAGTTACAAAAAGCGGGTTGGCTGCTTGCAAGTTTGGATTTAAAAACTGCAAGGAAGGCCTTTGAATTCTTCGGTTATAAGCTGCTTTTAGCATGTTGCCGTTTTTCAGCTTTCTGCTAATATTCACACTCGGTACCAATACTCCATAAGAAGGAATTTCCACCTGTTGTTCATCTCTGAAGTCTGCATCAATCACCGTGTACTCATATCTTGTTCCAGCTTTTAGGGTATAATTGTCAAGAAAATTCAAAGTGTAAGACAAATAGGCCGCAGATACATTCTGGTTATAATTGAAGACGTTGTTTAACTGTGCGTTGTCGATTAGTTCATATTCTCCATCGCTACCATCAGCCGTGAAATAACGGAAATCACTGACTACTTGACGCAAAATGTTCTTGGCTCCAAATTCAACAATCTGGTTCTTGTTAATTGGTGTCTGATAGTCAAGCTGAACAGTGAATTCTTGATTGTTCGAGCTGTTTTCGTTGAGTGTCCTGCTGGCAATAAATGCCTGAGTAGGATCGTAGTTCAGATTGATGAAATCATTCACCCTGTTGTTTCTACTGAACAAAGTCATTACACTGAACTCTTTGGAGGGAGTGTCATAAGTTCTGGTATAGTTCAAGCTTGCATCAATCGTGTTGCTTAGGTTATCTATTGAAACCTCTCTAAGAATTGAATTGATTAATTCATCTTCCTGAAAAGTATTGGACAAAAGGTTGTCCTGACGGTTTCTGAAATTGAACATCCCAAAGTTGATAGAAGCTCCAACCCAGTTGTACTTATTGATATCATAATCCCAACCCAGGCTATAGCGGCCCATCAACATGTTTGTTCTGGTATCGGCCGTCTGGTTGGTTCTGGTCATCGGTCCTTCAGGATTGTTGACAAATTGGTCATTGTCAAAGCTTCCCAAAATATTGTAACCAGCTCTACCGAACCCTCCCAAGGAAAAGCCCATTTTGCCTTTTCTGGCGTTGGCGTTGATGCCAAGGTTTGAGCCTCTCACCCCGACACTGCTATTTACGTTCATAGAGGCGCCCTGGAGGTTGTTTTTCTTGGTTACAATATTTATAATACCTCCGGCACCCTCCGCGTCATATTTTGCCGAAGGCGAAGTGATCACTTCCACAGTTTTAATTTGGTCAGCAGGAATCTGCCTCAAGGCATCCGCCACACTGCTGGCAGTGATGGTAGAAGGCTTGTTGTCAATCAAAACCTGAATGTTTTGGCTACCTCTTAGGGAAACATTTCCATCCAAATCCACTGACAACATAGGCACTCTTCTCAACACGTCAGCCGCATCACCACCTACAGTGGTTCTGTCATTTTCGGCGTTGTAGATAGTTCTATCCACTCTTTCCTCAATTAGGTTTCGTTGACCCTGAACCACCACTTCCTGCAAGGCCACAGATTCTTCAGTAAGTTCAAGTTTACCAAGATTCACTGATGGTCTTTCAGATGTGATTTGGATGTTTTCTTTGGAAAGCGTTTGGAAGCCCATGAAGCTAGCTTGGATTTTATAGTTTCCGTTTCCAAAACCGGTGATGAAAAAATAACCCTCATCATCAGCCACTGCACCGGCCTTGTTGTTTCCTTCCGCGTCGAAAAGCACGACGTTGGCATATGAAACAGGCTCTCCCGAACCCTCACTTATCAACTGACCTGATATTTGATAACTGGGTTTGTCTGAGGATTGCTGTGCCGAAGCGCTCCATCCAAAAAATGAGAGGACGGCAAGCAATAATAAATGTTTTCTGATTTTCATGTGTCTTTTGCAAATTATCCTGCAAAAGAACCACAGTGAATTGAAATTAAAAAGTTAAATAAATCTTGAGGCGGAAATAATGGATAGACAGTAAAATTTAGGGATAAATAATCCTTTAGTTTTTTAATTGGCAGTTGTCAAAATAATACGTTGGCCATTGTCCAAAGTGACCTCTGCTTGCTCATCACAGTCGTCTTGGTTTCCATAGGAAATCTGGTGACGAACGGTAAGGCCTTGCTGCCGCTCAATGTTCCAGTTTTCTCTTCCCACAGAAGCCAAGTTTATGCCTTGGGACCAGCATTCTAGAGTTTGGATTTTCTCCTCTGCCACTTGCATGTTAAAAGGTCTTCCGGCCAAGTTTCGGCCCGTAGCTTCCCCTCTGGTTGCGATCTGAGATAGTGTGTCGGTTAGGTAAATCAATTCATGATGAAAGATTAGATTCAACCGTGTGCTGGAGCCAAACGAGTCAAATACCAAAATATCTTCCGAATTTTCGGTGATCAAGGAGCTATCCCGAAGATAGCTCCTTGAGCCCTCAATGGTGTTTTGACGTACTTGGTAATTTTGGTAGGTCAACATGGTGGGCAGGCTATCTTCGGCAAAGCTTATTTCAAAACCACCCCTGCGGGTAGTACCGTCTGGACATTCCTGATTAGTGAAAATCAGTGTCACTTTTCGATCATTTTCTTCTACGTTTATGATCGGGCAACCGGGTAACTGCAAACTATCGGAGGATGCCATTTGAAAATCCTCAAAACCCATCGTGAGGAAATACAGATGCTCATCCAAGGCAGCGGATGCATTGAAAATTTCCTCGGCTTCAAATTCAGGATCAGTCTGAAGTTGGTTGTCAAACTCATCGCTGCAGGCAAACAGCAGGCCTCCGAAAAGGCAGCACCATATTATTAAAAATGGAATTATATTACGCATGTCTGTAACTATGCAAATTCGGTGCAACTTTCTCCTTTTCCCCTTTCGGTTCTCTTTTTTAACATCTTCAACAAAACATAGTCTTTGATTATCAGTAGTTTGTGTTGATGTTATGTATTTGGTTTTGGTTACGGTACATTAACAGTTGGCTAGGGTTGGCAAACAAAGGATCAATTAAGAAGATTAATGCTTATATTCAGTTTTTTAACAATCTAATTTAGAATCATGAAATATACCGAAGGAATGCTCCGGGATGGAGCCATGGAAGGAAAAAACATTTTGATCACTGGGGGAGGCACTGGACTGGGCCGTTCAATGGGTGAGTATTTTTTGAAGTTGGGCGCCAACCTCATCATCACCAGCCGACGACTTGACGTCTTGCAGCAGACCGCCGATGAAATGCAGAATTCCTTTGGAGGAAAGGTGCTTGCCTTGCGCTGTGATGTAAGGGAAATTGAGCAGGTAGAAAAAATGTGGGCCGAGGCCAATGCGGAGTTGGGCCAGATCCATGGGGTGCTCAACAATGCCGCCGGAAATTTCATCAGTCCAACCGAAATGCTTTCAGCAAATGCTTTTCAGACTGTCGTAGACATTGTGCAGAAAGGCACTTCCAATGTTACCTTGACTGCAGGTAAGCATTGGATCAAAAATAAACAACAGGGGACGTTTTTGAATATCGTGACCACATATGCCTGGACCGGCTCAGGCTATGTGGTACCCAGTGCGGTGGCCAAAGCCGGAGTTCTGGCTTTGACAAGATCTCTGGCAGTGGAATGGGCCAAATTCCAGATCCGTTCCAACGCGATAGCTCCGGGACCGTTTCCTACGGAAGGAGCCTGGAGTAGGTTGCTACCTGGGGAGTTGGTCAAGAAATTTGACCCAGCCAAGAAAATACCTGTGGGCAGGGTAGGGGAGCATCAGGAGCTTGCAAATCTTGCGGCCTATCTCATGTCTGATTTCTCAGCTTTTGTCAATGGAGAAGTAGTCACTATTGATGGAGGGGAGTGGCTCAAGGGCGCAGGTGAGTTTAGCCACCTCGATCAGATCCCTAATGAAATGTGGGCCCAGCTTGCCGAAGCACGGAAGAAAAAGTAGAATTAAAGAAAAAGACCGAGCTGGATGCTCGGTCTTTCTTTTTCTTAATAATTAATCCTCTTTAAAAATAGGGGCTTTTTTATAGGGGAGGATTAATGTGTTATTCCAATTGGGAAGCACCTTTGCTAGATTTCTTTCCGTAAGAGATGCTGTCTCGACAAAATACCATTTGCTCTTCCCTTCAGCTGCCACGGCAATCAAAGTGTTTTCAGAGGTCAATCTGCCTCCCTTTACCTTTGTGACTGACTGGTAAGGCACCACTACGTGCCATTCGTCACCGGCTTTCACTTTATCCAAAGGCTCTTTCACAATAAAGTCGCTCAAGCTCATTCCCCTGTTTTTTTGCAGTTCATTCATCTGGAGCAAAACTTTTTTGTAAGCTTCGCGCCCGCCTGCTTGTTCAATGACCTGCGGATAGGTGAAGTCGAGCAATAGTTCGTAATCCTCATTCAAGTTGGCCAAAGCGTATTGATTGGCTGCTTCCCAGATTTCGTCAGGTGACTGGGCTTGTAAGGAACCAAAAATTAGGAGGAAGCTGAATGCGAGAAGTATAAGCTTTTTCATGTTGCGCTGATTTTTGATAACTATTAAAATCAGGCACAAAATTATCAAAATCCAGTTTACTTGTAGCTATATAGTGCTGAAAAATCACTGTTCGATAGACTGTGCAGAGAAAAAGGATAACTCTCCATTTTCTATAAAGAATTTGATCTCAATGGGTTTGCAGCAAATTTCGCAATCCTCAATGTAGGTTTGAGCTGCAATACTGGGGTCAAGCAGCACAGAGATATTTGAAAAGCAATAAGGGCAGGTAAAGAAATGTTCCTCGAGCATCGATGTTCTTTTTTTGGAAAACATCCATGCCGAGGGGATGTTTGATAATCTAGTCTTATTTTTTGAGGCTCATGACGTGAACATCATTCTCATCGTCAACTTTGAAAGCTGCCGAAGAGAAAGAGGGCGGGCCAAATGTACCGCTTGCGTTGTTGGAGAAACCATAGGCTTCCTGGGGAACTCCAAGCAGATTCTTGTTCAGCTTACCGTCCTCGTTTTCATCGTGAAAAGCAGAGATGGCATAGTTGCCGTCGGCCATGTCTTTGAACTGGTAGAGTGCTCTTCCGTGTTGGATTTTCACCACCGCACGGCCCACTGCCTTTTTATCGTTGTCGGGGAATCCGTCAGGGGAATTAAAAAGCAGTATCCGCACTACTCCCTTGTCGTTTTCTAAATTGTCAATAGTGACCGTGAGGTCAGTTTTGGAAGGTCTGATCATGATGAGCAATACCAATAGTACCAGGATGTTTTTCATTTTACGCTAATCGTTCAATAGTTGCTCGCCTATTGATTTTCCCGGATGCTGTCACTGTAAATGGTTCTAGAAAAAAGAACGCTTTCGGAACTGCATACTTGGAAACAAGGGCTTGAATCTGCATTTGCAAATCCCTTGCCTGATTTTCACCGACTTGGCCATTTTCTATGAGCAAACAGACTTTTTGGCCCAGGGTGTCATCGGGAAGCCCAAAAATAAAATAATTTTTTCCAGGAAATGTTTTCTCCAAAACAGGAAGTATTTGATTTTCAATTTCTTCAGGATGAATTTTGACCCCGCCGGAGTTGATTGCAAAATCCGCGCGGCCTATCCAGATAAATTCCTCGTCAGATATAAGTTGCACAATATCATTGGTTTCGAGTCGGTTTTCCCTGCCCATTGGGGAAGATATCACCAATCTGCGGTCTTCAGTTTGACCAAACTTCACACCCGGCAAGGCCTTATACACAGGGGATTGCTGGAGCCCCACTTTGGCCAAAGCTACATGGCTGACCGTCTCAGTCATTCCAAAAGTTTGATAAATGGAATTAGGGTAGGCTGAAGCTCTTTTTCTTAAGATTTCGCTCATGGGAGCGCCGCCTATGATGAGGTAAGTAATGTCACTTAATTTTGAGCTTGTGTCGGCGTTGTTGATCACATTTTCCAGTTGCAACGGAACCATAGCTGAAAAATCAAATCTTGCCTCCCCAATCTCGGCCAAAGGATTGGCGATTGGTTTTAAGAGCATTACATCTGCATCCCATTCCATTCCTCTCACCAGCATCATTTTGCCAGCAATCATTTCCGTGTTCAGGCAGCATAGCAGGCTTGCACCTTTTTGTATATTGAAAAATTGTCCTGTTCCCTTGGCACTCGCTTCCATCTGGATTCTGGCAACGATAATTGTTTTGGGTTTACCCGTAGATCCTGAGGTTTGGAGTTCAAAGGTTTCTTTTCCCAAAAGCCAAGCCTTGCAAAAATCAAGTGATTGTTGAAAATAAGGATCGGTCGACTTATAAGAACCTGTTGCAATGTCAGTAAATGGGATCTTTTCCCCGTTGATTATTAAACTTCCCATGGTCAAATATTACACCCCAAATTTAGGTAAGTCTGGGTCCTATTAAAAATTACCAAAAAAATATAAAGCGAAGTAATCAGCATTTGTTATATTTGTTTCAATAATTTATCATGGACCGCTTCATAAAGATATCGTTTTTAATGATTTACCTGCTCTTCAACGCAGGTTTGAGCTATTCTATGCATTATTGCGGGGAGAAGCTTGAGACGGTAAAAGTGTCCCATGAACATTCAAAGTGCTGTTCGGAACAGGATGTTGATCCCGATTGCTGCCTAGATGTTGATTTTCAGGATCAGCAAAACAGAGATCAGGTGCTCTTGGCTTTGGTGGACTACCAGTTCCAAAAAGTGGACTTTTCCTTTGCC
Source organism: Litoribacter ruber (assembly GCF_018449405.1). NCBI lineage: Bacteria > Pseudomonadati > Bacteroidota > Cytophagia > Cytophagales > Cyclobacteriaceae > Litoribacter > Litoribacter ruber. The sequence goes on from NZ_JAHCMY010000001.1 coordinate 815,370, forward strand.
ATCTCCGATTTTATCGCATTGCTTCAAAAGCTTTCTGTTGAAATAAAACCCGATAGGGAGGTCTTGGATGAAACGGACTTGTTTGCCTGGAAGACGCCCATTCATATCCAGAACCAGACTTTTTTGATTTAAAAATTGGCTCCCAGCCAATTGTTGACTTATTGTGCCATTTGAATTTATAGGCACTTCCTTACAGATTTCTTCATTTGATCATTCTTATAAATGCTCAATTCTATTATCAAATTCTTTCTCGAGAATAGGCTCGTGACGGTTTTGCTGCTACTTATAATAGTGGCTTGGGGAATTATCGTAGCCCCATTTAGATGGGATACTGGGTTTTTGCCCAGTGATCCGGTGCCCGTAGATGCCATTCCCGACATAGGTGAAAACCAGCAAATTGTCTTCACCGACTGGATGGGCAAATCCCCTCAAGACGTAGAGGACCAGATCACCTATCCGCTCACCACGGCCTTACTGGGCATGCCCGGAGTAAAATCCATCCGGAGTACTTCCATGTTTGGCTTCAGCAGTATTTACCTCATTTTCGAAGAAGATGTGGAGTTTTACTGGAGTCGAAGCCGGATTTTGGAAAAGTTGAACTCTTTGCCAGCTGGGCTTCTTCCAGAAGGGGTACAGCCCCAGTTAGGTCCCGATGCCACGGGATTGGGTCAGGTTTATTTCTATACCCTAGAAGGCCGAGATGAAAAGGGCAATCCGGCAGGAGGCTGGGATCTACATGAATTGAGGACCATCCAGGATTTCTATGTGAAATACGGACTTTCAGGAGCAAAGGGAGTTGCGGAAGTGGCCAGCATAGGTGGACACGTCAAGGAATACCAGGTGGACCTTGACCCCGATGCTATGAAAGCCAACAATGTGTCCATGATGGAAGTAATGGACGCGGTCCGGAAATCCAACCTGGACGTGGGGGCCAATACCATGGAGGTCAACAAGGTGGAGTACATCGTCCGCGGTTTAGGCTATGTGAAGAGCTTGGACGATATTGAGCAGGCGGTTGTGAGAATGAACAACAACGTGCCGCTTCGAATAAAAGACGTTGCAAAAGTTAACATTGGACCCGCCAGTCGGGCAGAGCGTGCCATTTTGGATAAAGGCGGAGCCGAAGCTGTAGGTGGGGTTGTAGTGGCCAGGTACGGTGATAACCCTTTGGCAGTAATAGATGAGGTGAAAAGGAAAATCGATGAGATTTCCCCAGGTCTTCCAAGCAAAACCTTGGAAGATGGCACGGTGTCAAAAGTGACCATAGTCCCTTTTTACGACCGCTCCGGTTTGATCAATGAAACCCTATATACGCTCAATGAAGCGATTAGCCTGCAGATATTGATTACAATCATAGTTATTATTGTGATGGTGGTCAATCTAAGAGCCAGCTTGTTGATCTCTGCATTATTGCCCCTGGCTGTGCTGATGTGTTTCATTATGATGAAATACATGGGGGTAGATGCCAACATCGTGGCCTTGTCCGGTATTGCCATTGCGATTGGGACCATGGTGGATCTGGGGATTATTCTGAGTGAAAATATCCTGAGGCATTTGGGGATTGGGGATACTACCAAATCCAAGCTTACGATTATTTATGAGGCCACTACGGAAGTAGCTTCAGCAATTTTGACCGCTGTGATGACCACCATTGTCAGCTTTTTACCTGTCTTTACTTTGCAGGCGGCAGAAGGTAAGCTATTTGGGCCGTTGGCTTATACCAAGACGTTTGCCTTGGTGGCAGCTTTGATATTTACCTTGGTATTTATGCCAGCCTTTGCCCATTGGTTGTTTGGAGCTCAATTGAAATCCAGAAAAGCCAAAAGAATTGCCAACTTATTGATGACACTGGCAGGGTTGGCTATCTTGTTTGTCTTACCTTGGGCAGGTTTAGTTTTGCTTGCATTGGGGTTAAATAACCTGTTTCATACTTATTATCCTGAGAAGTTCTTTGATGGCAAATTCAAAGATGCCATTACGATTACCATTGTAGTAATTGCAGTATCCTTCCTGCTGGCATTGGAGTGGCGCCCATTGGGTCTATCTCAATCGGCCCTAGTTAACTTTATCTTTATTATAGCAGTGATAGGTTTGATATTGGGCTTATTTAGAATTTTTATCAGATTCTATAAATCTATTCTTATATGGTGCTTGGAATATAAAAAGACTTTCATGGCTTTGCCTTTAACCATAATGCTGCTAGCGTTGCTCATTTGGATGGGATTTGCCAATGTGTTTGCTTTTGTGCCAAGAGCCCTAGATGAAGTAGGGTATAATGTGCGGACGAATAAGGTTTGGTCTTCGATGGCGCATGCATTTCCTGGGATGGGTAAAGAATTTATGCCGGCACTGAATGAAGGCTCATTTTTGCTAATGCCAACTTCCATGCCCCACTCAGGCGTGGAGGCCAATATGGAAATCCTCAAACAGCTGGATATGTTGGTTCAGGCCATTCCAGAGGTAGAGACAGTGGTAGGGAAAGCTGGCCGAGCCGAAAGCCCCCTTGATCCTGCACCAATGTCCATGTATGAAAATGTGATCAACTATAAAACAGAATTCATACAGGATGAGCGGGCCAATAAATTAAGGTTTGCCGTGAATGGTGATGGGCATTTCCTGCTTAACGTGGATGAGCAGGAGTGGTTATTTGACCGTTCGGAGCAAAAGATTTTTGATGGGGAAGAGCGGCCAATGGAGGATAGAAGAGCCAGGGGTGTTCAGCGCAATATCCAACGGTACCTAGTGCCGGATAGCAAAGGGCTTCACTTTAGGCAGTGGCGTGATGAAATTAAGAGTCCAAATGACATCTGGAATGAAATCCAAAGCCGTACATCCAATCTCCCAGGGGTGACATCCGCACCAAAATTACAACCGATCGAAACTAGGTTGGTCATGTTGCAGACTGGAATGCGAGCACCTATGGGAATGAAAGTGTATGGCCCTGATTTGGAGACTATCGAAGCGTTCAGCTTGAGTCTGGAAAATTTATTAAAGGAAGTGCCGTCAGTAAAACCTGCCGCTGTATTTGCGGATAGGTCTCTAGGAAAGCCATATCTAGAGATTAACTTGGATAGGGTAGCCATGGGTAGATATGGGTTGAATGTGTCGGACGTGCAGGAATTTATTGAGATTGCCGTAGGAGGCATGACACTGTCGACCACTGTGGAAGGAAGAGAGCGATATGCCATCCGTGCAAGATTTGCACGTGAATACCGCGATGACCCTGATGCAATTTCCAGACTATTGGTCAACACCCCTTCAGGTGGGCAAATTCCCCTTCAACAGATAGCTGAGGTAACCTACCGACCTGGTCCGATGATGATCCGCGGGGAGGATTCCTTCTTGGTTGGATATGTTTTATTTGACAGACAGGATGGATATGCCGAAGTGACGGTAGTGGAGGATGCAGATAGGTTTATTAAGGAGAAAATAGCCTCTGGAGAGCTTGAGGTGCCGGCTGGGGTAACATATAACTTCAGCGGAAACTATGAAAATCAGGTCAGGGCCGAAAAAAGGTTGGCCATTGTCATTCCATTGTGTTTAACGGTGATTTTCCTTATTCTCTATTTCCAATTCAGATCCACAGCCGTGGCCCTAATGATATTTACAGCTATAGCGATGGCGTTTGCGGGAGGTTTTCTGATGCTTTGGCTGTATGGGCAAACCTGGTTTTTCGATGTCAACCTACTGGGCACCAATTTGCGTGAGCTGTTTCAAATGAGTACGGTCAACTTGAGTGTAGCCGTATGGGTAGGGTTTATCGCTCTTTTTGGGATAGCCACGGATGATGGGGTGGTCATGGGGACTTACCTCACGCAAAGCTTTGAAAGGTCCAAGCCAGAAAATAGAGCTCAGGTGAGAAAAGCAGTAGTAAGTGCGGGCTTAAAACGTATCAGGCCATGTTTGATGACCACTGCTACTACTATTCTGGCTCTATTACCAATCCTTACTTCTACCGGTAGGGGTTCGGATATCATGATCCCTATGGCCATTCCGGCATTTGGGGGGATGAGCGTTGCATTGATTTCATTATTGATCGTTCCGGTGCTTTATGCTTGGAATGAGGAAAGAAAACTTAAGGATTAATGGAAAAAGTCATATCAATTCGTAAGATTCAAATAGCTGGCGCTTCCCTTAAGAAAGCATTTCTTTCGGTAGTTCTAGTATTGCTGGCTGTGCTAGGTCAAGCTCAACAAATAGAGGAATATTTGATCCAGGCTGGGGAAAATAACCCGGAAGTAAGAGCGAATTTCCAGCGGTATCTAGCCAACCTGGAAAGGGTGCCCCAAGTGGGCAGCCTTCCCGATCCAGAGCTTTCCTTGGGCGTATTTCTTCAGCCTATGGAGCGACTGATGGGAAATCAGCGGGCGGACATCAGCATCATGCAGATGTTTCCCTGGTTTGGCATGTTGCGCACCCAAAAAGATGAAGCCAGTTTAATGGCTAATGCTTCCTATGAGCAGTTTCGTGAATCCAAAAACCAGTTGTTCTTCGAAGTGAAGTCCACTTACTATGAGCTTCATCTCTTGCAGAAAGAGATTGAGATTACGGAAGATAACTTGGAAATTCTACGCACCATGGAAAGACTTGCACTTATTCGCTACCGAGGAGGTAATATCGGTGGTGCCACCTCCAGTGCGTCCACTGCCGTAAGGGCGGCTGGTTCCAATGTGAGCAGTCCCCGTAGTAGCGGGATGAGCATGGGTCAAGCTGGGGCAGGTTCATCTGGTGCGGCTGATCGACGAGATATGGGCGGTTCCGGTGGAGGCATGAATGAAATGGGAGGTGGTAGCTCAGGAGGAAAACTTTCCGACGTACTCAGGCTACAGATTCAGATTAGATCCATGGAAAGTCAGCTGGAGACGCTAGCTGATAAAAAGCGGCCACTCATGTTCCGCTTCAACAAGCTTCTGGGAACAGAGTCAACTGCCGAAATCCAACTTGAGCAGGATCTTAGCCCAAGAATTTTAGCCTTTAATGGGGAAAGCTTCATCGACAGTGTTATGCAGGACAATCCCATGTTAAAAATGCTGGAAGCAGAGGCTGAAGTATTTTCAAAGCAGGAACAGATGGCCAAACTGGATGGAAGACCAATGATCGGGGTTGGGGCCAATTATATGGTGTTCTCACCTAGAGCGGAAATGGGTTTTCCAGGAGGTTCAGGATCCATGGAGTACATGCCATCGGGGATGGGCAACAATATGATCATGCCCATGGTGACGCTTTCATTGCCTATCTACAGAAAGAAATACAAGGCCGCTCAGAGCGAAGCCCGGTATAATAGGGAGGCAATTCAATATCAGAAGGAGAATGCTGAGAACGAATTACTTGTTCAGTTAGAAGAGACTATACGGGAAATCAGGGACTCGGAGCGCAAGGTTCTGCTGTTGGATGAGCAAGTAGAGTTGACCCAGCAGGCGCTGGATCTCATGGTGACCGCATATGCAAATGAAGGATCCTCATTCGAGGAGTTGCTTTCCGTTCAGCGGGAGCTTTTGGATTACAGACTTGAATTGATAAGTGCCATTGTGAACCAGCATACGGCCTATGCTATGCTGGACATGCTAGTGGCTAAAGGAATAAGGGAATAATTACCGATATGGAAAATATAAATAGAAAACAGATTCTGATCATTGCCTTGGGTTGCCTCTTTTTTGGGGCGATCATTGGCTGGAGCCTGAGCCCCTCGGGCAATGACCACGAGGGACATGCCCACAGTGGTGATGCAGCGAGTGAATACACCTGCAGCATGCACCCGCAAATCCGGCAAGAGGGGCCGGGTCAATGCCCCCTCTGTGGAATGGACTTGACTCCTGTGGCCTCCAGGAATGGCGGTGCCTCCGATCCAATGGTATTTGAAATGACACCTGAAGCTGTGGCCTTGGCCAATGTGGCCGTAGTTAGGGTTACCGAGGGCGGTACCGCTCAGCAGGTGCGCCTAAGTGGTAAGATCCAGCCGGATGAGCAGCAAGTCAATAGTATTGCCGCTGATTTTTCGGGAAGGATCGATAAGCTTTATGTCAGTTTTACCGGCCAAGAAGTAAGACGGGGAGAAAGGTTGGCGAGTGTTTACTCTCCTGACTTGATAAACGCCCAAAAAGAGCTTCTGGAAGCCAGCCGGATGAAGGAGAGACAGCCGATGCTGTATGAGGCGGCTAGGGAAAAGTTGCGGTTGTGGAGAGTTTCCGATAAGCAAATTGAAGAAATAGAAGCACAGGGAGAAGTGAATAGCACTTTTGAAATCTACGCCAATGCCAGCGGATACGTCACTGCTCGGAATATAGCCGTTGGGGATTTCATTTCCCGAGGAACGGTCCTTTTTGAAATTGTTGATTTGAGCCGAGTTTGGGTTATGCTTGATGCCTACGAGTCAGACCTTGGTTGGCTTAGCAAAGGAAACCAATTGACCTTTACCGTCAATGCAATTCCCGGAAAGGAGTTTAAAGGAACCGTAAATTATATTGACCCCATCATCAACCCTGAAACCCGTACAGTATCAGTGAGGGCAGAGGTCTCTAATCCTGGTCAACAACTAAAACCGGAAATGTTTGTGAATGCCACCGTACATGGTGGACAGCAAGCACAAGGGGAAAGCACCCTAATGATTCCAAGGTCTTCGGTGCTTTGGACGGGCAAAAGATCGGTAGTGTATGTGCAAAGGGGTACTGCTGATGCACCAGCCTTTGAAATGGTAGAAGTGCAATTGGGATCAAGAGTTGGAGACCAATACCAGGTTCTATCCGGCGTAAGCAGCGGGGATAAAATTGTGTCCAATGGGGTATTTGCCATTGGTGCTGCTGCTCAATTGTCGGGCAATTACAGCATGATGGGGAGGCCGGAGGCCAAGACCTTGGAAGTGCCTGATGCTTTTAGAAAGCAGATTGGGGCATTGGTGAATAGTTATTTGGAGCTAAAGGATACTTTGGTAGAAACAGAGCCTGATGCTGCGGCTAAATCCTCCCTTCGTGTCACCCAAGCCTTGGGTGCAGTGGATATGAAGTTGCTCGATGAAAAAGCCCATAATATTTATATGCCGTTGCATAAATCCATGCAGACAAGTTCACAATCAATCGCAGAAAGAAATGATGTGGAATTGCAAAGAGAGGCCTTTGAAATACTTTCAGAGCACCTTATTGAGACTGTGGAATATTTTGGAATAGAGCAAGACAAGCTCTACAAGCAGTTTTGCCCTATGGCATTTGATGATCAAGGTGCTTTCTGGCTTAGTGCCGAGAGCGAGATTAAAAATCCATATTATGGGGACATGATGCTTTCATGTGGGGAAGTGAAGAAAACATATGAAAAAGGTAAGTTGAACTATGCCGACAAGAAGGCTGCTTCAGCAGAAGCCCAACACCACCATTAAATTAATTTTAAACCAATAATTATAAACTCATGAAAAAAGTATTCATCGCCGCAGCCCTAATGGGCTTATTTATCGCTTGTGAAAACAAACCTCAAGAAGATGATCACCAGGGTCATGCTCACCATGATGATGGAAGTTCCCATGTTGCAGCAGAGGATGCTGGAGATGCCACTGAGGTTCACGCAGATTTCGCGATTTCTAAGCATTCAGAAGTTGAGCAGGTAAAAGCGTTTTACTCAGAATACCTAAACCTCAAAAATGCTTTAGTAGCAAATGACAAAGAGGCATCTGATAAGGCAGTTCAAAACCTTCAAGGATTATTGAACAATGACAACTTCAATTCAATGGAGGGGAGAGCTTCGGCAGTCGTATCGCAAATGGGATCAAGCCTGAGAAGCATGGATGGTGAATCAGTAGAAGGAAAAAGAGAAGAGCTTAATACTTTGAGTATGTCTCTGTTCACCATGCTGAAGGCTGCTGACCATGGTGTGGAGAATGCCCACCTGCAATATTGCCCGATGGCATTCAATGACCAAGGAGCCTATTGGGTGAGTGATGTGAAAGAGATCAGAAACCCATATTTTGGTGACAAAATGTTGAAATGTGGTTCTGTAAAAGAATCAATTTAAAGATAAACGGTTGTTTAATTCCCCAAAACCTGACAGGAGACCTAGTGCTCCTGCAGGTTTTTCAATTTAGCATATGAAGAAATTATTTATATACAGCCTAGCCCTTTTGCCTATTCTTTATGGATGTGGACAAGGTGAAAATAAGGAGGGTTCCGCCCATGACCATCATGAGTATGTGGAGGAGATTACAGAGGAGGATTTGAATAGCCCCAAAAGTATCCCTCGTGAAGTACACGGTCAAGTGGGGACTAACCATGTCACAATAAAATACCATTCCCCTGGTGTAAGGGGTAGAACAATCTGGGGTGGCTTGGTGGCTTATAACCAAGTTTGGGTAGCAGGTGCCCACCAGGCCACAAGTGTGGAGTTCTCAATACCGATTGAAGTGGAAGGGCAACAGATTCCAAAAGGAAAATATGCTTTTTTTGCTGTGCCGGGAAAAGAAACTTGGCACTTGATCCTCAATAAAAACTGGGAACAACACTTGACCGATGAATATGCTGAGGAGGATGATCTTGTGAGAATCGAAGTTACTCCTAATCAGGTTTCAACTGTGGAGCGCTTGGAATATGAAATAATTGATGCGCAAGGTGAGGCAGGTGAAATAGTGATGAGATGGGATACCTTGGAGGTTAAATTGCCTTTTACCAATAAATAACGGATAGATTAGTATAATTTGATAAATGGCCTCTTATGGTTTGAATTAGAGCCATTTATCATTTTTTTTTTAAAAGGCTTTGAAATAAAAAAATGCCTATAATTTTACGGATGGAAATCGTTTGCAAAGGAATCCGTATGTATAATGGGTAGGTTGGTTTTTGTTAGAATTGCTTTATTATCAGTCTTTTTAAGCTTGAGCCTGAAATCTGTTGGCTCTGAACAGATAACTTTTGAACAACTGCTTGAAAAAGCCCACGCCTTTCAATATCAGTCTAAAGATTCAGCATTTTATTATATAGAACAAGCCAAAGTTCTTGCGAAAAACATAGGCCACCGAACCTTGAAAGGAAAGGTAGCCAATAGGGAAGGAGCGGTCCACTATGTGGCAGGCAATTACCAGCTTGCTTTGGAGAAGTTCCTTGAGGCTGAAGAGATCTTTAGGGGTTCTAAAGCTTCGCTTGATTACATTTTTGCCCTCAACGGGCGAGGCCTAATCTATTTGGGCCAAAAATAGTACAGGGATGCCATCGAGATTTGGGAAACCACACTGATCCTGAATGAAGACATAAAGGACACTAAGGCCCTTTCCAAAAATCTTTTCAATATGGGAATTGCCTATGCTGAGCTGAAAGAGTTTGACACTGCCTTGGAAAAACTTATCGGTAGTTTGGAAAAGGTGCTCAAGGATCCTTCAGATCATCTTAAATACATGATCCAAAACCGCTTGGCCAAAACCTATTTTGATACCGGCAATATTCCTATGGCTGAGAAATACTATCATCAGGTATTAAAAGATTCGGCCATCATCAACAATTGGGAGAAAACATTTGCTTTTACGGGCTTGGCTGAAGTGAGACAGATGCAGCACAAATATGACGATGCTTTGGTGATGGCTCAGAAAGGGTATGAATACGGGTTGTTTGTAGGCGCCTACTGGGATTTGTGTAGGGTCACCGTGTCCTTGGCCAATATTTATGAAGCCAAAGGTGATTATGAAAATGCCTTGGCCTTTAATAGGCTTCACAAAAGCTATAGCGACAGCCTTTACTCAGAATCGAAGGATCTTCAGATTTCGGCTCTGGAATTAAAGTTAGCCAAGGCCGAAAATGAGGTTTTGCGAACGGAGAAGGATTTGATGGATGACGTTGTGATCCGAAAGAATTTCATCCTGTCTCTACTAGTGATGGTTTTGATGGGCTTTGTTTTTATTGTCTTTATTTATCGGAAAAGTTTAAAGCATAAGGAAGCTTTTAATAAGACCCTCAAAAGAAAAAACAAAGCCATACAGAAGCAGAAAAAGGAGATTTCGACAAAAAACAAATCCTTGAACCAACTGAATGAAGCGAAAACAAGGATTTTCTCAGTGCTGACCCACGACCTTCGCTCTCCGATCAACTCCATCAAGCAACTTTTGGAGCTGCAAAAAGAAGGGGTGTTCACCCAAGAAGAAACCGATCAGGCCTTGGACTTGCTGTATGAACAGATTGTGAAAACGGACCAGATGATGGCTCAATTGCTACAATGGGCTAATCAGCAGCTTGAGGGCGCCAAGGTGAATCAGCGAAAGTTGGATCTGACCCAAGAGATAGAGAATGTTATAGATCTATATGAATTTCAGGCCGGCGCAAAGAAAATCAGCGTGAGGCACGATAAATCTGAGGAGATTCATATCTTATTTGATATAGGTGACCTGAAGATCATCCTTCAAAACTTATTAAACAACGCCATTAAATTTACCCCGGCAGAAGGGCATATTGTCTTTTTCTATTCCTTTGCTGATGGTAATCTGGTAAACCTCCATATTAAAGATTCCGGATTAGGTATGGAGCAGGGTCAGATTGAGTTTTTGAAAGGAAGTGACCTGAAAATGATGGATTCTGTTTTGGGCACTGAAAACGAATCCGGCTCTGGCCTCGGTCTTTTGTTGGTAAAACAATTTATGACCAACAATGGGGCTTCTTTGGAGATCATAAGTAAAAAAGGAGAAGGTACAGAGTTTATCCTGACCTTCTCCTTGGTTGACGAGTCAGTATTACAGGTAAAATAGCAACCTACTGGAAAGCGTATATAAATTGGCCAAATCTTTCATGAATGGCTTTTTCGAGGTCTTCCCTGTGCTCAGGGGCAGCGATTTTCATCAATTCGTAAGCCCTTTGTCTCAAGTTTTTCCCATACAGGTAAGCAACCCCGTACTCGGTGACCACATAATGCATATGTGCCCTTGTGGTCACCACACCCGCGCCTTGCTTGAGGAAAGGGACGATTTTGGATTTGCCGCCTTTGGTGGCCGCATTGAGTGCCATCACAGGTTTTCCACCTTCTGAAAGAGCCGCTCCACGCATGAAATCCATCTGTCCACCTACACCAGAGTAGTGGTAACTTCCAATACTATCAGCACAAACCTGCCCGGTAAGGTCAATTTCAAGACAGCTGTTGATGGAAACCACTTTCGGGTTTTTCCGTATCACTGCGGTATCGTTGACATACGCCGCCTCATGGAAGGTAAATTCAGGGTTGTCATTCACCCTATTGTATAGTTTCTCGGTTCCGATGGCAAAGGAAGTAACTATTTTGCCTGGATGCTTTTTCTTGTATTTGTTGGTAATTGCACCTGTGTCCAAAAGATCAACTACTCCATCCGAAAACATCTCGGTGTGAATGCCCAAGTCCTTGTGAGTAGTGAGTGCCTTTAAAACCGCATCCGGGATGGCGCCGATTCCCATCTGGAGGGTAGAACCGTCCTCAATCAGTTCAGCTATATATTTTCCAATGGTAAGCTCTCTTTCTCCCAACTTCAATCCGTAATTTACTTCAGGTAAGGCCTCGTCTACCTCTACGGCAGCGTGAAATCTACTAAAGTGGATCAAGCCGTCTCCATGCGTTCTGGGCATCCTTTTGTTCACCTGTGCTATGATGATCTTGGCCTTCTCAATTGCAGGTTTCGCAATGTCAACTGAAACTCCCATGGAGCAGTATCCATGTGCATCAGGTGGGGAAACATGCAGTATGGCCACATCAATAGGCAGGATGTCCCTTCTAAACAACAACCCGATTTCACTCAAAAATATTGGTACATATCCTCCTTGTTCGCAATTCACCGCCTGTCTCACATTTTCGGACACGAAAAGAGAGTTAATAAAAAAACTGCCTTTGCAGTCAGGTTGGGCAAGAGGCATTTCTCCCAAGGTGGAGATTGACACCACTTCCACATTTTCCAATTCCTCTTTACGATTGGCTAGGGCTTTTAACATGACAGTCGGTGTCGCCGCACTTCCATGTACAAAAATTCTCTGTTGGCTTTTTACGATTTTGACAGCTTCTTCAGCTGAGGTATAAGAGTAATACATAGGTGATAGTTGATTTAGAATATGAGTTACATTGCGATGTTTTCAGCCTGTTGTTTATTGATTAAGGCAGATTTTACCATGATAAATTCAGAAATGTTTTCTTGGTCCAGCATGCCCAAGAAATGGTGGTTTTCATATACCAGGGCGACTTTTTGGTTTTCGGCGGCCATTTTCTTCATGGCCTCCTCCAGTGGCATGAATATCTCTAGTACCAAAGGCGTCAAATTGGCCACTTTTTCCACCAAGATTTGATCATCGGCCTCATTGAGCCCCTTGATCATCTCCTCCCGGCTCAAGGTCCCCACTGGTTCATCGTCACGCACCACCACAAAATGGGTAGCCTGACCATCCAGAAGTTTTTCAATTGCCTTACTCAAGGGGGCGTCAAAACTTATCACGGGAAACCGACTCATCAGCACATCGCTGACCTTGAAGCCATGTAGCAAAGATTGGTTTTTCGTTTGGGTCACTTCTGCGGATGCTCCAAGGAAGATGAAAATACCAATTAAGACGAGAATGGGGTTGTAGAATAGGCCTAGAAAGACAAAGCCAATAGCCAATATCTGGCCTATGCCTCCAGCGATCTCGGTAGCCCTTACCCTTGGTACCCTGATCGAAAGCAAGGCCCTCAACACCCTGCCGCCATCCATTGGAAATGCCGGTACCATATTGAAGATGGCTAAAAAAAGATTGGCGGTGGCTAGATATAGCCAAATTGTCTGCCCATTTAAGCGTATATCCTCCATTTGGTTCAGGTCGAAGCCTACAAAGCTGATGGCGACAGTCAGCAACAGAAAGATGACGATATTGACTAGTGGACCGGCTATAGCTACCCAAAGCTCCTGCTTGGGGTCTTCTGGGAGTTTTTCCAGCCTCGCCAAGCCTCCAATAGGTAGTAAGATAATATCCCGCGTCTGGATTCCGTATTTCTTAGCAGTGAGGGCATGGCCAAACTCATGGAGAAGCACACAGAAAAAGATAGCCAAAATAAAAGCAATTGTCCAGGCGGTGTCCTCCATTGTCAATCCTGAACGCATGCTGGAGATCAAGATCCAAATCAAAAGCAAGCTGAAAGTCCAGTGGATAAAGACCTTGATGCCGCTATATTTTCCAAGATATAAAGAGAATTTCATGCTCTATTTTTGGCTGTTAAGTCAATGGTTATGTGCCTACTACATGCTGAATGGCAAAATGTTTAATGTCTTGCCCTTTGGATCAATTTACAATTTTTCCTTTGATTTCTCTGCAAAGAACGCCCACCGAGTGTCTTAAAATAATGACCATTGTCAGGTTTTTTGATGATTGTAATTAGGAGATACTTATAATTCTTTATAAATAAACTCCTTTCAATATTTTTAATAAGTAAAAAAAGATAAATAAAAGTATGGTTTTATGGGTTTTGACCATTGTAGAACAAAACAATGTTTTGAGTCAGTAGGGTTTTTGATTTATAGAAATACATATATTTTAGTATATTCGCAATTCCAGAACTTAGAACAGTTCTGCTCGGTTGAAATAGAAGCAAAAACCCAAATATATGTCAGTTAGTCAAACGTTGTACAAGCCAAACAATCATATCAGAATTGTGACGGCTGCATCCCTTTTTGACGGCCATGATGCCGCTATCAACATCATGAGGCGAATCATCCAATCTACCGGCTGTGAAGTGATCCATTTAGGACACAACCGGTCGGTTCAGGAGATTGTGGATTGTGCCATCCAAGAAGACGTGCAGGCCATTGCCATTACATCCTATCAAGGTGGGCACGTCGAGTTTTTCAAATATATGTATGACCTTTTGAAGGAAAAAGGTGCTGGGCATATTAAGCTTTTTGGTGGGGGAGGGGGGACCATCCTTCCGGAAGAAATTAAAGAATTGCATGAATACGGCATTACCAGAATCTATTCTCCTGATGATGGGCGCTCATTAGGCTTGCAAGGGATGATCAATGACTTGGTGAAGTTGGCCGATTTTCCTGTTGGGAAAGATCTTTCCGATGATCACAAGATCACCAGATGCGACAAGCAGTCTATTGCCAAACTGATATCTGCCGCTGAGAATTATCCTGAAGAAACCAAGGGAAAACTTGAGGAGGTAAGAAATACGAGTCATCAATCCAAAACCCCAGTATTGGGGATTACCGGAACAGGTGGCGCCGGTAAGTCCTCTTTGGTGGATGAGTTGGTACGAAGATTTTTGATAGATTTTGAGGATAAAAACATTGCGATCATCTCAGTAGATCCTTCCAAAAGGAAAACCGGTGGAGCACTTCTTGGAGATAGGATCAGAATGAACGCCATCCACCATCCAAGAGTGTATATGCGCTCGTTGGCTACGAGACAGTCCAATCTTGCCCTTTCTAAATATGTGCAGGATGCTGTGGATATTGTGAAAGCTGCGCAATTTGACCTTATCATCCTCGAAACTTCCGGTATTGGCCAGTCTGATACTGAAATTATCGAGCACTCCGACCTTTCCTTATATGTGATGACTCCAGAATACGGGGCGGCCACGCAATTGGAAAAGATCGACATGCTGGATTTTGCAGACATAATCGCTTTGAATAAATTTGACAAGCGTGGTGCACAGGATGCCCTTCGTGATGTCAAAAAACAATATAAGAGGAATCACAACCTCTGGGAAACTGCCGATGAGGATATTCCGGTATTCGGAACCATCGCCTCACAGTTTAACGACCCGGGAATGAACAACCTGTATAAGGCTATCGTTTCAAAAGTAAAAGAGAAGACCTCAGCCGACTTGAATTCCAGCTTTGAGATCACTGGGGAGATGTCTGAAAAGATCTTCATCATCCCTCCGGCTAGAACCCGTTATCTGTCTGAAATTGCGGAAAATAACCGTCAGTATGACAAGTGGGTTGAGGAGCAGAAAGAGGTTGCCCAAAAGCTTTTCAGCCTCAAAAAATCCATCGAAGCGATCAAAGGTGCAGGCGTGGAGGATCAGGACCGTTTGGTGAAGGAGCTGGAAGAAATATACGCCAAGGTTGAACTTGAGCTTGATCCAAAAAATAAGAAATGGCTGGAAGAGTGGGATACCACTGTGGGCAAGTATGGAGAAGATTATTATACCTTTAAAGTAAGGGACAAGGAAATTAAAGTTAAGACTTTTAGCAGCTCGCTGGCCAATACCCGTATTCCAAAAGTAGCCCTTCCAAAGTACGAGGCTTGGGGTGATTTGCTGAAATGGGGATTGAAGGAGAACGTGCCGGGTGAGTTTCCTTACACCGCGGGAGTTTTTCCATTCAAAAGAGAAGGGGAGGACCCAACCAGGATGTTTGCCGGTGAAGGCGGACCTGAGAGAACCAACAAGCGTTTCCATTACGTTTCCAAAGGCATGCCCGCCAAAAGGCTATCCACTGCCTTCGACTCGGTGACGCTGTACGGTGAAGATCCAGATTACAGACCTGATATTTATGGGAAAATAGGTAACTCCGGAGTGAACATTTGTTGCTTGGATGATGCCAAGAAGCTATATTCCGGATTCAATCTGGCAGATCCGATGACTTCTGTCTCAATGACCATCAACGGGCCAGCGGCTACCATGACTGCCTTTTTTATGAACGCTGCTATTGACCAGCAGTGTGAGCTTTATATCAGAGAACACGGGCTGGAAGCAGAAGTCAACCAGAAAATCGATAAAATCTACTCTGAAAAAGGTGTAGAGAGACCTCAATACCATGGTACCATTCCTGAAGGAAACGATGGGCTTGGGCTGATGCTTTTGGGTGTCACTGGTGACCAAGTTTTGCCTGCTGACATTTATCAAAAGATAAAGTTTGATACCATTGCCAAAGTTAGAGGGACTGTTCAGGCTGATATCTTGAAGGAAGATCAGGCCCAAAACACCTGTATCTTCAGCACAGAATTTTCCTTGAGGTTGATGGGGGATGTTCAGCAGTATTTTATTGAAAACAACATCCGGAACTTCTATTCGGTTTCTATTTCCGGCTATCATATCGCAGAAGCAGGTGCCAATCCGATTACACAGTTGGCCCTGACACTTTCCAATGGCTTTACCTATGTGGAGTACTATGTGTCAAGAGGTATGGATATCAACAAGTTTGCGCCAAACCTTTCCTTCTTCTTTTCAAACGGGATTGACCCGGAATATGCGGTAATCGGCCGAGTAGCCAGAAGGGTTTGGGCCAAAGCCATGAAGCTTAAGTATGGCGCCAATGCCAGGTCTCAGATGCTGAAGTACCATATTCAGACTTCCGGTAGATCATTGCATGCCCAGGAGATTGATTTTAATGATATTAGAACTACTCTTCAGGCTCTTTATGCTATATATGACAACTGTAACTCACTTCACACCAATGCCTATGATGAGGCAATTACCACGCCTACAGAAGCCTCTGTAAGAAGAGCTATGGCCATTCAATTGATCATTAACAAAGAACTGGGGCTTGCCAAGAATGAAAATCCAATCCAAGGTGGTTTTATCATTGAAGAGTTGACTGATTTGGTGGAAGAAGCAGTTTATGCTGAATTTGACCGAATCACGGAGCGCGGGGGCGTGTTGGGTGCCATGGAGACTATGTACCAGAGAGGTAAGATCCAGGAGGAAAGCCTTCATTATGAAATGCTGAAGCACACAGGTGAATATCCAATCATTGGTGTAAATACTTTCCTTTCTTCAGATGGTTCGCCTACGGTGACTCCAGGTGAAGTGATCAGAGCCACACAGGAAGAAAAAGAAGCACAGATATCAACCTTGCAAAACCTTCATAAGAAATATGAAACCCTTTCGGGTAAATTGTTGAAAGATTTGCAGAAAGCAGCTGTACAGAATGATAATCTCTTTGATAAGCTTATGGAGGCTGCAAAGCATTGTTCGTTAGGGCAGATTACACATGCCTTGTATGAAGTGGGAGGGCAGTACCGCCGCAATATGTAAAACTTATTTAGTATATTAGCTAAACATTTAGAAATGGGTCGTTCTGGAAATGGCCCATTTCTGTTGGAATAAAATTTCTATCATGTCTAATAAAAGAACAATAAAGATCAGCATGCTGGCTGATCACGAGTATGAAGCCGTAAATGCTTTTGGCAACAAAGTGAGCATTGATATGTATGATGGCGAAGAAAAAAAGCATCAATCCCCTATGGAGCTGTTGCTTTCTGCTCTAGGGAGCTGTGCGGTCGTAGATGCTGTGTCAATGATGAAGAAGAAAAGGAAGGAAGTAGTGGACTTCACAATTGATGTGGAAGGGGAGAGAAATGATGGGATTCCGGCTTTCTATAGAACCATCCATATGCACTTTACTCTGGTCTCTTCTGATGCAAAGGAAGAGGAGTTGGCCAAGGTAATCAAATTATCCGTAGATAAATATTGCTCTGTGGCCTCTTCTCTGAAATCAGAGATCACGTATAGTTCAGAAGTGAAGCGGCCATGAGAATAGTAAAAGAGATGACCGTTAGTGATGTAAGGGTTAGCATCTTTTCTTGGAATAACAAATACCTGCTCAAATTTGAGCAGGGTATGGTTGAGCAAACCTTTAAAGTCAGCGAAACAGATATTTTGGAGGAGTCAGACCTTGATCAGTTTTTGGGAGGGCCGTTTTTTGACGCTGTTCAAAAAAGATTCGAGGAAATGCACCAATCGCTTTATAATCAGTTATAAAATCTTTAATTTTGGCGCTGATTTGATAATTTTAAGATGAAATATAGTTATTTATTGTTGATTTTTGTGGCAATGTTATTCTTCCAATGTGAAGATAAGGTGAGTAAGCGAGATATAGATAACTTTGCCCAAATCGACAGCGTCATTCAGGAAATCGAATCTGAGCTTACCCCACTGGAGACTGAGATTGCAGAGTTAGCAACCTTCACTACTTATTTGTATGAAAACCAAAATGACCTGGTTGACAAAGCAAATAGGAATAAGTTTGCCTTTAGTGACTCTGGGGTTTTTTACAATCCCGACCCACAGGCGGAGGAAAGTGCCGTGTATATCTCCACACTTACCTCCAATAGGCAAGAGGCTATGCGGCAGGCTTATTTCACGGAAAGCCAGGATTCCCTTTTCTCCCGCTTGGTTAATAGCAATCCTATTGTTTCTCAGGTGTTTTATAACACCAAAAACCAATTCTCCAGGGTCTATCCCAATTACAGTGTATTGACCATGGTAGACCCTGATCTTGACCTGACTACCTTCAATTTTTACTATATGGGTGATGAGGTGAGAAATCCCCAAAAGGGGGCTAAATGGCTTGAGGAAGTTTATATTGACCCTGTGGGAAGGGGATGGGTGCTTTCCTTGATTCACCCAGTTTACTACCAAAACAAACTCCAGGGGGTTTTGGGATTTGATATCACCGTAAATAATTTAGTCGGGAATTTTCTGGATAAATCGGCCAAAAATTTGGTAATTGTGGATGCGGGAGGCACTATTATAGCCGGCAAGGCCAACGCCATCGAAGCATTAGATATGCCGCCACTGAAAAATCATACGTATATTCAGACCATCAATACTGATAACTTCCCGGTAGAAGATTTTAACCTATTCAAATCCAAAAACAAAGAAGTCAGAAGGATGATCTCAAGATTTTTGCTTGAAAAAGATAACAGCTTTGAGTTAAGTCTGGATGGTAAAACCAACCAAGTCTACTGTAAAAGGCTCAATATTTTAAACTGGTATATTATTGATATCAATAATTTGTGAAAGGGAGCATTTTAGACCAAAATATTGATCGCCCCCAACGATTTTGGGTGTTGACAGGCTTGTCCCTCGTCTCTGTCCTATTAATTCTATTTTTAGGCTACCTGTTCTATGCTGCCCTTTCCTCAAACCTTTTGGAAACCAAAGAGGAGCTGCTCAAAAAGCAGTCGGAAGTAGCCGCCAACGAGGCACAGCGGAAATTCAATTCCCTTGAAGAGGATATTATTTATTATGCCAGCATTTTGGAAAGCATGCATGGCTCCACAGTGGCCGATGGCGCCAACGAGGTGAGAACGCGGCGGCTACTAAACAATTATTCAAACCTAATTGATCAGCTGGTTATCCAACATCCAACGGTGGATGGCCTCATCATATATTCTACCCAACAGGATAATCATATCACCAGGGAATTGTCCAATGAGGTGTTGAAGTATGACCCCCGGGAAAGCTTTATCATTACCACGCCGGTCCATAAGATTAGGGTGATCGTCAAGGTCAATCTCGAGAATTATTTCCAGAACCACGTTGACAGTTATTATTTGGGAAGTGATGGTTACAAGGCATTATATGCCCAGGACACGTTTCAGATATTGAATGGTCAATCCGAGCAGCATGAAATTAATTATTCGCCATCCCTTGCCCAAAAAATATCCTATGATGTGGTCGCTGGATTAAAAGGAAATTATGAGGGAACAATCATTAAGGACGGCGAGGAAATAAAGGTACTGGCTGCCCAATATCCCTTTAAAATCAGGCAGCTGAATCATCAGTACGCTTTTGTTTTCTTTTTGGAGAAGCGTACCATTGTATCCGGTATCTATGAAGCGTACTTTTACCTCTTTGCACTGTTATTCTTACTATTATGTGTTTTGATGGTCATGCTCTTTAAGTTCTCCAAAGAAACCACCGAAAGCTATCAGCTTCTTAGCAGTACCACTTCTGAACTCAACCAGCTCTTCAGGCAGCAAACCATGTTGCTACAGGAGTCCAATAGCTTTGTGTATTATCATGATGCAAAGGGCAAGATTTTCAAGGTAAGCGAAAATATTGAATCGGTGCTAGGATATACAGAGGAGGACTTCATGGATAATTTCCGAAGAATTTTCCCGCATAACGAACTCCGTCACGTACGTCAAAAAGCCAAAGAGGCAGTTAGAACTCGAAAGGACTATCTGAACTTTGAGTGTGATCTGGTTAAAAAGAATGGGGAAGTTATTCGGACTAAAAACTTCGAAAGATTGTATTACGATGAGGATGGCAAACTGTCAGGTAGTGTAGGTATCTGTACCGATATTACAGAGAAGCACCTTGCCGAGCAGGATATTATCAAGAGTGAAAATACCCTGAGATCGGTATTGGAAAGCATACCGGATATAGTTTTTATTTATGACAATTATGGAGTGTTCCAAGATTATCATGTCAAGGACGCCAGCATGCTGCTGATGCCGCCTGAAGAAGGTTTAGGCAAAACTATTTTGGAAGTGCTTCCAGGGCCATACAATGTTCAAATGATGGAAGCATTGGAGAAAACTGCAGAGACTGGTGAAATGCAAACTCGAGAAATGCAGGTTTATCTTCAAGGCGGCAAGAAGTATTTTGAAATTAGATTCATAAAACTTGATGAGGAAAGGGTGATGTCACTTGGGCGTGATGTGACCAGTCAAAAGCTTCTTGAAAAAGGTTTGCGCGAGGCAAAAGAAGCAGCGGAATCGGCCAGTAGGGCTAAAAGTGACTTCCTTGCCAATATGAGCCATGAAATCAGAACTCCTATGAATGGGCTTTTGGGCATGATTGGATTGTTGGCCAACACCAACCTCTCTCCAGAGCAAAAGCGGTTTATCCAGGTGATTCGGGATTCCGGAGACAGCTTGTTGACCATAATTAAGGATATCCTTGATTACAGTAAAATTGAAGCGGGTAAACTTGAACTCAACCTTACCGACATCAATTTCCGTGAGCAAGTAAATAAGGTGGTCAATATTTTCTCCGCTTTAGTGGCTGAGAAAAAAATCAATCTTAAGCTTGAGATCGAAGAATCTACGCCTAATTGGATTTTGATGGATAGGGACAAGCTATTCCAGATTCTATTCAATCTAGTCGGAAACGCGGTGAAGTTTACTCCAAAGGATGGGGATATTACCATCAAGGTGACCAGTGAGCAGATCCTTAATTCCAACATCATGCTTTACTTCACCGTGAGCGATACGGGGATTGGTATACCAGAGGATAAGATTTCTACCTTGACAGATCCATTTACCCAAGTGGATGGATCGAAAAGCAGGGAATATACTGGCACAGGACTGGGCCTGGCTATTGCCAACAAGCTTATCGAATTGATGGGTGGCAGTCTTCATATAGAAAGTGAGGAAGGCAAAGGTTCCAGTTTCTCCTTTACACTTTTTGTGACCGTGGGCGAAAAGCCAATAGATAAATCCGAGGTGGGAAGCCCTACAGAAGTGAGCTTGCCAGAGGAAAATCTCAGCGCTCTATCGGATAAGTATCCGCTTAAGATCCTAATGGCTGAAGACAATGAAATCAACATTCAGTTCATGTCCATAATTTTTAAACAGATGGGGTATATTCCTGATTTTGCCAAGAATGGGGTGGAAGCTGTGGCCATGTGCAAAAGTAAGCGTTACGACCTGATCTTTATGGATAATCAAATGCCCAAGATGAATGGACTGGAAGCTACAAAAGCCATCCGAGAAATTGAAGGGGACCATAAGCCTACCATTATTGGGTTGTCAGCCAATATATTCAAGGATGAAATTGAAAAAGCATACGAAGCCGGTATGGATGATTACCTGACCAAACCTGTTAAGATTGACCAAATCGCTGAAAGAATCAAAATAAGTTATCAGAATATTTATGGATAAAAAAAAACCGAGATTCAAATCTCGGTTTTTTTATTCTTAAATATTGGTATCTAGATCGAAAGCTTCCAGATAATCTGCTACTCTTCTTACAAATTGTCCCCCCAAAGAGCCATCCACAACTCTGTGGTCATAGGAGTGGGATAGGAACATTTTGTGTCTTACCGCGATCACATCACCAGTTGGGGTTTCTACCACAGCTGGCTTCTTGGTAATCGCTCCTACGGCCAAGATGGCTACTTGAGGCTGCATGATGATAGGCGTACCCATCACATTGCCGAAAGATCCCACGTTGGATACTGTATAGGTGCCACCTGATAGTTCGTCAGGAGAAAGCTTATTGATCCTTGCACGGCCGGCCAGATCGTTAATCTTTTTAGAAAGTCCTGTCAGATTAAGCTGATCGGCATTTCTGATCACCGGCACAATAAGGTTGCCTGATGGAAGGGCTACAGCCACACCAACGTTGATGTTTTTTCTTTTGATGATCTTGTCTCCATCTACGGAAATGTTGATCATAGGGAAATCCTGAATGGCCTTGGCTACCGCCTCAATGAAGAAAGGAGTGAAGGTCAATGGCTCGCCATGCTTTTGCTTGTAGCCGTTTTTTACTTTGTTTCTCCAAAGAACAATGTTGGTAACATCCGCTTCTACAAAGGAAGTAACGTGTGGGGAAATGCGCTTGGAATCCACCATTCTTTCAGCGATCATTTTGCGCATTCTATCCATTTCAATGATTTCATCCCCAGCATTCACACTTACACTAACTTTCGGCGCAGGTGCGGTAGCTTGTTTTGAAGAGGCTGCCTGTTCAGGCTGAGAAGTAGCCTGGGAAGCAGTCCCTCTTTGCTTCACATAAGCGAGCATGTCGTTTTTGGTCACTCTGCCTGATTTGCCAGAGCCCGTGATTGTGGCAAGTTCCGACTTGCTGATACCTTCTTCTTTGGCAATAGAAAGAACAAGAGGGGAATAGAATCTATCGTCGCCTGCACCTGAGTCATCCGGCTGTGCTACGATGGTTGAGGTTTGGCTTGGCGCAGCGGCTAAAAGTTCCTCTTTTTTCTCCTTTGGTGCTGGAGCGGTAGAGGTTACAGGAGCGCCAGTCCCGTTGGATTCGCCTTCTACCTCAATGATGGCAATAGGGGCGCCGACGGCTACTACATCGCCTTCTTTTACTAAAATCTGTTTAAGTGTGCCGGCGTGAGTGGCTGGAACTTCTGTGTCGACCTTATCGGTAGCCACTTCCAGTACGGATTCATCTTGCTCGATAGCATCTCCCTCGCTCTTCAGCCAGGTGAGGATGGTACCCTCAATAATGCTCTCACCCATCTTGGGCATCACCATTTCTACTGTTGCCATATGAAAATTATTTAATTGGGTTTATTTCTGAATTTTAAAATTAAATTTTAATTCCTGCTTTGCAAAATCATTCAGGTAAAAATTCATTCGGTAATTTTATTTATTTCCAATCTTAACAAATTCAAAACCGAAATTCCCGAAAGCTGAATGTTTATCATCCTGTCATCGGTTAATTGAAGTTTCTTCGTCCTGACACCATCCTCTGACGCGCAGGCTATCCAAACGGTTCCAACGGGCTTTTCATCCGATCCGCCACCCGGCCCAGCCACACCACTGCTGGCCAGTCCATAATCAGAACCAAAAGTTTTGCGAACCGCACTGGCCATTTCTATTACCGTTTCTTCACTTACGGCTCCGTGGTCAATTAAGGTATCCTTTTTTACGCCTAAAACCTGTTGTTTAAACTGGTTATGATAAGGTATGATACTGCCGTTAAAATAGGCGCTGGACCCGGCCACGCTAGTGATCAGATGAGAAATATAGCCGCCCGTGCAGCTCTCGGCTAAAGCTACAGTTTTATTTTGACTCCTCAAAAGTTGGCCCACAGCATCTTCCAAACTTGTTTCATCAAAGCCGTAAACATATTTTCCTGCCAAAGGCAAAAGTTTTTCAATTTGCTCTTCGACTTCAACCGTTAATTCTTTGATTTTTTCACCAAAAGCTGTTAGCCGGAGCCTCACCAAGCCAATAGAGGGCAGATAGGCGAGTTTGATGTGTGAAGGGAGAGCGTCTTCCCAATCCCTAATTTTATCCGCCAGCCAGCTTTCCCCGATCCCAACGGTTTTGACCACTTTATGGTAAATCACAGGCAATGAAAAACGCTCTTTCAACTGAGGAAACACAAAGGTTTCCATCAGTTTTTTCATTTCATGTGGTACCCCTGGCATCGACATCCAAAGGGTGTCATTTTCCTCAAACCACATTCCGGGAGCAGTACCCATGGTGTTAGGCACATAGGTGCATTTGGTGGGCAGGTGGGCCTGAAGAATATTTAATTCTGTCAATTCTCGGCCCCTTCTGGCAAAATAGGATTTTACTGCTTCCAATGCTTCAGGGACCAATTGAATGTCACAATCAAAATATTTTGCTAAAAGAGGCTTGGTCAGGTCATCCCTTGTAGGGCCAAGTCCCCCGGTGATCAATACGATGTCTGCCCGTTGCTGTGCGGCTTTGAACGCTTCCAATATGGCAGGTTCATTATCACCCACGGTGGCCCTATGTACCACCCTTACCCCAATATCTGTCAACTGCTGGCTAATCCACAAGCTATTGGTATCCATAATCTGGCCGTAAAGCAACTCATCGCCTATAGCCAGTATTTCAGCTTTTACTTCTCTCATTTTCTTTTATAAAACGCAATGTCAAAAGCATACTCATTCTTGTCATTTTTTTCAAAATGCTCCCGTTTTGTTTCTTGCCATTCCGACCAGTTGATTTCAGGGAAAAAGGTGTCGCCTTCTGGAGTTACTTTAACTTCAGTGATAATCATCTCATCTACGTATGGCAAAGCCATCTTATAAATCTCTCCTCCCCCCGCTATTATGATGGTTTCCAAGTTCAGCTTCTTTCCCAAAGCCAGAGCTTGCTCCAGGTTTTGAACGCAAAAATGCTCGTCTGGAACCGAATAATCTTCATTTCTACTGACTACGATTGAAGTCCTGTTAGGCAAAGGCTTACCCATGGATTCATATGTTTTCCGGCCCATTATGAGGTGCTGGCCGGTCGTGGTCTTTTTAAAATGTTTGAGGTCGTCTGAGAGCTTCCAGACTAAATCATTGTTTTTGCCGATGACATTGTTTTCGGCTTTGGCGACTATAAGTGAGACTTTCAAATTAAAAAGGTGTTTGGTAGTACAAATATTCTTCCTTGGGATTATAGCTTAAATCGCTTCTTCCTACAATTTGTTTCCCCTCAAAAACTCCTCAGTACCCATCCGTTTTTTACCCTGCAATTGCAGTTCTTTAATGGCCAATAGGTTGTCCTGAGAATGGAAGTGGATGTAATTTTTGCCGTCAGAATTTATTTTGCCAGGAGTATTTCCTGACGACTTTTCTATAATCTCGCTAGCAAAAATTTTACAGGTTTTTCCATTTATTTCAGTCCAGGCTGCTGGGTAGGGGCTTAACCCTCTAATGAGGTTGTGGATTTTTTCTGCAGGTTGGTTCCAGTCGATCATGCAGGTCTCCTTGAAGATCTTTGGGGCTTCATGGAGGGCCTTGCTTTCGTCTTGTGGAACAGGCTCAACCGTTCCCTCTTGGATTGCCTCAACGGTTTTTAACACAAGTCTTGAACCCTTTTCCATCAGGCGTTCATAAAGCGTTCCAACATTGTCCTCAGGAAGGATGGTTTCTTTTTCCTGAAAGATAAGGTTCCCTGTGTCGATCTGGTGTTTAAGAAAAAAGGTGGTCACACCGGTTTCCTTTTCACCGTTTATGATCGCCCAATTGATGGGCGCTGCGCCGCGGTAATTGGGAAGCAAAGAAGCGTGAAGGTTGAAAGTGCCCTTTGAAGGCATATTCCAAACTGCTTCAGGCAGCATTCTAAAAGCCACCACAATTTGCAGGTCTGCTTTATATGACCGCAATTCCTCGATAAATTCTGGATCTTTCAGGTTGGTAGGCTGGAGGACGGGTAAATTGTGCTTTAATGCAGCCTCCTTTACAGGAGAGGGTATGAGTTTTTGTCCACGTCCCTTTGGCCTGTCTGGAGCAGTAATGACCGCTACTACATTCCATCCGTTTTCAACCAATATGTCTAAAGAGGGCACGGCAAATTCTGGCGTGCCCATATAAATGATTCGAAGTGTTTTATCCATAATTGTGATCCTGCCAAAAAATTGGCAGGTCTTTTTGCTATCCAATATTACGATTTTTTGGGCATAACGCCCTCCTTGAAATCTTGCGATCTCCAGTCTTTTTTGCCTCTATTTTGATCCTCAATACATAAACCCGAATAACCAAAGCGGTATTTTGTTGCCAATCCCATACTCAATCCCGTCTGCAGCCACGAAGCCTGATTTTGAATTCTTGATTTGCTCTGTGGTCTTCGACTTTCCGCCGATTTCAAAAGTGAACTTTCTGTCCACCATGAAATCCCCTTTATCCATATATTCAACCTCATGAAAGTAATTGACCTGATTGAGGAAAAAGGTTTCCCGAAGATTGCCTTGGTCCGCATTTTCTGGGGCAAAAGCAAACTGGAAATTGGTGTTTTCCAAAAATATTTTATCGGGCTTTTGCAGCTGAGTTATCCCGCGTACGTCCTTGTACAAATTTCGGGTGAGATGGGCTTCCTGCAAGAAGAACAAGTAGCTAATAAAGGTGTTTCGATTGATCCCAATTCTTTGGCTAAGCTTGGTGACATTCGGGATAAAAGGCACTGATTCCGAAATGATCTGCAGCAATTGCTTCAGCTTGGGAATGTAAGCTATATCGACTTTGCGCAACAAGGGCAGTTCGATCTCCAAGGACATGTTGACCACCTCTTCAATCCGCTGATGGTACAAATCAGGCACCTCTTGGAAAAAAGGGTAGTACCCATTGTTTAAATAATCATCAAAATGCTGAAGCGGCTTTATGTCTTTTAGAATACCCCTCGCCAACTCAGAATGATTGTCAAGCAAATCCTTCAATTTAAATATGGGAAGATCTTTTCCCAACTTCAAGTTTAAATACTCCCTAAAAGATAGCCCCTGCATTTGGTAAATGATTGCCCTTCTGCTCAGATCTGCACTTGCATTTAGAATTTCCAGCATAGAGGACCCTGTAAATACAGTTTGGAGTTCAGGGTAATCATCGTAGATATTCTTGATTTCTTGGGACCAATTCGGGTATTTGTGTACTTCGTCCAAAAATAGATGCCTGCCTCCTTTTTTCACAAACTCATCCGCCAAGTCGTATAAGCTATTCTTGGCAAACCATATGTTGTCAAGGCTAACATATAAGGTCGCTCCGTCAAGCGGGAGGTGCATCTTTATGTATTGGAGCATTAAAGTGGTTTTACCGACCCCTCTAGCTCCTTTGATTCCTATTAGCCTAGCCTCCCAATGGATTCTATCCATGGCGCTCCTCAAGAAAGTAGTTTCAGTGGCTTCTATTTTCCTAAAAAATTTTTCGAACAATGGTCCCATGGTCTATTGCTTGTTGCAGTTAGCAAATATAATCAATTATTGCTTATTGTAGTAAGCAGTTTTATTAAATTATGTTTATCGTAATAAGCAATATGTTCTTGGCAAAAAAAAATGGGCTAATATAGCCCATTTTAAATGTTTTGTGATTTTTAGTATATAAGGTACTTTTCCCTTAGTTTTTCATATTCTGCCAAATCCTTGTCCCAAGAAGCTCGAATATCACTCTCTGGCTTTCCTGCAAGAATGTCTTTCCTAAGTTGGTCAGTCCCGGCAAGTTTGTCAAAGAAAGCGTTAAAGAACTTCTCCTTCTTGCCTGATTTTTTATAAGCGTCAAGAAGGTAAGTTAATGTAAACTGGTGGCTCAGATCCTCGTTTCTCAAATCCTTACCATAACAGGTTTTGTCCTGATGGGGAGGGTTTTTGGACATACCAGGGATGCTGGTCGGGGTAAAGCTGAATTCGCCGAAGCTTTCATCAGGGTATCCATAAACCTGAAAAGGGAAGGTTGTACCTCTGCCCAAGCTAATATCAGTCCCTTCAAAATAGCAAAGAGAAGGATATAACCTTATAGAAATATCATTCGGCAAGTTTGGAGATGGCTTCACAGGTAAAGAATAGGGCTGGGAGTGGTCCCAATTTTCAGTTTTAACTATTTTGATGTCAGCTTTTACCTTGTTTTTCAGCCAGCCCTCGCCATTAATCATTTGCGCTAATTCGGCAACTGTCAGTCCATGCACAACAGGAATTGGGTGCATGCCTACAAAGCTGGTAAATCCTTCCTTCAATACTGGACCATCGACATAGTCCCCATTAGGATTTGGCCTGTCCAAAATGATAACGGGAATGTTTTGCTCGGCTGCGGCTTCCATCACGTAATGGAGGGTGCTGATATAGGTGTAGAATCTCACCCCCACATCCTGGAGGTCATAGATCAAGATGTCAATTCCTGATAAGGCTTCTTTGCTGGGTTTTTTATTGTTGCCATAAAGGGAAATTACGGGAAGGCCGGTTTTCTGGTCCACTTCATTTTCCACCTTTTCTCCGGCATCGGCATCACCTCTGAAGCCATGCTCGGGGACATATACTTTCTTAACCTTTTGATTTTCACCCAGAAGAAAATCAACCAAATGAAGGTTGTCTTTTTGAGGTAGAATAGAGGTTTGATTTACCACAAGGCCAATGTTTTTGCCTTCGATCATAGGCAGGTATTCCGAATGCCTGTCGGCGCCGGTGATGGCGGAGGTTTTAGTTTTCTGGGTTTCCTCTTCCTGATAGTTTTCCGCGGGGCTGCAAAATGCCAGGGTATTGGCTAAAAAACCTAGGATTAATATTAATTTCAAATGCTTCATGTTAATTTGCAATGGATTTTAAACAAAATAAAACAACTCCTTGAACCTTTCCTATTTCATTGCCAAAAGAATTAGCTTTAAAAGGACCGGCGGTTTTACGGGTACTATTCACAATATCGCTGTAGCCAGTATATCAATAGGTTTGGCCATTTTGCTGATAGCATTCTTGATTTTGGGTGGTTTTCGGCATGTAATAGCTGAAAAGGTCTTCTCATTTACAGGGCATTATCAGGTGCACCGCTTTTCTGCTGGAAATATCCTAGACGATACTCCCACCTCAAAAAACAGCCAGTTTTACAACAATTATCAGGACATTCCCTACATTTCCCATGTTCAGGAATTTGCCCAAAAACCTGGTCTATTGAAAGGTGATGAGGAGGTAGAAGGCGTTATACTCAAAGGGGTGGGGGAAAGCTATGATGTGGCGACTTTCTCGACATCCCTGAAGGAAGGGCGCTTCATCAATTTTGATGACCAAGCGGCCTCAAACGAAATCCTGATCAGCCGAACTATTTCCAATAAACTCTTACTTGCGGTGGGGGATAAGATTACCATGTATTTTGTACAGGACCCGCCCAGGTTTAGAAGGTTTGAGGTGGTGGGAATTTACGAGACTTTTCTGGAGGACTTTGATGATAGAATCATTATTGGCGACATACAAACTATCCGAAACCTGAATGGCTGGAGTAAGGACAAAGTTGGAGGGTTTGAGGTCTTTATAAACGATCCCAAAAAGATTGATCAATATGCGGATGATTTTTACGACTGGGTGGATTACGACCTCAACGTAGTGAAGGTCACGGATAAATATATTCAGATCTTCGATTGGCTGTTGCTGTTAAACAATAATGTTTACGTCTTTCTGGTTTTGATTCTTTTCGTGGCAGCCTTTAACATGGTTTCCATTCTTTTTATCCTGATTATGGAGAGAACTCAAATGATTGGAATCCTAAAAGCCTTAGGGTCTCGAAATAGACAGATCCGAAGGATTTTTGTGTGGAATGGTATCCGGATAATCGGTAGGGGGATGTTGATCGGTAATTTGGTGGGGTTGGGATTTGGCTTCCTTCAGGACCACTTTCGCCTAATCAAGCTTGACCCTGAAAATTACTACATGGATTATGTGCCGGTGCACTGGGAATGGCCCTATCTAATTGGAATCAATATCCTCATCTTGGTTGTCACTACAGCTGTCTTATTCATTCCGGCAATGATGATTGCAAATGTGAAACCCATTAAGGCGATAAGGTTTGATTAATCGCTGATTTAGGCCGCTCTTCGGTATTTTTTAGGTTTAATAACGCTCTTGACCTTCATATAGATAACGCCCAAAACGGCCTCCTTAAAGATGTTCTTGGACATTTTGGAGGTGCCTTTGGTGCGGTCGGTAAAAATGATGGGGATTTCAATGATCTTGAAACCTAGCTTCCAGGCTGTGAACTTCATTTCAATCTGGAAAGCATACCCTATAAATTTGATCTTATCGAGCTTTATGGTTTCCAGCACCCTTCTGTGGTAACATTTAAAGCCAGCCGTGGTGTCTTTGATAGGGATGCCGGTGATGAATTGCACATATTTGGAGGCGAAAAAGGACATCAATACACGCCCCATGGGCCAGTTGACCACATTGACTCCGGTGATGTATCGTGAGCCGATGGCCATGTCATAGCCATCCTTTGAGCAAGCCTCAAATAACCTCACCAAGTCCTCGGGATTGTGGGAAAAGTCGGCGTCCATCTCAAAAATATATGTATAACCTTTATCAAGGGCATATTTGAAACCTTCGATGTAGGCTGTTCCCAAGCCCAGTTTTTCGCCCCGATTGAGTAAGAAAAGTCTATTCTGATATTTTTCCTGCAATTTTTCCACCTCCCGGGCAGTTCCATCGGGACTCCCATCATCGATAATAAGCACATGAAAATCTCCGGGCAAACTCATCACCTTTTCAATAAGGTCATGGATGTTTTCCATTTCATTATAAGTAGGAATAATTACGAGCTTGCTGTCAGTCATTTTTCACAATTAAAGACCAAAATTATAACTAAATGATAATTTACCCGTTTTTTACGGAAAAAAATACCAAATTTAACCCCCTAAAACTTATGATGACATGTCGGTGAAAATAGGTGTAGTGACTTGCCAATCTTTGGGAAACTATAACAATAATGCGGAAAGCGAGGACGCTATTGTTTCTGAACTTCTTGCTGCCGAAGGATTTGACTTCAAATTTGAGGTCTGGTCTGACCCCGCTGTAAACTGGAATCAATACACCCACCTAGTCGTCAAATCACCTTGGGATTATTTTGACCGATACCTTGAATTTAAAAACTGGTGTGAAAACATGATCGTATCAGGAATTCCTGTTTTCAATGATTTAAAAACAGTTTTGTGGAATTCCGACAAGAAATACCTGCAGGAAATTCAGGGAAAGGGCCATAGGATCATCCCGACTCGTTTTTTAAAGCAAAATCAACCGGTTCACATCGAGCCGATGTTTGATGAGTTTGCCACTGATAACCTTATTTTTAAGCCCTCCATAAGTGGTGGGGCCAAAAATACCCTAAGACTCATCAAGGGCAGCACTCACTCTTTAAGTGATAGTCTAAACGAATTGGTGAAAAATGAAGACTTTTTGCTTCAGCCTTTCATTCCCGAGATAATCGCGGAAGGGGAGTATAGCCTTATTTTTTTCAATGGAAAGTTTTCTCATGCAGTCCTGAAAAGCCCGAAAGAGGGAGATTTTAGAGTACAACATTTCTTTGGAGGTAAAATCAGCAGTATTCAGCCCTCAGATTCGCTTATGGATAGCGCTACAAAAATAGTTGAGGATTTTGCCAAGGACTGCCTATACGCCAGGGTTGACGGTGTTCTGATTGAAGGCGTATTTTATTTGATGGAACTTGAACTTATTGAACCCTATCTGTTTCTTTTCACCCATCCAGAGGCAAAAAAGAATTACATGGCAGCATTGAAGGAAAAATTGGCTATTGGCAGTATTTAGTCAAGTTTTCCTGTGCATACTTGCTCCCGTTTTTGGCTGCCAGTGATAGGTCGGCGCACGCTTTGGAGGGGTTTTGCTTTGCAAGGCAAACTCCCCGCCGGGCCATCGCTTCATAGTGCTTTGGGTTTAATTTAAGCACTTTGTCAAAATCTTCCAATGCCCATTCTTTCATTCCAATAGTCATGTAAGCAAACCCGCGATTATAGAGCCCTTGAATATTTTCGGGCTCCAAGGTCACATACATATTAAAAGCTCCGGCGGTGCCAGCTGGGTCACCAAGTTTTCCCCTAGCAATGCCCTGATAATAATAAACCATCGGTTCTTTGGGCCGGAGGTCTCGGGCTAGCTCCAGAAATTCCTCTGCAGATTTATAATTCTCATTCACAATCATTGCCCTTCCTAATAAAAAAAGGATGTCAAAATCCTCGACATCATGATAAGAAGCAATTAATAGGTGCTTTTCCGCGGTTTTATAATCCTTCAATTTAAAAGCTAAACTACCTAAGCCTGCATGGGCCTGTGCATAGGTAGGTTTTAATTTGATAATGGTTTTGTAATCTTTTGCACTGTTTTCAAAGTCGCCGATTTCCTCATAAGCTCTGGCTCTTAAATGTAAGGCTTTGAGGTCGGTGATATTGAAGAAAAGGCTTTTGTTAAGGCTAGAGATGGCTTTTTCATAATTGCCACTTTGATAATAGGCCTCCCCGCTTTCAAAGGATGAGCCGCATGAACAAAGTGCTAAAGCAAAAATGCAGAATAGGACGGAAAGGTGTTTCATGGCTGTGGTTTTAATCGAAACTAATGAATAAGTTTTTCAATTAAAAGCCTTAACTAAAAAATATTTCTGGGACCCGGCTCATTGGGCCCCAGAAGCTTTATAATACCCCTTTTGTGCTTGGTAGCTGGTCTTTGCTTTTTGGGTCGTAGGCTACAGCCATTTTTATCGCACGGGCTAGGCCCTTGAAGATTGCTTCAATTTTATGGTGCTCATTTTGCCCTTCCGCTTTGATGTTCAAATTGCATTTGGCTGTATCGCTAAAAGACTTGAAGAAATGGAAAAACATTTCCGTTGGCATGTCACCGATTTTTTCCCTTTTAAATTCAGCCTCCCAGACCATCCAAGGTCTTCCTCCGAAATCAATGGCCACTTGAGCTAATACATCATCCATAGGAAGTAGAAATCCATAGCGGTAGATTCCTTTTTTGTTCCCTAATGCTTTGAGATAAGCCTCACCGAGGGCCAAGGCAGTGTCCTCGATAGTATGGTGCTCATCGATATGCAAGTCGCCCTTCACCTTGATCGTGAGGTCAGTGCCTCCATGTTTCCCGAGCTGCTCGAGCATATGGTCAAAAAATGGCAAACCGGTGTCGATATCGCACTTTCCCGTTCCGTCAAGGTTGACTTCTATTTTAATTTCAGTTTCAGAAGTTTTCCTTTCCACTGAAGCTTTTCTGGAAGGATTTTTAAGGAAATTATAAATTTCCTCCCAGGATTTTGTGGATAGGGCGGCAGAGTCGACAGGGTCGCCGATAAAAATCGATTTGGCGCCTAGATTTTCAGCAAGCTTGACATCAGATAGTCTGTCACCGATCACGAAGCTGTTTTCCAGATCGTAGTCACCATTCAGAAAATGTTGCAAAAGGCCAATTCCAGGTTTTCTGGTTGGTAAGTTTTCATGTTCAAACGATCTGTCGATGTGGATTTCCCTGAAGAAAATACCCTCTTGCTCTAATATCCGAAGCATCTTGTTTTGTGCTGGCCAAAAGGTTTCTTCAGGAAAAGAGGACGTTCCCAAACCGTCTTGATTGGTAATCATTACCAGCTCAAATTCGGTGTCGTCCACAATTTTTTTCAAATTGGAAATTACTCCCGGATAAAATTCCAGCAGTTCCAAGCTATCTATTTGAAAGGTAACCGGTGGCTCAATGATAATAGTGCCGTCACGGTCTATAAATAATACTTTTTTCATTTTGTAGTTGGTTTGGTGTACGAGGCAAATGCAGTAAGGAAGGCCTCGTTTTCTTCAGGAGTGCCCACAGAGATTCGTAGGCAGTCTTCGCATAAGGTGACTTTGCTTCTGTCCCGAATGATGATTTTTTCCTCAATCAAATAATGGTAAATTTCCTTGGCTTGTGGGATTTTTACTAGAACGAAATTGGCATCTGAGTGGTAGACTTGGATCACTTCATCCATTTCCTCAAGTTTTCTAACCAGTTCATTTTTTCCTTCCATGATTTTCCCCACCATGCCATACACGGCGTTTGGAAGTGATAGTGCTTCAAGGACTTTTTCCTGAGTCAGACCGCTAATGTTATAGGGCGGTTTGATTAGGTTTAGGATGCTGATGATCTGCGTTGAGGCGAACCCCATTCCGATCCGCAATGCAGCCAGTCCCCAAGCCTTGGAGAAAGTCTGAATGACCACTAGGTTAGGATACTTTTCAAGTTCGGCAACCATGCTGACTTCCGGCGCAAAATCTATATAGGCTTCGTCAACTACTACTATCCCGTTGAAATTTTCCAACACCTGATAGATGTCTTTCTTTTTCATCAAGTTTCCAGTCGGATTATTAGGGCTGCAGATGAAGATCACTTTGGTGAAATCATTTACAGCTTCTAAAATCTTCCGGGGCTGCAGCTGGAAATCTTCGCTTAATGGAACCCGCTTAATCTCCACATCATTTATTGACGCACTTACCTCATACATACCGTAAGTGGGGGGGAGGATGATCATGTTGTCTTTTCCAGGGTTGCAAAATGCGCGCAACAACAAGTCAATGGCTTCATCGCTGCCATTTCCCAAAAATACCTGATCTGGCTTTACCTTTTTGATTTCAGCCAGCTTCTCTTTTATTTCAATTTGATAGGGATCAGGGTATCGGTTAAAGTTTCCCGGAGCTGTGGAGCCATATGGGTTTTCGTTGGCGTCTAGGAATATGCCTTCTTTGCCGGCATACTCGTCCCTTGCTGAGCTATAGGGCTTAAGGCCTGCAATGTGAGGTCTTAAAAGGCTTTTTAAATCAAAACTCATGACTCCTTTTCCTTTAAATATTTCAGGCGTAAACTGACGGCATTTTTGTGGGCTTCCAACAGTTCAGCCCCTGCCATTACTTCTATAGTCGGCCCTAAATTTTGGATGCCATTTGCATTCAACTTCTGATAGGTGATTTTTTTTACAAAACTGTCAAGCGATACGCCGCTAAAGCTTTTGGCGAAACCGTAGGTGGGTAGAGTATGGTTGGTGCCAGAAGCATAATCCCCAGCGGATTCTGGAGTGAAATTACCGATGAAAACAGAACCTGCATTCTTAATCTTCAGGGCAACCTGGTCACTGTTTTCAACTACCAAAATCAAATGCTCAGGAGCATATTCATTGATCAAGGCTAGGGCTTTATCCTCGTTACTCATCACAATAGCTACAGAATTATCAAGTGCTTTTTCTGCAATGGCTTTGCGGGGGAGTTTTTCAAGTTGCTTGTCTACTTCTATGATAGCAGCTTTGGCTACCTTTTCGGTGTTGGCTACCAAAATTACCTGTGAGTCCACACCGTGCTCTGCTTGGGATAATAGGTCGGCCGCCACAAAGGATGGGATAGAAGTTTCATCAGCATACACCAACACTTCCGAAGGTCCAGCTGGCATGTCGATGGCAACGCCCTTTTTGGTGGCCAGTTGCTTTGCAGCGGTCACGTATTGGTTTCCAGGACCGAAAATTTTATCCACCTTGGGGACAGACTCGGTGCCATAAGTCATGGCAGCTATTGCTTGTGCGCCGCCTGCCTTTACGATTTTATCAATACCGATTAGATCCGCTGTATACAATATGGCCGGGTGAATTTTTCCTTCCTTGTTGGGGGGTGTACATAGCACAATTTCCTCACATCCCGCAATATTTGCTGGTACTCCCAGCATTAAAACTGTAGAGAACAAGGGGGCAGTACCTCCTGGGACGTAAAGTCCTACACGCTGAATGGGCACACTTCTTCTCATGCAGGTCACCCCTTCCATGGTCTCCATTTTGAGATCCGGAATTTGTTGTGCCTCGTGAAATTTCTCAATGTTTTCCAGGGCAACCTGAATGGCCTGCTTCAGTTCGGCAGAAACCTTTTCTTTAGCCTGCTCAATTTCCTTGCGACTTACCAAAAGGTCAGTAATCTCTACATGATCATATTCAAATGCAAACTTCTGTAGGGCTTTATCTCCTTGTCGTTTGACTTTGCGCATGATTGGCTTGACCAGCTTTTGGATTTCCTTGGACTTAAAGACAGGCCTTGCGATTTCTTTTTTCCAGTCCTTTTGGGATGGGTTGTTGAGTATTTTCATCTTATGCGTTAAATCACCATTTTTTCAATCGGTACTACCAATATGCCTTGGGCCCCGGCACCCTTCAATTCTTCAATAACTTCCCAAAACTGATCTTCTGGAATTACGGAATGAACCGAGGACCAGCCTTCTTCAGCCAAAGGAAGAATGGTGGGACTTTTCATTCCAGGGATCAAAGCTGTAATTTTTTCAAGCGATTCATTGGGTGCATTCAAAAGCACGTAACGGTTGCTTTTTCCGGTTTGCACGGCATTGATGCGGAAAAGCAACTTCTCAATGATGGCCTGTTTTTCGGCGGTCAGGTCTTTATTACTGATAAGTACTGCCTCTGAGTTGAAGATTTTTTCAACCTCCTTCAACCCGTTCATCATAAGCGTAGAACCCGAACTCACAATATCACAAATTCCCTCAGCCAAACCAATACTAGGGGCGATTTCTACAGAGCCGGATATTTCGTGTATTTCTGCCTGGATGTTATTTTCTGAAAGGTAGTTGCCCAGAATCCTGGGGTAAGAAGTGGCGATGTTCTTTCCGTTAAAGTACTCCAGCCCTGCGTAAGCCTGACTTTTTGGGATGGCGAGGGAAAGGCGGCATTTGGAAAAGCCAAGTTTATGAAGGGTTTTGACCTCTTTGTTTTTCTCCACCAGTTCATTTTCTCCAACAATTCCAATATCTGCTACACCATCGGCCACGTAGCCCGGGATGTCGTCATCGCGTAAAAACAGGAATTCTATGGGGAAATTGGTGGATGGGGATTTTAGCTTTCCGCCACCATTGTAAAACTTAATGCCGCACTCTTTTAGCAGGGCGAGGGAATCTTCACTTAATCTACCGCTTTTTTGGACGGCTATACGAATAATGGTCTCCATAAGGATTTTATCTGATCAATTGTAAAATTGGATTAGGGGGTCTTTTGTTGGAAAGACAAGGGACAAAAGCTAAGCTTAAGCCCACGAAGGGGGCGATATGTAAATAATATTCCTCTTAAGAGGAATGATGGAAGTGATGAACAGGGGCAGTAGCCACTGGAAAAGTGAAAGTGGAAATATGTGTGTCTTTCTTGTTCATCTGTGCCAAAATTAAGGAAGTGATTTGGTTTTTCAAAACGCATAGCGGTTTAGTACATATAAATCTCATAAAATGCCGATTGTTTGTAATTGAAGGCACTTTTTAATTTGAGGATGCTTCTGCTTAATTGATGTATTTAACTTGAAAAATACTATTCCTTAAAATAGGTATCCCCGTATGCGGAGCTAAATTTCCTGATATTGGAATCTTATCTGGAAATTTTATCACTATAAACCCTCAATAAACACCCTCTTGAGAAAAAACCAATTAAATTAAAAATTTACCGTCTATACCTAAATATAGGTTAATAAATAACTATTCAAAGAATAAATATATTTTAACCAATTTTTTACCGTCTGAAATTGTACAAAATATTTAATTTGGTATTAGTTATTTTGCCAGAACTCAAGATGTTAAATTTTGATAAATGCAATAAATAATTTTACTTTATACCATAACTAAACTATAAACAACCTTATGAGAAAAGTTTTACTCTTTGTCCTTGCGTTTCTCGTCATGACCGTCAACGGTCATGTCTTTGCGCAACAGCAGCGGGTAGTTACCGGTACGGTAATATCCGAAGAGGACGGGGAGGGGTTGCCTGGGGCAACTATCCTCGTTAAAGGGACATCGATCGGGACCACCACAGATTTGGATGGTAATTTCTCGATCAATGTTCCGGCTGGCTCCAATGTCCTGATTATCTCATTCGTGGGTTTGACCACCCAAGAGATTCCAATCGGAGACAGGAACAACATTAACATTACCCTTGCTCAGGATGCCGCGCAGCTATCGGAAGTAGTGGTAACGGCCATCGGTATCGAAAGGGATAAAAAAGCCCTCGGCTATGCGGTGACCACTGTGGGGGATGAACTGATCGCCAACAGACCAGAGGCTGACGTTTCTAGGGTATTGCAAGGTAAAGTGGCGGGTGTAAACATCACAGCCACCAACGGAACCTCAGGTGCTGGTACCAACATCATCATCCGGGGTTACTCCTCTGCGACCGGATCCAACCAGCCTCTTTTTGTAGTGGATGGTGTGCCGTTCAACTCTGGAACCAACGCTCAAAATGCCTTCAACCAAGGTGGTGCGACTACATCTTCCAGGTTTTTGGATATAGATCCAAATAACATTGAGAGTGTAAACGTACTGAAAGGTCTTTCTGCAACCGTATTGTACGGTGACCAAGGCCGTAACGGGGTGGTGTTGATTACCACTAAGTCTGGTGCTGCCAAGAGGAGACCTTCTGAAATCACGCTTAACCAAAGCTACTTCTCGAACACGGCGGCTTCCTTGCCTACGTATGGAATGGAGTACGGTAACGGTTTCCAGCAGCAGCCAGGGTTCTTCTTCTCCAACTTTGGACCTAGATTGGATCAAGGCATTACAGTAGCTCACCCAATAGCTGCCTCCTCAGTGGCCAATATCAGAAATGCGTTCCCTCAATTTTTTGATGCGGACGGTAACCCCGTAAGGTATGATTTTAGAGCTTATCCGGATCCAAGTGAAGTTTTCTTTAGAAGAGGTAATGTCCACAACACATCCTTGCAAATGTCCGGTTCTTCTGACCGTACAGGCTTTAATGCAAGTTTTGGTTACACCAATGAAGAAGGTTTCATACCTAACAACACGTTGGAGAAATTCAATTTTGGCTTGGGTGTTTCATCTGCGGTGACTGATAGGATGACGATCAATTCCTCTTTTACTTACGCCATAACAGATGTAAAATCGCCACCTGTGAATGCGGCGTTTGGATCTGGCCCTGATGGTGGTATACCATCCATTTTTGCCCACGTACTTTATACACCGCGTTCAGTGGATTTGGGGGGCTTACCATTTGAGAACCCCTTGGATAGGAGCTCTGTGTACTTCCGCTCTGGTAACGATATCGTAAACCCGCTTTGGGCTGCAGAGTATTATAGAAATACCTCCAGGGTAAACAGGTTCTTCAATTCAACTTCTTTGAACTACGATTTTACAGATGACTTCGCGGTGACCTACCGTATCGGTTTGGATACCTATACTGAAGGTCAAGAAGTGATGCTGAATAGGGGAGGGCCTTCTGACAACGCTAATGTTCAAAATGGTCTTTTCAGAAGTATAGATATCCGTAATACCATTTGGAACCAGGATTTGGTATTTAACTACAATACCAGATTTGGTGATGCTTTTGGTTTCAGTGCCTTGCTAGGTGGTAACTACCGTTACGACGTATACGAGCAGAACGGCATTGCATCTGTAGGCCAGTTGACTTTTGACCTATTCCGTCACACCAACTTCGAAAGTTCCGCTGCTCGAGATCCATTTAGCAACCTTCCTTTGAACTTTACAGAAGAGCAAAGAAGAATGGGAATTTATAGTCAGTTAACCTTAGATTATAATGATTACTTATTCTTAACTGTGCTAGGTAGAAATGACTGGACATCCACTGTGGAGGCACCAAATAGAAGAATCCTTTATCCAGGTGCTTCCCTTTCTTTCCTTCCGACTGATGCCTTTGATATCTCCTCCTCGACTTTGAACAGCTTGAAGTTCAGAATTGGTTATGGGACTTCGGCAGGTTTCCCTGATCCTTATAGAACCAGAACCATCATCGGTCAAAACACCAGAGGTTTTGAGCAGGGGGGGACTTTATTCCCAACACAAGGTTTGGGCACCATATTGGGTAACCCAGAATTGAAGCCTGAGCTTCATGAGGAAGTTGAATTCGGTATCGAGTCGGCTCTATTTGATAACAGATTGAGATTTGACCTTTCCTTGTATCAGAAGAACACGAGAGACTTAATCACTTTTGCTCCAATTGACCCCTCTACTGGATACCTCAATACGGCTTTGAATATCGGTAGAATGCGAAATAGAGGTATCGAATTCCAGGCTACTGCAGTACCATTGCAAACCGCAACTGGTTTCAACTGGGAGTCCATCGTAAACTTTGGTCTGTACAGACCAGTGGTGACTGAGCTTGGTGGAGGTTTGGATGAAATTGTGGTTGCTGGTTTTGCTGACCTTGGAAACTTTGCCATCGAAGGAAGACCATTTAACATCATCAAGGGAACCGGGTTTATCCGTGACCCTGACACAGGTCAGCCGGTAGTACTTCCGACAGGGGATTATGGCACTGCATCAGAACTGGTAGAGTTAGGCGATCCTAACCCAGCTTGGACTGGCTCCTGGATTAATACTTTCCGTTATAAGGGGTTCACTTTGAATGTAATGATGGAATACCGTCATAAAGGGGTAATCATGAGTAATACCGTTACCGCTACCTTGGCGCGTGGGGTGACCAAAGACCCAGTGGTGGATAGAGAAATGACTTTTATCCTTCCAGGAGTGAAACAAGATGGGGTTAACGAAGCGGGAGATCCTAACTATGTCCAAAATGATATCCAGGTGACAGCTTCCAATTATTTCTTCAACAACTACCACACTGGTCCAGACGAAGCCAACGTGTTTGACGGAAGTACGGTACGTTTGAGAGAGCTGTCATTGGGTTATGATTTGCCTGAAACACTCCTTGGTCGTACACCATTCAAGCGCGCATCTTTTGCCATCAGCGGTACCAACCTTTGGTTTAGAGCACTGAATTTTCCACCAAACATGAATTTTGACACGGATGTGTTGGGACTCGGCGTGGGTAACGGTTTAGGGTTTGACTTTGTGACAGGTCCTAGCTCAAGAAGAATCGGTGGTACGCTAACCCTTACTTTCTAACCAGTAAATGAGCATGAATATGAAATCGAAAATACTAAGTTTAGTGATGGCTTTTTCGCTTGTGCTGGTAAGTTCATGCGATCTCGACCTACTCGATGATCCTAACGTACCAACCAGGGAAAATGCCTCCCCGGAATTCCTGCTAAATCAGGTTCAAGTTGATTTTGCAGATTTCTTCAACACTACAGGAAATATAGGCATGAGGCTGACAAGGATGATCAACCAGCCGTCTAATACCTACCAACAGGCCTGGATTCCACAATCCTTCAACCCCATATGGAGTACGGGATATGTGAATGTGTTGAATAACATAGCCCTAATCGAAACGCTAGTGGCCGAAGGTGATGTGCCTAA
Organism: Litoribacter ruber; assembly: GCF_018449405.1. NCBI lineage: Bacteria > Pseudomonadati > Bacteroidota > Cytophagia > Cytophagales > Cyclobacteriaceae > Litoribacter > Litoribacter ruber. Next base: position 856,224 of record NZ_JAHCMY010000001.1, read on the forward strand.
CGAGCGGACTTTGGCTATTGCACAGACGATTAAAGCCTATACATTGATGACTTTGGTTGACCATTTTGGGGAAGTGCCTTGGTCAGAAGCTCTGAGCGATACCAACTTCAGCCCTGTGGCCGACGATGGTGCGTCCGTTTATCAGGCAGCGTTCGATGCCTTGCAGGAAGCTAGAGCTAACTTCACTACAGACCCAGCGCCACCGGTTCAGCCGACAGATTTGTATTACGGTAGAAATTATGCAAGATGGTTGAGGTTGGTAAATACCTTGGAATTGAAGTATCACCTTAACAGAAGGCTGATTGATGCAGCTGGTAGTACAGCAGCCATCAACGCATTGATTGCTGGTGGAGAATTGCTGCAGGAAGGGGATGATTTTTACTTCCAGTATGGCACAAGCTTGAATGACCCTGATAGCAGGCATCCCAGATTTGCTACTGATTATACATCAGGTGGTAACGATTATCAATCCACTTGGTACATGTGGCACTTGACTGAGGAAGGCTTTAAGGGTTTCAATGACCCTCGAATAAGATACTATTTGTATCGTCAGGTAACGGCAAACCCTACTGACCCCGATAAATTAAGATGTATCAGCGAATTGCCACCAGCACACTATTTGGTTGGAGGCTTTCCTTTCTGCCTTCCTGGCAACAGAGGCTATTGGGGTAGAGACCACTTGAATCCTGAGGGTATTCCACCGGATAACTTGGAAAGAACTGTTTGGGGACTCTACCCAGCGGGTGGTAGATTTGACAACAACTCTGCCTCTCCAGTGAACAACCCACTATTGGGTAACCAGGGTGCTGGAATCCAGCCTATCATGCTGTCGGCATTCGTAGACTTCATGTTGGCCGAAGCTGCTCAAACCTTGGGTACTACAGGTGATCCAAGAGAATACTTGACCTCAGCCATTACCAAACATATGAATTTTGTGAGGTCATGGGCTTTGACTACCAATGAGGCTGAGGTGGTGGAGACTTTCCAAACTCCAGAGGCTTTCGCCACGGCAGTTACCAACTATGTGAATTTTGTAGGTGGACAGTTTGACGCCGCTTCCGGTGAAGGAAGAATGAGAGTTATCGGGCGAGAGTACTGGTTGTCCCTATATGGAAACGGCGTGGAGGCCTATAACCTTTACAGAAGAACTGGTCAGCCAGATAACATGCAGCCGGGCTTGCTGCCAAACTTTGGTACATTCCCTCGCTCATTCCTGTATCCGAACAATTATCTGACTACCAATGCCAATGCCTCACAGCGTGCATTTACAGATAAGGTGTTTTGGGATAATAACCCTGATGGCTTCATTGACTAAACTTAAATAGAACAACGATGAAAAAAATATTATATACAAAAGGGTTATTGCTGGCTTTGATAGGAGTGATGGCCTCTTGCGTGGATTTCGTTGACCCCAACATCCCTTATAAGGATTTTGATACGGGGGCGTATCTGCGGACCATTGAAAGAAGCAGCATTACATTCTCCTATGACGACATCAATGATGTATTTGATGCGGCCAACTCCAGTTTCTCTCTGATCCTGGAGGCTGTAGATGCGCAAAATGGAGGGACAGTGGAATCTGTGGAAATCCGTGCTAGGCACAGAAGGCTGATACCGGGTGTAGGATTGGAATATAGACCAGTTTTGGAACAGGAGGATCCTATTGTTAGAACCCTTTCCCAAGCTGACTTTGCTCCTGCTGATGGAACAAGGTTCTTGAGGACTAATTTCACCATTCCTGCAGATGAGGTGTTAAGTGCCTTGGGTATGACTGCGGCGGATGTAAATAGAGGAGATGTGTTTGAGATGAGATTGGTGCTAGTGGACAACCAAGGGCGTCGCTTTTCCAACAACAACAGAAGCTCCGATGTGGCAGGGGGGTTCTTCTATGATTCCCCTTTCCAGTATAACGTAAACGTGGTTTGTCCATCTGATTTGGGCGGTACTTTTGCCTTCACTACTACCAATGCGGTACCAGCTGCGGCGGGATGCGCCCCATCAGTTTCCGGTGAGGTGACCATCACTCCAGTGGCGGGCATTCCTGGTCAATATTCGGTATCGGATGTTTCTTTTGGGGTATTTGCCTGCGCCTATGGCGATACACCTCCAGGTGGATCGGTAAGGCTATCGGATTCTTGTGGATCGTTGAGCTTCACAGGGACGGATAAGTACGGAGATGCATATGATATCGTCTTTGTTAGCAACGACGGCACAAACTTAACCTTTAACTGGACCAACACCTGGGGTGATGGGGGAACTACTACACTCACAGGACCGGAAGGATTCTGGCCAGCTAACTTGAGAACAGACTGAAACTAGTAAACTTTTCTTCTATCAAAAGGCAACTCCACTTGGGGTTGCTTTTTTTTCATGTACCAGGGTACTAAGTACTATGTACTAAGTAAAAAAAAACGCCTTTCTCTGATTAGAAAAAGGCGTTAAAACTATAGGACTGTGCTGGCTATTGTCTTCGGTCTCCCGTCTCCGGTCTTAACCCTATAAACTTTCCGCGCAGCGGAAAAATAAACCATAAACCATAAACCATAAACCAACCTAGCCTCCAGATTTTTTGGCCTTATATCCAGCGTCCTGCAAGACCTGAAGGATTTTGTCCCGATGGTCTCCTTGGATCAAGATCTCACCGTCTTTTACGCTCCCGCCTACACCGCATTTGTTTTTAAGCATTTTGCCCAAATCCTTGAGGTCATCTTCAGAACCCACAAATCCAGCCACCAAACTCACCTGCTTGCCGCCTCGAGATTTCTTGTCCAGCATTACCTTGAGGTTCTGCTGTTGGGGAGGTAAGGTTTCTTCTTCCTCATCACCACCATGGTCAAACTCAAAGTCCTCATTGGTGCTGTACACCATGCCTCCTCTGTCTTTCCAATCGTTCTTTTTTTTCTTACCCATAATCCATGTACTAGGTATCTAAGTACTATTTTCTATGTTTTATTTCCTTTTCCTCATCGTCCATACAGGTCTTCTGGCGTGGTTGACTACGTCTTCGGCGATGCTGCCGGAGATCAGATGCATAAAGCCTGTCCGGCCATGTGTGGCCATGGCGATCATATTAGCGTCGATATCGTCTGCATACTCAATGATGCCTTCTTCTTCAGAAGAGCTGTTGTATATTTCCACTTGAACATTGGAAATCCCCAGCTTTTCCACGAATTTTTTGATCCTGCTTTTCGAATCCCTGCTGTTTTCAAACAGACTAGGGGTGTTTACCTTAACCATACAGATCTCTGCTCCTAGAATAGTCTGGAGATCCTTAAGCTCTGTGATGATATCGGAATCCTCCTCATCGTTGAAATCACTTGCGAAAACAATTTTCTTAATTTCTTCTGCCTTGACAGGGTTCTTTACTGTGATAACTGGGCATTTTGAATGCCTCACCACTTTTTCCGTATTGCTGCCAATCAAGAGTTCCTCAATACCGCTCGAGCCTTTGGATCCCATGATGATCAAATCTGCCTTAACCTCGGTGACCTCATTGCTGATCCCGGCATAGGGGTTTCCAAACATCAAGCGGGTTGAAAATTCAAATGGGGAATTTTTATGCAGGGCCTCAATTTCTGCTATCTGCTTTTTGCGTTTTTCTACCAGCTCAATCATGAAAACGTTATTGAGCTCATTGTCACCCATATTTACTTCCCCCATCGTGTTGAAACTCTGGGTGGTGGGAAGTTCCACTATGTGAAGTAATTTGAGCTTACAGTTGGCTTTGGTGGCAAGCTCTTTGGCTAATTCAAAAGCGTTGATTGCCTCTTGCGAAAAATCGTAGGGTACTAGAATCGTTTTCATTAGGTTGTGTTTAGTGTTACAGCCTTAATTTACAATAATTCTACCAAATTTACCCCAACTCCAAATGCCAAAACCCAAAGTAAGGTAGAAATCGCCATTTTTTTCAAGTAAGGATCCACTTTCTCAGCGCTAGTTTCCCTACTCACCCCGCTGCCCACCTTTAGCATAAATGGCAAAATCACCAATGCGGCTAACCCGCCCCAGGCATTTTCAAGAAAAACGTACAGTATCAAACTCACATTTCCCCCAATTATCAGCATCCAATTATACCGCACTGCTGCCTCACGGCCAATTCTTACAGGAATGGATTTTTTCCCAGCCTGCTTATCGCTTTTGATATCCCGGATGTTGTTGATATTCAATACGGCCGTGCTAAATAGCCCGAGTGAAATAGCCGGAAAAAGTATTGGCAGGTGGATATTAAGCGAATGGAGATAATAGGTGCCCAATACGCCTGTCAATCCGAAAAATAGGAAAACCGAAATGTCGCCTAGTCCGATATAGCCATAGGGATTGGAGCCAGAAGTATAAGTGACAGCCGCAAAAATGGCCAGTAGGCCAAGACCTACAAAGGCTGCTATCAGTAGCCAGCTCGCCAAGGCAACGTAAAGGAGCAAAAGCCCACTTAAAAAAGAAAGCCCAGCAAATAAATACATGGCAACCTTCATTTCAGCCAAGGGGATGATTCCCGATTGGACGGCTCTAATTGGACCTTCCCGGTCGGTACTGTCAGCTCCGTGGACGGAGTCCCCGTAGTCATTGGCCAGATTGGATAAAATTTGAAGTAGGGTAGTGGTAAGGGCCGCCAACACAAATACTTCCCACCTGTAGATACCATAAAAATAAGCCAGAAAACTGGCCATTAAGATGCTGGATAGCGCTAAAGGTAGGGTTCTAAGCCTGAGTGCGTATAGCCAAGCCTCTCTCTTATTGGTTAATTTTACTTCCACTGTAGATTAAGACTTAAACCTGCTAAGTCCATTGTTACAAACTAGACCATACAGGTTTTTGATGATATAGATAAACCTGCCAGATCTATGATTTTACAAGACCCGGCAGGTTTTATTGTTGTTCTTATTTCGCAATTATGCGTCCAAATGCTTGGTGATTTCCTTGTCCATTGGGCTTACGGAGCTTGGATAGAATTCGATCAATTCGCCATTCTCGTCGACAAGGTACTTGCAGAAATTCCAGGATGGCTCTTTATCATTCCAACCATTCATGTCCTTGTCGGAAAGCCATCTATAAAGCGGATGTTTGTCAACACCTTTTACTGACACCTTTTCGAACATTGGGAAAGTAACACCGTAGTTTTCAGTACAAAACGCCTTGATATCCTCTTCCGTGCCTGGTTCCTGACCTCCGAAGTTATTTGCTGGGAATCCTAAAACAAGTAGTTCATCCCCATGCTTCTCATGAAGCTCCTGTAATTCGGCATATTGAGGGGTATAACCACACTTGGATGCAACATTCACAAGCAGTACTTTTTTGCCTTTAAAATCGGCAAAATTTACCTCGTTGCCATCAATGTCGTTCAATTTGAAATCATGAAATTCTTTTGCCATAATCATATCATCTAAACTGACCACCGATGCTTCCACCGTTTCCGCAGTGTCCTCTGCGGTGGAGGTATTCCCCTGACAGCCAAAGGCCAAAAGAGCGAATAGGATAAGTAATTTGTTCATATATTAATCAAGATCCATTCTCGTAAGTATACCATACTATGAGCAGTCTGCTTAGTACATAGTACTTAGTACAGCTTTTTACATCCGATCCGGTACCCTCACACCCAACAACTTCATTCCGGCTTTAAGTGTTTTGGCCACTTGGTTGGAAAGTGCTACTCTGAAAGACTGAACCAGTGCATCTGCCTCATTAAAGATAGGCAATTCGGCATAAAAACGGTTATATTCCTTAGCCAAATCAAACATGTACTGGGCAATGATAGATGGTGCTAGATCTTCTCCAGCCTGTCTGATTTTCTTCTCAAAATCGTTGAGTAAAATAATCAAATCCTGCTCAGAAGTCTCAATTTTTTCCAATTGGGTGAAGTCTGCAGTTTTGAAATCCACCCCGATTTGGTCAGCTTTTCTCAAAATGGCGGAAATCCTTGCATGGCTGTACTGGATGAATGGCCCTGTGTTTCCCTGGAACTCTATCGATTCCTGAGGGTTGAACAGCATGCGCTTTTTGGGATCTACCTTTAACAAGAAGTATTTCAAAGCACCCATTCCAAGGATTTCATACAGCTCTTTGGCCTGTTCATCGGAGAATCCGTCGATTTTGCCAAGCTCCTTGGTATGGCTTTCAGCCGTGTCAATCATTTCCTGCATCAAATCATCCGCATCCACCACAGTGCCCTCTCTCGATTTCATTTTGCCAGTAGGAAGATCCACCATGCCGTAAGATAGGTGATACAAGCCATCACCGTAAGGTCTGCCCAGCTTTCTCATGATTTTGAACAAGACATCAAAATGATAATCTTGCTCATTGCCCACCACATATACCGATTTGTCAAGCGTGAAATCCTTGTATTTCAAATCGGCCGTACCCATATCTTGGGTAATGTATACTGATGTGCCATCTCCTCGAAGAACAAGTTTTTCATCAAGTCCTTCATCGGTCAGGTCTACCCAAACGCTTCCGTTTTCTTTTTTATAGAAAACACCCTTCTTCAAACCTTCTTCTACAATGTCTTTACCCAATAGGTAGGTGTCGGATTCGTAGTAAAACTTGTCGAATAGCACACCCATACGCTTGTAGGTTTCATTGAAGCCCTGGTAAACCCACTGGTTCATCTGCTTCCATAGGTCCACGGTTTCTTTATCTCCCGCTTCCCACTTGCGAAGCATTTCCTGAGCCTCCATCATCCAAGGCGCCATGCTTTTGGCCATATCCTCTGATTGGCCGCTTTCTTTGAGTTCAGCTACCTGTCTTTTATATTCTTGGTCAAAGGCCACATAGTATTTACCCGCCAAGTGGTCCCCTTTGATTCCAGCCGAATCAGGGGTCTCCCCATTGGCAAGATGCTTATAGGCCACCATTGACTTGCAAATGTGGATCCCTCGGTCATTTACCAAGTTGGCCTTAATCACCTCATAGCCATTGGCAGCAAGGATTTTCGAAATGGAAAAGCCTAGAAAGTTATTTCTCAAATGCCCCAAATGAAGGGGTTTGTTGGTATTAGGGCTGCTGTATTCCACCATCACCTTCTGACCATTGGAGGGAAGCTGCCCGATTTTTTCCTTGGTGTAAAGTTTTTGGAACACATCCACCCACAGATTTTCCTCTACCACCAAGTTCAAGAAACCCTTTACCACATTGAAATTTTTCACAGCAGTGCTGTTTTCTTTCAAGTATTGGCCAATCATGGTGCCCGCCTGTTCAGGATTTGTTTTGGTCACTTTCAAGAAAGGGAACATCACAAAAGTGTATGTGCCTTCAAATTCCTTTCGGGTAGGCTGCAGTGATAGGGTGGAAGGTTCTACTTGGTGGTCAAACAATGCCTTGAAGGCAAGGGAAATGTCTTGTAAAATCTGTTCTTGAATTGTCATGGTGATTAATTCCGCTTTCGGTGCGGTGATTATAGCTATAAAAAATTAAAAGTTTTTCTCTAGTGATTTGGTAGTGGCTTCCAATACATCAAATGCATTCTCAGCCATCAGGTTTTCAGAATCCAGGGTTGGGTTTACCTCTACGATTTCCCAACAGCATACGCGCTTATCTTTAATAAGCTCTACATTTAAGGAAATGGCCTCCTCAACATTGATGCCATTGGGAACAGGTGTGCCGGTACCAACGGAAATTGAGCTGTCCATAGAATCCACATCAAAGGAAATGTAGATCTGGTCACAGTCCTTCAGACGTTCCAAGGCCTTTTTGGCAGTTTCTTTTATCCCCAATTTTTTTACCTCATCCGTCTTAATATTTAAGATATGGTGTTTCTTGATCAGGTAGTTTTCAGGCTCCTCGGTATCTCTCACGGAAATGAAGACAATATCTTCAGGGGCGATTTTAGGTTCAGATCCTCCGATGCTTTTGATTTTTTCCCAGTAAGCGATTGTCTCCTCGGAAGGGTCATTCACTTTGCAATCCAGATTGTCAATGCCCATGCACATGGCCAGCGGCATGCCGTGCATGTTGCCCGATGGAGTAGTGTAGGGGGTATGCATGTCGGCGTGGGCGTCAATCCAGATTACGCCCAGGCGTTTTTCAGGTTCGGCAGCCTTGATTCCCATGATTGTGCCCGCTGCTGTGGAGTGGTCTCCAGCCAATACTATTGGGAATTTCTTTTCAGCCCTTAAGGACTTGATGGTTTTATATACGTTGTTCAAAACTTCATGAACCCCATCGATATACCTTGCGTGAGGAAACTTGTTGTTTTTCCAGAGATAATTATTGGCGTCTGGAACATTGATGGGGTCAAACTGGGTGAAAAAATTAGAATGCTTGTCTAGGCTGGCGATTTTCAAGGCATCAATTCCGAGACTTGCGCCTCTGGTTCCTGCTGCGATCTCCGATCTTACCTCAACTAATTTAATGTTACGCATATAAATGGGTTTAAATTCAAATCCTATCCCACAGGGTGGAATATAAGTGCAAAATTAACTAAAATAGTTAGGAAATGCATATGTAATCATGACCTAGAACTATCTTTTTCCCATTTGAGTTATAAGGGTGGAAAACTGATGTTTAACCTTAATTGAAACCACCTATTCTTATGCGGGTCCAATATCTGTCTGATTTACATTTGGAATTTCCGGAAAATAGAGAACATCTTAAACAAAACCCCATCAAGCCACTCGCCGAATATCTAATAATAGCCGGCGACTTGGTGCCTTTTCGGATTATGGATAGGCACACGGATTTTTTTGATTACCTGTCGGATAATTTTGAGCAGGTCTACTGGCTTCCTGGTAACCACGAATATTATCATAATGATCTTTCTCATCGTAGCGGGCAGCTACATGAGCTGATCCGTTCCAATATCCATTTGATCAATAACCGGGTAATCGGCAAAGGCAATGTCAAATTGATTTTTTCGACCATGTGGTCAGCCATAAAACCTCAAAATGCCTTTTATCTTCAGCAAGGTTTGATGGATTTTCAGACAATTAAACTTAACGGAAAGCCTTTTAATGTGGAGGATTTCAATCAGCTCCATACCCAATCCCTGAATTTTATTAAAAAGGAAATTCCGGATGGATACAAGGAAAAAATTGTAGTGGTGACCCACCATGTGCCCACCTTTATCCATTATCCTGAAAAATATAAGACCAATATCCTCAACGAGGGATTTGCTACAGAACTGTTCCCTTGGATCCAGACCCATGGCCCCAATTACTGGATCTACGGCCACCATCATACGAATACGGAAGATTTCCTGATTGGCGACACGCTCATGCTTACCAATCAACTGGGCTATGTGGCCAAAGGGGAACATAAGTGTTTCCAATCGGGTAAGGTGTTGGTGTTGTGAGATTAGTCCACTGATCACAGTCGGTTGTCAGCCGTGGTCAGTGGACCTATATTATTTTGCCCAAATGATAACCGATCTGCTTTCTTTTTTATTTATTTTGTGCCCCGATTGGCCGGATAAGTTTAGATGCTGGTCAGTTGGATAATTTCTGTATGGTATTTGTGGGCCTAAAGGCTTTCAATCCCGTCCAAACTTTCAAATCATAAACACTGATAATGAACAAATACAAAGACCTCATCCAACAAACCTTCGATTTTCCCACCAAGGAATTTAAAGTAGAGGACAACAAGCTATTCTTCAATGGTGTAAACCTGATGGACATCATCGAGGAATATGGAACGCCCCTCAAGCTCACCTACCTGCCGAAAATCAGCGAAAACATACAGAACGCCAAGACAATTTTTAACAATGCGATCAAGGCCCATGACTATCAGGGAACCTATACGTATTGTTATTGCACAAAGTCTTCCCACTTTAGCTTTGTGATGGATGAGGCGCTTAAAAATGATATTCATATCGAAACCTCCTCATCCTTTGATATTCCGATCATTCGCAACCTGTTTGAAAGAGGGAAAATCACAAAAGAAACCTTCATTGTATGTAATGGATTCAAAAGACAGCTTTACCGTGAATTGATCACCGGACTGCTCAATGACGGATTTGTAAACTGTATTCCGGTCTTGGATAACCTGACGGAAATTGATTACTACTTGGAGCATGTCAAGGTGCCATTTAAGGTGGGGATCAGGATCGCTTCTGATGAGGAACCTAAATTTGGTTTTTATACTTCCCGATTGGGCGTTAGGTACGCGGATATCATCAAGCTGTATGAAGAAAAAATTAAGGGCAACCCCAATGTAAGCCTAAAGATGCTTCACTTCTTCATCAACTCAGGTATCAAGGATACGGCTTATTACTGGTCGGAATTGACGCGATTTATCCAGAAATATGTGGACTTAAGAAAAGTGGCACCAGAACTCGATACCATGGATATTGGGGGTGGTTTTCCAATCAAGACCAATGTGTTTTTCGACTATGATTACCAATATATGGCAGATCAGATTGTGAAAAATATTAAATGGATGTGTGCTAAAAACAACACGGTTGAACCAAATATTTTTACCGAGTTTGGTAGCTACACAGTAGGGGAGAGCGGTGCGGTTCTTTATTCCATATTGGATGAAAAGCTGCAGAACGACAAGGAGTTATGGTATATGATCGATGGATCATTCATCACGCAGCTGCCCGATAGTTGGGGACTTGACCAAAAATATATCATGTTGGCAGTGAATAACTGGGATGAGGAATACCACAATATCTCGCTTGGTGGGTTAACCTGTGACAGTATGGACTATTATAATAGTGAAGCCCACCAGTTCAATATCTACCTGCCCAAAATCGAGCAGGGCCGTAAGCAATACATAGGTTTCTTCCACACCGGTGCTTATCAGGAATCCCTGGGTGGCTACGGTGGAATCCAGCATTGCCTAATCCCGGCTCCGAAACATGTGCTGATTCAGCGAGATGAAAATGGCAATATTACCCATGAGCTTTTCGCTGAGGAGCAGACTAGCGATTCGATGTTGAAGACTTTGGGGTATTAATGTACTAGGTACTATGTACTAGGTACTATGTACTAGGTACTATGTACTATGTACTATGTACTAGGTATCATGTACTAAGTGCTAGGTATTAAGTAAATTATCGTGGTACTTGGTGTGCTTGGTACCAAGTACCACGTACCAAGTATACCGGCAATTGGGGTTTGATTTTAGTCTTTAGGCTAGGATATAATCCTACTGATTTAGGCCTGCGGCCTAAAAGAGAGCGTATGTTGCCCATGTATAGAGGCTGCTGCCGTGTGGGTTCGCCACAAATACTTGGTGCCTGGTACTCTTTGTACGTGGTACCCAAACTTTTACCCAACTAAAAACAAAATGTTCGACAGCCCCGACTATCCAAAACCCCTTGCTGAATCAGATTTTGAAAATTGGCTCGAAGAAGGCCGTAACAGCCCGATGCCCTATAGCTATTTGCTGATCGTGTGGGATGAGCTGGAGGCAAGATACATTCCTGTCTATGTAGAAAGTAGGGAGGAACTTCAAAGTTATCCGAAATATGGCAGCTCACCCGAAAGGCAGTCATTGATTGCAGCTTACGATATTTATTCGGAAAGCAAGGTTGGTTGATAAAGAGGTAAGAGGAAAACGGTAGGCTCTCATTACCTATTTTCCATCTCCCGTCTCCGCTCTTCCGTCTTTTTTTTATTCTCCTAAATGTTGCATTAAAAAAAAAAGTTTTATTTATTTAACATGTTTTAAAACTTTTACACAATGGAACAGATAAAGACAGTTAATGAATTGGAAGAGACTTCTTCACTTTCTCAGTCGGCTATTAGAGCAGGCGTTATTTTAGGTTTGATCAGCACATCCCTCACCTTCTTGCTATATTTCGTAGATTATACCCTACTTGCAGCCAGTTGGATGGGGTTGGTGAGCATGGCCTTGATGATCGGTGTGGTAATCTATTTTGGGTTTGATTATCGGAAAGAAATTGGAGGGTTCATTAGCTTTGGAAAAGCGTTTCAGTTTTCTTTCATTGCTTTGGTAATGAGTTCTCTTATTGCCTCTATTGGAAGTTTGCTGCTCTTCAATGTGGTAGACCCCAACCTGCCTGTAGCGCTTGGCGATGTGCAGTTTGAAAATGCCCTTGCCATGATGGAGCGCTTTGGTGCCGCGGGAGCTATGAACGGTGATCAGATGGATGAAATGAGAAATGGCTTATATGATAATTACAGTGTCATGGGGGTAATTAAAAGCTTTGGTGTGCTTATCATCATTTCCGCCGTTCTTTCTTTGATTATAGGAGCTGTCATAAAAAAGCGTGATAAGTCATTAGATATGTGATTTTTGTGATGATGGCAGGACGGAAGACCGAAGACCGAAGATGCCGGCAATTCTAGCATCAGACCAAAATATTGGTAATTTTCCCTCATGTCGGTGCGATTGCGGAATTACAGATAAATAAATAAGAAAAAGAAAAAGGCCCAGAATCGGGCCTTTTTTTTATGGGTGCAGGACTATTTACGATTATACTTTATATCATTGAATGAGTTATATTTAAATTATGATGCGTAGAATAACAGTGTTTATGTTGCTTTTGACCTGCCTGTCAATAGCAAAAGTTCATGCGAAAAAAAGCTATAAAATCGACCATGTAAGAATCGAGGCTGTTGTTTTTCCGGATGGTGAGGTTCAGGTGGTAGAAAAGCGGGCTTACAATTTTAAGGGCAAGTTTTCTTACGCGTTCAGGAATTTTCCCCATCAGGAAAACGTCACCTTCGCGGATTTTGAGGTCATGGAAGGCGAGGTGCAATTTCCATTCTCAGGAGAGGAGGAAGAAGGATTTGCGGTGCTATTGGACAAGAAAAATCACCAGGAGTTGGGCTGGGCCTTTGATGCACGGGACGAAATTAGGGAGTTTACCATCGCCTATACCGTCAATGGGCTGGTCGAGAGGTATGAAGATGTAGCGGTGCTTTACTATAAATTCATAGATAGCCAATGGGATGTGCGGCAGGAGAACGTATCGGTCACTATTCGGTTTAAAGGTAAAGGTGATGAAGAAGGAGAGGTGCTGCACTGGCTCCATGGCCCTGCGCAGGCCTTTTCAGAAATGCAGGATGATGGTGCCATCAAACTTGAAAGCAATTTTTTGACGAAAAAGGACATGCTTGAGGTTCGGGTTCTTTACCCTGAAGCTTGGTTTGAGGAAGTTCCCCAGCGATCCGGTATGGTGGCTGTTGATATTAAGACTGAAGAGCAGAAATGGGCCGAGGAGGCTAACGCAAAAAGGCTGGCCGCTAAGGAAAGGGAAGCATTTTTTGCTGATATATATGCAAAAGCCCCATTTATCGCGATGGGTCTATTTCTTGTAGGATTTGGGTTTGCCCTTTTTATATACCGAAAATTCCGCCCAGAGTACCCTAAAGCGGAGTCTAGCCAATCCATAGAAAACCGGCCTCCTTCCAATCTTCACCCGGCCTTTGTTAACTACCTGCTATATGGGTACCTAATCGGCAGGGAATTGACTGCAGTGCTTTATCAACTTGCGTATAAAAAAATGTTAAGGTTGGAAGACAGAAATGAAGATGGGAAAAACAGCAATAAAAAACTGTTTTGGATATTGGACCGGGAAAGGTTCAAAGGTGATGAAAATACACTGTATCCTTTTGAACACTTAGTCATCCATCAAATTTTCACAAAGATTTCCAAAGGTGCCAATGAAGTCAGCTTTTACGAGATGCAAAAGGCCAAACACAATTGGGCTTCCTTCATGGCAAAGTTTAACAAAGCAGTTGCGGAGGAGGGCAAAGGCTTGGATATTTGGAATGCCAGAAGTATCATTGGAATGTATTGGATGGTTGGGCTGTCAATTTTCATGTTTTGCACGTTTGCCTTGGGATTGGCTTTTATTAAAGAATGGTCTCTCCTCTTGGTGCCCTTGCTGGTAATTTTGATAGTGTTGTGCATCCGCCTTCCTAGGAGACAACCTAAGTATCAGCAGGAATATTTCAGGTGGCTGAGCTATCGGAAATATCTCAAATCAGCCTTGAGGAGGAAAAGTGATGAGAAGTTGGATTATGAGCTTCTGAATGAGCATTTAATTTATGGGACCACCCTGGGGTTGACCAAAAGTAATATTGATAAGCTGCTCACGAATGTTCCAAATGGAAATTATTCCCACTACCTTTTCTGGTATGTGGTACTTTTTAACAATGGATCGGCCCCATCTTCCAAAACCATTTCCAATATGGTGAGCAATTTGTCCATAAGTCCCATGAGTTCGGGAGGCGGAACAGGTGGTGGAGCATCTTTTGGCGGTGGAGGAGGCGTGTCGGCCGGTGGAGGCGGGGCCAGATAAAAAGCATAATAAAACTGTCCTTATTGGCCACGTATGATTTTCTCCATTTTCCTTCCTTTGGCCAGCTCATCCACCAGTTTGTCGAGATACCTTACCTGTCGGGTAAGGGGAGTTTCGATGTCCTCAATTCTGTAGCCACAGATCACACCAGTGATAAGGTTGGCATTGGGGTGGAGTCTGGCTTGTTGGAAGAAAGTCTCAAATGTAGCTTTCTCATTGATGAGGTCCTGCAGCTTTTTGTCATCAAAGCCAGTCAGCCACTCAATTACCTGGTGGAGCTCTTCCTTTGACCTGCCTTTCTTTTCCACTTTGGTAAGATAATGCGGGTACACGGAGGCAAATGTCATTTTTGCCATACGCTCGTCATGTTCCGGTGTAGTGATCATATCAAAATAAGGTTAAGCTTTCTGTAATTTACGTTTTTTGAAATAAATATCCGAAGCAGGATGAGGAATTAGAGGAATGTCATGCCCTGTCTTTGTAGATTTGCCATGAAATTATAAATAAAGCTAAGATGAAACTGTATAGAATTATATTTCCTGTCAATGATATTGAAAAAGCAACCGAGTTTTATACTGGGGTTTTCGACCAGCAGGGAGAAAGGGTGTCTCAAGGCAGACATTATTTTGACCTGGAAGGGACAATACTGGCCTTGTATGACCCCATTGCGGATGGTGATGGGGTGGAAAAACCATGGTCTTTTCATGAAAATCAATACATCTACATCTCCACGGATCAGATAGAGCTCGTGCATCAAAAGTTTTTAAATGATCTGAACGTAAAATATGTAGATGAAAATATAGAAATTATGCCGTGGGGAGAAAGGATGTTTTATGCCAATGATCCCTTTGGAAACCCCGTTTGTTTCGTGGATAGCCAAACTGTTTTTACCGGTAGATGAATGAGGTCTTTCGGAAAACAGGTGTGCATATATCATTTATTGCATTTTTAATCAGTTTTGGGTATAGTTTATGCTGAGGTTAAAAATAGTATGGGCAATGTTATCAATCATAAAGAAGGTCACTCTATAACTTTTCTGAAAACATCAGGAGAGACACTAGGGGAGTACACTAAAATGAGAGTGAAACTGTACCCCAACTCAGACAACCCACTACACTTTCACAAAAGTTACACCCAGGAAGTAAAAGCTACAGATGGAACGGTATGCATCAAACTTAAGGGAGGGGAAAGGACTTTTTTGAAGAGTGGAGATTCTTTCTTGGTTGAAAAGTCAATACCCCATGCCGTAATTAACCCCAGTCAGGTACCCATAGAGTACGAAATCACTTGTCGTCCCGGACAGGCTAATATCGAGAAAGGATATAGGCTGAAATTCGAACTTGAAAATCAAGATATTAAACCGACGCTGCTTGATGATTGGCTGTTGATGGATCTACGCGGTACCTATCCCATTGGTTTTCGTTACAAGGTTTTTGCTAAACTTAAAACAATCTTCTTGTTCAAGTGGATGCTTTACAAGCGTCTTGACCAATTGGAGAAAAAAGTACGCCCCCAATTCAACACCTTTCATGAAAGCCAGGCAAGCACTGGGGATTTGGAAAGCGGATGAGGGATTTAAGACCGTATGTGTTGTTTGGAGGAGCTGTAATCCATTGCTATCTCAGGTAAGGTAAAATAAAAGCTGCTTCCATTGCCATAACGTGTATTTACCCCAATCTTACCTTGGTGGATTTCCACGATTTTTTTGCAAATGGTCATGCCAAGCCCAGCCCCCAAGGTGCCGGAATTGTCCACCTGAAACATGAATTCAAAAATTTTGTCGGCCTCAGTTTTTTCAATGCCCTTGCCGTTGTCCATCACATTGATCAGTGTCATTCCATGGTCCGACTTTTGAGCAAATATCTTAACCACAGGAACGGCAGCAGACCTGAATTTCATCGTGTTACTGAGTAAATGGTAGAAAAGTAAGTGCAATTGCTTCCGGTTGCCGTACACGGTAGGGAGTTCGGCAACATTCACGGTGGCTTGATGCATTTCGAGCTTTGAATTCATATCTCTAACCACCTTATGAACCAATTCCTGCAAGCTTATTTTCTCCATTCTTGGTGCAGTGTCCAAGTGGTAGTATGTTGAAAAATCCTGAATCATCCTGTTGGAAACTCTGCTTAAGTTCTTGATTTTGTTAGCCAGGTATTGCCCCTCATTGCGGAAAAGTGCTTCACGATGCAGCAATTCTATTTCTTCCTCCAACTCCGCGATCCTTGGATGTAACCCGACTTCCTGACTAAAGACAAACTTTTCAAACTCCTCAAGTTTTTTGCTTAAGGTTCCATTGAAAATACTTAATCCCTCCATCTCAAAATCAAACCCCTTTTTTATATTTACGGGAGCGGTTTGATCCAGTAAGCTGAAAAAATAGAGGTGTTCTCCAGTGGTGAAATCTTGAATAACTTGTCCGCTAATACTACACTCTGTGCCTGTACCATTGGCGGTAAAACAAAGATAGGCTTCTTTGATGCTGCCTTGGGCTTTTAAAAGGGGAAGATAGTGGTTGGTCAAAAACACCTGTGCAGCCCGATCCACCAAATCATCTAAAAAGAGCCCCTGTATAAAGTCTTTAGGCCTGTGCAGCCAGTTGGCAAAGGTTTCGTTTACCGACTTGATCTGCCTATTGAAATTACAAACCATGTAGCCACAGGGTGCATGGTCGTAAAGTAATTTTTGATCGAAAATATTGACGCTTTGTTCCAATCTCATTTAATTCTGATGATCTAAATATGCCAGATCTAACCGAAATGCTTTTGGTAGTCACACCTAGCAGACTTACAAAAATAAATAGATTCAATTTTAAGTTAAAATAGTTATATTTATATTTTTATCTGCTTAACATTTTAGCTTATTTTGGACCACTTTCTCAAAATGTGTTTAACGTGAATTGCCTATGCTTACACGGGTTTTTAGGGTTCTGATCCACTGACACTATAACTTTATGTATATTTAATCTAAAACACTAAAGAATGGCTGAGATCAAAACCAAGCAAACAGATGCAGATGTGCTGGAATTTATAGAAACTTTTGCGAATACTGAGCAAAAGAAGCGCGACAGTTATGACCTGATCCAAGTCATGAGCGAATGCTCGGGCTTTGAACCCAAAATGTGGGGCCCCACTATTATAGGGTTTGGTAAATATCACTACAAATCCGACCGAAGTAGACAAGAGGGAGATTGGCCTCTAGTGGCTTTTTCCCCACGAAAAGCTGCCATCTCTTTATATGTATATATGGGAGGGGAGCAACAAAATGAGTTGCTCAAAAATCTAGGGAAGTACAAAATGGGTAAGTCTTGTATCTACATCAAAAAGCTGTCAGACATAAATGTGGAGGTTTTGAAAAAATTGATGTTGACTACTATGCAAATGTTGGAGTCAAAATATGGAGTTGGTTAAACCAAGCCATTGACCAAAAAAAAAAGCTACGCAGTAAACACCGCGTAGCTTTTTGCATTAACAATAAACCCAAAATAACCTAGCTGTAGGAGAAGGATTCGAACCTCCACAGGGCTGTTAGGCATGACTTGAGCTCTAAGTCTGCTTTATCCTATCATCTAAGACGACCTCCCTACCCCCGAGACAGGAGGGCTTGTCTGCCAGTTCCAACACCCTACAGTGTGAAATTGAACTTTCAATACGATAAAGGTAATGAAATAATGTTTTTGTTGTCAAGTTTTTAATGTAAAATATTTAAAATTATTTTATTTGTAATAAGATTAGGGGTTTGGTATAGAATCAGCATTTCGTTTTTTGAGGATTATAAGGTCTCGAGAAGAAAATTATAATGGTTTACAGTTACATGGTTGAACAATTTGTGGAGATATTGCTTTTAAGGAAAGTACTTTTTAAATTCAACTAATTGCAGGAAAAGCAAATCATCTCGGGACTCAAAGCACGTAACAAGGCTGCCGTGGACTATCTCTATGAGAAATATTCCAGGGCTCTTTTTGCTGTGGTGTCTAGAATAATCCTGGATAGGGATCTTGCTGAGGAGGTGTTTCATGATGCTTTTGTCAAAATAGTGGGAAAGATCCATACCTACCAGGAGGATAAGGGATCTCTATACACATGGATGGCCAACGTTTGCCGAAATGCCGCCATTGATAAAACAAGGTCCAAAGATTTTTCTAAGACTGGGCAAACCAACAATATCGACGATCATATATCAGCCCTTGAGGGGCAATCTGATACCAGTGATTATGTGGAGGGAATCGGTGTGAGAGAGCTTATTACAGAACTCAGCGATGACCAGAGATTTATAATAGACTGCATTTATTTTAAGGGCTATTCCCATAGCGAAATTGCCGAAGAGTTCAACATACCTCTTGGTACCGTAAAGTCTAGAGTGAGGGCTTCCTTTGCTGTGCTAAAGAAAAAAATGGAGAAAATATAGTGGATATTAAAGGCTACATATCGTCAGGCATACTTGAACTTTACCTCTTGGGTGAGCTTTCAGAAATGGAGCGCCGGGAAGTGGAGAACATGGCTGCGCAATATCCAGAGATTAAAGAGGAGCTCCGGCAGCTGGAGTCTGCTATGTTTGCTTTTGATAATAAAACCGGTGTTGAGCCTTCACAGCTTACCAAGCAGAAGATTTATAAAGATTTGGGATTTGAATCTCCCAAAGGTTCGATGAAGACCTTAGATACCCCTCAAGACAAGGAAACCTCCCGGTGGAAAAGTTTTGCTATTGCTGCTGGCTTGGCGGCTGTGCTCGCTTCCGTTTTTGCCATTTATTTTGCCAACAGATACTATGCTACTCAGGAAGAGTACAGGGTCTTGGTTTTGGAGAGGTCTGTGCTGGCAGAGGAAGTAGAAATCAACCGGGCCAGATATGAACAGATGGAAGAGTTTTTAGCGGGAGATTTTGACCGTATACCACTGGAAGGGGATGCCTTCGAAATCCAACAGGATGCCCAAGTGGATATCTTCTGGGATAGAAGTGAAGCACGTGTCTTAGCTTCCGTCCGAAATCTCGGCGTGTTGGATCCTGACCAAGACTATCAACTTTGGGCTATTGGAGAAGATGGGCCTGTGGGTATAGGTTTGATTAATGCCACACAGATTGGATTGCTTCAACAAATGGATGCCGTGACCGCAGCAGGTGCTTTTGCCATCACCATAGAGCCGAAAGGTGGAAGTGAAACTCCTACGCTTGAGAAACTGGTAGTCTTGGGTGAGGTAGTTTAAATAAGGCTAACATAATTTTTTTGATTCTATTATCCTATATATAATGCTATTATATACCGCTATACAATCTTCTTATCAAAATTTATTAAATTTTTTTGGATCAAGTAGATCCAGTTCCACCTCTTGCCTCGTATATCTCCCAAACGACTTAACATCATAATTTATTTATTATTCTTTATTCGGTTGAGGTGGTTGATTTTTTCAAAGGGATGCCCAAAATGGGGCGTCCCCTTTGAAAAAATGGTATTCAGCTTCGGTTATGTGTCTTCCATCTTCCGTCTTCGTTCTTCCTACCTAACAACCAAGGATACGAGGATATTGGTGATAAAGCTGAAAATAAATTGAAATTATATGAGGTTTTAGCAAACATAGGTATTCAACAAACTGTTGGGAGATCTATTGCTAAAATTTTAATTATTAACTTATTAATTATTATTTAATCTAACTAAACCACTTATTATGAAAAAACCATTTAATTACAATGCTTTAATAGCCCTAGTCTGCGGAGCAGTACTTTGGAGCTGTACAGATGAGATCGATTCCCCTCCGGGAATGGATGGGGATCATGACAATGATACGGCAATGCCGGGTGATGCCCCGGAAATTGCGTTTACGGCTCTTTCCAGCGACAATCAGCTGGTATGGTTCCAGGCACGTGATCTTTCGAGTCCTTTAAATACGGTATCCATTACCGGGCTTGAAGATGGAGATGAGATTGTCAGCATTGACTACAGACCTGCGACAGGCCAACTTTACGGCTTGGGGTCTTCCAGTAGACTTTATATCATCAATGAAAACAGCGGAGAGGCTACCGCCCTTGGTGACGGACCTTTCTCACCTGCATTGGAAGGTGAAAACGCCTCCCTTGACTTCAACCCGACGGTGGATAGAATCAGAGTGGTGACCAATTCTGGCCAAAATCTCAGACTTCACCCTGAACTTGGGACTGTTGTAGCTGAAGATGGGGCCATATCAGGGGGTGATAACCCTATGATCGGAGCTGTAGCCTATACCAACAGCATGGCTGGAGCAGAGTCAACAGAATTATTTGACATTGATTTTAGCACCAATAAACTATATGTCCAGGACCCGCCTAATGACGGAGGACTCAGAGAAATCGGCGACTTAGGCGTAGATTTTAACGGTACTGGTAACTTTGACATCAGTCCCGACAATTCCGCAGCATTGGCGGTGGTTTACAATGAGCAGCGAAACAATCTCTATACGATCAACCTTACCACGGGTGCGGCACAGAATGTAGGCGAATTTAGCCATTCTATCATTGGTATCGCTATCAAAACCAACCCTATAGCTTTTGCCACTTCTCCGGACAACAGGCTGTACAGATTCAATCCACTATCTCCTTCTGATAATTATGTGGACTTGGATGGTCTTGGTACTGGTGAAACGGTAGTAGGCCTTGATTTCAGACCTGCCAATGGTCAATTGTATGCCATTACATCCGAAAGCAGATTAATGACAGTAAATACCGCCAATGGTGAGCTTATGGAAGTGGGTACGCTATCCCCTTACCTTGATGGAACTTCATTTGGCTTTGACTTTAACCCAACAGTGGATAGAATCAGGTTGGTCAGCAATACGGGACAGAATCTAAGACTACACCCTGATGAGGGTACTGTTGTGGAAGTGGATGGGGACCTTAATCCAGGTAGTCCATATGTGAATGCTGCGGCTTACACTAACAATATCCCGACTGCTACTGAGACCATGTTGTTTGTTTTGGATAGTGAAACCAACGCATTGTATACGCAAGATCCGCCAAATGACGGTGTGTTAAATATGGTGGGTGAACTTGGCATCGCATTTACCTCTGAAAATGGCTTTGATATAGGAGGAACGTCAGATAACGCTTATGCACTTTTGGAAGTTGACGGAGCAATGGGCGTCTACCAGATTGACCTTTCCTCAGGTGAAGCGAGTAAAGTTTCAGACTTCAATATTTCGGCTACGGCCATGGCTCTAGGATTAGGGTTCTAAAAATAAGGTGTTTGCTTTAGTATAATTGAAAAACCATCCCGATACATACGGGATGGTTTTTTTAGTTTAGACCTCCATTTCGCTTTTTTCCCTTTGAGCCAAAATCCCCTCAACCTTCTGTTTCCATTTGTTGACCAGCTCAAATTCATTCTGAAGGCTGATGAATTTTTCACTGGAAAAGAAGGTGAGATTAATTGGCGTTTTGCCCGGCATATTAGGAATGAAACTCAACTGTAAATCCGTAATAATGCTGGATCCTCCATTTTGGGATGATTTTAGTTTTGAAACCTGCACATCCACGCGTTCGACTTGTTCTAAGTCAATAGTGATAACTTCTGGATTTCCATCCTTTTCCATATAAATCAATTGGGAAGCGGAATTATCCAATCCGATCCCATAGGTAAATCTCCAAGTGTCAAGTTCGTCGAGGTTGAGCCCTTTTCCCGCAGCATAGTGCCGCAGCAAGCTTTTGGTAGCCTTACGTTTTTTTCCGGCTTTTATGGCATAGTACACTATCGGTAGTGCAAACACCACCATTAAGATCAGGGAGGTAATTAACCCTGAGATATTGATGTCGATCATAATATTTGAGGTAGGCGACCGCAGTGCCCGTTTTTTCGTGCTTGCGGTCAGATTAGAAATAAAAGGAATGCCCAATCAGGGCTAGTCAAAAGTTTAAAAATATCCTACCAGAAATAGTCAAACGGAAAGATGAGTTCTTTGATGTTAAACACTATCCAGATATTATTCTGGATAGTTTGAAGGGTGATTGCCGATTGGGAATGGAAGCTTTGAAGTGCTTTGGAACTGGCAAAGAAGCCAGGTTCCAGATTTACTTCTCCCTGGGAGGGCAGAGGTTCCGAAGAAGCTGAAGAAGCCAGGAACTGCCAGTTCCCCAAGGCATCCAGTTGCTCTTCCAACTGAAAATTGGAGTCAGACTTAACAGAGGGGGCCTCGGCAAAGCAAAAGGGCAATCCTACTGTCAGGTAGAATGCAATGGCCAAAAGGCCCCTGGATATGCTTTGCTTATGTTTTCTCACTTCCTTCTAAGGCTGATAAGTTTCTAACGTAGTTGGAGAATTATTGGTTTGCCATCCTCTTATTTAAATATCAGAAAAAGGATATACCCTACATACACCGCAAGCAATAACCCTCCTTTAAACCTTCCCAAGGTATGGGTTTTATTTAAAATTAAGAAAACCCACAGGATCAAGCAGGCCAAAAAGTTGGCCGCAAGATCAAAATAATAGGCCTGGCTAAAGGGTAGGGGATTTACCAGTGCACTGGCCCCCAAAATGAGGAGGGTATTGAAGATATTGGAACCTACCACATTGCCGATGGCAATGTCGCTCTGTTTTTTGTAAGCGGCAACGGCCGAAGTGGCAAGTTCCGGCAGGGAAGTACCCACCGCCACCACCGTAAGCCCGACTAGGGCCTCGCTCATCCCCATCCGCATGGCAAACTCTACGGCTCCATCCACAATCCATTTCCCACCTAAAACCAATCCTGCTAATCCTATTATTACCAGACCAACGGCCTTAGGGAAAGATGCCGCCGGTACACTTTCCGAATCAAAAGCATCGTACTCCTTAAGGGGGATCCTGAAAGTATATACCAGAAAGCCGAGGAAAAAGGCCAGCAGAATCAACCCATCCCAGATTGATAGGCCTGTAAAGATATAATTTCCCCAAATATGGTCACTTACCAAAAATATCAAGAGCGTTGCGACGAAAAGGGCAAAAGGGATTTCCTTTTTTACCGTGGATCCCATTGCTTTTAAAGGATAGATGATGGCCGATACGCCCAAAATCAGAAAAACGTTGGCAATGTTGCTGCCCAAAATATTCCCTATGGCAATATCGGTATTGCCCGTGTATGCGGCATAAATGTTCACCGTAAACTCCGGGGCAGAGGTCCCGAAAGCCACTATGGTAAGTCCAATTACAAGAGGGGTGACCCTTAAGCGGTAGGCAATCATACTCGCCCCCGTCACCAGCCATTCCGCCCCTTTCAGAAGGAGAATCAAGCCCAGAGCAGAGAATATGTATAATATCATAAAGAAGGTATGAGGAATTAAAGACTTTAACTCGATATATGGAGTATAGGTTTGGTTTAGGTGTTTAGTCGTTCCGACTCGCATAGCTGCGCTTAATGCGAGTCGGAACTGTTTAGGAGTTTAGGATTAATTACCTGGTTGTCCCAAGGCAGAGCAAAGGGGCTGTGAAAGTAGAGGCTGTACCTCTATGCTGAGCAAAATCCCACCTCAAAGATGAAAAGAAGCGCAAAGAAGGGGGATGTCTGAGTCTGGGATTATTCAGGCTGGCAAGTACCACACTTTCCCCCAGCTTCACAGACTGTGTGAAAACTGTTTGCTTTATTTTATTGGGAGGTGGTGTATTTAGAGATTAAGACAGGTATGTATAAGATAGTAAGTAGGTGTTAAACCAATGAGGTTAATTTATAGAGGAGGACTAGATGATCACTAGCTTTCCTGTAAGCATGGCCTGCGTATTATTTGCGTATTACTTTGCTTTATCTTGCGTATTACTTGCCTTTGATATACTTGTATTTCAATATTTTATTTATATTAGCTTGATATATAAAGGTTTGTGTAGTGTATAGTGGCGGTTAAAACAGGTTTTTTTTAAGGATTTCATATAAATTACATCTTTTATGAGCAAAGCAGACAGTTCGGGTGATTTTTTGGGACGGAATGGAGATTACATTTATTATAAGGTAAATGGAGAGCTAAGGAAAAGAAAGGCTCCAGGGAAGTCATTTTCAAAGAAGGTTAAAAAAGCTTCTGAATTCTCAGAATTCAGGCAATATGGAAAAATAAAAGGGAAGTCTTCCTCTTTAGGCAAAATGATCAGAAAAAGCCTGATAGGTATTGAAAGGGGGTTCTTTGATCATAAGACCCATTTTAGGCTTTCCGGAGTGATACATCAAGGGATGCTGGGTGATAAAGAGCGTTTTATGTCTGGGAAGCCATTTATATTCCAGCATGCCAAATATTTGGCCGGGTTCAAATTTCACGAGGGAATGAATTTATCAGTGTATTTTTCTGATCCGGAATTTGTAAAGGAGGATGGAAGAAATAAGATCAAGTTTGAATTTATAGAGGAGAAGTTGTCTAATCTGTATGACTATATAGGTGTCAGCGTTTTAGTTGGTGGATATGATTTTAACAAGGTGGAAGGAGAATTACTGGGGGAGTCCAGTGCCATTCTTCATATAAAGAATCGACAAAGTGGTTTCTCGCTAGATTTGCCAACAATTGACCTTAATCCGGGCTTGATTTATTTGGTGATGCTAAAGATTGAACCTTATCAACTGGTCAACGGCAAATATGTGAGACTTTACAATAGGCAATACCAATACCTTGAAATTATAGATGTATTTAAAATGCGGTCGCTCAAGTAAGAGTTTGGGATACATGAAATGGGACATCCCCCAATCCATAACCGACCAAAGATAATCCCGTAGACTATAATATACCAACATAGCTTATCATGTATCGATTCGGTCTTATAGTATGCGTAGCTTTATTGTTTTCCTGTAGAACGGCCCAGGTGGAGGTGCTGGATCGGCATCAGGACTTTTCGCTAGTGCAATATTCCAGTTTTAGATTTATAGAGAACGATGGTGAGGCCTTCAGCAGGGATTATAGGGAAAAGATCAATTTTTTAAAGGATCAGATAGTGCGACAAATGGAAGCCAGGGGACTTACACATGACCGCGAAAACCCGGAATTGTTGGTCAACATCGGTATTGCCGTGGAGGACCGGGTGCAGACCCGTCAAACCGGCTTGGTCACCGATCCGGGAACTTTTAACTATATAGGACAGCGGAGGTACACCTGGAAGAGCGAAACCGTAGAAGTAGGCCGGTATCAGCAAGGCACCATGACCATACATCTCGTTGACCCAGTAATGGGGGAGGCCGTCTGGATGGGGACGGTGGAGAAGGTTTTGCCCCGCGGCGCAGGGCATCTTCAGGAGACTGTGATCAGGGGAGTGGAGAAGCTGTTTAAGCAAATTGATAGGGACTAATTTATTTCTTAAAACTGCATTTAAATGAGCATTTATTTACTCACTTTGTGGAAAAAATCACCATCATGCGTTTATTTTGCGATTTTGGGTACGGTATTTGAAATTGAATTGGGTTGCTATATTCATTAATTTCGAAAAAATCTACTCAACTGGTCTTAAGCTTTAAGAGTGAAAGGGTTGGGGGAGTTGTCGGCAGAAATTTAGGGCAATGAGATGTAGCATAGATACCTTCATTTAATCGAGATATGTGGGAATTGTTTTTTAACAGGATAAATTGGCTTATTTTTGGATAAATGTTTTGGAAATATTTTCAGTTTTATTTCCAACATTTTTTTATGATCTCGGCTTTCACTTTAGTACACGTATTTGGAAATAATTAACGTTTGGATGAATAGTTTTATGTTTAGGTTACTTAAAGCAAGCCTCAGCTTGTTTTTTATTTTGGTCATCTCACACCACCTTACTGCACAGCAGCGGGACCGCTACGAGGGTGAATACACCTATAATAACGAAGACGGTACGGCTGTTTTTTCATTTTATGAAGGCAGGGATGGGGAGATTATCATTGATGGCAGTTTTAATTTTTCGAAAAGAACCATTGATACCGTGGACCGCACGGTTCTGAATAAGTTAAACGTTATAGGACGTTACATAGAAAACCAAAAGGATGGGGTATGGCGCTACGACAATGAAACGCACCGTGTGGAATTGCGTGACGTAGTGGATTTTGAAGTGATCACTGACCTGGAAAGTGAGGATTATGAACTTACGGCAGAATACCAAAAAGGCATCCTTCAAGGGACTTGGCAATACCGCGAAAACAAATTTGAAAGAAATAGGATCGAACCACTTTTTAGATCTGAGCCTTTCACTTTCCAAAACAACAAAATTGTTGGCAATATCAGTTTTGAACAGTTTGGCGATTACTTGTCTTACAACATCAATGGCCGCCTAAACAACCAAGGTGTTATGGTAGGGGAGTGGGAATTTACCTACATGGAAGATACGGTATATGTAAGGGAAACCCGTCGATATGAAGACGGATTTTTGCTTGGTATCCGAAGAACCAATATTGATACCCGTGAGGTGATTCAGGAAGTTATTTATTATGACATCATTAATAGGCTAGATAGAATCAATCAAGGAGAAGAAACCGAAATTGGCATTGCTGAGGAAAGATTCGGACTTGAGTTTAGCGACGGTTACCGCGAGGGTTTTCAGGAAATGCAGGGACAGGCTTTGGGCAATGAGTTTCTGCGCCATGTACTTTCTCGAATCCTCCAATATGATGAAGGATTTGTCAATGAAGATGGAGAATTAATTCAATATCCCATTCATACCAGAAGATTTGAATACCCAGTTTCTAAAGAAGATAGGAATAATATTGGCGAGATAGGGGAGGTGTTTGAAAACCTCCGTGAAGAAATTGAAGGGTTTTCGACCATGAATGCCTTAGCTATTAATAGATTTAGGGACGATTCTTTGGCATTTGCCTATGAATATTATCAGAGAAGGGATTCAACTCTCAATCAACTTGAACCCATCGTTGAAATGTTGACCTCTGATCAAATCAGGTTTATCAACCAAGAAAACTTCACCAGAGAAGGCTTACCTTTCTTGCTAGAAAGTGATACAATCCGATATGATTACAGTGAGGAAGTCAGGGAGAAAGTAGTAGAGTATAGTTATGAAGAAGATGCCTCTCTTACCTCACGGGTGTTAAGTTATATCCAGCAGGAATTGGAGAAGTCAAGCCAAATAGGTGGCTATATCACCAGTGAACTTGAAGTTTTGGAACAGACGGATGATTTGGCTACTCTGGAAGCAAGAATTTTGGAGAGAAAGGCTGAGGTGGATTCCATCTACCTTAACCATGAAGCTATTTCAGACAGGGATCTTCAAATGTTTGAAAGTGTTTACAGCAATATCTTGCAATCAGAATTTAACAGGATGAGCCAATCCTACTCCGAATTGGATACTTACTTGGATAGGATGCAAAAAGGAGAAGTAATCCTGGATTTGATTAATGAAATGCAGGAGCAGTTTGATCGATTGGCAGCCGTCTACCCGACCATTGCAGATATCGATGAACTATATCAAGAAGAAACCTTTAATCCCTTTACCTATACTAGATATAATGTAAGAGCGAAAGAGCGCTTGTTTGACAATGGAGGAATGGTGTTGTTTATCCATTACGTGAGGCAGCTTGAGCAAGAAGAGGACTATACCCAGATCAAGTCCCACCTTGACAATATAGAAAGGCTGCAGGAAAGGCTGATAGAGCTTAGAGACCAAGATACGCGTAGAATTGAGCGTAGATTGGGCAGAAGAACCTCTATTAATAGAATCGAAGCCGCTCTGGATCTTTAAAAAACACACAATGCAATTAGAAACTTATTTTAAAAGGAGCCTTTTAGTTCTCGTTTTAAGTATCATTACTATGTCTTTATATGCTCAGGAGCAGCCACCGGCGATGCCGGCTCCTGAGCCTTTTATCCCCAGCGAACGTACCAACTTGGCCCCCACCACAGAGTCTTGGAACGGTTTGTACGTGAAATTGAGGCTTGCAGACCGCTGGTTTTGGTATCAGGAGAACCATTACAGAAGGAGAAACAGTATCGATAACAGGGCGGATTTTGTAGGCCGTATGAGTCAACTGTATAACCGATTTGGGTTTACCTATTTGGTCAATGAGAATTTCGAAGTAACATTCGGTCCGACCATGGTGTGGAACTTTACCCCTGAGCCTGGAAACCCCAATTACGTAGAATCTACCCTTGAACCCCGTTTTTGGCACCAGTGGTTGCTTATCCAGCCCTTCGGCAGGGTTAAGCTATTTCATCAGTTCCGTTTTGAGCACAGGTTTAAAAGAGACAATGATTTTGGGGCCGAATATCAATATACCGATCGATACAGGTATAAGGTTTATGCCTACATTCCGATTAACAAGCCTAGAATGGGAAATAGAACGTTTTTCTTCTCACCCTCCAATGAGATTTTCTTTGAAACGGGGTCCCACATCACCAACATTTTAGAGGAAAACAGGATTTACACCGCTGTCGGATATACGCTCAATAACTTTATGTTTTTTGGTGGGCACATGTGGACGTATGGCCCTACCAATATTCCAGCAACATATAGAAATAGACATATCATCCGACTGAATTTATTTTATACGCTCGACTTTAGAGATAGAAGAAACTTAAGAAGATCACTAGCCAGGTAATGAAGAATTTAATGAATGCAAACTCGATGAAAAAAGCTGCGCTTGGAATATTGTTTCTGCTATTGACGGTCTCTTTTGGCTATGCTCAGGGGCAAGGGGAGGTGAGAGGTTATTATGGGAATCTATATGGATTTAATAGTAACCTTTTTGGCCAAACTTTAGGCGGGGAATATTTTGTAATCGACCGGGTTTCTGTTGCTCCTGCAATTGGGATCTTTTTCCCGGCCACAGGTAAAGCCAGTAATTTGGAGATAGATGCGAGGTATTATGTGCTTGATCAAACCCACCAGGTTTACGGTACTTTTGGTCTTAATTACCGCCGCAGAAGACTTGAGTTTGCACTGCCGGAAAATGAGTTGGTGACCAATACCGGGATCAATATTGGAGTAGGGTACGGGTATAAGGTAAGTGAAGAATTTATATTGGGTTCTGAAATAAAATATCAGCCCCATGTGAATGATACTATGCTGAGAATAGGACTTTTCTATTTAATTAATTAAAGAAAACAATCCTGATAATTATATGTTGTAACATTGAATTTTTAACCCTAAAAATCATAGTTATGACACAAGTAAAAGTAGCCGTAATTTATTATACCAGCACCGGAGCCAACCATAAAATGGCCCAATGGGCCAAGATGGGTGCCGAAGAAGCAGGTGCTGAGGTGCGCTTGTTAAAAGTAAAAGAAACCGCCCCCCAATCGGCCATTGATGCCAACGAAGCCTGGAAGAAAACCCATCAAGAGCTTCAGCATGAAACCGAAGCGACCATGGATGACTTGGAGTGGGCTGATGTAATCATATTTAGTGTGCCTACCAGGTATGGTAATGCAGCTGGGCAGTTCCAAGCCTATATTGACCAGACTGGAGGCCTGTGGGCTAATGGCAAAACTGTCAACAAGGTAGTCTCTGCCATGAGTTCTGCCATGAATCCCCACGGTGGTCAGGAATCCACCATACAGTCCATATATAAAACCATGTGCCACTGGGGCGCCATCATCGTGCCTCCGGGATACTCTGATGAGTCCGTCTTTGGAGCAGGAGGTAACCCATACGGTGCTTCTGCGACCGTCAGCCAAAGTGGTGAAATCACAACCGAAAACCTTCAAGCCGCCGTTGTTCACCAAGCCAAACGAACCGTTGAGGTCGGCAATTGGGTGAAAGCCGGAATGGGAGGTTAAGGTTTATTGTTCCGCCTAGGCGGAACGTTTATTGTTTAAAAATAGGGGCAATTGAATATCAATTGCCCCTATTTTTTTTCCTTAAGCCTTAAACCTCAAACTTCAAACTTCAAACCAACTCAAAGTCCGCCGGGGACGTTAGGATCGGTGGACCCCAGGTATCCGATGCTTAGGTGATTTTGTAGGCTGTCCTGGCTTTCATGTACCAATACCAACCCATCCAGACTTAGCCACTCTTCAATGCTTGTTTGCAGGCCATTGATTTGCGTGACGTTGGTTTCGCTTCTACCTTCCCCGTCTATTGGGTTCAACTCGATCACATCTGGCCAGTCTAGATGCTCGGAGGCATTGTTAATTGATAAGGGGTAGCTTCTGCCTGCTTCGGTACCCTGAAGCTGGACGGTGATATAAATATCTCTAATGAGGTCATTGTTAATGGTAACAGTTCCTGATACCCCTGAGTCATCCACGGGCACCATATCATAGGAGACTTCAAACTGCTCTGGAGCGGGATCATCATCGGTCTCACAGGCTGAAAAAATAAACAAAGCTAAAAGCAAACTAAGCGGATACAGACTTTTCATAAAATTAATCTAACATGGTGATTATTCATCTATTCAACTTGTATGCTAGATTAATGTTCTGATGAAAGGAGATTTAGACTTGTATGTCTTCAAGTGGGGGATGGAAGAGGTAGTTTTGGTCATATTCTACTTTGTATTTTTGTAGCATGTAGCGGTATTCATTGATAAAAGTTTGAGATTGGTGGTGTGCTTCTTGGTTTTTGATGTACCTGTAGACTTTTTCCACTTGACCATGACTGTAAGAAAAGGCCGAAAAACCGTTTTGCCATTCGAATCTTGTTTGGAGGTAACTTGTTTCATTCAGCCATTTTGAGGATTTGGATTTCACTGACTGCATGACGTCTGAGAGACAATGTACAGGCTTAAAGCCAAAAAGGCAATGGACATGGTCTGATACCCCATTGACGATATAGGTCTTGCAGTCGGTTTCATTGATAAGATTACCAATTACCCCGAAAAGCTCCTGCCTCCAAGCCTTGTCCAGCATGGAGCTGCGATACTTCACCGCAAAAACTGTCTGTACCACAAGGGAAGTATATGTGTTAGCCATAAATAAAAAAGTTGAGAAGTTTACTTAAAAAGTATTGATCAAATTTAGAACAAATGATGGTAAAATCCTTGATCCTCAGTCTAATTAGTCGTTTAATTTTGTATGGCTGTATATGATTTGATTACCTGGGTTGTTGTAGCCTTATAGGGCTCTGCTAGGAGCGGCCGATGTACTGGCCCTTTGGTTCACCCCAGGGATCGCAGAGCGGGAAGGGGTTTTATAGTCCCATGGGGACGGCCGATATGTGCACGTTTCTATATGGCTCGTCCCTCTGGGACTCCGTGTGGTGTTGTGATGGTTTGAATCCCCAGGTTGTCACCTGGGGTTATTATATCGGTCGTCCCTCTGGGACTGCTAGTTGCGGATGGTTGCTTAGGGAAATGGCTGGCTTCTTAGAGAACCGCTATTCTTCCGATGATGGGATGAGTAAGGTGCGCCATGAGAGGACGTGCTGCATCAAAGCTCCGCTAGGAGCGGTCGATGTACTGGCCCTGGGGTTCACCCCAGGGATCGCAGAGCGGGAAGGGGTTTTATAGTCCCATGGGGACGGCCGATGTGTGCACGCTTCTATATGGGCTCGTCCCTCTGGGACTCCGTGTGGTGTTGTGTGGGTTTGATTCCCCAGGGTGTCACCTGGGGTTAGTATATGGGTCGTCCCTCTGGGACTCCGGGTGGTGTTGTGTTGGTTTGAATCCCCAGGTTGTCACCGGGGGGTATTATATGGGTCGTCCCTCTGGGACTCCGTGTGGTGTTGTGTTGGTTTGATTCCCCAGGTTGTCACCTGGGGTTATTATATGGGTCGTCCCGCTGGGACTGGGAGTTGCGGTTTAATCAATCGAAGCCTCATATTCCACTTCGCCGTTGAGGCGGTGTTTGAACATGATTTGGTTGATGCTTTTGAGCTCTGAGTTGACGTTGTTGCCTTTTTCCTGGAGCTTTATGAGGTTGTCGCGGTAGGCTTGGAAGGATTTTTTGGCGTTTTCTTTGTCATTTTGGCGAAGGTAGAGGAGACCGGCTTCTTTGTCGATTTCAATCATAGGGGTGATGGCCAGCTTTTGGGCCTCTTTAAGGTAACCCAGCGCCAGGTTGTTTCCTTCTTCGGTATTGATGGTTTTCCGATAGACTTTGGAAAGTAGCAAGAAGTCTTCCTCTGTAGCCAGATGATTTACATACAGCCGGTCAACCAAACTCAAAGCATAATCATAATTTTTCAAATGGTACTCCTGCCATGCCGTATAGGAAATGGCTCCCGAAATATTTGCCAAAAACGCTTCCTTTTCATTATCAAACTTTCCAGGGTGCTGCTGCAGATATTGATCGGCAATCGAGGAAGCCAGTTGATATTGCTCACTGGAATACTTGGCCCCTATGCTCTGCAAGATGCTTCCGGAAATAAACTGTGCGGAAATGCCCATATCTAAGGCATCATAGGCATCAAAATAGGTTCCATACCGATTGTTGGTATAGGCCATGGTCGCCGCCGAGGCCACGGTAAACAAGTTGCCCCACATATTGGCGCGCCTTTCTGCTCTAATGGCTTTTTTCGTGTTCAGTAAATTATGTTCCAAAACCACATTTGACACCCGCTCAGTCAACAATTTAACCAATTGCTCCTCATTTTCCATTTGGGCCAATTCTGCTGTCGTCAACACGATCATGCCATTGTCAAAGGAAAAAGATTCCGGGGTAGTAGATTTGACGACGACTACACTAAGGTTTCTGTTTCGGTGCTTGATCAAATCCTCCGGGAATACATTGTAGACAATTTGATACAGGTAGTCTGTCAGCATATCATCCTCAAAGAGCATGTCGTTCTTTTTGGCATTCGAATAATATTCAATGGCGTCCTCATTGAGCTCATCGCGCAGGTCCCGGTCCCAACCATCCTTTTTGATATCAGCGGCCCGGTTAGCAAACCACACCGACTCCCAATAATTAAAAGAGGTAGGCAGAAGCTCTACGCGGTCTTGACTCACGAAATGAAAAACCTGGTTTTCCCCCTGGATGAAATACTGATACTTCTTTTTGTTCATTTCCTTCATGCCGTAAACCGGGATGGTATCGCCGGTACGATAAGGCAGGACTTCTCCTTTTACAATTCCCCAGGCTGCTAATTGGGCTATGGAAGTTTGGGGTTGTGAAACAAGAACAACAATAAGGAGGGAAAATAACAATCTTTTCATATGAGGAAGGATTAGTTGATGGGCTAATATAAGAAAAATGTACTAGGTACACGGTACTATATACTAAGTATTTTAAATCAGTAGACTAAAATCTTACTTTTTGTATTTATCATGCAAGCCTTCCCCTCTCAAGACCAAAGGCTGCATCTTTTCGATGCGGGAAAGCTGGGTGGCTTCCCTTTTGGCTGATGTGATGTGTTCGATATACTCTTTTTGCTTTCCTGGTGTTAAGGCAAAAAAAGCATTTTTAAAATCAGGGTTCTTTTCAAATGCATCCTCCAAAATTGCGGGGAGATCAACTTTGCTGTTTTTCTCTGGCTTCCATGTTTTCCCCATTTTTGCGTTTTGGATTGCTTCCAATACATATTCTCTTACCTTATCAACATCAATTTCTTTGGCAGCGTAAAATTTCCAATGCCGCAAAGCTTTTGTCTTCCCCTCTTGGGAATTGCCCAACACCCCTAGGGGATCAGTTAAAAATACGCCATCGTAAAACCAAATAGATACATAGTTTTTGAATGCGCCAACACTGATTACATTGATATTATTGATCACATACACATCAGCTCCCCATTTGGTTGTTCTTTCAAGCTCCGTTTCTTCTATGATGGATTTTAGCAGGTCGACTTCGGCATTCCAGGCTTCGTTTTTCATTAGGCAAAACAGTTTAATAATTTAATTCGAATCCCAATTCTTTAGCTCTTTATAAACCTTGTGCACAGGAAGGCCCATTACCGTGTAAAAACTGCCGATGATCTTGTCCACCCCCACATAGCCAATCCATTCCTGGATACCGTAGGCACCGGCCTTATCAAAGGGTTTGTAGCGCTCAATGTAATACTGGATTTCAGCATCGTTGATTTCTGCAAAATGGACCTGGGTGACATCATCAAAGCTGATGGTTTTATGAGAGTCCATCATGCAGACGCCAGTGATTACCTTGTGAATTCGGCCTGAGAGGTTGCGTAGCATTTGGTGGGCATCTTCCTTTGTGGCAGGCTTTTCCAGGATTTTATGATCGGTAATCACTACGGTGTCAGAAGTAATAATCAAGTCCTCCTCCTTTAAACTGGAGCGGAAAGCCTCTGCTTTTTTTCTAGCCAGGTATTCGGCCACCTTTTCATGAGGCAGCTCGGGAGGATAGGACTCATCCGTGTCCTTGCTTTTTACCTGAAAGGCAATATCCAACCCCTTAAGAAGTTCTTGCCTTCTGGGAGATTTGGACGCCAGGATTACATTTTTTTCCAAGATCAACATGGCCTAGTGACTGCTGATGGTGTTGACGTGATTTTCAAAAAGCTCATAAGGAAACTCGAAATCATCCTGTAGGACGGATCCAAAGATCAATCCCGACAAAGCCTTAGGATAAAAATAAGTGGATTTCTGAGGCATAACCGACCCGCTTTCACACACTGCGATTACCTCCTTCATGGAGATTTCCTTGGTGATCACTGCGAAGTTGGCTTCTCCCTTCGAAACCTTTAAATGGCACCGGCTTAAGTTGCGCTCATAGTCGATGTTGTCTGAGAAGCGCTGTTTTTCCATGGGTATTCCCAAAATCCTTTCAATGAAAAAGTAGTGCAATATGGAAAGGTCCAAATGCTTCACCGCATCGGGAAGGTTGTGGTTAAATTCCATGAATTTTTCCGGCTTTAGGCGGATTTTATAGGCGGATTCTGGGAAAATGAGCCCGAATGCCCATTGTTTGTGCAGAATCAGCTCTTCGATTTCCTGGGGGTCATTGAGGGTTTTGATGATGAAGTCGTTTTCCAAGCGGGAAAGAATTTCTTCCTCCGAGATCTTGAGATTTTGAAATACCCGGTGCGTTGGCAAGATCCTTAAATCTTTGGTTTCCGCATTTGTAAGGTACATCATATGATAATTGTAAGCCTCTTTGCCGGTGTGAGCCGGGTTGTTGGCCATCATCTCCTTGCGATAGGAGAGGGCACCTTCATAGCGGTGGTGTCCATCGGCAAGTATGATTTTCTTATCCCGAAGGGTCTGAAGAAATTCCGAAATAATTCGCGCATCATGGATAACGCCCAGCTTTTCCCTTACCCCCTGATAATCCTCAATATCATAAAGCGGGTCGGCTACGGCCTGATCCATGTATTTTTCCAACACATGGTCTGGATCCCGATAAAGGCCATGCGTGGGGCTGGATTGAAAGCCAGTCTCTTTTAACAACTCAATTCGGTCATTGACGGCCTTTGCAATGGTGTTCTCATGACGGAGAATTACATTCTCATCCCAATCGTATGCCTTGACGTTGATTATAAACCCCTTTCGGCACATGTCCCGGTCCTGTCCAGGCAGTCGAAAGTATTGGTAATACACATAAATGCCCGGGATGCGGTCCTGTTGGATCACACCGGTGCTTTTCCATACCTCCAATGTGGCCTTGGCCTGCTGGGCCGGGTTTTCACCTTTGGGTACAGATAGGTGTATGCTGTTATGAGGGTTTTTGTATAAAGCCTCCCTTTGCTTGGGCGATACCACATCAAATAGGGGAGAAGAGAGCTCCTCTATCTGCGAACTCAATCCGGGGTTATACCGCCAAGCTTTAATAGGTAGGATTTCAGCCATGTTTTAGTCTGTTTTTCCAATTGGAGGTCACACTTCCCGTGCCGCTCTCCGCAATTTGGTGTTTGGGTTTCTGTTGTTCCAATAAGAATACACCGGCCGCTGCCAATATTTTCTGTTCTTCGGAGGTGAACTCTTCATCAAGAATCTCCGGGGAGAAATGCTTTTCCACAAACTTGGTGTCAAAATCCCCGCTGGTAAAAGCCTGGTGCTGCAACACAAACTTGCAGAATGGCAAGGTGGTTTCGATCCCTGTGATTTGGTATTCATCTATTGCCCTTACCATTCTCTCGATTGCCTTCTCCCTGGTTTCCCCATGGGTAACCAATTTGGCTATCATTGGGTCATAATAGATGGGGATATCCATGCCCTGCTCAAACCCATCATCTACCCTGATTCCAGGGCCTTGTGGTCTTTTGTAGGTTATCAGCTTTCCGATATCTGGGAGGAAATTGTTTTTTGGATCTTCCGCATACACCCTCACTTCCACAGAATGCCCGTTGATCTTGAGCTCATCCTGCTGAAAGGATATGGGCTGGCCTTCGGCAATGTGGATCTGCTCCTTCACCAAGTCGATGCCGGTAATGAGTTCCGTTACGGGGTGCTCCACCTGCAGTCGGGTGTTCATTTCCAGGAAATAAAAGTTGAGGTTTTCATCCACGATAAATTCCACGGTGCCTGCACCATAATAATTACAGGCTTTTGCCACACCGATCGCCGCCTCGCCCATGGCTTGGCGCTTTTCTTCGGTGATGACCGCGGACGGGGCCTCTTCTATGACCTTCTGGTGGCGGCGCTGCACGGAGCATTCACGCTCAAAAAGGTGGACTACGTTGCCAAGTTGATCTCCCAAAACCTGAATCTCAATGTGTCTTGGGGAAGTGATAAATTTCTCTATAAATACGGCACCATCACCAAAGGCGGAAACAGCCTCGGAAATAGCCCTTTGCATCTGCTCTTCAAACTCTTCTTCGTTTTCAACCACTCTCATACCTTTTCCGCCTCCACCAGCACTGGCTTTGATCAGGATTGGGTACCCGATTTCGGCGGCAGTTTTCTTGGCTTCCGGTATGTCGTCAATGGCTTCTTCGGTACCCGGTACCATGGGGATGTCATACTTGCTAACGGCCTGCTTGGCAGCCAGCTTGCTTCCCATTACTTCGATTGCTTCGGGAGAGGGGCCTATAAAAATTAGGCCTGCGTCCGTCACTTTCTTGGCAAACTGGGCATTTTCGGATAAAAAGCCGTATCCGGGATGGATGGCGTCCACATTTAATTCCTTACAGACCTCAATAATCTTGTCGCCTAAGAGGTAGGATTGGGCCGATGGGGCAGGGCCCAGGCATACGGCTTCGTCGGCATATCTTACGTGCAGGGCGTTTCGATCGGCTTCGCTATAGACGGCAACGGTCTTGATGCCCATCTCGCGGGCAGTCCTCATTACCCTTAAACTTATTTCCCCTCTGTTGGCTACTAAAATTTTATTGATTTTTCTCATGTATGGGTAGGCTTAAACTAAGAATCACACGAATTAAGCAAATAAATATGAGCTTTTGAAAGAATATTTGATTTGTAGGCTTTTTTTTGTTGTAACAGTCAAAATGTATTAGTTTTGGGCGTTTGTGGGCGTTGTAAAGCCAGCAAGGAGTTATTACCTAAACCTTTTAAAAGCTTTGGATATATTTGAGAAATTAAATACCAATCTTGGCCCATTGGGCAAGCATTCGGAATTGTCAGAGGGTTATTTCATGTTTCCCAAACTGGAGGGAGAAATCGCCCCTAGGATGAAATTCAAGGGTAAAGAGGTGTTGACCTGGAGTTTGAACAACTACTTGGGTCTTGCCAACCACCCTGAGATCAGGAAGGCCGATGAAGAAGCTGCAAAAAGGTGGGGTGCTGCCTACCCCATGGGGGCACGTATGATGTCGGGCAACACGGATTTGCATGAGCAGTTGGAAAATGAGTTGGCGGAATTTGTAGGCAAGGAGAAATCCTACTTGCTGAACTACGGTTATCAGGGGATCATGTCGGCTATCGACGCTTTGGTGGACCGTAAGGATGTAATTGTCTATGACAGCGAATGTCACGCCTGTATTATAGACGCATTGAGAATGCACATCGGTAAGCGGTTTGTGTACCCTCACAATGATATGGACAGCTTTGAGAAGCAACTTCAAAGAGCTACAAAGTTGACAAATGAGACTGGAGGCGGTATCTTGGTAATCACCGAGGGCGTTTTTGGTATGACTGGCAACATGGGTAACCTCAAAGGAATAGTTTCCTTGAAGGAGAAATACCAGTTCAGACTTTTGGTCGATGATGCGCATGGTTTTGGTACCATGGGTGCCACTGGCGCAGGCGCAGGTGAGGCACAGGGAGTACAGGATGGCATTGATCTTTACTTCTCTACTTTTGCTAAGTCTATGGCCAGCATCGGGGCGTTCATTGCCGGTGATGAGAAGATCATCCATTACTTGAAGTACAACATGCGTTCTCAGATCTTCGCCAAGTCCCTGCCGATGTTATTGGTGGAAGGGGCCTTGAAGCGTCTGGAATTGTTGAGAAACAGGCCGGAATTGAAAGAAAACCTGTGGAAAGTGGTGAATGCACTTCAAAACGGATTGAAAGAAAAAGGCTTTAATATAGGAACAACGACATCTCCGGTGACACCAGTGGTATTAAATGGTACAATTGGTGAAGCGGCTACTTTGAGCAAAGATCTTCGTGAAAACTATAACATCTTTTGTTCTGTAGTTATATACCCGGTAGTGCCTAAAGGGATGATTATTTTGAGATTGATCCCGACGGCCGTACATACTTTGGAAAACGTCCGTGAAACTATAGCGGCGTTTGAGGCCGTTAAAGACAAGTTGACAAGCGGATTTTATAAAAAATCAGCCCTAGCAGTCTCCTTTGGGGAATAATTTTTAGATCAAAAAATTTGGCAGGTCTGTTGTTTTATAAACATTTTACCTATATTCAACGAAAAATTAAACTTATCATCAACCAACAAATTAATTTTTATTATGAACAGATTTAATGAAATCAAGGATCTAGTAATGGGCATGGAAGCTGATTTTGAGAAATTTTATGACAAGAAAAATCAAGCAGCTGGTACTCGAGTAAGAAAAGGCATGCAA
Organism: Litoribacter ruber; assembly: GCF_018449405.1. NCBI lineage: Bacteria > Pseudomonadati > Bacteroidota > Cytophagia > Cytophagales > Cyclobacteriaceae > Litoribacter > Litoribacter ruber. The sequence continues at coordinate 895,127 of NZ_JAHCMY010000001.1, forward strand.
GATCTTAAGAATATCGCTCAAGATATTCGCAAAGAAGTTCAGGACATAAAAAATGCTGAAGCAAAGTAATAAAAAAGGTGGCCATATCGGTCACCTTTTTTGGTTATCGGCCTGGGGCCTAGTTTAAGGTTTAAAGTTTAAAGCTTAGACCTTAAACTTTAAACCATAAGCCCTTAAACCACCATTCAAACTTTCTCCATTGCTGTATTGATTTTCAAATCCAGTTCCTTGGATGCTCTGAGGAGTGGTAGGCGGACTTGGTCACCGCAAACGCCTAGGTGCATCAGGAGGTTTTTGACGCCTACAGGGTTGCTTTCCGCATACATGAGTGGATTGATCTCCAGAAGCTTGAAAGTGGCCTTTTTGGACTCTTCCATGCTGCCGTGGCAGATGGTTTTGAAGATTTCGGGATAGGCATTGGCCAATACTGAGATAACCCCGTCAGCTCCGATTGCACGCATAGAGGTGGTCAGCAGGTCATCTCCAGAAATCAGCAGGAAGCCATCAGGCCGCTGGGCTGCTATAGACATGCATTGTTCCAGATTTCCGCTTGCCTCTTTTATCCCAATGATATTCTCATGAGCCGCTAATGCTAATGTGGTGTCGGCCGTCAGGTTTGACATGGTTCGGCCCGGCACATTGTATAGGATCACCGGCACTGGGCTGGCATCGGCGATTGCGGTAAAGTGTGCAATAATCCCCTTCTGGCTTGGTTTGTTGTAATAAGGGCTGACAGATAATATGGCAGCAATGTCCTTAAAATCAGTTGTCTTGATCTCATCCAGCACAGCTTGGGTGTTGTTTCCACCGATGCCGTATACAATTGGTACACGTCCTGCCGTGATTTCGATGGCGTGCCTCAGCACCTCTTTCTTTTCCTCTTTTGTCAGGGTGGCGGTCTCGCCAGTAGTGCCTTGGATTACCAAGTAATCCGCACCGCCTTTGATCAGGTGGTTGATCAGTTGTTCGGCTTCCCCGTAATTGATGCTATAGTCTTCATTGAAAGGCGTGACCATGGCTACGCCCGTGCCTTTTAATTTTTTCATTTCGTATATATTCGGGTTATGATTCAGAATTAAATCCGAAACCAGACCAGGGTCTGATTTTGGGATTAATTGATCTTTTTGAGATACTTGATCAGATTATCAATGTTTTCGGTCAGGGAAATGTTTTCCTTTTTAAGCATAAAATCCAGGTGAACTTGGTTAGCTTCATTAAAGAACCCCACCCGGTAAACCTTGGGCAACATCTGAAGCAGGTGGGCTGAGAGTGGGTCCATTTCCTCCTGCGTGACCAGTACCAAGTCTGTAGTATGGCTGGCAAATTCCCTTATCTTTTCATTAGGCTTTCCCAGCAGGTTAAAATCCATGTAATCAAAACATTCCGTTGCAGGATTTTTCTCCTTGTAAATGAAATGTAGGTTCAAGGCATGGGGCCAATGGCTTGGGAGAGCCTTTTGGGCTTCCGTGGCTTCGGCCTCATTGGCCGCTATGATGGATATGTTTTTGATTCGGTCAAACTTGACCAAATTGTGCTTGCCTGGAACCCTGCTTTGCTTGGAAACCCTGTGCCCAATAAATATCTTTTTTATCCACTCCATGGCTTAAATTTAAAGCAATTTATGGTTTTTTTGCTTTATTCAAATTAAAATCTGCTTTTACTGAGATATGTTGTCCGCATTAATGTTGACTGGACGGAAGACCGAAGACCGAGGACAGAAGAATTTACATATTAGGGGAAATTGATTAGCTGATCAGATCCATAAACTCCTGCTCTGATATCAGTTTTACTCCCAATTTCTCGGCTTTTTCTTTTTTACTTGGGCCCATGTCTTCGCCTTCGATGATGAAGTCAAGGCTTTTGGATACTGACTTTACGTATGTGCCTCCATGGCTTTGTACTACCTCGATGATCTCATCACGCTTGAAATGGTTGAGCTTGCCGGATGCAAGTATCTTCATGCCTTCCAGTGATCTGCTTTCCAGCTTCTGCTCTTTTTCCTCGATTTCAAACCGAAGCCCATGGTTTTTTAGCCTTTCGATGGTGCGGTTGTTTTCCTCATCTTGAAAGAAGGCCTGTAGGCTGGTTACCAAAGTTTCTCCGATTCCATTTATCTCCAACAGCTCTTCTGGACTAGCAGCTTTGAGCTTTTCAATGCTTTTGAAATGTTTGGCCAGTAGCTGGGCCGTGTTTTCACCAATATTGCGGATGCCCAAAGCGAAAAGCACCTTTTCAAAGGGTTGCTTTTTGGATTCCTCGATGCCTTTGACCATGTTGCTGACTACGCCTTCTTGGAAAGTGTTTCCCTTGATCCGGTTTATTTGCTCAGTTTGAGCTCCATCTACATTGCCTTCATATTTGAGCATGATATCGTGCACGGTATTTTCCTTTCTACAAATAGTCCTAAAATCCTCGGCTGGTTTTTTAAATATCACGGCTAGTACCACCGGTACGGGTAGGTAATCTTCTATATGGTCAAAAGAACTGTTCTGTAGGGCATCTTTCAGGCGCCAAATAACTGGAACATTGTAGGCTATGTTCTTTTTGGCTTTTCGCACATAGTTTTCAAATTTCTCCAGCAATTCCCTTTGCTCTACACCTTCATTTTCTGCCAAGAAATTATCTATTTGGGCTAAAGGGATAGTCTTGGTGATGGCATAAAGGGCCTTCTTCAAGGACACGAATAAATACCCCTCGCTGCTTTTGGTGTACTGATCGCTGTTGACCTCCAAGCCCAGGAGTTGCTCCTTTTTCTCGGGGAGCTCATAGATGTCTGCTGGCGACACGATAAGGTGCTGCTCAATCAATGCCCGGATCCGCTCGGTACCCATAGTGTCAATATCCATGGCCCGTTTGTGGGTAAAGTGTTCAATTCTACCCAAGGCCTGTGGCGGGCAGGTTTGGGCGTTGGGGCAATAATGTTTGGCCTCTCCTTCATTTCGGATCAGCGATGTGCCACACTCAGGGCACTCTGTGATGTAGGAAATGGGTTTTGTGTCAGATCTTCTTTTGTCAAGAGAAACTCCCGTGATTTTAGGGATGATTTCGCCGCCTTTTTCAACAAACACAAAATCCCCTTCATGAAGGTCCAATCTCAATATCTCATTGGCATTGTGCAGGGAGGCACGCTTCACGGTGGTCCCCGCCAGAGATACGGGCTTCAGCTGGGCTACGGGCGTGATGGCACCTGTTCGACCCACCTGATAGGTGATGGATAGAAGTTCAGTCTCGGCACTTTCTGCCTGATATTTATAGGCAATTGCCCATCGTGGGATTTTGGCGGTAAAGCCAAGCTCCTCCCGCTGGTCATAGGAGTTGATTTTTAAAACCACGCCGTCAGTTTCAAGGGGCAATTCAAATCTTTTCTCTCTCCAAAGCTCGATGTATTGCAATACTTCTGTTACATCTTGACACTTTTGGTAGGTAGGTGAAACGTTAAAGCCCCACTTTTCCAGTAAGTGTATAGCCTCATCATGCTGAGATACTTGAAGGTCCTCTCCAAGAAGTTGATAGAAGTAGCAATTCAAGCGCCTTTTGGCCACAATGCTGCTATCCTGCATCTTTACGGTGCCTGAGGCGGCATTCCGCGGATTGGCGAGAAGGGCCTCTTCATTTTGAGCACGTTCTTGATTTATTCTATCAAATTCTTTTCTGGGAAGAAAAATCTCTCCACGTACTTCAAAGCTGTCTGGGATATCCTCACCTATTACGGTAAGGGGAATATTTCGGATGGTCTTGATATTTGCAGTCACATTGTCGCCTTTGTAGCCATCACCCCGAGTGACTGCTCTGACCAGTTTGCCGTTTTCATACACCAAACTGATCGCTACCCCGTCAAACTTGAGTTCACAGAAGTAGCTATAGTTCCGGTGACCGAGTCCTTTGGCCACCCGCTCATCAAATGCCTTGAGTTCTTCTTCGGAATAGGTGTTGCCAAGAGACAGCATTTTATAGCGATGCTCCACGGTTTCAAAATCCTTGGTGATGGTGCCACCTACCCGCTGGGAGGGGCTATCCTCCTTTAAAAATTCAGGGAATTCGGTCTCCAGTGCGATGAGTTCCTCAAGCAGTTGGTCAAATTCAAAGTCGGAAATTTCAGTGCGGTCTTCTTGGTAATAAAGGTGGTTGTGATAGTTTATCTGCTCCGAGAGGGCGGTTATTCGATCCTTGGCAGCTGATTTTTTATCCGTTTGGCTCATAAAAGATAAGGGTTGGGGTTTGCCGAAAACTCAATTCCCAAAACTAGCGCTTTTGGCTGAAAATTGCGGACAATCGGTCTGATTCTTGATTAATTTCGGACAGTGAAAGGCCGAGTTTCCTATATTTGTTGCAAAATTGGTCATTGAGCTACAATTTTGAAAGCGGGTAGAAAACTTAGTTTCTGCCTATTGCTGAATTCAAGAGCTAAAAATCTAATTATGAGTAAAAAGGCGGACATAGAGGCCAAAATCCTGGCAGAGGCGTACAAGCTGTTTTTGAACAAGGGGTATAAAAACACTACCATGGACGATATCGCCCAAGGCTTGGGGATGAGTAAAAAAACGCTCTACAAATATTTTCCAGGAAAGTTTGAACTGCTTTCGGCTGCTTTTGATCTTTTGCGGAGCAAGCTTTCCATCAAAGTTGAGGCTTTGATTAGTAACACCCACATTCCCTTCCCCATTAAGCTCAAATCGTTTTTGACCATTATTGCCAAAGATTTGGCCCCGATCAATCCGGAGCTTTTGGCCGATCTGAGGGAACATGCTCCAGAGATTTGGACCGAATTGCAGGAGTATATCCGGGATTCCGCATTTTTGAGATTTCAGCGCTTGATAGAGGAGGGGGTAGAAAAGGGATTTATCGGGTCGCACATCAATAAGACTATTGTGGTACTCATCTACAGTTCAGCCATCCAAAACCTGATGGATCCGAAGTTTTTGGATCAATTTCCGGATCAGATGATGAGCGGGTTGGTGACAAAGCCTGCTGATATCTATGACCAGACAATTTCAATAATCTTCGAAGGCATACTGACAGACGAGGCGAGGGGGAGTTTTAAGGAGGCCTAATAACTAAAATTTCCGAAAAATTTACATCCGAATAAAATAAACCAGCCAATAAGGATTTTTGGAATAAGTTTTGGTAGTTATGGGTAGGTGTGCTTGAAAATACACCAAAAGTAGGGTGGAAATATATCCCTCCAAAGTTGCCCAAAAAATTCTATGCAAACGTTTGTTTGACGTTTAAAAAAATCTTTATACCTTTCCGACAGGTTATTCAATCGATTGAATAATGCACAATAGGTTTAATAGGTTTGATAGAACAAGAAAAGGTTTGGGCAATGCTCGAACCTTTTTTTATTTAGGATTTTTATCTAAATATGACCAAGTTAAACTTTACATATTTTTTAGTTTCGCTATTTTGCCTGCTGCTAGCCTTTTGCAGCAGCCCGCAAGAAGAACATCAGGACAGCGAGGAGCAAACAGAATCTCTTGCCAATCAACCCAAATATGAACAGATTCTACACATGGGCATTCAGAAGATGCCCCGCTGGATTGAGCATTGGCAGATGCAGGGGCGGGAGTTTGATAAGATGGCATTTAAAATGCATAGGCAAACGGAATATGAAGTTTTTGAATGGCCTGAAGAATATGGGATGAACAGCGATTACCCTCTAAAGGCACACCAATTTGTGCACCCGGAGGACAAAGGAATAGTCGATCTATATGATTATAAGATTGATTTAGACGCTGATGGAAGAGTAGGATTCAACCCGGATAGTGAAGTGGCATATTTTCGGGCGAATGGGATGAAGGAAAGACTGCTTTTTATGGGGCCCATGGGCATCTTTGAAGACGCGGTGTGGGTGACAGGTTCTCATTTGTTGGTTGCGGGGCATGTGCAGGAGGGGGAGTATTTTCTTCCCAGGATCTGGCTGATCATTCCTGATGAACATCGTTATGTAGAATTTCACCATCCATTTAGCACGACCAAATACCAATCAGAGCAGTATTTAAGAAAAAAGCTCTCTAATTTAAATTTTCCTCAATGAAGCTTCAAGATGTTATTAGAAGATTTGAACGAAATTTGAAAAAACCATTGCCGGGAAGAGAGGGACAGATATTGATGGCGCCAGAGCCTTTGGATGAAGCCAGGTTCTATACCAAAGAGCCAAAAGGTGCCAAGAGGGGGGCAGTTCTCATTTTATTTTACCCAAATAAAAACGGCGTGGCCATTCCTTTTATCAAACGGCCAGTGTACAGGGGCGCCCACAGTGGGCAGGTTTCTTTCCCAGGTGGTAAGTGGGAGGAAAATGACGAAAGTCTGGAGACCACTGCGGTAAGGGAAACCTATGAGGAGATCGGAATTAATATGGAAAAGGTCAAAGTCTTTGGCCAGCTTTCCAAACTCTTTATACCGCCTAGCAATTTTGTGGTGGCACCTTATTTAGGTTTTATAGATGAAAAACCCCAGTTTCAGCCCGATCCTAGGGAAGTGAAACGGGTAATCGAATGTGAGTTCAGTTATCTCATTGACAAAAACATCAAGAAGCGCAAGGTCATGAATTTCAGGGATGACCTCAAAATGGATGTACCCTATTATGATATTGATGAGGAAATGGTTTGGGGAGCTACTGCCATGATGCTCAGTGAGTTGATGCTCGTGTGGGACAGGGTATAGGAAAGCTTTTATTTCTTTGGCTTGTGGTTTTATCTCATTTGACGTAATTATGTGGTCAAATAAGTAAGACCATGCAGGAAAACACCCCTTTGATAACCAACGATGCCGTAGTGTTAGGCATTTTGGTAGCCATATTAGCCTTAGTTTTTTCTACTAGTGCCAGCAAGCGAATTTTCTGGACAAAGTTTTACAGGGTGGTCCCATCCATATTGCTGTGTTATTTCATTCCTGCGATACTGAATTCTTTTGGCCTTATATCAGGTGAATTTTCCAATCTTTACAGAGTGGCGGCAGATTATCTGCTGCCTACATCCTTGGTATTGCTTACGCTGAGTATAGATTTTAGGGCCATCATGAAGCTTGGTCCAAAAGCCTTGGTGATGTTTTTGGCGGGGACTTTAGGGATTGTCTTGGGTGGACCGTTGGCCGTGTTGATTGTATCGTTTTTTGCCCCTGAAGTAATTGGCGGTGCCGGACCTGATGAGGTATGGAGAGGACTGGCCACCATTGCTGGTAGCTGGATCGGTGGGGGAGCCAACCAGGCGGCCATGCTGGAAATGTTTGGGGCGAGCCCAGAGCTGTTTAGCCAAATGATTGCCGTTGACGTGCTAGTGGCCAATGTTTGGATGGCGGTATTGCTTTACTGGGCTGCCAAACCCAAGGTGATTGACAAGCTTTTCAAGGCGGATAGCTCAGCCATCCATGAACTGCAGGACAAGGTGGAAAAATACCGGGCCGGGATCATGAAAATCCCAACCATGGTGGATACCATGAAGATCTTGGGGGTGGGTTTTGCCCTTACTGGTTTTGCCCATTTGGTGGCGGACTTCATGGCACCGTTTATTGCTACAAACTTCCCTGCCTTGGGTGATTATTCTTTGGACAAACCCTTTTTCTATATCATCGTGGTAGCCACCACGGGTGGATTGGTACTTTCATTTACCAAGGCTAGAAACCTTGAAGGCGCAGGGGCATCCCGATTGGGAAGTGTGCTATTGTACGTCTTGGTGGCAACAATCGGGATGCAGATGGATTTATTGGCCATTTTTGATAACCCTACTCTTTTCTTGGTAGGACTGGTGTGGATGTCCATGCACGTGATTATCATGTTGGTGATTGCCTATTTGATCAAGGCGCCGTTTTTCTTCGTAGCTGTGGGCTCGCAGGCGAATGTGGGTGGAGCAGCTTCTGCCCCGATTGTGGCTTCAGCATTTAATCCATCTTTGGCGCCGGTTGGTGTACTTTTGGCTGTGTTGGGTTATGCAGTAGGTACCTATGGAGCTTACATCTGTGGATTGCTGCTGCAATATGTTTCCACTAACTAACTAGCATGGGAGAATATCGGGAATTCGTCTTCGTCTGTACAGGATCTGATTGCAAATCGGCCGGATGCAAAAAGCTTATCGGTGACCTAAAAGAGGCGACCAAATCGACTTATAAAGGTAGATTTAAAATCATAAAGACCAAATGCATGGACTTCTGCAAAACAGGTCCAATGGTCATATACAAAGAGGAAGTGGTTAAAAAAGCCTCCCTGGCATCCTTGCGCGAATTGTTTGATAAGTGATTTTACCTAGAATAAGGTGAAAAGGATACTGTTTCTTTGAGATTTTAAGTTGGATTTTATAATTTCATGATTACCCGCAATGATGCCATTCGCTAATTACTTTTTTCTTTTGGGGACGGAAAACCGAAGACCGAAGTAAGGATCATTCTAGCATCAGACCAAGAATTTGGCAGTTTTTGCCATCTTATGGGTGCAATTGCGGGTAGGCATATTTAAATTAAAGTTGAATTAAAATCCCAAAGAAATGCAAAGAACGATCACCAATCCCATTTTTGACGATAAAGTTACTTTTTTAAAGACCTCCGAGGAAACAAATAGGGAATACACGCTCCTGGAAATTGAGCTGGCTCCAAAAGGAGGCAACCCTCTCCATTTCCATACCTGCTATACTGAAACCTTCACTGCCAAAGAAGGCCAATTGGAAGTGAAACAGGAAGGAGGCAAATCCAAAATCCTCCAACCCGGAGAAAGCTATAAAGTGGCCATCATGGAGCCACATGGTTTTCATAATCCCAATGATGATAAAATCACCTTCCACGTAAAACTTGAGCCCGGGCAAAAGGGCTTTGAAGATTCCATCAGAATTATGTATGGGCTTGCACATGACGGTCTGGCTGACAAGCGGGGGTTGCCAAAAGACTTGGCCACCAACTTCATTTTGGCCGAGATGGGCAATATGGAAAGCCCTGCGTTTATATTCAAGCTGCTGTCACCTTTGGGAAAATATATGGCAAAAAAAGCCATTAAGAAGGGGAAGAAGAAGGAGCTTTTGGAAATGTATTGTAAGTAGTTTAAATAACCTCAGAGGATCAGAGGGCTCAGAGATTGCCGAACAATAGGATAGGTTTGATTTAGTTTGATGTTAAGTCATTTAGTTAACCGCAGAGGATCAAAGGGCTCAGAGATTGTCTGATTTTAGTTTAAGTTGGATTCAGGTTATAGTCTTGAAGTGATAAACTTTTGATAATTAATTGTTTGTGCGTAAATTGATTATAGTTAATCAATGAGCTATGGGCCGGTTTGTCAAATTTTTTGTAGTGGGCTTACTGTTTTGGGGGTGTGCCGATTGGGAAGAGGAGCATGGGAGCCCGGAAGCCGAAATTGAATGGTTTGAAGAAGTAAGGGAAATGCTGCGTGGTGATCTTCGGCAACTCGAAGGACAGTTGAGCAAAACGCTATATTACCATAATATGGATAACTCCTCTCTGCGCAATTATGTGGAGCATCTCTATAATTCGGTAGGTAGAGAAGCATTAAGGTTTCAACTTTCCCCAGAACTGGATACCATTTCAGTTTCAGTCTTAAACTATGACCATCAAAATCTGCTTAGCGAAATAATAACTTATTCACATCCCAGTGCAGTGGGCAGTCCGGAACCAACAGGTGGCAGAATGGATAAGTTAGTATGGACTCGTACAGTGTATCAGTTCTTTGATGACAATAGAAGGTTGAGTTCAATCGAATTGGAAACGCATTACCGGGAGCGGGAACTGTGGAGGACCTTTGCTTATGAAAATGATCTTTTGAAGAGAACGGATTATTATAATCAGGAAGAAATCATAGCTTATTATCAGTATGAATACGAAAATGGCCTGAAGATCAAGGAGAGCCTTTATGAATCTCCATTTGAAGCAGTAAGGCAAGATTGGTTCATCCACTATAATGATCAGGGGCTCATGAGAGCCAAATCGACTTTGCTAATGATGCCTCCCGGAGAAATGGGGGATGTATTTGAGTACGAATATGATGAATTGGGCCGGCTTACGGAAGAAAGGGAATACGGTATCAATTGGGGATTGCCACTGCTAGCCAGAAAGCGGTTAGAATACTTTTAGCTTAAACCGTACTTACATTCCTTGGTTATAATAAACATGTATAAATCAGGATTTGGAAGAAGAGAATTTTTAAAGGGGATGGGCTTGGTCAGCCTAATGCCATTGGGGATGGTCAAAGCCCTTGGCAACCAATTACAGGGGCAATTTACGAGCAATAGCTTTTTGATTATCAATGCCCAGATTATTTCTATGGATAAATCTGTGGGCAACCTAAAAAGAGGAGATGTCCTGATAGAAAACGGTCAAATCTCCCGAATAGGTAATGGGTTGACTTCTGAAAAAGAGGTGGAAGTAATCGATGCGAAAGGTAAGGTTTTGCTGCCGGGTTTTGTGGAGACCCATTGGCATATCTGGACTGGGCTATTCCGGAGTATGTCGGTAAAGCCTCCTGGTAATGGGTATTTTGAAACCCAACAGGAAGTTGGGCCCCACTTTACTCCTGATGACATGAAGGTCGCTTGTGAACTCGCAGGCGCTGAAGCCATAGATTCCGGTATTACGACCCTGCATAACTGGTGTCATAACGTTCGGAGTTTTGAGCATGCCGTGGCCAGCCTGGAAGGGGTTGAGGCCTCCGGTGTCCGTGCCCGATATTCATTTGGGAATGCTGTGGGCAGAGGCAGTGAGGAGGCCATTGATTTTGCACCGTTAGAAAAGCTGAAAGCTGATTGGGATAACTATAATAACTCGGGCTTATTTGATCTGGGGTTTGCCTGGAGGGGGATAGAAGGGAATATTGAAATAGGGACTTATGATTACCAGAGGGCCAGTGAATTGGGGCTGCCCATCACTACCCATGCTTCCAGGGAAGGGGTTATCGCTAGGCTCTCCAAGGCAGGCTTCCTGAATGAAAAGCTGCAGCTTATTCACGGCATGCAGGCAACTGACTGGGAAATTGAAGCCATGGTGGATGCAGGATCTTCCATCAGCATTTCACCTTTTAGCGAGCTAAGAATCGGTTATGGTTTTCCTGAAATGCTCAAATTGCTCGATAAGGGGGCGACGATAGGCTTGTCAGTAGATACCACCACGATTTCTGGAAATGCGGATATGTTTGCCATCATGAAAAATATCCTCAATATTACCAATGCCATGGCTCAGGATGAATTTCAGATCGGTGCGGAAAGGGTATTGGAAATGGCTACTATTGAAGGTGCAAGGTCTCTGGGAATTGGGGATAGGGTAGGTTCCATCACGCCAGGCAAACAGGCGGATTTGATATTAATAGATCCCAATGCGCTCAATCTGGCACCATTCACGAGTGCGGTGGATATACTTGTTGAAGCCGGCCAACCTAGAAATGTCAGCATGGTGATGGTGAATGGGGAGATTCTTAAAAAGGATGGAAGGCTACAGAAGCAAGACGCACAAGATATAGTCAATAAAGCCAATTCTGCTTTTGAAAGGATAAAAAGTAAAGTTTAAAGCTTTTACTTTACCAGTTTATATGTCTTCCCCGGTAGGGATCTGATCAGTCCCATAAACTCCAATTGCAATAAAGAAGAAGCCAACATGGAAATAGGGATATTGGTGATCCAAGACAATTGGTCAATCTGCTGCTCGGGGTTTTCTAAAAATGCTGCAATTATGGGCCTGTGTTCATCGGAAATGTTCTCAAGCGAAAAGGCTACAGGTTGATTTTCTTGGTCCTCAGAACCTTTTGACCATGACAGAGCTTCCTCCAGGTCTTTGGTGCCAAGGTAGATATTGGCTTTCATGGTTTTGATCAGCTGGTTGCACCCTTCGCTATAGGGCGATTGCAGGTTCCCTGGGACGGCAAAAATCTCTTTGTTGTAACTGAAGGCGATTTCAGCGGTGATCAAGGCTCCTCCCTTTTTTGCGGCCTCAACTACGATAAGGGCATCGGAAAGTCCTGCTATAATTCGGTTTCTTTGGGGAAAATTCCCCGGTACCATATCGCTGCCTGGTCTGAATTCACTGATCAGTCCTCCAGTCTCAAGCATCTGCTCTGCGGTATTTTTATGTTGGTAGGGGTAAATCTTGTCAATGGGCGAGCCCATCACCGCCACAGTAGGCAAATCATGCTGCAGGGCCGCCCGGTGCGCCTCAATATCGATCCCATAGGCCAAACCGCTCACAATGACAGGCTGGAAGGGAGCCACTTCCTCAATAATCTTTCGCGTGACGGTTTTTCCGTAATCAGTGGCATTTCTGGTGCCAACAATCCCCAGTAGTCGGTTAGCGTTTAGATCAATGTTTCCCTTTACAAATAGAACTGAGGGGGAATCCTCTATGGATTTGAGCCTCTTGGGGAATTCCGTTGAGGCATAAGTTAAGATCTTGACGTTTAATTTTTCGGCTTGCAGGATTAGCTTTTCTGCTTGGGCCAAGTATTGATTTTTCTGTCGAAGCAATTCTAAGAGCTTGGATCCTATGCGGGGGATTTTGGCGGCTTTGCCAGGTGCAAGGTTGAAAAAGTTTTGAGCGGAACCGCTGTAACTGATGATGTTTTTATAGACTGACGGCCCGATCTTGGGGATCAGGCTAAGTGCTAGACTATAAAGGTGCTCATCGTTCTTGGTGTTCATTTATATTATCCCGGATTTCAATTAAAAAGTTTTTGATCTTGTGGAGCCTTTCAATCATGGCAGCCTTGTCGCTCACCTGATGGAGGTCCTTTTTGATAATATCTTGGGCTCCCTGCAGGGTATAGCCCTTTTCTTTTACCAAATGATAAATTAGACGGATCTTCTCGATATCGTCTTTGGTAAAGCGCCGGTTGCCTTTCTTGTCTTTTTTGGGCTTGATTATCTCAAATTCGCCCTCCCAGTATCTTATCAAAGAGGTGGCTACTTTGAACATAGCGGCCACTTCTCCAATGGAATAATACTTTTTCTCTATTTCTTTTTCTTTGTAAGGCACTTTACTCTTATAATAAAATTGGCCCGATACACAGGGCAGGTTTGCCAAAAATAACAATTAAAATTGGAAAATAGAAAGTGATTTTGAGCAATGAGGGGAGGAATGTTTTGGAGACGGAAGACCGGAGCCGGAAAGCTCCTATGCGGAAGGAATTGGTCACAAAGGGCACCAAGTTAAAAAGAAGGGGCACAAAGGCTTCTTCGCGGACAAATTTAAAAAAAAACTGCCCAGAGGATTTTATTCTCTGGGCAGTAAGTGGGTTAAGATAGGGATTGGTTTTCCCTGGAGGCCAGTTCGAGGATTTTGTCAAACTCGGCCGGGTTGAGGTCTTTAAAGAAGTAATGAACAGGGTTGACAAATTTGCCATCTTTCTTTACTTCGTAATGTACGTGAGGAGCAGTAGAGCTTCCTGTGTTTCCTACATATCCAATGCAGTCGCCACGTTTTACTTTCTGTCCTCTCTTGACGTTGAATTCGTTCATGTGGGCATAGCGTGTGGTAAAACCAAAGCCATGGTTGATGATGATATTCTTTCCATAACCGCCGAAATCAGTTTTTACCACTTCTACCACCCCGTCGCCTGTGGCGTAGATTGGAGTTCCCTTGGGAGCTGAGAAGTCAATGCCGCTGTGCATTTTGCGCACTTTCAATATTGGATGCAACCTCATGCCAAAACCGGATGCCAACCTGCTTAATTCCTCGTTATGAACGGGCTGGATGGCTGGGATGGATGCCCAGTACTCCTCTTTGTTCATGGCCGTTTCAGAAAGCTCATCATAGGAAACCGACTGTACATAAAGTTTGCGTTTGAGCTGGTCTACCTTTCCCATCACGTCCAGGATCATTTTTTCCTGATTAAGGCCCTTCGCTTTGATGTTTCGATACCGGTCGGTACCGCCATACCCGGCATTCCGAATGGAGGAGGGAATGGGTTCGGATTCAAAAATGACACGGTACAAATTGTCGTCACGGTCCTGCAAGTCGGCCATCATTTCATTGATCACTTCGACTTCTTCCTCCAAAAGGGAGTAGTAGAGTTTGAGCTCTTTATTCTCATTGATGAGCTTCAGCTCTTTGGGGCTGTCAAAGAAATGGTTGAACATCATGATGAAGGCGATGGCCAGAATGGAGGCCAGGGAGATTATGCCTAAAATGTTGATGCCGACATCCCATTTGCTGGGGGTGTACCTTTCGTACTTGCAGCTCTTGGGATCATAGTAATATTTTATCCTACTCATTATTAATTCCTTGGTAATTCTTATAATTTTGTAGCCTTATTATTAGGCAGGACACAGCATTACCGTGATGCCTGCTAAGATAGACAGAGTAAATTTTATTTCCGAATATCGGTTACAATTCACCTAATATATGCGCGCCAAAGAAATTAGAAATACTTTCATAGAATTCTTCAAAACCAAACAGCATTCCTTTGTCCCTTCCTCACCCATCGTAGTCAAAAACGACCCCACCCTGATGTTTACCAACGCCGGGATGAATCAGTTTAAGGATTATTTCCTTGGAAATGAGACGCCTAAAGTCAATAGGGTGGCTAACAGCCAAAAGTGTCTAAGAGTTTCCGGGAAGCACAATGATTTGGAAGAAGTGGGGGTGGACACCTATCACCACACCATGTTTGAGATGTTGGGAAACTGGTCTTTTGGGGATTATTTCAAGAAAGAAGCCATCGAGTGGGCGTGGGAGCTATTAACAGAGGTGTATAAATTGCCAAAAGACAGGCTTTATGTGAGTGTTTTTGGAGGTGATGCACAGGATGGGTTGGATAAGGATATGGAGGCCTTTGATCTCTGGAAAGGAATAGTGGATGAGGACAGGATAATTTTTGGGAGCAAAAAGGATAATTTTTGGGAGATGGGCGATACAGGGCCTTGCGGTCCCTGCTCAGAAATTCATATAGATTTAAGACCGGCAACTGAAATTTCTGAGGTTTCAGGAAAATCGCTTGTCAACGAAGACCATCCTCAGGTCATAGAGATCTGGAACTTGGTCTTTATGCAATTCAACAGACAGTCCGATGGCAGCCTCAAGCCGCTTCCTGCCACGCACGTGGATACGGGAATGGGCTTTGAAAGGCTGGTACGTGCCATCCAAGGGAAGTCTTCCAATTATGACACAGATGTGTTTATGCCCTTCATTGCAGCGTTGGAGAAAAAATCAGGCAAGCAATATGGGCAAGAAGAAAAACTGGACATCGCCTTCCGCGTCGTGGTGGACCACATCCGTGCGATTGCATTTACAATTGCCGATGGGCAGTTGCCTTCGAACAATAAAGCAGGCTATGTAATCAGAAGAATACTGAGAAGGGCCGTAAGGTATGGGTATACTTTCTTGGGTTTCAATAAGCCATTCATATATGAGTTAATGCCATTGTTGGCTGAAAATTTTGGAGAGATGTTTCCAGAGATTGCCAGCCAGCAGGACTTTATTGCCAAGGTGATTTTTGAAGAAGAGAGCTCGTTTCTGAGGACTTTGGAAAACGGCTTGAAGAGGTTGGAGCAAATTAGAGCTGAATTAAAGGAAAATGGGCAGCAGGTGATCGATGGCAAAACTGCATTTGAGCTTTATGATACTTATGGATTTCCATTGGATTTGACTTCGCTTATCGCTAGGGAAAATGAGCTTTCAGTAGACGAGCAGGGTTTCCAATCCGAAATGGAAAAGCAGAAGACCAGGTCCAGATCCGCTGCCGAGCAGGAAACGGGCGACTGGGTTGTGGTGAATGAAGACAACGGGGTGGAGTTTGTCGGTTATGATGCCTTGGAGGCAGATACCAAAATCCTGCGATACAGAGAAATAAAAGAGAAGAAGGGTACCAAATATCAGGTAGTGCTTGAAACCACTCCTTTCTATGCAGAAAGCGGTGGGCAGGTAGGCGATAAGGGTGTGCTTCAAAGTGAAGAAGAAACCGTAAAGGTGATAGATACTAAAAAGGAAAACGACCTGATCGTACATTTTGTAAACAAGCTGCCATCAAACCCAAGTGCAGCGTTTACAGCCAAAGTGGATGGGATCAAGCGTGCCCTTACTATGAATAACCACACGGCTACTCACTTGCTGCAATCAGCCTTGAAGAAGGTTTTGGGTGACCACGTACAGCAAAAAGGGTCTTTGGTTAATGATGAACTGTTAAGGTTTGATTTTGCACATTTTTCCAAAATGACGGATGAAGAAATCCAGCAGGTTGAAAAACTGGTGAATGAAAAAATCAGGGAAAACATACAACTGGACGAAAAAAGAAACGTGCCTATACAAGAAGCTGAATCCATGGGGGCTACAGCCCTGTTTGGAGAGAAGTATGGTGATTTTGTTCGAGTTATTACTTTTGGGTCGGATTATTCAGTGGAACTTTGCGGAGGGACCCACGTACCTTCCACAGGGAAGATTGGCTATTTCAAAATCATTTCTGAAAGCTCCATCGCTTCAGGAGTGAGAAGGATTGAGGCCATTACAGCCAATGCCGCTGAGGATTTTATTAATCAGCAAATGGAATTGGTGAAGGAGGTCCAGGAAATGCTTAAAAATCCTAAAGACCTCAAAAAAGCCATTGAGGCACTTGTAGCGGAGAAAAATGAACTTAAGAAAGAAATAGAGGCGTTACACCTTAGCCAGGCGGCCGGAATAAAAGATGAGCTTAAAAAGCTGGTCAAAGTGCAAAACGGGGTGAATGTAATGGTCGCCCAAGTGACGTTGCCTTCTGCGGATGCCTTGAAGAAGCTTTCCTTTGAGCTGAAAAACGAGCTGGCTCCGATCGTGGCTGTTTTGGCAGCGGATATTCAAGGAAAGCCACAAGTGGCGGTGATAATCGATGAGGAGTTGGTCAAGGAAAAAGGCCTGAATGCAGGGCAGATCGTCCGAGACCTTGCCAAGGAAATTCAGGGTGGAGGAGGCGGACAGCCGTTTTTTGCTACCGCAGGCGGCAAGAAGCTTGAGGGTTTGCCGGCAGTAATAGATAAGGCCAAGAGTTTATTTGCCGAATTATAGTAATCTAATAAGATTTGTTTTTGTAAAAATAGAACTTCAAATTTGAAGGGCTATATTTAACCATAGATATAAAGAATGCTTTCAGCAGAAATCAAAGATAAATATGAATTGGTAGTAGGACTTGAGGTCCACGCCCAGTTGCTCACCCAGAGCAAAATGTACAATTCTGACTCTACGGAGTACGGCAATATGCCAAATACGAATATTTCGGTCATCACCCTAGGTCACCCGGGCACCCTTCCAAAGGTCAACAAAAAGGCCGTGGAATTTGCCATGAAAATGGGTATCGCCTGTGAGTCGGAGATCAACAGGACCAACATTTTTGCGCGTAAAAACTATTTTTACCCAGATCTTCCAAAAGGCTATCAGATCACCCAGGACAAAGGACCGATCTGTAAAGGTGGAAAGGTCTATATCACTTTAAACGGTGCGGAAAAATCCATTGCCATCACTAGAATCCATATGGAGGAAGATGCCGGTAAGTCTATGCACCTTGCAGGGGAAGTGGATACATTGGTAGACTTCAACCGGGCCGGGGTGCCACTTATCGAAATCGTGTCTGAACCGGATATGAGGTCTTCAGAAGAGGCTTATGCTTATTTGGCCGAGATCAAGAGATTGGTAAGGTATCTTGATATTTGTGATGGCAATATGGAAGAGGGTTCATTGAGATGTGACGCCAATATTTCGGTGATGTTGAAAGGCTCGGACACCTTTGGTAAAAAGGTGGAGGTGAAAAACATGAACTCTTTCCGTAACGTAGCCAGAGCTATCGAGCACGAGTTTGAAAGGCAAATTCAAATGATAGAAGCAGGGGAGGATATTCCTTCCGAAACCAGGACTTTTGATGCGACTACTGGTACTACTTCCAGTATGAGAAGCAAGGAAGACCTGAATGACTACCGTTATTTCCCTGAACCGGACCTGAGTCCCGTTTTGATTTCTGAAGAATGGCTTCAATCCGTAAGATCCGAGATGCCTTCTTTGCCAAGGGAGTTGTTCAAAAGGTTTGTAAATGAATATGGCCTGCCTGATTATGATGCGGGTGTATTGACCGATTCTAAGGAAATAGCTTTATATTTTGAGGAGCTTTGCCAGAAAACCAAAAATTACAAAGCTGCGTCTAACTGGATGATGGGGCCTGTAAAGTCATATCTAAACGAGCTGACCCTGCATATTTCTGATTTTCCAATTTCTCCGGCACAATTAGCCGAGCTGATTGCCCTGATAGATGAGGGGAAGGTTAACTTCTCTGTTGCTTCGCAAAAGATCTATCCGGTGATGATTGAGCAAAACGGAAAGACTCCTCTACAAATCGCCGAGGATCTGAACCTGATTCAGGAAAGCGATGAAGGATCGATTAGGCCTATCATCGAACAAGTGATAGCTGCCAATTCTGCCAAAGTGGAGGAATATAGGGCCGGTAAGAAAGGACTTTTGGGAATGTTTATGGGTCAAGTGATGAAACAGTCCCAAGGAAAGGCAGACCCCAAGGTGGCCAGCAAAATTTTGACTGAACTATTAGAAAATTAATATGAGTACATTCAAGAACAACGTATTATTTGCAGCCATTATCCTATTGGCATTTGCCTGCTCCACCGATAAGGAGAAATCCTTTGACGGGGAAGTGGTGATCAGCGGGAGCTTTCAGAATCAGCCCGAAGGAGCTTTGATTTTGTCTCAATACAAGGATAATTCCAAGGAAACAATCGACTCTATAGCGGTTGGCAGTGACGGGAAATTCGAATATACGTTGTCTTTGGATGGTCCAGGGTTCTATGACCTGAATCTGATGAACCGTCAAAATATTCGTTTGGCGCTTTACAATGAGGATGTGGAGATCAAGCATGATTTCAACTCCAGTGAAAAACCAGACATTAGTGGATCAACTGATACCGACCAGCTGAAAAAAATCGACCGCCTGACTGAAGAATATCAGGAGGAAGTCAATCAGTTGAACTCCCAGTACTATGAGGCCATGAATGCCAACAACCAGGAACGGATCAAGGAAATCCAGGAAAAAGCCATGGGACTTGAGGGTCGGCAGAGTGAAAAGGTAAAGGCGGCTATTCAGGATATGGATGGGAGTTTTGCTTCACTGGCTGCAATCGGGATGATCAACCCAAGAAGCGATTTTCAGTTTTTGGACAGTGTGGTCAATGATCTTGACCAGCGATACCCCAATACGCGGATGATTACCACGCTTAAATCCCAATTGGATGACATGCGAGCCCTTTCAATAGGACAGCCTGCCCCAGAGATTTCACTTCCTAATCCCGAGGGCCAGACGGTGAATTTATCCGATTTGAGAGGTAATTACGTGCTAATTGATTTTTGGGCTGCTTGGTGTAAGCCTTGTAGAGAGGAGAATCCTAATGTGGTGAGATTGTACAATAAGTACAATGAAAAGGGTTTTGAGGTATTTGGGGTGTCTTTGGATAGAACCAGAGAGGCATGGCTGAGAGGTATCAAAGAGGACGGCTTGCCCTGGACTCAGGTTTCGGACCTTCAATATTTTAATTCTGAAGCAGCCTCCCTCTATCAAATCAATGCAATTCCAGCCACTTATTTGATCGATCCGGACGGAAATATCATAGCCAAAGACCTCCGTGGACCTAGCTTGGAGAACAAGCTGAGCGAGCTCTTTGATTAATACAACTAGTTATTGAACACCTAAGCCTTTCTTTAAAATAAGAGAGGCTTTTTTCGTTATTACTTAAGAACTTAGACCAATACTTAAAATATGTTAAGAGGTGTAAAAATAATTATATCAACACCTTTTTTTATCGATTTATTCCTTGCAATATTGCATCGAAATCTAAGCACATCTGCCGACTGCAAACAAACTTCCAAAAATGGATTATTTCCAGATATGGAATGGTTTTTGCAAAAGGTGGGACAACGAAAAAAACAATTTAAACAATCCCTCTAAATCAAACATGAAAAAAAGAACTGCAAAATCCCCTTTGAGCAGGTTAATGACCCTAGCTCTATTTTGCCTATTAGCAATGGGTGCTTGTAAAAGTAAGAAAAAAGTGACTGAGGCGGCTCCTGAACCGCAGCCAGTAGAAGAGCCGGCTCCAGCTCCTGCACCAGCCCAGCCAAGTGCTGAAGAGGAAGCTGTAAGTAAGCTTGAAAACTACTTCAACTCAATTGCTAATTCTTCAAACGTAAACAGTGCTAATTCATCTATTCAAGAAGCCCTTTCTATGTTTGCAAATCAGCAGACCCCAGTATTGATTGTGATCTATGAGGAAAACGGTATGAAGGATTATGATGAGCCTACCACCATCGAAAAGTATCTCAACTACTTAAAAGACACCAAGAAGAACCTCAACTTCATCAGTGACGTACGTGTGGACAACAACGGTAGAGTGACTGAATTAGAATTACGTCGTAGACGATAAATAATCCCAACCCTTATAAAAAATAGAATCTTACAAAATGAAAAAATACTTCCCTTCATTTATCCTAATGTTTTTGCTGACTTCAGCAGTAGCCGTTGCTCAGTCTAACGACATTAGCCCTCAGAGAAAACAAGCCATAGATTCATTGGCATTGGAAAAAGTAAAGGATCTTAGCAAGTACATCAGCATCATCGGAAGCAAAGAGACGCAGTTTTCTGAAGCTAACCGTGTAATGGATAGAGCTGAAGAGCTTTTTGCTCCAGGTGCTGAAATGGGTGTTTCATCTATCAACACCAAAGAAGTGGCTTACTACAAAGTGAGAAGATACTTCGAAAGGTTGATGGCATTGAACTATGATAGGGTAAATATCAGTTGGTATGATATCCATTACATCAGTGACTTGGAAAGACAGCCTGACGGTAGATTCGTAGGTGTAGTTACCGTGTACCAAAGATTTGAAGGTACATCTCAAGAAGCTGGTCTAAACTATAGAGATACCACCAAAAAAGACATCACCATCTATGTGGAAAGAAAATCCACTCAGGTTGCGGGTAGAACGATCGAGTTCTGGGACGTAATGCTAGGTGATATTCGTGTGACTGAAACTACCTCATGAGAAAAACAATCTTATTAGTACTATTAGTTATTTCATCCATTCAGTTTGCGCCGGGGCAGGGTTTGTACTCCCCCGGCCAACCTGCGGATGATGGCAGATTTGCCGCCTCAACCAAACAAGTAAACCAATTTTTTAGAAGGTTTAATGCTGAAGAAAGCCAGGATGGCAAAAAGCGGTATTACTCCAATGACGCTGAGTACAGAAGTACCGATCTCCGCAAAAAATTCCTCGATATTCTATTTGACAATGAGACTTCCAGCATTGAAGCTGAACTGAAGAAAGAATTTGTCGTGGATGTAATCAATGAAGAGCAGCCTAAATACCTTGATTTTCATCAGGGGGAATGGTTTGCCGAGGTACAAACCACCTTCAAATACCAGGGCAAGTCCGAGAATGTGACTTTGTTCATGAAGCTCCAGCCTGAAGGCTTGGGTTACGAGTGGGTAATTGAACGGGTAGGTTTTGAACCATTCAAAAAATATTTCGACAAGGACACTGGTTCCAAGAAGCAGTTCCTTCACCCGTTAAGCCATGAATTGGATTTTATGAATCTGAGAAGGGCTTTTCAAGAAAACCCTAAGCCGGAATCGTATACGCCTACCGATTATGAGCCGGATTATTTGACATTGTTTCTTTATGAAATCAAAAAAGGTCATTTCAAATTTGAGAATGTGACCGACCTGAAGTTTCATTTTTTCCAAATTGACAACTGGTACTTTGAACTCGCCCAGTTCAACAGGCCTGGTTTCAATACAGGGTGGCTGATTTCCAATCTTGTAAAGCTTCAAGAAGGGGATGAAGATGCCGTATTAAAGTACATCTATGATCAGAAATAAGGTAATTTGCTTAGTAATTGCCTTCTGTGGACCCTTAGCGGCAGTGATTGCACAAGAAATGGGTACCTATACCAAGCAGGAGGTAAAGGAGTTTTCATCCAAAGCTGAAGATCAGGTGAAATTCCTGGAGTATTTCCTCAACACAGTTGGAAATAGGGAAACCTCTGCTCGTGACAAAGACGTCATGATCAGGGAGAGCTTTGTCAAAATCTTCAGAGATGGTAAAGTTCAGGTTGAGGACGATCTTTTGCTGGACAGAAAGGTAATTACCAATAAGGATGTGACGGCCTACCTGAAAGACGTGGACTTTTTTTTCCGCCACGCCAATTTCAAATTCAACATCAAGGAGGTTAAACCTTTTCTCAGGGATAATGAGGAATTGTCTTTTATTGTGACCTTGGACCGAATTCTTTCCGCGGAGGGAATTGAAGGTGAAAAAATTGAGAATACCAAACCTAGATTTATTGAGATTAATCTTGATCCCAAATCCAATGATCTCAAGATAGTAAGTATGTATACCACCAAATTGAGCCGTGATAAAGAATTGGCTGAATGGTGGGAAAGCCTTTCTTATGAATGGAGGTCTTATTTCGAAGAGAACTTTGGTATAGCCGAAGGTGATTCGGTGGGGATGGATGTGATCACCAAAATGAGCTCAATTGATAGCATTGACCTATCGGGTAGAGAGCGGATTTTTGATCTGACTCCTATTTATGCCCTGCGTGATCTCAAATACATTAATTTGAGCAACACCAATATTGAGGATTTGGGACCTGTTTCCCACGTGACTTATCTTAAGCATCTGGATATATCGAATACCCCGACTGAGGATATTCAGTTTATCAAATATTCAGAAGCGTTGGAATACTTGGATATTTCCAATACTAAAGTTTACGATATCGAAGTGCTAAGTGTGCTGAGAAATCTTAAAACGCTAAAAGTCGCCAATACTCCAATCCGTAGCTTTGGCGTATTGAACAACTTTAGCAACCTAGAGGAGCTTGATCTGACCGAGAGTGGGTTCAACAATATGGAAAGCATTAATGAGCTTAAAAACCTTCGAAGGTTGAACCTCACGGGCAACTATTTGATCAATTATGAATACGTGTCTGAGCTTTCCAATCTGGAGTATATCAAGCTGGAGGAGACAAATATTCTGGACTTGACGCCTCTGGCTGACTTGGAAAACCTAAGAACAGTAAACATCAATAGGACTGAGGTAAGCAGCTTGTCTCCCTTGGATCAGAAAAAGTCTCTGCAGCGGGTTTATGCTGATAGAAGCAGTATTTCTGAGAAAAATGCCGACGAGTTTACCAGAAGAAATAGAAGTGTGCTTCTTATCCATAATGTGGAGAATCTACAAAGCTGGTGGAGCACCCTTCCTGAGGGCTGGAGAGAGGTTCTTTTGAAAAACTACCCCGGTTTGTCGGACAATCCTTCAGTAGAGGACCTTTCCAGCTTGGTGGGTAGTGACAATTTAGACCTTTCCAACAGTCAGATTGTGAATCTTCGACCAGTGATTAAATTCAAAAAGATCACGGAATTGGATCTTTCAAACACTAAGGTTCATGATTTAAGTCCTTTGGCAGAGGTGAAAACCTTGGAAAAGCTTGTGGCCAACAGTTCTGCAGTGACGAGCGTAGAGGCTTTGGAGAATCTGAATGGGTTAACAATCGTTGAACTCAAAGAAACACCAATCAAATCTATCAAATCTCTGAATTTCTTAAAGAACCTTGATTTTGTGGATGTAGATAAAACAGAGGTGCCTAAGTGGGAGGTTGAAAATCTTTTACAAATAAATCCGCAAACCAACATAGTTTTCCGCTCTGAAGAGTTGAATACCTGGTGGAGAGGTTTGGAAGGCGTTTGGAAGAGTGTCTTCAAGGATCAATTCGGGATTGGAGAGAACCCATCAACCCGCGAACTGCATAAGTTTACTGCTAGCACAACTGTGAAAATCTCAGGCGAAAGGATCAGTGATCTGGAGCCTCTGACGGCTTTTATCAACTTAAAGGAGCTTGAGATCAGAGATGTGCCTTTGCAGGATATCAGTGCACTGAGTAGAATGGAACGCTTGCAGAAAATTAGCATTACGCAGGCCCCAGTGATGTCCGTGGCGCCATTGGTGAATTTGTTCGAGTTGGAAGAGTTGAACCTTTCTAACACGGGGGTTGAGGACCTGAGGCCGTTGGCAAAGTTGACCAAGTTGAAAGAGTTGAACCTATCAGGTACCAATATCAAAAGACTTAATGGATTGGATAACCTTTATGACTTGAGAAGTTTGGATATAGCCAATACCAACGCAAGGACTTTGAAACCAGTAATGGGATTGAGAAATTTGGAAGAGCTTAAATGCTTTAATACTAGAATTAACAGAAGACAGGTGGAGCAGTTTCAGCGTGCCAATCCTGATACCGATGTCAGATATTATTGATTTGAATATCAATGCAGTAATATAAGTTTAAAAGCTCCGGGAATTATTTCTCGGAGCTTTTAGTTTTTAATGCTTATCTAAAACAGATTTCTTCAAAATTAGTAGAAGAACTTTTTTAGAATTATTTTGCGACAAAACTGTGATTCTAACTAAATAAAAGGAATGATTTTACTCAGTGACTTAAATTTTTCTTTACCGTTAAGCAATCCGGTACTGATTTTTTCGATCATTCTATTCATTATTCTCTTTGCGCCTCTTTTGCTCAATAAGCTGAAAATACCTCAGCTAATAGGCTTGATCATCGCTGGAGCAATCATCGGCCCATATGGATTTAATCTGCTGGAGCGGGATAGCAGTGTTGTTCTTTTCGGAACTGTTGGATTATTGTATATAATGTTTTTGGCTGGGTTGGAAATTGACTTGGCAGACTTTAAGAAAAACAGCTCCAAAAGTATCGTATTTGGGCTTTTTACTTTTCTAATACCGATGAGCTTGGGGATCTTGGCGGGGTTGTATGTTCTTAATTTCAATATCATGACCTCCGTGCTGCTTGCCAGTATGTTTGCCTCCCACACCCTCATCGCTTATCCTATCATTAGTAAGATGGGGATTACCAAAAACAAGGCGGTAAATATCACCGTAGGAGGGACCATGATTACCGATACCTTGGCCCTATTGGTATTAGCAGTGATTGCCGGAATGGCAACAGGGGAGCTAAATAATGAATTCTGGATCCGACTGATCATATCAGTTATTGTTTTTGCCCTAATCGTCACATTGGGATTTCCTTTGGTGGGGAGATGGTTTTTTAAAAAGAATGAGGACAACATCAGCCAATACATATTTGTGTTGGGACTTGTGTTCATGGGTGCTTTCTTGGCGGAAGCGGCCGGGATAGAAGCCATTATCGGAGCCTTCTTGGCGGGGCTTGCCTTGAATAGACTTATACCGCATACCTCTCCGTTGATGAACCGGATTGAATTTGTGGGGAATGCGCTCTTTATTCCTTTTTTCCTGATAGGAGTAGGGATGCTCATTGATTACAGCGTATTTTTCAATGATACGGAAACCATCATTGTTGCGGTGACCATGACCGTAGTGGCTACCCTGTCGAAGTATTTAGCAGCTACCCTGACTCAAAAGACCTTCAAGTTCAGTACAGCCCAGCGGGATATTATTTTTGGCTTAAGTAATGCCCAGGCAGCGGCAACTCTTGCGGCTGTATTAGTAGGCTATGAGATAAAAATTGGCGTGGCTCCTGATGGGACTGAAATTAGGCTATTGAATGAGGCCATTCTGAACGGCACCATCTTGATGATCTTGGTGACCTGTACCATCGCCTCCTTTGTGGCTCAACGTGGCGCTACTAAGATTGCGATCCAGGAAAATCAAGGCAAGAAAGATGAAGAGGAGGAGGATGAAGAGGCCAAGGAAAAAATACTTATCCCAATTAATTATCCGGAAAATATTGAAGAGTTGATAAATCTTGGGGTGACGGTGAAATCCCAATCAGCAAAGAATAACCTGTTGGCATTGAATATTATTCCTACAGATTCAACAGATGAAAGCCTGGAGAAAAATGCCAAAAAGCTATTGGAAAAGGCCAGTGTTTTGGCCGCTGCTACGGATAATATTCTGACGGAATTAATCCGTTATGATTCCAACATTGTGAATGGAATAACTAATGTGGTAAAGGAAAACAAGGTTTCTGATATTATTCTTGGCTTGCACAAGCAGGGTGGGATTTCGGATTCTTTCTTGGGTAATCTGACCGAGGGGATTTTGAGCAAGTGTAACGCGACTACGCTAATCTATCGAAATGCCCAGCCGATCAATACCATCCAAAGGCACATCATAGTAGTGCCTATAAATGCTGAAAAGGAAATGGGTTTTCCCTTTTGGCTACTTAGGGTATGGAACATAGGGAGGAATACTGGCGCCAAGTTGGTCTTTTATGCTTCTGCAGCAACCCTTGAGTTTATAAGACAGGTAAATAAGAACCACCCAATAGAAGCAGAATTTGTTGAATTCAGTGAATGGGAGGACTTTTTGATCATTTCTAGGGATATGAAAGCCAATGATGCTTTGCTTATTATTATGAGTAGAAAAACAGGTATTTCTTATAACCAGGTCATGGGTAAAATGCCGAAATACCTGAATAACTACTTCAACAAGAATAATTACATCTTGGTCTTCCCGATGCAATTTGGTTTTGATCAGAAAAACATGTCGGATTATTCGGGAACGACTTTATTTAATCCTCTTCTCAATAACATGGAGAAGTTTGATGATTTGGGTAAAACCTTGTCAAAGCTGTTTAAGAAAAAGTAGGGGTATTATATTATTTATAATGCTTGTAACTTCATAGAGGACCTCTTTTAGTATGTGTGACGGAAGACCGAAGACAGATCAAAAAGAAAGGCTTGTGTGTAACACAAGCCTTTCTTTTTGATAAATTTTACCTACATGATTAATTTTTTTGAAAGGAGGTAAGCATCCAGTGGTGAAGCTCAATGCTTTTGATGAATGCTACCAGCATATCTTCTGTGGCTAGATCGCCTAAATCTCCGACGCTTTCGGCACAGTCATTCATGTTTTCAGCTAAGATTTCGAAATCCTTAAGCACTTCATTTACCATTTCAGCAGAAGAGAGATCAGTTCCGACTTCTTTGATGTCAGAATTTTCCAAATAGTCGGTAATAAGGCTATAAGGTGTATAACCAAATACCCTGATTCTTTCCGCAATCAGGTCAATGTTTTCCATGGCCTCGTCATAAAGCTCTTCGAATTTCTCATGCAGGTCGAAGAAGTCGCCTCCAGTGACATTCCAGTGGAAGTTTCGCAGCTTCTGATAATGCACATGATAATTAGCCAAAAGCTTGTTGAGGGATTTAACGATTTTGTCTGTCTCGCTTTGTTTGTAGCCGAGTTTTTTAAACACTCGCTTATCTTTATTACTCATGGTTATTTTTATTGGTTTTTGGTTTCGTCGCTAGGCGGAATGTTCTTGAATACCATGTCCAGTGAAATGGTTTCTGCCGAACTGTCTAGCATTTTACTTACATGTTTGGAAATCAAAATAGGGGTATTTAGGCACTCCTTTTCTTTCTGAAGTATATTCAGCAGATCTTTTTCTTGCACATCTTTTCCCTCTATCTGCTCTCTGAAATAGGCCGATTCCCGGTCGAAAAGATCTATAATTCTCACCTCCAACTTGTTGGCAAGTTCAGAAATCTGGGTAGGAGTCATATCGTTTTGATACACATCCAGCTCGTTGATTACATGTTGGTGGAGAGATTTGACATAGGCTAAGGTCTCCCTGTCACCCATTTTGTTGCTGTTGTATAGAAACTTGATTTCATTTCCTTCTACTTCGAACATATGGTGATGTTGTTAAAAATTAGTGGATAAATAATATTGCATTGCAACCCATTTGAGGACTTCAACAGGCTAAAATGTCCATAAATTATGCCAAGGTTGCCCTGTTTCTATTACTTAAACATGGATAGGAGGAGAATGTTTTTACAGGATTTCTTTATTTAGTGATTACCTGCTGCAGATTTAATCGCAGTATTTGGCCCATTTTGGTACACTTTAAAAAATCATCATTTTTATGATGTCTGGCTAAGTCTTTTTTAAGCGAATTGATGTTTTCAGGAGTGGAAATATTATCCTCTTCCATGGCCAAAAGAATGTCTTCAATTTCCGTTGGCGCAGTTTTCAGGCGGTTGGCGATCAAAGCCCGCTCTTCCCGCTGGTATTGGACCATGGATTCTGAGGTGATGTGCTTGATGCCTAGCTGGATTAAGGGGTTGTTTTGTTTGAAATACTGGGGGAGATAAATGCTCTTTTTCCCTTCATAAGACTGTTGGTCAAAATCTATAGCTCTGATCCTGTAATGGATCTCCTCAAAATCAGGTGTGATGTCCACCACAAAATTGCTGGAATGCATATCACCCAACAAACGCACAAAGCACCTCTCATTGAATTTTACAAACTCTTTCGCTAAACGAATAGGATTTAAAAGGCTACTGTTGATGTATTGGCGCATGAACATTTCCCCGGGAATCCCGGCGATATGCTCTTCAATCAGTGTGTCGCGATAGACAAGGTAATTGATCCTGTTGGGGCTGAGTAAATGCTCTAGCTCCAAACCGTAAACCCTGCTGGCATCAGCATTTTTTATATAAAAGTAATCGAAATTGTCGTTGATTTTATTGACAATCCGTACCCGGAAAGGCTGCGTATTACCATAGATACATAAGTCGACCCGATCTACATAAAGGTGTTCCATCACACCCATGTCGCCTTCAGCCTTGAGCAGTGAATAGATTTTCTTTAAGTTAAAGTATATTTCATTTCTGTCAGACTCATCAAAAAAGACCGTCTCCCAAAGTGTGTCATTGCCTTTGTAATCATACAGGGCAATTGAACTGGTATAGCGCAGCAATTCCTTATAGTGTATCGGAATATCCACCTCCCGGCCATATTTGACCAAATAATTCCTCAAAATGCCATTGATAGGGTAGATAATTTTCTTTTTGCTGATTAGCGCCATAGGGTGTGCTTAGGCTTTTTGTCCTTCCAGATAATGATATTCTTTTTTCAACTTTCTGTCAAATAGAAAGGGCCCGAATGGTAATACGGAAACCACCAGTCCCCAAAAGGTCTTCGCATAAGACCACTGAAGTTTTTTACTTGTTGGAAAAATAATATAAATGTACAGGACAAATAATGCGCCATGTGCCCAGCCCACATAGGTAACTGCCAAAGGCATATCCATGGTGTATTTGAGAGGCATGGCTATAAACAACAGCACCAAGAATGATATTCCCTCAGCTATACTTATAAATCTAAACCGATTGAGTACTTTTAGTTTTTCGCTAGGGGTCATATTATTTGTTGATTTGAAATAAAGATTGGAGGCTGGTCCAAAGCTGCTTTTTCAAGGCCACATTCTCGGAAATGTCCTTAAGATCATCCGCAAACAAAATCTCAAAACTTGGTTGGGTAATGATGTATTTGCTCTTTTTGTGTTCAAATATGGGGTGATGAATCAAGCCAAAGACGATTATTTTATTGGGATTGAGGACATCTATACAAGACTCAGGCATGTTTTCAATGTTGTCAGCGCCTATCAATGCAATGTCTTTGAGTGAACAGTTTACCGCTCCGAGGATTTTCAACAAAAATTCCTGAAGACTGCTTTCAAGTTCATGTCCCTCATGAATGACAACTATTCCTTTTTGGAATTGCCCCTTGACTTGGGCAAGGATGTCCTCAATCTGGATCTCCGCCACATTGCCATTTTCTTGTACTAATTCTTTCTGATGGGGAATCAGCGCATCATTGTTCTTGAATTTTTGGGAAAGGGAGATCTTTTGTAGCTCCTCTGGTATGATTACCATTTCCTCGGTAATGAATAGGCTTAGGCTGCTTAGGTTCAATTCATCCATACGGCTAATTTGCCTAAAAATTGGGCTTTAAGCAATTATTAGGAAGGATAAAAATTGGGGGAAATAATGGAAAAGCTTCGCGTAGTTTAAATGAAGTTTGACAGAGGACCGTCTTCACAAAAAAAAGAAAGCGGAAGGCGGTAAGGGGGTTATCCTTTACAGCCTCCCGCTGTATGCCAAAGTAGGTTGTATTATTTGTCTTTCTTGGCAGTTTTGTCAGGCTCGTCAAAATTAAAGATTGACTTGAGCTCTACTGCGTCGTTTGGACTCATTCTTTTGGCCAAAACTAATCTTAACTGGCGTCGACGAAGTGCACCTGCGTACAACTCCTCTTCCTCTGGATTGGAAGGCTTTACTGAAGGAACCTCGATAGGTCTTCCGTTTTGGTCTACTGCCACGAAGGTGAAAAATGCGCGGTGAGTTTTGACCTTTTTGTTTGCAGGAATATCTTCCGCCCACACTTCGATAAACACCTCCATGGAAGAGTTGAAGGAGCGGGTGACTTGAGCCTTCAATGTAACCACGTTGCCCAGGGCAATGGGGTGCTGAAAAGAAATGCTGTCCGCAGCTGCAGTTACCACGATCCTGTTGGAGTGTTTTTGGGCAGCAATGGCGGCTACAATATCCATCCAATGCATCAGTCTTCCACCCATGAGGTTATTTAAAGGATTGGTGTCGTTTGGTAGCACCAATTCGGTCATGACCACTTCTGATTCGCTTACTAATTTCTGCTTTACCATAAAAACTTTATTTAATGTAAAAATAAGAAATTAAATTTTTACATCATGAAAAACCCATTATAAAATCAGAATTTTATTTTGAAGGCTTCCATCCTTCATCACCCAAAAGCGGTACGAAGGCAAAATTATCGTATTCCTCCTGCATGATTTCGGTAGGGGAAACCTTGGTGAGTTTTAGCATTTTCTGGGAGTTGCGGTCCCCCACTGGAATGACCAAGATGCCATTTACATTCAGCTGTTCAAGCAGGGAATGGGGCACCACGGGGGCGCCTGCGGTAACGATGATCTTGTCGAAAGGGGCTTGGGCTGGAAGTCCTTTGGAACCGTCACCTTGGTAAAAGTTGATGTTTATGCCAAGGCGGGGCAAGAACTTTTTGGTGCGTTCATAAAGCTTTGGCTGATACTCTATGGAATGAACCTCAGCGCCCAAGAGAAAAAGAACTGCTGCCTGATAACCTGAGCCCGTTCCTATTTCCAGGATTTTATCGCCCTGCTTGACTTCCAAAAGCTCAGTCTGAAAGGCCACGGTGTAGGGCTGGCTGATCGTCTGCCCCTCACCAATTGGAAACGCCTTGTCCTCATAGGCATGGGAATGCAGTGCGCTTTCGAAGAAAAAGTGCCTTGGGATGGCATTAATCACATTCAAGACGCCCTCGTCCGTGATTCCCTTTTTTCTCAACAGGTTTACTAATTCCCTTCTTTGGCCTTTGTGGCGATAGGTGTCCTCAAGTCTAATCATTAACTATTATGTTTCTAAAAGTGGTATTTTTGCAAAGTTACGGCTTTAAATGGCTTAATTTGAATTACAGTCGCAAGATATCATTTTGCAGCTGAGTATTTGCATTTTAAAAATCAGCAAAGATGTTTACAGGAATTATTGAAGCTTTAGGAGAAATAAAAAACATTGAAAAAGAAGGGACTAATGTACATTTTACCCTTGCCGCCTCACTTGCCCCTGAGCTCAAGATCGATCAGTCCGTCGCCCATAATGGGGTTTGCCTGACAGTAGTAAAGACTGATGGGGTGAATTATACTGTGACTGCGATAGATGAGACGCTGCAAAAGACCAACCTTGGTGATTGGTCGATTGGGCAAAAGGTCAATTTGGAAAGGTGCATGGCTGCCGATGGACGCTTTGATGGCCATATTGTACAGGGCCATGTGGACCAAGTCGGTGAAGTGGAAAACATAAGCGAAAAGGATGGTAGTTGGGTTTTTGATTTCGGCTTCGATCCCGGTAAAAGTAACGTCACGGTTGAAAAGGGTTCCATCACCATCAATGGCACCAGTCTAACCTGTTTTAACTCCAAGAACGGGAAATTTTCTGTAGCCATAATTCCCTACACATATGAGCACACCAATTTTCACCAGCTCAAGATAGGTGACAAGGTCAATTTGGAGTTTGATGTAATTGGAAAGTATATCCAGCGGATTATTCGCGGATATGATAATTAAGGGGCTTTGGTGAAATAGTTTTTGAGGAATACAGCAACTAACCAAGATAAGACGGCTCCGACAATTCCCACTATTGCCCCTACAATGATATCTCCAGGGTAATGGACTCCCAAATAAACCCGGGTAAAGGCATACATGGCAGCCCAGAGGAACAGCCAGCCAACCCAGTTTCTTTTACCCCAGAAAACTAGGGTGAAATAAGTGGCTACGGCAAAGGCATTGGAGGAATGTGAGGAGACAAATCCAAACATTCCCCCGCAGCCTCCATAATTATTGATATCGTCCAGCCAGCGTTCGTCATGACAGGGGCGAAGCCTGCCAAAGTAGGGTTTCATCAAGGCAGAGGCCACTTGGTCGGCAAAAAGTATGGCCAGGCCAATTCCCATCAAGAACCAAAAGGATTGCTTCCCGTAGTCTTTGAATACAAAATATAGGATAAAAAGATAAAGCGGGATCCAGATGACTGAGCCGGTAAAGGTCAGCATGACAGGATCCAGCCAATCTGCTCGAAGGGCATTCAGCTGCAAAAACAGCTTTTCATCAAGTTCTATCAGTTTTTCAAGCACCTTTGGAGTCAAGTATATGTATCCAGTCTATTTCCTTTTGAAGATGCTTTAAAGTAAACTCCTCTTTGGACCCTACCTCCGGTTGATGCATATATTCCCAATTGGCCATGGGAGGCATGCTCATTAGGATGCTTTCCGTTCTCCCATTGGTGTCAAGCCCGAATTTTGTGCCCGCATCCCACACGAGGTTAAACTCAACATAGCGGCCTCGTCTGAGTGCCTGCCATTTTTGGTTTTCTTCTGTGAAGGGTAGTTGGGCATTTTTGGCCATGTAGTGGCGGTAGATTTTTGGGAAAAGATAGCCCACTTCTTTTACGAAGAAAAAAAGCTTTTCGAAAGGCATCTCCTCATCAGCTTTCAACCTATCAAAGAAAATCCCCCCAATACCCCGTGTTTCATTTCTATGTTTGATAAAGAAATAATCGTCAGCCCATTTTTTAAATTTGGGGTAATAGTCCTGATGGTATTGGTCACAGAGGTCCTTCAGGGATTGATGAAAAAATTGGGCATCCTCCAAATTCACATAATGCGGCGTCAGATCAATACCTCCACCAAACCAGTAGACTCCATTTGACATCTCAAAATAGCGGATATTCATATGGATGATCGGTATCATGGGACTTTTGGGGTGGATCACGATTGAGACGCCCGTGGCAAAAAAGTCCGCTTGGTCCAATTTGAGTTTGGCCAAAATCTTTTCCGGGGTAGGGCCGCTTACCGCTGAAAAGGCCACGCCTCCTTTTTCGATGATATTCCCATCCTGGATAATGCGGGTTCTGCCGCCGCCGCCTTCAGGCCTGTCCCATTGATCCTCTTTGAAGACAGCCTTGCCGTCTCCAAGTTCTAACTCTTTGCATATGTAATCTTGAATGGACTGGAAGTCCCTGGAAATTTCTTCCTTGCTGATGCGCATATCGTTTTGGTTATTACACCACAAAATTAAAAAATCAAAAAGGATATCCTATCCCAATGTTAAATACTGCCTGTCCTCGCTCTCCAAGTGGCCTGGCGAGAGATATCTTATCCAACACAAACCGCTCACCCTCCGGCTGGGCGGGGTCGAGGGCTTTGACCCCCATATCCAATCTCAGCACGAGAAAATCAAAATCCATACGCAGACCAACTCCAGTACCCACTGCGATTTCCTTATAAAACTCAGTGGCCCTAAACTGCGCACCTTCTCTAGTGGGGTCTGGCAAGAATGTCCAGATATTACCCGCATCTATGAAGAAAGCCCCGTCGAAATATCCGAAGAGCTTCCTGCGGTACTCAAACATGGTTTCAAACACAATTTCTCCAGGTTGCTCAAATCGATAGTCAAATGTTCCGTCCTCTCTCAGTTGAGGGGTGAACGAACCGGGTCCTAATCGACGGGGCTGCCAAGCCCGGTTGCTAGTGCTACCTCCGGCGAAGAAGTATTTTTCATAAGGAAGTACCCCATTGCTAATGCCATATGGTCGCGCCAAGCCTAGATTTGCTCTGTAGGCAAAAGTGCTCTGGTTATTTATGGGAATATACCTGCGCCAATCGAGTTGGACTTTCAGAAATTGGAAATAGGCTAGGGAGCGGTTGTCAAAGAATTCATCGGAGAGAAAATTATAGGTTGTTCCCCCGCTTTCTCCAAAAATCCTCAACAAGGAGGCGTTTCTTTTTCCAAAGAGGCCATATTCATTGAAATTGATAATTGCCTGTCCTGAAACGCTGCTGACGTAGGATGAGAGAAAGGAATTGATCAGGTTGTTTCCCTGGCCTTGAAGTTCCTCAAGTCGGGTCTGAAATGCCGGGTTGAGGTTTGAGCGGATGAAGTTAGCATCCAATAAATTGAGTGTAAACTGCTGCCTCAAATCCCGGGTGGCCCAATTGTAAGCAAAAATGGTGTTTAAGGCCTCTCTGACATATTCAGGCCGATTTACATAATTATAACCGAAGAGTACTCTTGTTCGCGGGTTATACCGGCCAAATTGGTTCAATGCCCAGGTGTTGAAAGGAAAAAGAAACTGGGGGAATATGATGGACGCGGAGGTGTTAAGCTCCCTACTACGATACACACCTCCCTCTGCTGTGGCTGAGGCAACTCCTTCCAAACCTGCCCTGAAATTCAATTCAAAGATCTCCAAACCACCAAAAAGATTCCTGTTCCTCAGCGAATGGCTGACAAACGGGCCAGGCAACTGCTCCGTCACACTGGCTCCCAATTGGTTTATCACTTGATATTTTTGACTGGGGCTGGTAAATATCTTGGTGTGTATTTTATTTCCCAGAGTGTCAAAGCTGATGTTCACAAACCTGAAAACATCCAGATTGGCCAGCTGCCTTTGGGTTTCTAATACATCTCGACGGTTATAGACTTTGCCCTCATTGATGAAAATCCTGGAATTCAAAATTCTCTCGGCATATCGATCCCGATAGAAAATGAACTTCTTGTTGTCAAATTCCGACTCCACCTGCCTGTCACGGATCACGTCATTGGGCGAAGAGATGCGGAAGGTGACAGAGTCAACTTTATAGACGCGGTGCTGCTCATCATAAACCGGTTTACGGATAATTTGCTCCACCTGCACATGTTTTTCTACCGTGTCCTTATAAATGTTGTATTCAATATAGGATTTTGAAAATGTGTAATATCCATTCTCTTTGAGCAAATCCTCCACTCGCTGCCTTTCTCTGCTGATGTTGGACTGGATGTAACGTTGATTTGGGCTGATTAGAGAACTTCTATTTGACCTTTGGAGGAGTTCGTAAATGTGACTGTCATCAGACCGTGTAAAGACAGAATCGATCAGGTATTCATCGTGTTCATTTATTTCATAAGTAATGAAGGCCTTACGTTTTTCCCGTCTTACGGAGGAAGTCACTTCCGCGTCGAAAAAACCATTATTGACTAGGTAGTAATTGATTTGCCTTTCGGTTTCAAAGGTTTTGATGCTGTCATAGATCACTCTAGGACTCCCTGTACGCATAAACCAATTTCCGTATTCAAGCTTTCTTTCCAGATTGGAAATTTGGGAGTTGACTTTGATGTATCGTCTGCGCAGTTTTCGCTGATTGGGGTCTTTTTGAAGGGTGGTTTCAAGCAACTCCCTTTCTGCCTCAAATTCGTTTTTCCGTTCGGCTAACTTTGCGCTGTCATAGGTGACCATCCCCATATCGTGAAAAAACACACCGGGGGAGAAATTTGTCAACGGGATGCGGGTGTTGGGTTTTTGGGCGATGAGGTTGCGGATGGCCTCACCATCAGCTTTTTGGATGCCTTTTACTTCATTATTATAAACTAAATACTGTCCCCTCTCCAGGCCTTTAGTCAAACTACAGGCCGTGGTTACGATTAGGAACAGAAGAAAGTTTATATATTTGAAGTAATTCACGCTATAGATATCCCAAATGCTCAGCAAAAATACGGTTAAGTTTATTAAATCCTTGCAACAGAAGAAATTCAGGAAGCAAGAAAACTCTTTTTTCGTAGAAGGTGCCAAAAATGTAACGGAATTATTGCGTTCCGAATATGAAATTACCCATTTGCTTTTTACAAAATCCTTTGAGCAAGAGAATATTAGCCTGATTAAGAGATGTGGGGCCGAAAAATTTGAAGTAACACCCAAAGTGTTGGAAAGTGCGGGTTCTTTTCAGAGCAATGACGCCGCGCTCGCTGTCGCTAAAATCAAAGAAAACCGTCCCTTGAAACTCGAAAGTTCTGAACTGATTTTAGCTTTGGATGATGTAAGAGACCCAGGGAATTTGGGAACGATCATTCGAATTGCCGATTGGTACGGATTGAAGAAAATCATTTGCAGCCCTCAATGCGCTGATATCTATAACCCCAAAGTGTTGAACTCCAGTATGGGATCTTTTACCAGAATGGATTATTACTATACCGATCTTGAGCTTTTTCTTCAAGATTGTGGCAAACCCATTTTTGGGACTTTTTTGGGAGGGGACAACATCTACGATTCAGATCTGCCCGCTGATGGGGTGATAGTGATGGGTAATGAATCAAAGGGGATATCACCTGAGGTCGAAAAACTGGTCACCCATAAACTTACCATTCCCCAATTTGGGCAGGCGGAATCATTGAATGTAGCCATTGCAACAGCTGTCATTTGCGACAACTTCCGAAGGGCCCAATGGAAATAATCAGTTGAAAAACGAGGTGTCGGAGGAGGCTTCGTCCATCATTCTTTGCGCAGTATCTTTGCCTAGGTATCTGTCGATCACACTATGGCCAAGATATAGCATCGGTGTAAGCATCACAGCCACGACGAATTTGTAAATGTAATTCATGATCCCCACAGAGATCACCTGAGGCCAAGTCCAATCCCCAAAGACATAAAAGGCGATAATTAATACCACAAAAGAGTCAAAGAATTGGGAAACCACCGTGGAGCCAGTAGCTCTAAGCCATATTTTGCTTGGGCCGGTGATGGCACGCAGTTTTTGAAATACAAATACATCAATAAGTTGCCCCAAGAGAAAGGCTATCAGCGAGCCGGCAATGATCCCAAGCCCCTGTCTGAATATGGTGTTAAAAGCAAAGTCAATGTTAAAAGCGTTTCCTGCATCATCCACTGGGGTTACCGTTAGCCAAAATGGGGCGGGGGGCAGTCCGGTAACCACCGTTATGACGATGAAAATGTAGGCAATGAAAAAGGCAGTCAGAAAACTGATTTTTCTTACCCCTTTTTTGCCAAAATATTCATTGATAATATCTGTGGTTACAAAAACCACTGGCCAAATAATGGCACCGGCCGTGAGGTTAAAGTCCAAAACATAATCCCCGAAAAACGTCCAGCCGGCCGGGGAGAGCCCTATGGATTTTTCGGCAGAAAAAATCTTTACCCCGATGATTTCGGCTAGGATTGCATTGGTTAGAAAAATCCCTGCTAGGATAATGAAAAGGTTGGTCTTTTTTGACTGGAACTTTTGATCGGTTAATACGGCTTCCATTCTTCCAAAATGTGGGTTTTTCCTTCAATGCTTAATTCGGTATTGGGAAATACTTCTTGAGCTTCCATGAGGAGCCCATCCAGTTCTTTGTATCTTACAGAATAATGACCCAAGAGTAATTTTTTTGCATTAGCCTGTTTGGCTATGCTTGCCGCCTGGGAGGCGGTAGAGTGGAAAGTTTCATGTGCTCTTTCCTTTTCACTTTCCATAAAGGTGGATTCATGGTAAAGTAAATCCACACTTTCAAAATTCGGAATCAAATCTGGATCATAGATGGTGTCGGCGCTATAGGCATAAGACCGCGTATGTGCAGGGGGATAGGTGAAATCTTCCAAGCTGTACAGAAGCTCGCCGCTTTCTTCATCAAACACATCCCGGCCTGCTTTCAGATTATTGATAGCCTCAAGGTTCAACTTATGCTTGAAAAGCATTTCTTTTCTAAGATTGCGAGGTTTGGGCTTTTCTGCGAAAAAAAATCCAGTACAGGGCACCCTGTGTTTGGTTGGAAAGCTGTAAACCTCGAAAAACTTGTGGTCGATGAGTTTAGTTTTCTCTTTAGGGTTTATCAGGACAAAATTGAGCGGATAATTGAGTTTGATGTTGCCATACTTCAATTGCACGGTGATGATTTCATCCAGACCTTTTGGACCAAAAACGGTAAGCGGCTTGGTTCTCTTATTGAGGTGGAAAGTGGAAAGGATTCCCATCAAGCCAAGGTAATGGTCGCCATGGAGATGGGAAATCAGGATATATTCGATTCTGGAGGTTTTAACCCCAAATTTCCGAAATTGGATCTGGGTGCCTTCACCGCAGTCCACTAAAACAGAAACCCTCCCAATAGTAACTATTTGGGAGGTTTGGTTTCGGTCGTGGGCCGGTGCGGCAGAATTAGAGCCTAAAATGGTAACATGGAAATCCAATTCTATTCTTCCTCGTCAGAAGTGTTTTTGATTTCATGGATAAAGATTGCCTCAGCTGCTTCCTCATGACTGTCAGCCACGTTCAACACTTTGTCAAGCATTGAGATTTTGATCAATTTCATTACGTGCTCCTGAGGGTTGCTGATCACGAAAATGCCGCCATCTTCATTGAAAGCCCTATTACCAACCAACAAGGCACTCAATCCACTTGAATCCGCGTATTTTACCTCGCTCATGTCCAAAATCATATTTCGGTAGCCCTCAGCATGTACCGTAAGCAATTCTGATTTCAAGACAGGACTCAGAGCAGAGTCAAGTTTTTCTTCGTGTGGGGTGAAAACTACGTATTGCTCTTTTTTATCAACTGAATATTTCATAGTAGTGTAAATATTAGAGACCTTGGGTGGCCTGTTATATATGGTTTAAAATTGCTTTTTCAATCCTTTCTGTCAGATTCTCGGCAGGAGCCTTCACAAACTTTTCTCCGGTAATCTTTTCAAAAAGCTCAATATATCTTTCGGATATTTCCTGGACTTTATCTTCCGACATAAATGGTGTTTTTTGATCCTCCTTACCTTGGAAGCCATTGGCGATCAGCCATTGGCGTACAAATTCCTTTGAAAGCTGCTTTTGAGGCAAATTTGCCTGCTGGTTTTTTTCATAGCTATCGGAATAAAAATACCGGGAAGAGTCTGGGGTGTGGATTTCATCGATCAAAAAGATTTCACCCTTGTATTTTCCGAACTCATATTTAGTATCTACCAAAATCAGGCCTTTTTTTGCAGCCAGCTCGGTTCCTCTTTCAAATAGGGCCCGAGTATATTTTTCCAAAAGTACGTAGTCCTGCTCACTGACGATTTTTTGGGCCAAGATTTCTTCCCTGGAAATATCCTCATCATGCCCCTTGTCCGCTTTGGTGGTAGGAGTAATGATGGGCTCGGGAAGCTTATCATTTTCCTTCAACCCGTTTGGCAACAATACACCACAAATTTCTCTTTTTCCATCTCGGTATTCTCTCCAAGCATGTCCCGCCAAATAGCCTCTAATGACCATCTCAACTTTGAAAGGCTCACATTTTTTACCAAAAGTCACATTGGGATCTAATTGGGCAGTCACCCAATTTGGGACAATGTCTTTGGTAGCTTCAAGTGATTTTGCTGCAATCTGATTTAAAACCTGGCCCTTGTAAGGAATCGGTTTAGGTAAGACCACATCAAAGGCTGAAATCCTGTCGGTTGCTACTACGGCAATGGAATCTTCAAAGATGTAAACATCCCTCACTTTGCCTCTATAGAAATCTTTCTGGCCTGGAAAGTTGAAATTTGTCTCTTTTATCGCGGAATTCATCCTAATTGGGTTAATTAAATAATGTTTTCTTGGAGCAACCCACTCTTTTAAAATA
The DNA here is from genome assembly GCF_018449405.1 of Litoribacter ruber. Lineage (NCBI taxonomy): Bacteria > Pseudomonadati > Bacteroidota > Cytophagia > Cytophagales > Cyclobacteriaceae > Litoribacter > Litoribacter ruber. The sequence continues at coordinate 934,847 of NZ_JAHCMY010000001.1, forward strand.
CAGCGAGAGGGATGGAGCCTTAAGCGTAAACAAAAATATAAAAAGCAGAAGGATTACACGGTTAATCTGCCGATTTTTCTCCCATATTATATTCTTCCTCCTTGACGATATTTTCATCTTCATCAAAATATTGCCAGGTGCCATGCTTTCTGTTGGCTTTAAACTCACCTTTTACGGCTACATTCCCATTAGGAAAATACTTTTCAAAGGCGCCTTCCTTCCAGTTGCCCATGTAGGAGGTACTGCTTTCTTTTTCTCCTGTAGGGAAATAGGCAATCTCTTCCCCTGTCTGCTTCCCGTTTCGGAAGCGTCTTTCCAAGATTAGATTACCATCTTCATCAAACCTTTGGTACTTTCCTTCGCGTCTGCCATTGACGTATGCGGTTTCTTCCTGAAGTTTTCCGGAAGGATAGTAGGTGTTTTCTTTTCCGTGGATTCTACCTTCTCTAAATGGGGTTTCCTTTTTCAATTTGCCGTCCTCATAAAAATTTTTGGCCAGAATAGGGTCTCCATATTTGTCGTGGGTAGTCACAGCCATTTTTTGTCCTGAAGGATAATAGGCCAGGATTTCACCATCAATTTGACCGCGTTTGAACTTGGTGCTTCGGGAAAGTTTTCCATTATCGTAAAACTCCTTGAACTGCCCGTGGGGTTGGCCCCTTCTATAAGCTCCTTCCCGCTGTTTTTGGCCATTTTCGAAGTAAGTGACAAATTCACCATCCTTTACACCTTGGCGGTGAGAAATAACAGAGGCCACTTTTCCTGACGGGAAGTAGGTTTTTACATCCCCCTCGAGCTCTCCGTTTTTATAAAACGCTTCTTCTTCTACTTTGCCGTCGGGGAAAAACGAAATTAGCTTGCCTTCCAACTGACCCAGCTCATAAGTAGCTTCTTCCTGAAGTTCTCCAGTGGGGTGGTAGGTCAATGATTTTCCGTGGGGATAATTTCTTGAAAATTCGGCTACTGACTGTAAAGTACCGTCTTCATAATAAGTCTTTACTTCTCCTTCAATGATGTCGGATTGGTAGGTGGTGGTTTGGGAAACCTGTCCATTTTTATAAAAAGTGTGTGATTCACCTTCCTTGAGGCCATCTTCATACTTGATTATGCGCAAAGTGTCTTCCGTACCTGGGTGAAAATCCACAAATGCGCCAATCTTTTTCCCCTCTTTAAAAACTCCCTTTTGTGCCAATGAGCCATCATCATAGTAGAGGGTATACTTGCCCTCTGGTTGGTTGTTGACTTTATTGTAGACTTCTCTTACCTGAGTTTGGCCTGGATCATAATAGGTCCTGACAGGCTCCTGTGCCTGGCTTTCAAAGGCCAGTGGGGAAATCAAAGATAAACAACCTAGTAAGAAAGGTGCCTTTTTCATAGGATAAGCAAAGAGATATTGGGCAGCCTAAAGCTGCCCAATAAGAAATTACATTTTTTCAATTACAATAGCAGAAGCACCGCCGCCGCCATTACAGATACCGGCAACACCGATTTTGCCGTTTTTCTGATGCAATACGCTGTTGAGGGTAGCGATGATTCTTGCTCCGGAGGCTCCTAGTGGGTGACCCAAAGAGACTGCGCCTCCGAATATATTCAACTTGTCATTGTCCAAGTTTAGTTCTTTTTGGTTGGCAATTGCTACAGCTGAAAATGCCTCGTTGATTTCATAATAATCAACGTCTGCTTCCGTGATGCCAGCATTTTTGATTGCCTTTGGAATAGCCAGTGCCGGAGCCGTGGTAAACCACAACGGGTCCTGAGCAGCATCAGCAAAGCCAAGGATTTTTGCGATTGGCTTCAATCCCAACTCTTCAGCTTTTTCCTTGCTCATTAAGATAATCGCAGAAGCTCCATCATTCATGGTGGAAGCGTTGGCTGCCGTTACAGTTCCTTCCTTGTCAAAAACCGGACGCAAGGAGGGGATTTTTTCGAACATGACATTCTTGAATTCTTCATCCTCATCTATTACAGAGGTCTCACCTTTTCGGCCTTTTATTTCTACTGGAACTACCTCATCTTTGAAAGCACCAGCTTCCCAAGAAGCAGCACTTCTTTTATATGACTGGATGGCATAATTGTCTTGGTCTTCGCGGGAGATGTTCATTTCCTTGGCCGTATGCTCTGCACAATTGCCCATCGGGAATTGATTGTAGACTTCAAATAGGCCGTCTTTTACCAAACCGTCAACCATTTCAGCATTTCCGTATTTGTAACCGAATCTTGCCTTTGGTATATAATAAGGTACGTTTGACATACTTTCCATACCCCCGGCTACGACTACATCGTTTTGACCAGTCATGATGCTTTGCGCACCAAACATTACGGCTTTCATACCTGAAGCACAAACCTTATTTACAATGGTACATGGCACGTTTGTGCCGATTCCGGCTCCCAAAGCGGCCTGTCGAGCAGGTGCCTGACCCAGGTTGGCCGAAATTACGTTACCCATCAATACTTCTTGAACTTCTTTTGGGTCGAGGCCGACTTTTGCCAAGGCGCCTTTGATCGCGATACTGCCTAGTTCAACAGCCGTCAAAGAGCTAAGTTTACCTCCAAAACTTCCCAGGGGAGTTCTTACCGCTGCTATGATATATACTTCTTTCATTTGGGTTTATATATTTATAGTTAACAAAATTTATTTTACCATTCTGGCAATCCACGGTTGGTTTTTTGCGTGGGTTTCCTGCGATTTTGTTGAATATGACGCATTTCAGCGTTATTCATCGCATCTAAAATTTGGGCGGCCTGCTGTGGTGTGATATTCATATCCTGAAGCCTTTCCTGCATCTGCTGCATTTGCTTTTCCCGTTCACTGAGGTCACTTTCTTGATCGGAAAGTTCATCTGATGGCTGTTCTTGCTGGGACTTTTCGCCCTGCCTTTCTTCAGATTTTTCGCTTTCCACATCAGCATCTTCATCGGTTTGTTCATCTCCTTCACCTTGCTTCTGGTCCTGAGAGTCCTGCTGGTTTTCCTGATCCTGATTTTGGCCGTCCTGCTGGTCCTGTTGATCTTGTTGCTGCTGTTGCTCTTCTTCGTCCTCTTGGTTAAGCTTGTCTAAAAGCGCCTGCATTTTGCGATCACCGGGAAAACGGGAGAGACCCTCTGCCAGTGTTTGGCCGGTGCTTTCCCGATCAGCATTGACATACTGCTTGGCAGCGCGGTTGAAATAATCGGCTGCCGACTGGGCGCTGGCCATGTGGGTTAGCCCAAATGCCAGCAAACAAACAAATAAGAATTTATTGATTGTTGATTTCATTTACTTCATCTAAATATTGCATAAAATCTTGGTAGTAGGCCACCGTTTCATCAATCTGAAGTGCACGCTCCATGATATTTTGGGCTTCTGCAAAGTTGAATGAGTCCACCATCTTGTCAGCCTCTGCCTTCATACGTTTGGCATAATTGGAAGGTTTAAGCTGATCCTCGTCGGGCTGTTCGTCTTGCTCTTCCTGGTCCTCATTTTGAGCCAGCCATCGGGCAAGCATTTCGTAATTGTGCCTGGCAGTTTCGTTTTCCGGATTGCGGACAAGGGCTGCCCTGAAAGCCTGAAGTGCTTCTTTAAAATCCTTTTCCCTCCCAGCAATGGTGCCGTTTTGATTGGAGGCCATAGATGCGATTAACCTGTTTCTGCTCTCAGTTAGTTCCTGAAAACCCCGTTGGGCTTCCTCCTCCTGTCCATTGAACTGAAAACTCAGATTAAGGTTAAAATTGGCCTCAGGGGAATTGACATTGAAATCGTTTTTCAGAGCCAAATGTTCTCTAACCGCTGTTTCGTAATCAGTTTTTTTGTAGGCAGTTTCTGCGCGGTTGAGGGCTTTGTTTCGCAAGGCAATTTCCTTCCAGGTAGCTGGAATAATTAACAAAACGACAAATATGAAAGATAAAACCTGATTCATTCCTTACATTGAAATTGTGCGTAATGGTAAAATCATATCCAGAAGAGCAAGACTCAGACCTGCCAATAGAAAATAGAAGTATTTGTTGGCAGAGGCTTCGACCATTCTGGTTCCCGTGACGGTTCCTTCAATTCTTTCAATTGCTGAAATGAGATAAGGAATGTCCATGGCTATGTCACTAAGCTCAAAATACTGCCCATCTGTGCGGGTCGAAACCGTTTTTAGGGTGTTAGTTTCGAGTTTAGTCATGGCTGGCCGCCCAGTGCGCCGGTCCATGATCACCCCGCTGCCTTGGGGGATGGTGCTGCCTTCAGCGGTTCCCACTCCAAGACTGAATACACGGACCCCTGCCTCGTTGAGGTTTTTGATGGCATTATCCAGATTTTCCCCGAAATCTTCCCCATCACTGATCAAAATGATGGATTTTGAGGTGTTGTCCGGATTTTCATCCTGATTGAATTTGCTTAGAGCCAGCTCAAGAGGAGCAGCTATATCTGTTCCATAATTTGGAACCAATCCTGTGTTAAGGCCATCGATATGAAGCTGAATGATATTTTGGTCAAATGTCAACGGACATTGGATAAAAGCTTCGGAAGAGAAAATGATGATGCCAATCCTGTCGGAGTCAAAGTTTTTGACAAGTCTCTTCAATTCCAATTTGATTCTTTCCAGACGGCTAGGCGCAATATCTTGCGCATCCATTGACCGTGATAAATCCACGGCAATAAATATATCCTTACCCTCTTCCTTTATTTCCTTCAAAGCCCCGCCTATGGACGGACCGGTAAAAGCAACAAGAAAAAGGATAAAGTAGGCTGCACGGATCAACAGTTTAAAGAAAAGCGACCCTTTTTGCACTTTAAGTTTAGTGTTGATGCGGTAGAAGCGGTATAAATATATGACGTATAGCAGGGTGAAAAAAACCACCAATATACTTATCGTATCAAAATCAGGATATGCCCAAATCATGGCTTGAAATTAGGTATTTTTATCAAAACGAAATAGAAGCGGATTAATTATTCGTTAAGGCAGTGTTATAATTTATGTTAATTTTTGCTCCTTTGGGGTGAAACTAATTGTTTTGGGAGTTGTTATCGGTTTAGCATTGTCTTTGGATAGAAAGCATTGAAGATTTATATAGAATTTAGGAAAAGGAAATTACCCCAGTTTTTAGGGCTATTCATTTTGATTTTTACATTTTGTGGCCACCCCTCATTTGCCCAGCAGCGCGATGAAGTGGAAGGTGTGGTGTATGACACGGACTCCGGGGAACCACTCCCTGGGGCGAATATCTATTGGGCTGGCCGTCCTCAAAGCGGTGTGGTGTCCGATGAAAATGGCCGCTTCCGCCTGCAAAAAATCACCTTGCCTGCCGAGTTGGTGGTCAGTTTTATAGGATTTCAAGAGATCAGGCGGCAGATTCAAGAAAATGACAAACCAACCAAAATCTACCTCAGACCAGAAGAGTTTTCCCTCAGCGAAGTGGTAGTGAGTGAGAGGCGACCGGATGAAAATGTCAAGAGTGTGGATATGGGAAAATCAGTGGTGCCCATTGCCACGATCAAAAATATACCGGCCCTCTTCGGAGAAGTGGATATTCTGCGCTCGCTACAAATGCTTCCTGGGATCCAGACGGCCGGAGAGGGGACGACAGGTTTGTTTGTGAGGGGCGGATCGGCAGACCAAAACTTGGTGCAACTGGATGGTGCCCCGATTTACAACCCATCGCATTTCTTTGGGTTTTTCTCAGTTTTCAATCCTGATGCCATAGATAATGTCTCTTTATACAAAGGGAACATCCCAGCACAATTTGGAGGTAGGTTATCTTCATTGGTTGATGTGTCGCTGAAAGAAGGTAATACTAACAGGATCCGGGGTGAGGGTGGAATTGGGACTATTAGCTCGAGGTTGACTATAGATGGGCCGATCAATGATAAGGTGACTTTTGTGGCGTCCGGAAGAAGGACCTATGCGGATATTTTTCTTGGACTTTCAAGCGATCCAAACATTCGGAACAATTCCCTTTATTTTTATGACTTGAGTGGAAAGGTGACTTACAGACCTAGTGACAAGGATAAAATTACCGTGAGTAGTTATTATGGTAATGATTTCCTGGGGCTTTCCGAGCAGTTTGGCTTTGGCTGGACAAATTGGGTGAATAGCGCTGTTTGGAATAGGACATTGAGTGATAAGCTTTACCTGGATGTAAATGCCTATCACAGCTCATATAATTACGCGGTCTACTTTCAGGATGAAGAAAGCGGCTTTGCTTGGGATAACCTGTTTTCCGAAAGTGGATTGAGAGGGGAGCTGGTTTATATGCCGAAAGAAAACCTGAAATTTCATACCGGAGTGCATACCCAGTATTACCACTTTTCACCTTTGAATTTTGCGCCAGATGAAAATAGCAATCTGGAGGGGATTACAACTAATGCCAGAAATGCTTTGCAATATAACTTGTTCCTATCTTCTCAATGGGAAATAAATCCAAGGTTTAGCGCGGAAGTTGGACTGAGAAAAAGCTTTTACCAGCAAATAGGAAGTGGGGTGGCCTATGAATATGAAAATGGTGACCCACGCACAGGTGTGCTTACTGATACGTTGAACTACGGGTCTTTCCAAACCATGCAGACCTATTCCGGTTGGGAGCCCCGTGCGGCTTTGCGATACCTGGTAAACGAATCCAGTTCCTTAAAAGCATCTTATAACCGTAATTATCAATACTTGCAGGTGGCTTCCAATAGCTCAGCTGGACTTCCCATCGACCGATGGGTGCCCGCTGATCGGTATATGAGCCCGATTAGTTCGGATCAGTATTCTGTTGGGTATTTCAAAAACTTGGTGAATAACAGGTGGGAGTTTAGTGTAGAAGCTTATTACAAGGATTTTCAAAATATCATTGACCTGAAGCAAGGGGCCAATGTTTTGTTTACCGATAATGTAGAAACCGAAATTTTGGCAGGTAGGGGCTGGGCATATGGAGCGGAGTTTTTGATCAGGAAAAATGTGGGTTCCACCACCGGGTGGGTTGGATACACGTATTCCAGAACATATCGTCAAATTGAGGGTATTAGTTTGGGCCAGCCGTTCAATCCCAGGTTTGACCGTCCGCATGATTTGAATGTGGTGGTCAACCAGCAATTTAACCCGAAATGGTCCGCGTCATTAACATTCGTGTACACGACAGGGCAGGCGGTAACATTTCCCATTGGCATTTACGAGGTGGATAACCAGCGCCTGCCGCTTTATTCGGATTTGAGAAATGAAGATAGATTTCCCGACTACCACCGTATGGATGTGTCTATTAATTACAAAGCGCCTGACAAGGGTAGAAAATGGCGTGGTAGCTGGAACTTCAGCGTGTACAACGTGTATGGAAGGAAGAACCCCTTCTCGTATCAGTTTGCGGAGATTCTCAATGAGACCATTAATTTCCGCCCTACCAGCGACAACCCTGTCACCACCAGACGGCCAGGTGTGGTAAAAACTTACCTTTTTACCTACCTTCCTTCTTTAACCTATAATTTCGAGTTTTGAATAAGCTAGCATTATATATTGTAGTTATTACAGCCCTTTTGTTAACAGCATGTCAGGAGGAGGTATTTATAGAGTTAGACAGCCAGCCGGATATCCCGGTAATTGAGGCCATATGGACGGATGCGCCTGGCCTCAATCAAGTGACCATTTCTTACTCTAAAGATTATTATAACTTGGATGAAAACCAAGTTGAGCGTGATGCAGAGGTTTTTATCAGGGATGAGGAGACCGAGCAGATTTTTCCCTTCCGATTTGTGCCACAGATAGGAGCTTACTTGCCCATCAACAATCAGACAGCCAGAATTGGCCCTGAGTACTCCCTTCATGTGTTGATGAATGGTAGGCATTTTTACTCCAAAGGCAGGGTTTTGCCACCACCAACCTTGGACAGTATTGCCGTAAACTACAGGGAGGAGAGGTTATTTCGCGAGGAAGGATATTATTTGACATTATATGGGGATATTCCCTTTGAAACAGAGAATAATTACCGTATCCGGATTGTGAGAAATGATACGCTACTTAATCGAAGGAATGATTATTTGCTTTTTGACGACACATTTGGCACCCAAATATTAAACAGAGGTTTTGAATTAAATGGCTATGCATTTAAAGAAAACGATCGGGTCAGATTGGAGCTGTTTAGGCTTAATCGGGATGCTTATGATTATCTGAATGAATTGGTGGGGTTGTTGTTCAATGATGGGGGATTATTTAGCCCCCCGCCTCAAAATCCGACCTCCAATATTCGAGAACTGAATGAAAATGGTGAGGTGTTGGGATATTTTAAATGTAGTTCTGTATTAAGTTCGATTATCACTATTGGAGGTGCTGAAAATTAGCGATATATACATAAATGACTGTCTAACCAGCTTCAAATAAAATTTCGTTAGGGTAGGTTTGACCTCCTCAATTGATATTTTTTTGTATTTTTAGGGAACGGAAATTTTAATTTCGGCTCCTAACAAGAAACTTGGTTGCTTTGTTGTTAAAATAAAATTACTAGCAATCAGAGGGTTAGGTGGAACTGAAAAACCTTATTGTGGTGTCTGTGGAGCGCAAAGAGAAATTTATAGATATTGAAAAAATCCTTGGGGATAAGAATCCAACCCTTAAAAAGTGGTTGCCTTCCCCGATTTTAAAGTATATTAAAAGAATTGTTCATGAAAAGGACATAAACGTCATCATGAACAAGCATGGCCATCTTCAAGGTCTGGATTTTGTAGATGCTTTGATTAAAGAATTTGGAGTAGAAGTTGAGCTTCGGGGTGCCGAAAACATTTCATTGGAGAAGGGGGTAATCTTTGCCGCAAACCATCCTTTGGGAGGTCTTGATGGGATTGCCTTCATGCATGTTTTGGGCAAGTATAGGAAGGATATAAAGTTTTTGGTCAATGACATTTTGACCAATATTAAGAATTTTGAATCCCTTTTTGTGCCGGTCAACAAACACGGAAGTCATGGAAGGGGTGGAGTGGCAGCCATCGAAGCGGCTTATTCCGGCGATGATGCCTTGCTGGTTTTTCCTGCCGGCTTGGTTTCCAGGAAGCAGGCTGAAGGCATCAAGGATTTGGAATGGAAGAAGAGCTTTATTTCTAAAGCAAAAAAATATAAAAAGACTATTATTCCGGTTTACATCGACGGGCGAAATTCGGGTTTTTTCTATAATCTCGCCCGGTTCAGAAAGATGGCCGGCATAAAGGCAAATGTGGAAATGTTTTACCTGGCTGATGAAATGTTTCAGCAAAGAGGTAAAAAAGTGGTTATCCATATCGGGAAGCCAGTTTCTTATCAACATTTTGACAATACCAAAAATGAAAAACAATGGGCCAGTGAAATGAGGGATCGTGTGTATAGTATGGCCCAAGAAAAATAGAATTATGCAAGAAATTATAGCACCTATAGATAAAGCAGTTTTAAAGGACGAGTTGAATCATGATAGATTTCTCAGATATACCAATAACGGTAGCAACGAAATTTATCTGGTGAACTACCACAATGCTCCAAACGTGGTCAAGGAAATCGGTAGGCTGAGAGAAATCACTTTCCGTCAAGCCGGGGGAGGTACTGGATTACCTTATGATATCGATGAAAATGATACAAACGAAAGATGCTATGATCAACTGATTGCTTACAACCCCGAAGAGCAAGAAATTATTGCTGGGTACAGACTGATCAACTGTGGTGAGAATGGCGTGAGCCAAAATGGCAAGCTCAATCTTTCGACTGCTCATCTGTTTAAATTTTCGGAAAAGTTTATCAAGGATTTTTTGCCATACACCATTGAGTTGGGAAGATCATTTGTTCAGCCCAAATACCAGCCTAGCAAGGACAAGAGAAAAGGCCTGTTTTCTCTTGACAACCTGTGGGATGGCCTTGGCGCTATTGTGATGCTCAATCCAGAGGTGAAGTACCTTTTTGGTAAGGTGACTATGTACCCGCATTATAATAAAGAAGCAAGAGACTTGTTGCTCTATTTCATGAACCACTATTTCCCAGATCCGGAAGAATTGGTGAGGCCTCTTAAACCCTTGGGCTACCATGCGGATCCGTCCAGGTTTGAAGAGCTTTTTAAAGGACTTGATTATAAAGAGGGGTACAAGGTTTTGAATAGTAAAGTAAGAGCATATGGTGAAAACATACCACCGTTGATAAACACTTATATGAACCTGTCTTCGTCCATGAAAACCTTCGGGACGTGTATGAATAACGAGTTTGGAGCAGTAGAGGAGACCGGTATTTTGATCACCATAGATGATATCTACGAGACTAAGAAAAGTAGGCATATGGATACCTTTGAGCGAGATAGGGTGAAATAATATTATTTTAAAAGCCGATAATTTAAAATTATTGGCTTTTTTGTTTTTTACATTTATATTTAGGTCATCATATAGAGAGATTTCCCCTCAGGTGTATTTTTTTGGGCAATAATCTCTTCATAGGATTCAGTAGGAATTCGATTTTTAAATTTTCCCAGTATGAGATTCTCAGACTCACTATTTTATTTTTATCCCATACAGGCTAATTCTTGGAAAATTATAAATGTCCCAACTTCCTATAGTCCCAGTGGTTGTCAAATGAAATTTTAAAAGATTTTATTTAAATGCTTGTCATGTTAAATGCAAAAATGTATATTCGAAAAGCATTTTGCATTGTTTGTAGTTTTTTAGGTTTATAGATTATTTTTATGAGAACTGATTTTTGTCGAGTAGCGTCCTTCCTGTTGATTTTAGCGGTATTTACTGGCTGCATCTCCAACAAAAAGATCATCTATTTACAAAACCTTCCTGGCAAGCCAGAAATAGAGGAGGAAACCCTTGTGACATATGATCTGCCTATCTATCGAATCCAAAAGGATGATATCCTCGACGTACAGGTCCGGTCCACGAATGTGGAGGTGAATGAAATCTTTAACCTTGCCTCCGGCATGGCCGGAGCAGGAGGACAGATGGGTGTGGGAGGTTTTATGGGGGGTGGTGGAGGTGATGTCTATTATATGACAGGGTATACCGTGGACAAAACAGGGATGATCGAACTACCATTTGTAGGGAAGCTGTCTGTAGAAGGACTAAATACCGATGAGATAAAGGAACTGGTGGAGAAAAACTTGATGCAATACTTTCAGGATGAAATTTTTGTCAGGGTAAAACTCGGAGGTATTAGATATGCTGCCTTTGGCGAATTTAGAATGGCAGGCAATTTTGTAGTTCTTCAAAATAGGCTTACCATATTTGAGGCCATCGCCAATGCGGGTGACTTGAACATCATGGCCAAAAGGGATGAGATTTTAGTTTTGAGGCAATACCCCGAAGGAACTAAGCTCCATAGGGTCAATTTGAAAGACCGAAATATAATTAGTTCGCCATTCTATTTTATCCAGCCAAATGACCAATTATATGCCGAACCCATCAAAGCCAGGGAAATTGGTGGGGGAGAAACTGGCGTCCAAACTTTTCAACTTTTCATGACTTTGCTGTCGGCAGGGTTATTTATCTATGCAATTTTTCTAAATGACTAAGGTATGAGAAACAATTTTCAAAATAACTCGTCGGGCAACCCTTTTGAATCCTCAGGAGATGGGTATGATTTCCAGGCCTTGCTCAAGAAATTCATGGCCAAATGGTATCTGTTTTTAATATTCCCTGCCCTTGGCTTCGGTATTACTTATATAGTAAACGACATTCTTTTTAGCCAATACAGGGTAGAATCATCCGTATTGATCGGTGATTTTGGCAAGGAAAATATGAATTCTGTATTGTTTGAAAATTTTGGTCCTCAAACGGGGACCAACCTTGAAAATGAGATAGGGATTTTATCGTCCTTTGGCCTTCATGCACGTACTTTACAGGGGCTTGATTTTAATGTTTCTATCTCAGAAAAAAACCTACTAGGTGATGAGCTGGATTTATATAGGGCGGGACCTGTAAATGTTAATCTTGACCTAAATAAACCTTATGTAGCCAATGCTACACTTATTTTGTCAGTAACAGATGAAGGCGTTTTTTTAGAAACCGAAGGAGAGAGTTACACCATATATAACCCCGTTTCAAAAACCTACTCTTATAATGATGGAAAATTAAAGACCAAGTTGAAAGATGGTGTTCCAAGCTCGACTCCATTTGGCTCTCTTACTTTTTCTATTATCGACCAGCAGTTTAGAGGAGAGTTGATTGTAAGGTTCAGACCTACCCATGATTTGGTTTTAGATTACCTTCACGCGGTAAGCTTTGCAGAGCCACTAAACGAAAGTACGATCATAAAATTATCGATGGTTAGCTCTTCGCCTGAAAAAGCAAAGGTTTATTTATCTGCTCTGATGAATCAGTATATTCAGGAGGAGCTAGATCAAGCTAACCAAACAGCTGAAAATATTGTCAATTTCATTGACTCCCAATTGACGGGTATCACAGACAGCCTCAATCATATAGAAAACAGATTGGAAAATTACAGGACGAATAATCAAATATTTGACTTAAGTAGTGAAGGTGCCTCTATTTATGGCAGGCTAGCCGACCTAGAGCAGGAGAAGGCTATTTTAGATATGAATTTAAGGTATTACAATACTTTGAATGAATATGTCCAAGAGGAGAAATTTGAAGAGTTGATGGTCCCTTCTTTGGCAGGTGTTACAGAGCCTGTGTTAAATCAGCTTGTGAGTAAAGTGTTGGAGCAACAGGGCAAACTTTCGACATTGAGGCTGGCATTAACAAAAGATAATTCAAGGCTGAAAAATGAGGAGGAAAAGCTAAGAATTGTTATCCGCTCACTTAAGGAAAATTTAAAAAATCTTTTGATCAATACTAAAGCTCAAAGTGGTGACTTGGAGCGCAGAATAGCAAAAGTAAATGCTGAAGTGAGTAGTTTGCCGGCTACCGAAAGACGCTTGCTCTCCATTCAAAGGAAGTTTACTATCAACGAAGGGATATACAATTATTTGTTGCAGAGAAGAGCGGAATCAGCAATTTCCAAAGCTGCTACTAAGAGCCAAAACAACATATTGGATGAGCCTAGAATAATGGAAACAGTTTTCCCAAAACGGCAGCACAATCTTGCTATTGGGATTATAGCGGGACTTATGATTCCAGGGTTGTTCATATTTTTGAAGGATTTTTTCAGGACCAAAGTAGAATCTATTTCTGATGTGAAAAAATACTTTAGTTTTCCGGTAATTGGGAATGTTCCAAAGAGCAAAGTAAATGGAGAGTTGGCTGTATACAATTTTCCCAAATCCCATGTGACGGAATCTTACCGTTCTATCAGGGCCAATTTTAAATATTTATTTCCTGAAAGGGACATGAAAACAATCTATGTCACCTCAGCCCAGCCCAAAGATGGCAAAACTTTTACGGCTGTAAATTTAGCTTCTATTTTTGCCCTAAGCGGAAAAAAGACAGTAATAGTTGGTGTTGACTTGAGAAAGCCGCGGTTGCATGAGTCTTTTAATATGTCCAATAAAGTGGGATTAACATCCTACCTAATTGGGCAAAATAGTTATGAAGAAGTAGTTACGGCTACAGAGTATGAGAATTTATATGTGGTGTTAGCGGGACCTATTCCACCTAATCCAGCTGAATTAATCTTGACTCAGAAATTTAGAACTTTTGTAGCTGCTCTTCATGAGCAATTTGATACCATAATTTTTGATACTCCACCGATGGGGGTGGTCGCGGAAACCTTGGACATCATGTCTCTGTGTGATGCCGGATTGTTTGTGGTTCGACAAAACCAGACATCCTTGGAAGCTATGGAAGCCTGTAAGGATACTTTAGACAAGACCAATTCCCCCGCACTATATATTGTTTACAATGATTGCGATGACGTACGATCCGGATATGCTTCAGGCTATTACGGGGATGAAAGTGAAAGTAAATCCAAAAAGCTGATAAAGGACCCAGCATAAGAGAATTTTTTAGTACGCGTTATATTTTAATTAATTTTATAAGTAGCTGTTGCTAAGCTTTTTAATGGGGCTGACCGGGCGAAGCCGTGTTTTTAAGTGATAGTTACAAATGCACTATACTAAGTTTTTACGAGTAAGATTTATCTGATGAGTAGTTTAAAAAAATTGTTTTATAAGTACTTTTCTTCATTTGCTTATTTTTACCAACATCTTCGTTACAGAATATTTATAGCCCTGGCATTAAGCTTATCTGTAGGGTTGATGGACGGGTTGGGTATTGCAATGTTCTTGCCACTTTTGGAGTCGACTGATGGACAAGCTTCAGCTGAAGGCTTGGGAAATCTTGGGTTTCTTTTGGATTGGATGGATGGCATAGGTTTGGGCACGGGGGTAGGAGCTGTATTAATAGTTTTGGTTTTTTTCTTTTCGATGAAAGGCCTGTTTTACTTTTGTTCTGAATATTATTCTGTGATTATCCGCCGGTATTACATTACCAAAATGCGATTTGAAAATATAGATAGTTTAGCAGATTTTAATTACAAATCATTCGTTTTGGCAGACTCGGGAAGAATTCAGAATACATTTTCCGGTGAAGTGGGGCAGGTTCTCCAATCCTATATTTATTACTTTCATACCATCCAGGCCGTGATTATGGTTTCGGTCTATGCTACTTTAGCATTTTTCGCCAATCCGCATTTTGCTTTATTGGTAGTATTGGGTGGTGTTGCCACTAACTTTTTGTACGGCAAAATTTACAAAAAAACAAAAGAGCTCTCAGCCAAAATTACAGAGGATGCACATGAGTTTCAGGGTTTACTCGTACAAAAAGTAGCTTTTTTCAAATATTTAAAAGCAACAGGTTTGGTGTATGCTTTTGGGAAAAAGCTAAAGGAAACCATAGTCAAGATCGAAGACAGTTCCATGAAGATTGGTAAGTATGGAGCTATCTTAAGTGGGGCCAGGGAGCCATTGGTGGTGAGCATTGTGGCCATTGTTATTCTAATACAACTCAATTGGTTTGGTACCAACATGGGGGTGATTTTATTAAGTTTATTGTTTTTTTATAGGGCATTGGCTTATCTGATGGGGCTCCAAAATACTTATAATGCATTCATTGGGACTACCGGTTCGCTTAACAATATGACTGCGTTTATGAAAGAGCTTAGAGAGGGTAAAGAAAGTTTTGGAGACATATCCAGTCATTCCTTAGAAAATAGTATTGTGCTCAAAGACTTGAACTTTCATTATGGTATCACGCCAATTCTTACGGATATTAATTTGACTATACGTAAGAATGAAACTGTTGCTTTTGTAGGAGAGAGCGGAAGCGGAAAAACAACTTTGGTCAATATCATTGCCGGATTAATGGCACCTGATAGTGGGAATATATTGGTGGATGGCATTGACAGAGCTCAAATTGATATCAGAAGTTTTGCACTCAACGTAGGATACATCACTCAGGAGCCTGTGATTTTTGACGATACAATTTTTAATAACATAACATTTTGGGCTGAGGATAATCGTGAAAATAAACAGAAGTTTTGGAAAGCATTGGAGAAAGCCTCAATTGCGGGCTTTGTGCGAAGCCTACCTGAGAAAGAGTATTCCCATTTAGGAAGTAATGGTATAATGGTGAGTGGAGGGCAGAAGCAACGGTTATCAATTGCAAGGGAACTTTACAAAGATATTGAAATCCTTATTATGGATGAGGCCACCTCAGCATTGGACTCCGAGACAGAAAAGGCAATTCAACAGAACATTGAGGCTCTAAAAGGAAAGTATACAATTTTGATTGTAGCCCATAGATTAAGTACTGTGAAGAATGCAGATAGAGTGGTATTGCTTCAAAAAGGAAAAATAATGGGAACAGGGGAGTTTTATGAACTGGTGAATGATTCAGTTACTTTTAAAAACATGGTAGCTTTGCAAGAAATATAACCGTGGATAAATGAAAACCAAGAGGACTATTTTTATTCTGATTAACACACTTAGGGGAGGAGGCGCTGAGAAAGTGCTAATTGATATTTTGAGGCGAATAAATTTTGATAGGTATGAAATTACCTTAGGTTTAGTGTTCCCAAGCGGAGTACATATCAATAAAATACCCTCCCAGGTTAAGTTGATTTATTTGATGCCTGAGAATCCATTTTTTTCCAGATTATTGAATAAAATAATGTTTGAATGGCCCAATAAAATTGGTGTCGATTTTCTAACCAAGATTTTTATCAATATAAGGTTTAATGAAACCTATGATCTCGAAGTGGCATTTATGGAGGGACTATCCACCAAGTATTTGAGATATAAAAATAATCGTAATAAAAGAATAGCTTGGGTACATACTGACTTAAAGAACAATCATTATACCTCCTCGCTATTTGAGAGTGTCTCGGAAGAATCCCGCTTTTACAACTCCTATGATCAGATCATATTCGTCAGTAAAGAATCTATGCTGGAATTTAATGAAATGTTTGGAGTTCCAAAAAACAAGCAACTTGTTCAATCTAACCTGATCCCCCGGTCAGAAATTTTATATAAAAGTGAGGAGTTTCAGGTTTCTAAATCAAAGTTTACCATTGTATCCGTAGGGAGACTTGAAATTCAGAAAGCGTTTTATAGATTAATAGAAGTAGCTAAGTTTTTGAAAAATGAAGGATATGAATTTGAAATTTGGCTTATTGGTGAAGGTGAATTAGAAGCAGATTTAAAAGCTCAAGTTCAAAATTTGGATCTTACTTCTGAGGTTCAATTTTTAGGGTATAAACACAACCCTTACCCCTATATTAAGGCAGCAGATTTATACCTCAACACTTCAATTACAGAAGGCTATCCATTGTCTGTATGTGAGGCTATATGTTTGGGTAAAGTTGTAGTATGTACTTCGAGCCCTGGTTCTAGAGAAATATTGGGTGATAATGAGTTTGGTATCATTACTTACCATGAATCCTACGCAATATTCAGTTCGATCAAACAACTAATTGATACTCCCGAATTATTTGAGGAATATGAGGAGAAATCTTTAGAAAGAGCCAAAATCTTTGATGAAAAGAAAACCATGCGTGAAATTGAAAACATTCTAGGTTGATGATACTTTCAATTGTTTTGCCCACATATAATGTAGAAAACTATTTGGGAAGTTGCCTCAATAGTATTCTTAACCAAGGAATCAATCCTAGTTTGTATGAAGTGTTGGTCATAAATGATGGGTCCACCGATAATTCTGGGAAAATAGCGGAGAGATTTTCTAAAATTCATAATAATGTCAAGGTTATAAATCAACCAAATAAAGGGTTAAGTGGTGCTCGAAACACAGGTTTGAGAAATGCTATAGGAAAATACGTATGGTTTATAGATAGTGATGATATAATCGTGGAAGGAAGTCTAAAATTGGTTTTCCAAAACTTGAATGAAACTAACGTTGATGCTTTGGTTATTAATTTCGCTAGATGCACTCCTGAAGGAAAACTGATTTCTTCTTCCCCTTTAAACAAGACTTTTGATGAATATAAGACTTATACCGGCGTTGATTATTTTTCAAACAGGCCTGGTGATTTTTTATGTTCTTGGAGATATATTACCAAAAGGGAAATTTTATTGACTAATGACCTTTTCTGGCTTGAGGGAGTGATTCATGAAGATAACGAGCATACACCGAAGCTGCTTTATTATATACACAGTTTAAAAATTCTTCATTCGACTGTGTATGTTTACCAGGTTAGACCAGGGTCAATCATGAGCAGCTTTAGTCCCAAAAAAACAAAAAGCTGGATAGACATATTTAGATCCCTAAAAGTCTTCAGAGATAGTTTGCCAAAAAACGATTCCTACAGAAAGTGTCTGAATGAATATTTCCTTCAGCAGTATAGTAATTACCTTCATGATAGGTGTTTATTACCTAATATCAAGGCGGAAATAAAAATGTTAAATAGGGTCTCATTTCTTGAGTACTGGCAGGGGATGGGTGTAAGAAGTTTTGGGAAATTACTTTGGATTAAAAATTTCCCAATCATGTTTAGTAAATGCTCCTATTTTTATCATAAGCTGACCTGATGAAAATTTGCCTTGTTACCTATAGCGTTTTTACCCATGGCGGAATGCAGAGGATTACTGCTACAATGGCCAAGGAACTATGCAAAAGACATGATATTCATATTTTAGTGACCTCGGGAAAATCCGATGGGAACATTTATAATATTCCTGAAGAAATCCCCGTCACCATCCATGAGTTAAGTCTACCTAGGAAGGTGATCAGAAATTTTTTTAATTATATCGCCAAAAAAGGATTTTTCAACCGAAGACGTGTAAAGAGTTATAAAAAATTAATGTTTCTCAAAAAGCAGAGGGATTTTCTAATAGACTTTATTTATAGAAACAAGTTTGACCTTGTAATTGGATTTGATAATGGTAGTGATTTTTGGATGGCATCGGTTAAAGACCAAGTAGAAGTTCCCATGATTGGGGTGATCCAAGCGTCTTATGAGCACTTTTTCGGTAGTCCTTCAAGAGGAAATTATAATCACGAATGGATATTCCAACACCTTCTTGGCAAATTAGATAGGCTAATTGTGCTTTCTGATGATGATAGGAGAAGTTTTGCAGAGAAGTTAGGCCTTGATACGGTTAAGGTTTATAATGCACATGACATGGCCTATGATCAGATCACCGGGTTGACAAATAAGAAATTTATTGCGCTAGGAAGATGTGCGCACCATAAGGGATTTGACATATTGGTTGAGGGGTTTAAAATTTTCGCTGAAAAAAATTCGGAATGGTCCTTAGAAATTATAGGAGATGGACCTATGAAGGCAGAGTTGCAGGAAAAAGTTGCTGAGTACAAATTGTCGCAACGCGTTAGTTTTCACCCTTACACTAACAATGTTCAGGCGCATTTGGCGGCTGCTTCTGTCTTTGTTTTTAGTTCTAGAAGTGAAGGGTTTGGAATTGTGCAGGTAGAAGCCATGAGTTGCGGGTTGCCAATTGTTGCCTCTACTATTCCTGTGACAGCCGAAATTCTTTCTGACCGTGGTTTAGCTATATTTTATGAAACCGAAAGCCCCCAATCTCTAGCTGCAGCCATGAATGAAATAATTCAGTTAGATTTGGCGCAAATGAGTCAGAGAGCCTTGTCCTATTCCAAAAATTTTACGGCCGAAGAGATTGGTAAGCAATATGAATCCATTTTTTATGAAGTAGTGAAATGCGTTCCGGAATACAATATATAATTAACCTATTCATGCCCTTGATTCCCGAAACGAGGCTATTTGGGCTAAAGAATAAGCTTTATAAAATTGCAGGGGCGACAATTGGTAGGGGCGTGAGGATCTGCTCATCGGTGCAAATCAGAGGAATTGGCGAACTGAGTATTGGGGACCACACATGGGTGGGCCATAATAGTCATATTATAAGCGCCTGTAATATAGTAATAGGGAAAAATGTGGACATTGCCCCAAACGTATTTTTCACTACGGGTTCTCATCAAATTAATATGTCGGGCGAGAGAATTGCGGGGAAAGGCATTCAAGAAGCTATTAACATAGGGGATGGTAGCTGGATTGCAGCAGGGGCTATCATTTTGCCGGGGACTTCTATTGGTAACAAATGTATAGTAGCTGCTGGTGCGGTAGTGAAGGGTTCATTTCCTGACAATTCATTGATAGGCGGAGTCCCCGCCAAACTTATAAAACAGTTAATCTAGATTTTTAGGTTGTGAATAAACTCATCAAGTATTCTGCATTTTTTGTTGGAGCAATAGGCATCAATCAAGTTTTAATCATTAGTCCGGAGGTAAATCAAAGTATTTATTACGGGATCTGTGGACTATTTTTTATCATGTTGCTTTTTTCTGGGGGGATAGATAAGCTGAATATTTTCCTTAGCGGGTTTCTGTTTTTTGCGGTAGTAAGCATCATGATGAATACTATCCCTTCACAATTTCAACCTTGGTTTAGGCTGGTTTCCTTCATAATTATGGTTGGCTTGTTGGGCCCATTTATTTCTTCTCCAAAATTCTTTGCCTTTAGATATTTTACCTTTAGTAAAGTGAATTTATTTATTCTGATCCTTGGGTCGAGCAGCTTTTTAACTAAAATTGTTCCAATGGGTGTTGCGGAAGGACGAGGAGGTTGGAGCGGTTTATTTGTTCACACGATGATACTTGGACCTATGGCAGCCATTTCAATGGTTTTGGCATTGTACCTTTATTATAATGAGAAAATCAGCTGTCGACCACGAAAAAACTGGCTACTTTTGTATCAAGTCTGTATGGCTTCTTCATTTTTTAGTCTATTGCTTGCTAGTTCGAGAACGGCTATTTTGGCTTGTATAGGGGCACTTATATTCTTTTTTTATAAGATTTATCAAGATAGGCTGTCTAGGTTTTTTACCAAAATAATATTGATCTCAGGTTTATTGATATTCTCGAGCCCATTATGGCTTTCTTATGCCGAGGGAATTCAGGATAAGATGCATCAGAGTGAGAAAAAAGGTGATTTAGTATCCACCCGAAGGGCAATATGGGATGCCCGTTTTTTGGAGTTCTACGAATCCCCAATCTTTGGGGTTGGATTTGCCCATTTGAAGTACAATGCTAAAAAGAAAAAAGATGATGATGGGAAAATAGAACCCGGCAGCTCATTTTTAGCGACTTTATCTATGACAGGTATTTTAGGGTTTCTGATGCTGGTGGGTATTTTAGTATCCTATATAATTTTTGTAATTAGGAATAAGACTGATGTCTTAAATATTGGTGTTCTGGGAAGCCTCTTGGTATTCTTCTCAATTCATATGTTGGCAGAAGGCTACTTGCTTTCTTCTGGTGGAGTTATGTTTTTTTACCTCTGGCTCTTATTGGGAAATATTGAACTTTTTAAGCAAACTGGCAAAGTGCAGATTTTATAGCATATGAAAACCTTGATTTTTTGGCAGTACGCATTAAGCATTCATCAGTCCGCATTTACCAAGAACATTGCAAAAACACATAAGGTGATGTTATTGGTAAATAAGGACTTTAGTGAAAACAGGAAGGATTTGGGTTGGATTGCACCTGATTTTGGAAATGTGGAAGTCCGAGTTGCTCCATCTAAATCTGAAGTTGAGCAGGTCTTCAGATCCCATCCAGAGGCCATACATGTTTTTGGCGGTATAGACGCTTTTCCATTTGTATTTGAGGCATTTAAGTTGGCCGTGGGGCTAAAGAGTAGGATACTTGTTTACCTAGAAACCGTTAATCTCGAGGGTTTTAAAGGTCAGCTGAGGTTCATTAAATATACCTTGTTGTTTCGGAAGTATGAAAAACACATTCGTGGCATTTTGGCCACTGGATTAACAGCTAAAAGGTCTTTTATCAAATTGGGTTTTCCTGAAGCAAAAATTTATGATTGGGGATATTTTACTGAAGAACCTGATAATGTCTTGGATTTTGGTCAAGAGAATAAAAATAAGCCTAGCTACCTCTACGTGGGCGCTCTAATCAAAAGGAAGAATATAGTACCCATTATAAAAACCGTTTGTAAATTTTCTGAAAAAGTTGAAAGATTCACAGTTTTAGGTGGTGGACCTTTGGAAAACGAGGTTAAGGCTCTGCTGGAACCTGTTGGCAACTTCCATTTTTCCGGAAGCGTTTCCAATACTGAAGTTTTTGGCCTTATGAAAACCCATGACTATTTAATCCTGCCTAGTTATTTCGATGGCTGGGGGGCGGTGGTCAATGAAGCACTGATGTCGGGCATGAAAGTGCTGGTGAGCAACCGGTGTGGGGCCAGTGTGTTAGTGGCCAAAAATGAGGCTGGGTTGGTATTTGATCCATTTTTTCCAGAATCGTTTGAGTCGGTTTTTCGAAAGTCATTGCAGGATGGTCCATTAGAAAATGAATCAAGGGTGGCCATTCAAAATTGGGCCGTTTCCACAATTTCAGGTCCGGTGGTCTCTATGTATTTTGAAAAAATTATTGAACATATTTTTGAAGGTTCCGAGGACCTGACAGAGGCCCCTTGGCTTTAATATTCACTTTTTTATGCAAGTTTTACATGTTATTTCCACCTTGAATAAACGTTCCGGTGGGCCCTCCTTAAGTTCTTTTACTTTGGTGAAAGGGCTTCAGCAAATCGGGTTGAATATCGAAATGCTGACTTTTGCCCCTAGGGATGAAAACGAAAAATTGATTTCAGAGGAAGTTTTTATCTGGAAGCTTCCTTACTCTATGTTTCCAAGATGGGAGTATTCGTTGTCAGCTATCAAGTTTTTAAAATATAACCACAAGCAATTTGATATTTTTCATATTCATGGCCTGTGGGAGTTTTTGCCCCATGCCGCGGCCAGGCAGGCCATGAAAACCAATAAACCCTTTGTTTTTACCCTTAGGGGCATGCTGTATCCTTCAGCGCTGAATCACTCCAAAGCAGTGAAGACGGTAGCATCCATGCTTTTTCAAAACAAGGATTTGGCCAGTGCCGCAGTTCTGCACGCCACGTGTGAGGAGGAATACAAGGTCATCAGGTCATTGAATTTTAAAAATCCCGTTGCAATAATCCCCAATCCGATCTCTCTTCCGCCTGAATATAAAACGCTTAAAGAAAAATGCAGGGAAAAAGTTCGATTTGGATTTGTGGGGAGGCTCAATTTTATTAAAAATATTGAAGGGTTAATTTTTTCCTGGAGATTATTGATGAATGAACTGGATGAGGAAAGTGTAGAATTGGTGATTGTGGGCAATGGGGATAATAAATATAAGCGCAAGCTTACAAGTTTGGTGGCTAAAGAGAAATTGAAAAATATTATTTTTTCGGGATTTCTGGACGGTGAGGAGAAAGATGAAATGATCTCCTCTTTCCACTACCTTCTTTTGCCTAGCAAGTCTGAAAATTTTGGAATGGTGGTCACCGAAGCATTATCCAAAGGAGTTCCAGTGATTGCTTCCAAAGGAACGCCTTGGGAGGACTTGGAAACATTTGGCTGTGGATGGTGGGTGGATAATGAGCCATCAAACATCAAATCTTACATATTGAAAGCCTACCATCAAAAGGAGGCAGAAAGAATCCAAATGGGCATTTCAGGACAAAAGTTGGTTAGAAATAAATACAGCCAAGCTGCTGTGGCCGACAATATGAAAGATTTATATAATTGGGTGATGAATAAAGAAACTATACCGCCTGCATTTGTAAAACTTCATTAATGATTGAGCAAATAAACAATATAGAGGTAGATTTATCCAAATACCAAAATCGATTAAGTTTTGGCAATAAAGTGGGTAGGCTATTGTGGACCATAGTTCATCTATTATTAATTAGGCCATTTACCTTGGGGCTATTCAATTCCTATAGGGTGTTTATTTTTAATTTATTCGGTGCAAGTGTATCATATAAGGCGACTGTTAGTGCCAATGCGCGCGTTTGGGCACCTTGGAATTTGATTATGGAACCTTTTTCCTGTCTTGGTCCCAATGTGGACTGTTATAATCCAGGATGTGTCAGAATTGGCAAAAACTCAACAGTTTCTCAAAAAGCATATCTATGCACTGCTACGCACGACATTACTTTAGCGCACCATCCTCTGATAATTTCCCCGATTACGATTAAGGATCAAGTTTGGGTGGCCGCCGATGCATTTATTGGACCCGGGGTGACCATTCACCAAGGGGCAGTGGTAGGAGCGAGGGCGGCTGTTTTTAAAGACGTGGAAGGGTGGTCAGTAGTAGGGGGGAATCCTGCAAAGTTTATAAAAATCAGACAATTGGTAGGTTGAAAATCAGTGTTGTCATATTGACTTTTAATGAGGGAATTCATCTTCAAAGGTGTCTGGATAGTGCCAAATCCATTTCCAACGACATTCATGTAGTTGATTCCTTTTCGACTGACAATACCAGTCATATAGCCAAACAAAATTCAGTAAAGTTCTACCAAAGAAAATGGGAAAACAGCCACGCCAAACAATTGAATTGGGCACTGGCTACGTTGCCCTTTGAAGGTGATTGGATACTTAGGATGGATGCTGATGAATACCTGACCGATGAGCTTATTGAAGAAATGAAAATTAAGTTGCCTCACCTGGATTCCGATGTAAATGGAGTTTATTTGCCCTTGCAAAGGGTTTTCCTGGGTCGCCACATTAAAAGAGGTGGGGCAAATGGGGTGAAAATCATGAGGCTTTTCAGACCTGGAAAGGCATATTCCCAACAGAAATGGATGGATGAGCGGATGGTCGTACCAACTGGCTCTACTACAACCTTTAAAGGCGCTTTTGTAGATGAAAACTTAAATGATATCAGCTGGTGGATTGCAAAACATAATCAATATGCAACTAAGGAAGCAATTGATTTGCTCTCGGCTAGTTTCCGCAACCCAGATTTAAGGGTGCAGGATGATACTTTAAAGCGAAAGACCACCGAAAAGGTTGTCTACAACAAATTACCACTTTTCATCCGAGCCTTCTTATACTTTTTTTATCGCTACTTTATTCAGTTAGGTTTTTTAGACGGCAAGGAGGGGTTTGTATGGCATTTCATGCAAGGTTGGTGGTATAGGACTTTGGTGGACGTGTTATTATTGGAAGTAAGGATCAAATACGGTAAAGACACAGAAGCCATTAAAACATATTTTTTGAAAGAGCATAATATAGACTTTTAAACTTTTGAAGTTATGAAGATTAGCGTTGTCACGGTCAGCTTCAATAGTATCCGGACTATTAAGGACACCATTAATTCGGTACTTGCCCAAGATTATCATGATTTGGAATATATCGTAATCGACGGCAATTCCTGGGATGGTACAGTGGAGATACTCAAGTCAATTGATGATCCTAGGTTAAAATGGATTTCAGAACCCGATAAAGGGATTTATGATGGGATGAACAAAGGTATAAAAATGGCCTCGGGTGAAATAGTAGGGATTTTGAACTCCGATGATTTTTATAAGGATGAGACGGTTGTAAGCCAAATTGCAAAGGAATTTTCCAATTCAAATGCAGAGGCGGTATTTGGTGACGTGAGCTTTGTGAATCCTAAAAAGCTAAATAAAACCGTGCGGTATTACAGTTCCAAATTCTTCAACCCTTCAAAATTTCGGTATGGTTTCATGCCTGCCCATCCCACTTTTTTTACAAGGAAAATATGGTTTGAGGAATTCGGTTATTATCAAACAGACTATAAAATAGCGGCGGATTATGAGCTGCTGACTAGATTTCTTTACAAACACAAGCTCCCATACCGGTATGTTCCTGTAGATATGGTGGTAATGAGAACGGGTGGGGTGAGCAACCGATCCATTGTCAGCAATTACATTTTAAACAAGGAAATCATTCGAGGGTGCAAGGAAAATGGTATTAGGACTTACCTCGGTTTATTGATGTTCAAATATTTCGTAAAAGTTTTTGAATTGGTGCCAAAGTGGAAAGTCTCCTAAAATATGCTAATTTTGGGCTGTTTTAATCTAATTACCATATGCCGAGGCATATAAACGAAACTTGATGAAAGGAATTATTTTAGCTGGAGGCTCTGGCACGCGATTACACCCCCTTACCATATCCGTAAGTAAGCAATTAATGCCTATTTATGACAAGCCCATGGTTTATTATCCGCTTTCGGTGCTTATGTTGTCGGGGATCAAGGAAATCCTGATTATATCCACGCCTCATGATTTACCAGGCTTTGAAAAGTTATTGGGTGACGGAAGTCAATTAGGAATTAAATTAAGGTATGCCGAGCAGCCCTCTCCGGATGGTTTGGCCCAGGCTTTTATTATTGGAGAAGAATTTATAGGCGATGACGATGTCTGCTTGGTTCTAGGTGATAACATTTTCTATGGTGCAGGCTTACCGGGCTTGCTTACCAATTCCGCCAAAGTAGCCGCATCGGAGAAAAAAGGAGTGGTGTTTGGATATTATGTGGAGGATCCAGAAAGATATGGGGTAGCCGAAATTGATGACAATGGCAATGTTTTGAGTATCGAAGAAAAGCCAACAAATCCGAAGTCCAATTATGCAGTGGTCGGCCTATATTACTATCCAAACAATGTAGTTCAATACGCGAAGCAGATTAAGCCTTCAGAGAGAGGGGAGCTAGAAATTACCGCCATTAACCAGATGTATTTAGATGACAAAAATCTAAAACTACAAAAATTGAGCAGGGGATATGCCTGGCTGGATACCGGTACCCATGAATCGATGAGTGAGGCTACTGAATTTGTAAAGGCTGTCGAGAAAAGAACAAGTTTGAAAATTGCCTGTATAGAAGAGGTTGCCTACAGGATGGGGTATATTTCGAAGGATGAATTAAGGGAATTAGGTACACCGTTAGCAAAAAGTACTTATGGGCAATATATTTTGAAAATTGCAGAATAAATTATATAGGTGTTACATGTAGTAGCACCTTTTATTTCTTTATTTTTTTATGACATTAGTTACTGTTCTGATGCCAGTCTATAATGTGGCACCCTGGCTGCCTGAGACTATTAGCTCTATACTTAACCAGACTTTTACAGATTTTGATTTTTTGATTATAAATGATGGAAGTACAGACAATAGCGGAGAAATAATAAACTCTTTTAATGACCCCCGAATTAGATATATTAAAAATAGCCGGAATTTGGGATATATTGAATGTCTCAATTTTGGGCTAAAAAGCATAATTAGCAAATATATAGTCCGGATGGATGCGGATGATATTTCTATGCCAGATCGACTTGCGAAACAAGTTGCCTATATGGAAGCTCATCCAGAAGTAGTAGTATGCGGAGGCAGCAGAATTAATCTGTTTGAGGAAAGTACCCGAAAGCCACAGTTTATTAAGGCAGTTACAGATACAAATCGGCTTTTTATTCAATCTATATTTAATACCTCAATACATCATCCCAGTGCAATTATTCGTACTTCTGTGGTAAAAGAAAATCAACTAGAATATAAGGAGAGGTTTTATTACGCTGAAGATAAGGAGTTTTGGTTGAAGTTGTCGCAATTTGGCGTTTTAGCAAATGTTTCAGACCCTGTTCTATATTATAGAATCCACAGTAAACAGGTGACTTTTTTGTTTTTGGAAACCCAGCGAGCTAACAGCACTACCATCACCCAGGAATTTTTTAATAGAAATGGGATTTGCATACCTGGCCGAAGTTTGAAGGCCCTCAGAAAAATTTGTTACGAGGAATCCTGCACCTCCCTTTCCGAATTAAGAGAGGTTGAAGAGTTAATTTTTTTTATCCTTGAAAAGGCGCTTGCAACAGGTTTAGCCTACTCAAATGAATTGGAGATAGAACTGAAAAAAAGGATGGTTACGATTGTTTCCCGGTCGTCAAGAGTAGGTTTTGAGATGTTTGCCTTTGTGTATAAAAGCAAACTTATTAGTCTTATGCAAATGGGCCCTTCTACCTATTTGAAAATTGGGGCCCGATACTTTTACAAGGGCAACAACCCCTTACCCAAAGGTATTAGAATATAGATGATCCTAAGCGTAATCATATCAGCTTATAATCTAGAAAACTTCATTGGGGAATGTATAGAGTCATTAATGCTTGATTCCGATTGCTATGAATTAATTGTTGTTGATGATGGGTCGAGTGATAAAACAGCGCAGGTTATTAAACAATTTTCGAATTCAAATTCACAAGTCAAATACTTTTACCAAGAAAACAAAGGAGTAGGAGCGGCCAGGAATTTGGGTCTTTCAAAAGCGGATGGGGAGTACGTATGGTTTGTGGATGGGGATGATTTTATAAATACTGTTCAATTTTCCAAAGCTCTTCAAATTGTAAAAAATAGTGAGGAAGATGTGTTAAGCTTTGGGTTTGACCTGGTAGATGAAGCGGGAAGAAAACATGATTGGTTAAATCTGAAACCTGTTTTTGAGAAGTCAATAAGTATGTCAGGCGAGCAGTTTTACCTTCAGAATTTGCGGTTCAACTATGTGTGGCAGTTTATCATTAGAAAGGACTTGTTGCTAAAAAACAACATAACTTTTCTAACTCCTTATAAAATGCAAGATGCAGCATTTTTTCCCCGTCTAATGTATCATGCAACTTTAGTAAAGACAATTGATCTTATATTGGTTAATTACAGGCAAAGATTAAACTCGGCCGTAAATAGCATAAATCCTTCCGATCGCCATTTTTTTTATTTATCAATGCTAGAGGTGGCCAATAGTGTGCAAAGATTCAGAGATAAATTAAAGGAAAATTCGTCCTTTAAAAATGGATTGGAAAAAGCCATAGACAGGTTTAATCAGATGCTGTTTTTAGATTTTATTAGTTCTGACTTTGATATGGAGAAGGAAAGTCAACTGTATAAAATGCTTAAATCGTATGGATTTTTTCCCTTTAAGAGGATTACCGGGTTTACCACCAAGATGAATTTAAAACTGAATTTCTACAGGTCAATTTGCAATACAAATCCACTATTTTTTAAAAAAATATATCGTATAATTAACTGATGGTTGAGGTTGATTCAAATTCAAAAATACACTGCATAGTTCCTAGGCCGCAATCGGCCCATTGTAACCAGATCTTTACCGGTTTTTATACATTGCATAAGATGGGCCTGATTGATATGCAGCTCACAAACCCGAGTCTGGCTAACAATAATATTTTTGATGTGATAGTCAACAATCAAATCAAGGTCAGGTACGATTTGTTGGATGGGTTTAATTGGGGGCTGGGTGAAAGTGATTCCGGAAAATTTGAGCTTTTTAGCAAGCTAACAGGGGATTGTGATTATTACTTTAAAAGAAGCTTCCACCCAATTTTAGAGAATTATGCCAAAGCGTCATGTAAGGTTTTGCCACTGGGCTTCAACCTGAATGTGGTACCCTCATCCTATTATTTTTTAAAGAAAGGACTCTCATCTTTGATTTTCACTCCCAAGGTATTATTAAACTGGCTTTCAAATTTTGCTCAAGACAACATCGAGGAAAAATACTATTCCTATCCGCCAGTTCAAGGAATAAATGTCAATATTTTATTTTATACACGACTTTGGGACCCTGCTGATTATGTAGATAGTTCTGATTTTTCGGATCACTTGGCTCAAATTAATATCACCAGAATTCAATCCCTTCAGACTTGTAGAAAAAATTTTGGCGACCAATTTAAGGGAGGTCTATATGACAGTCCAATAGCTA
The DNA here is from genome assembly GCF_018449405.1 of Litoribacter ruber. Taxonomy (NCBI): domain Bacteria; kingdom Pseudomonadati; phylum Bacteroidota; class Cytophagia; order Cytophagales; family Cyclobacteriaceae; genus Litoribacter; species Litoribacter ruber. Next base: position 963,770 of record NZ_JAHCMY010000001.1, read on the forward strand.
GAAGGTTGGCTCCAGAGCTAATTCTTAATAGGAGAGCTGTTCGGAAATTGAATTACTTAAAGGAAATGAAGAAAAGTAGCATATGCATCAGTACGGCTGGCCTTCATAATTCCACAGGCTGGAAAATGGCCGAATATATTGCTGCAAGTCGAGCTATTGTATCGGAGCCCTTGCATTATTTGCCGACAGGTAATTTTCAGAAAAACATGAATTACTTGGAATTCCATTCAACTGAAACATTGATTGGTCAAATAGAACAATTGCTAGTCAATCCTGATTTACGGGCACAAATGATGAAAGCTAATCAGGAGTATTATCAAAATTTTTTACGACCAGACCAGCTGGTATTAAATTCCTTAAAGAAAATCCAAGAGTATGCGTGATTTGGTTACAGTGTTGATGCCTGCCTATAATTGTGAAAATTATATTCAGGAGTCTATTGATTCTATCCTGAATCAAACTTTTTCTGATTTCAAATTTTTAATCATTGATGACGGGTCTACCGATGCCACTAAAGAAGTGATCAACTCATATCCTGATCCACGCATCCAGTTTGTAAATAGCCCAACCAACAATGGCTATATACATTGCTTAAATCAGGGGATTGAGATGATTTCCTCTAAATATATAGTCAGGATGGATGCTGATGATATAAGCTTACCTCAAAGGCTGGAAAAGCAAATTGAGTTTATGGAAAAAAACTCAAATATTGCAGTCTGTGGATGCGGTAAAATTAATTTCTTGGATGGCCATCCGGAAACTGAAACGGAAGTTTTTAATATTACAGATTCTAGAGAATTGCTATTTAGCTCCTTATTTAACACCTCCATACCTCATCCCAGTGCGATTATAAGACGATCTATTTTATCTCAGAATAACATTAAATATAATGAGCACTATTATTATGCCGAGGATAAAGCCATGTGGCTTGACCTTTCCAAGTTTGGTGAATTGGCCAATTTACCAGAATATCTGATCAAATATCGGCTTCACAAAAATCAAGTGTCCACCACAAAGCATCTTATGCAAAGGAATAATAGCTTAGAGAAAACTAAGCTTGCTCTTAATGATTACGGGATTGACCTTGCACAGGAAGAAATGGATGCGCTTCATTTTATTTGTTACCCACAATGCTGTACTTCACTAAAAGATCTCTATCAAGTCGAAAGTCTGATCAATAAGATGATCTATTTTTTCAAGATCTCTAATCAGTTTGATATACAATTTGTAGAGAATTTTTTATTCAATAGGTTATTGATGAACGTGACATGGTCCACGCCAATTGGTCTTGAAATTATCGGGTTTATTAAAGGCAGTAAATTCCTGAATTTAAATATGTTTGATGTCAAGTTCTTCGTTAAGTCAATTTTGAAAAGAAAAACTAGAGGGTTATTTCCATGAAAATTGTTTACCTCATATTGGCACATAGGTATCCAGATCAATTGATCAGGTTAGTAAATAAATTGAATACCGAGGATACCCATTTTCTGATACATTTGGATAAAAAAGTTGGGCGTTATGAATATCATTATATTCATAACGCCCTGGCCTCAAATGGTAATGTTGATTTTTTAAAAAGACATACTTGCAATTGGGCTGGATTCGGAATAATGAAGGCAACTTATGAAGGTATAAAATTTTGCGTTGAAAATAACATTGCCTGTGATTACCTCTGCTTGATGAGTGGTCAGGATTATCCAATCAAAAGCAATGGATTTATATTTGATTACTTAAAAGCACATGAAGGTAAGTCATTTATAAACTTTAATTCTTTGCCAAACCCGATTTGGACGAATCACAATGGGGGATTGGAACGGTTAACTAATTGGTATATCATTACCGACAAGCAGCGATATGGATTCCCAAATAACCTATTTAGTTCTAGACCTAGGTTGTCTAAACTATTTAAAAATACGATTGGCAAAGTAATTCCAAAAAGGAAGTTTCCATCAGGTTTCAAACCCTATGGTGGTGCTCAATTTTGGACCTTACATAGTAAACATGTCCGATATGTTTATGACATCATTCAAAGCCATCCTGATTTTTTCAACTTCTTTAAATATGTGATGGTTTCTGACGAGTTTTTGTTTCAAACCATCATGGGCAACTATCCCCAGCAAGCAGAATTGATAAACACTACACTTCATTTTTTGGAATGGGACAGGCCTGGAGCTGTATTGAATTATAAAGACCGTGAAAACCTACGGACAACTGAACATCTTTTTGCCCGCAAATTTGACTGCAACGTGGACGCTGAAATAATCGATTATTTGGATTCACATCTTTTATAAACCTTAATTTATTTTTATGTCTTCTGTTTTAATTACGGGCTCCTCTGGTTTTGTAGGTAAAAATCTGGTCAAGTATTTTCAACTGGATAAAGGTTTTGACATTACGGAGGTTAATAGGTCACCAGCTTTTCCAAATCCAAATTATTTTACGTTTTCAGAATTTTTCTCTGATAACAATCATCAATTTAACCACTATATCCACTTAGCTGGGAAAGCCCATGATGTACACAATGCATCAAGTCCAGAGGAATACTTTGAGGTCAATTTAAAGCTGACCAAGAAAGTTTTTGATAAGTTTCTTCAAGATTCTCAGGCAGAAACCTTTATTTATATAAGCTCCGTAAAAGCGGTTAGGGATTCTATTGAAACTGCCCTTACTGAAGAAATTGAACCCAATCCGCTTTCGGCATATGGGCTGTCGAAATTAAAAGCCGAGCAATATATCCTTGAAAATTGCCCTTCTGATAGGAAAGCAATTATCCTCCGGCCATGTATGATCCACGGTCCTGAAAATAAGGGGAATTTAAACCTATTGTATTCTTTTATTTCCAGAGGCATACCATATCCATTAGGGGCATTTTCAAATTTCCGATCATTTCTCAGTATCGAAAACCTTTGCTTTATTATCATGCAGGTTATTGCCAAGCCCATTGCCACAGGAATATACCATATCTCAGATGACATCCCGTTGAGTACCAGGGATTTGATTGAAATCATGGGCGATTCCACAGGAAAAAGGGCTAGGATTTTACATGTTCCCAAACCAATTATTCGGGGTATTGCTAAAGTAGGTGATTATTTACGCCTTCCCATCAATTCAGAAAGGCTCAAGAAGCTGACAGAAAACTATGTCGTTTCTAATTCAAAACTGACCCGCTCACTACTTGTCGAACTCCCCGTGTCCAGCAAACAAGGACTTTTTCAAACTTTTAAATCTTTTCAAAAGCTATGTATTATCTTTTTGCCATATGCGCTCTTTTAGCCACAGAAATCCTCTACATTCAGTTAGCCAAAAGCTTTAGGATAGTAGATTTACCAACAGACCGGTCTTCCCATAAATATGCTACAGTAAGGGGAGGGGGAGTCATCTTCCCGATAGCATTATTCCTGCCATATTACTTTGGTGAAATCAATTCCAGCTTGGTTTTGGTGGTCCTTTTGGTAGCCGCGATTAGCTTTCTTGACGACATGTTTTCTTTGAGTCAACTGCCGAGGGCTGTAGCTCAAATTGCTGGAACACTTTATCTCTTTTATGATCTGGAAGTTCTTTACCTGGAGTGGTATTATGTATTGATTTGCGCGGTGTTGTTTTTTGGATGGATCAATGCCTACAATTTCATGGATGGGATTAATGGAATATCCGTACTGTACTGTTTGGTAGCTTTGATTTCCTTCAGTGTAATTGAAGCCAATTATATTTATCATGAGACCTTTGCCATCCTGGGGCTGGCTTGTCTTGTTTTTTCATTTTTCAACTTACGCCAAAAAGCTGTTGCTTTTCTGGGGGATGTGGGAAGCATAAGTCTCGCAATTATCCTCGGCTACTTTATGCTTCATACAATTGTGGCAACTGATAACATTTACTATTTATTGTTTTTTGCCATTTATGGAGTGGATGCCATAATTACTATCTTTATAAGATTACTGAAAAGGGAAAACATTCTTAAACCACATCGCTCACACCTGTACCAACAGCTGGCAAATGAGCACGGCAAAAGTCATATTAGGGTCTCCGTCTGTTACGCCTTGGCACAATTATCTCTCAATTTCCTACTGATTTATGGAATCGGTATGGCTAATATGAGCGCAATATTATTTACGCTTGTATTGTGCACAATCTTCTTTTTTTACATCTTGGCAAGAATCAATTACCGGATTAAAACCGTAAGTTGATAGTTAAGAGAGAAACAAAAAAGGCCAGATGTTTAGTCTGGCCTTTTTTGTTTAGGTTAAGATCATTGTGAAAGAATCTTTGCAACTCGAAAGTCATCCTCATCAACCTCCTTGTCATCCACAATGGCACGCTTAATTGGGGTATAAACGATCTTGTTGTTTATAATTCCCGCCATCACGTCTTCTTTTCCATGTATCAACCCCTCTACGGCGGCAACGCCAAGCTTACTAGCCAACAAACGATCGAAGGATGATGGAGACCCTCCTCTTTGAAGATGGCCCAAAATGGTAACCCTGATGTCGTATGTTGGCAAGAACTTTTTCACCTTCTTGGAAATCTCCAATGCTCCACCGCTCTTTCCGCCTTCCGCCACGATTACGATATTGGATTGCTTTTTGGCTTTTGCCCTGGATTTTAGCCTTTCAATAAGGTTTTCCACCGGCATTTTTCGCTCAGGGATCAAAGTAGCAGCAGCGCCACTTCCAATTCCGGCATTCACTGCAATAAAACCTGCATCTCGTCCCATCACCTCTACAAAGAAAAGGCGGTCGTGTGAACTTGCCGTATCCCTAATCTTATCGATTGCTTCTATGGCCGTATTGCAAGCCGTATCAAAGCCTATGGTACTGTCAGTCCCGGAAAGATCATTATCGATGGTGCCCGGAAGGCCTATGGACGGGATTCCAAATTCTTTATAAAACAGGTGCGCACCCGTAAGTGATCCATCACCACCAATGACTACCAGAGCATCAATGCCATGGGATTTCAAGTTGTCATAGGCAGTTTGTCGGCCTTCCGGAGTCCTAAACTCCTGGCTTCTGGCAGACTTGAGAAACGTGCCTCCTCTTTCAAGAATGTAGGCCACATCCCTATTTTCGAGTTTTTTGATGTCATTTTGTATCAATCCTTCATAGCCTCGGAAAATCCCAAAGACCTCCAAATTGTAGTATTTAGCCGATCTTACGACAGCTCTGATGGCGGCGTTCATTCCGGGTGCATCGCCTCCCGAAGTGAGCACACCAATGCGTGTGATCGTTTTGTTTGCCATTTTATTTCGAAATTGTGTTCAGGTGTTTAAACATTAATTCTGCAGACGCCAGGTTGGTGGCCAGGGGTATATGGTGTACGTCACATATGCGCATCAACATCTGTACATCCGGTTCATGAGGGTGTTTGTCCAGTGGGTCCCTGAAGAACACGACCATGTCGAGCTCTTTTTGGGCAGCCATGGCGGCAATTTGTGCATCGCCTCCCAAAGGTCCCGAAAGAACTCGGGTAACTTCAAATCCGGCTTTTTCTATATGTAGTCCTGTGGTGCCTGTGGCGACCAACTGAACGTTTGAACTTTTCAACTTTTGCTTAAAGCCGCTAAGAAAATGAACCATATCGGCTTTCTTGCCATCGTGGGCAATCAGGGCAATTTTCATAGAGAGTGAGTAATAGGTTTAGTTTACCTCTATCGATGCTAGTGCGCATATTCATGGACCGGAGATGGAAGACCGAAGACCGAAGACCGAAAGAGTCCTCATTAGTCCCTCTTCCCTTCACCGTTGGAGCTTACTGGCAATGATGCGGGTTAACAAATAGGTTCTAAAGCTTAAAGTTATAAAAAAACCATTGACCAATAAGCATTCTGCCAAGTGTAAAATGCTTTAATTTTTTGTTATAAGAATATGCTGAGGAAATATTTTGGCTGGAGAGGGGCATGGTTAAGCGCATTAGTATCTTACCCCGGATCCACATCCACCACAAATCTGATCGACCGGAAGGTCTTGTCTCCTTGAAGTTCCTCTATTTGTCGCATTAATTCCTGCTTGAAGTAGGCGGGGACTTGGTGGGACTTGTCGAGCTTGACCAAGATTTCAAAAATGTAGAGGTTTTTGATCTTGCCTATCAGCGCTTTTTCCGGACCGAGAATTATCTTTTTGACTTCTATGCTGTTCAGCAGATTGACTAGATGTTTGGCTCCACGCTCGGCAATGTTATGGTCTTTGTGCTTTACACTTATTTTAATGGCCTTAATGAATGGGGGATAGAAGAAATTTTTTCTCTCCCCCATTTCCTGCAGGTAAAAATTCCGGTAGTCCCCCTTGATGATTGATTGGTAGATAGGATTATCAGGTTGGCGGGTTTGGATGATCACCGAACCGGTTTTTTCTCTCCGCCCGGCCCTGCCGGCCACTTGGGTAATTTGTTGGAAGGCTCTTTCTCCGGCACGGTAATCCGGGAAATAGAGTATTCTGTCAGCATCCACGATGCCCACTACAGTCACCTTGTCAAAGTCCAGTCCCTTGGTAACCATTTGGGTGCCCACCAAGATGTCAATATTGCCTTGACCGAAATTTTCCAGGAGTTTTTGAAACCCATATTTGCTGCGGGTGGTGTCCATGTCCATTCTAGCGATTCTGGCTTCTGGAAAAAGCATGGACAAATTTTCCTCTATGCGCTCGGTACCTTGCCCCACCGTGGTAATGGATACACTGCCGCAGGCTTCACATTTTTTGGGAAGCTTTTCCTTAAATCCACAGTAATGACACCGCATTTCCTCGCCAAACTGGTGATAGGTGAGGCTCACATCACAATGCTCACATTCGGGAATCCAGCCGCATTCCTCGCAATTCACAAAAGGAGCGTAGCCTCGGCGGTTTTGAAAGATGATGACCTGTTCCTGATTGTTGAGAGCGGCCTGTATCTTTTCCCTAAGCTGTCGCGTGGTGTCAAGTTTGAGTAAATTTTTTTTCTTGTCACTCAAAATATCCGACAAGACAAAATCAGGCAACTGGGCATTTCCATACCTATGGGCCATTTCCACCAAACCATATTTTTGTTGGCGGGCATTGTAGTAGGACTCAAATGAAGGCGTAGCGCTGCCCAATAGTACCTTGGCTTGATGCAGGTAGCCCAACATAATGGCGGCATCTCGAGCATGAAATCGCGGTGCCGGGTCAAATTGCTTGTAGCTGGTCTCGTGTTCCTCATCCACAATGATAAGTCCGAGGCTGTCAAAAGGCAAAAAGATGGAAGAGCGCACCCCAACCACCAATGGAAAACGACCGCTCAGCACGCCCTGCCATACTTCCACGCGTTCATTGTCGGAATATTTGGAGTGGAAGACGCCCATTTTGCTTCCAAAAACTTTTTGTAGTCTATTAACAATCTGGGTGGTAAGTGCAATTTCAGGTAATAAAAATAAAACCTGAGAACCACTGTCAAGCACTTCTTCTATCAACTTTATGTAAATCTCAGTTTTCCCGCTGCCGGTGATTCCATGGAGCAGCACGGTCTGCTTTTCTTCAAAATGGGCCTTGATGGCTTGCATAGATTGGTCCTGCGCATCGGATAATTCCACCAGCTTTGGCTCATCCACCTGAAGTCCATCAAATCTGCTGATCACCTTTTTAAATTCCTCAAACACCCCGTATTTGACCATTGTTTTGACAGTGCTAGGAGAAGACCCTGTTTCCAACAGGAGTTTTTTATCTACCCCAGCCTCATTCAATTCAGGTTTTTGATAAATGGGCACCATTTGAAGATAACGCAGGAGCAATTCTTCCTGCTTGGCTTTTTTGGAAAGGAGCTCGAAAAGCCCTTCTAAGGCCGCTTTTTCTTCAATGAATTTCCCATGTAACCTTATCCTGTTTTCTATCTTGGGGGAGAATTTCTCCTTTACTTGGTCAAAAATCAGCACAGCCTCTTTGGCCACAAGGCTTTTGATGATATGGTGAGCTGATTTTAGCTGCAGGAGCTTCCCACATTCCTCGTAACTAAGCTCATCCTTAGTTTCCAATTGATCCAAAATGACCTGTTCCCTAGGATCCATGGGGTATTTGGTTTCGTAAGGGTCAAAATTGGGGTTGAGCTGGATTTTGCTTTCACTGCTTAATTTGAGCCCAGATGGCAGTGCGGCATTCATCACCTCCCCTATATGGCAACAGTAGTATTCAGACATCCAGGTCCAAAACTTGATCTGGAGCGGATTGACGGTAGGGTTGCTATCCAAAAGTTCCAATAGGGGTTTGGCCTCATATTCCTTTGGGGGTTTTTGATGCACCCTGCCAATGATGCCCGTCAACACTTTTCTTTTCCCGAAATGCACCATCACGCGCTGGCCAATTTGAATTTCAGCCAAGAGCTCTTTTTGGATTTTATAGGTAAACATTTTGGGAATCGGGACCGGAAGGATTACATCCGCAAAATGGCCACCTTGGGCCGATTCAGAATTGTCGAATAAGGTGTTCTCAAACATTTAATTCAGCTTAGGTAATTGTTTCAAGGCCTCTTCTACTGTTTCTACAGGCTGTTTGCAGGTCTTATTAAAGCAGACATAAAAACGTGAACCTGTTTCTGGGACAGTTTTGCCTTCCAAGAGTGGGGGAGTGGAAGATTCCACTTTTGAGAAACTGAAAACAACATTAGGGTGGAGTGATTTGACAAGCCTTTCCGCTTGCTTCTTGGCACTTGGGCCCATTATAGCTATCTCGCCTGTAGGCAAATGCATCTCCATGTAATGTTGAGCCCAATGGGCCATAAAAGCGGGATCAGATAGGATAAGCTTTTGCACCATTCCCAGCATCTTTTTGGAAAGGTCCAGATATTCCTCATTGTAATAATACAGACCTAAGAAATGAAGATTTCTGGCCATTTTGGAATTGCTTGATGGGATTACATTATCGAAAAGCTCTTTTTTATTGGCAATAAGTTTTTCCGATTTTGGATTGTTGAAAAAGAATAGGGGTTCCTTCTGGTCAAGAAATTCATCCATAACCACTGCAGTCATCTCACGGCTTAATTCAATCCATTTTATATCCCCCGTCATTTGATAAACTTTGATGTTTGCCTCTATTGTTGTGGCGTAATCTTCCAGGAAGGCGCTGTTGTAGGCGGTCCCTTCTTTGTAAACTCTATAGAGTTTTTTGTCGGTGTATAATTTGTCTGCGATGAAATTAGCCGCATTAAGAGCCAAATTTCTATACTCCTCTTTTCCACAGGCGAAATAGCAATCAACAAGCCCAGTAATGGTTAACGCATTCCAGCCGGTCAAAATCTTGTCATCCAAGCCTGGTTTTACCCTGTTTTGACGATGTGTGAAAAGTTTATGCTTTATCCCCTTCAATTTGGTATGTAGGTCTGTTTCCGTAAAGCCATACTTCTGAGAAATTTGGTCGTATTCCTGGGTTTGAAATAGAATGTTGGTGCCTTCTTCCCAGTTTCCTGCATCCTTAATGTTGTAGAGGTCTTTAAACCACTCAAAATCCTCCCCAAGCATATCCTCCAGATCGTTTGCCTTCCAAGTATAGAACTTTCCTTCTACTCCCTCACTGTCGGCATCAATGGCAGCATTAAAGCCACCTTCAGGCTGAAGCATATCATTTTTAAGCCATGCTATGGTTTCACAGATCTTTTCCAAGAAAAAGCTGTCATCACTGGCTTGGTAGGCCTTGGCATACATGGATAAAAGTTGACCGTTGTCGTAGAGCATTTTTTCAAAATGTGGGGCAAACCACTCGGCGTCTACCGAATATCTTGCAAATCCACCTCCGACATGGTCATAGATGCCTCCCATTCCGATTTTTTTGAGCGTAAACAATACCTGATCTCTTACCTCCAAATTGTCGGAAAGCCTAGAGTAGCTCAACAGAAATTCCCAGATTGCGGGCATGGGGAACTTAGGGCTCCTTGAGAGACCTCCCCATTGGCCATCAAATTGCTTTAGGATCTCTTCAGCTGCTTTGTGTATGACCTCATCAGTGGTCTGTATGGTTTCATCGGAAAGCCCATATTTATCCTTTTCCAACCTACTCAAGGTTTCCCCAAAGCCATCTGCACTTTCAGCCAGCTTATCATAGTGCTCATCAAATGCCTGGGTAATGTTTTTCAATAAAGCCTTAAAGTTTTTATTGGGAAAATAAGTGCCTCCATAAAAAGGCTTTTGGTTTGGCAAAAGAAAAACATTTAAGGGCCAGCCGCCATTGAGCCCCATAGCCTGCACAGCATCCATGTAGATGTTGTCCAGATCTGGCCGCTCCTCACGGTCAATTTTGATACATACAAAGTGCTCATTCATCAACTTCGCGGTAGCCTCATCCTCAAAGCTTTCTTTTTCCATCACATGGCACCAATGACAGGCTGAATAGCCAATACTGACCAGAATGGGCTTGTTTTGAGACACGGCCTGCTGCAAAGCATCCTCATTCCACTCCTGCCAATCCACCGGGTTGTAGGCGTGCTGGAGAAGGTATGGGCTTTTGCTATGAATGAGTCGGTTAGCGTTTTTCATGGGTGTTAAGCTGGTTAAGGATCGTTTGTTTTTCCGATTTAAAGTCAAGGCTTTCAGGAAGCTGTTCAATCTTCAGTAACAATTTTTTCAAAAATTTCTGGTGTCCCTCAGAGTCTGGATTGAATGGCTTATGCGCCAAATCCTTTTGAATGGAAGTGATCACCTGGTTTAATTGTTTTTCTTCTTCCTTCAAAAATGCATTTTCAAATTTCTCCCAAATGTAATCTTCTGCCATAGGGGTGACGTGAAGCAAGTCCGACTGGTAGAAACGGTAGTCCCGTAGATCATCCATCACCAATTCGTAGCTGGGGAAATAATGTACGTTTGCAAATTTGGAGCTGAGCTGATGGCTTAGCACCCTCAGAAGACTTTTGCTCACCTGGTTTTCAGGTATCCCGTCTTTGATATGACGTACTGGGCTTACTGTAAAGATCAACTGGATCTTCGGATTGACGGAAAGGAGTATAGCGTGAAGTTCTTCAAAAGACTCGATGTTTGCCTCCAGGCTCAGCAACCGTTTGCTAAAGTTTTTTGCGGGCTGCTTATGGCAATTGGCCACTAGCTGGCCTGAATCCAAATGCTTATATACGAATGAAGTACCTAGCGTGATAAAAAGATGGGAAGCCTGCGTTAAGTACTCTTTAGTTGCGCTTAGCTTTTCCTCAATTATTTTTCCCAGCAACTCCTTAGATCCGGCTTTGATTTCCGAGTGGACATGATAATGTAAATGTAGCCCGTTAGTTTCAAGCCTTAGAATTGGATCCAGCTCCTTATTGAGAAGAGCGCTCTTCAAAAGGTGAAAAAGGGAAATGGGGTTAAATATAATCCCAAATGGATTGGATAGAATTTGGTATTTTCTTTCCCCAAGCTTGTGTCCCAGCATGTTGGCAAAGCAGGAACCTACCGAAATTATTTTTTGGGAGTGGGTTAGGGGTTGCTGAAAAGTGGGGATGGGAAAAGTGGTGCGAAAATTCATATTATAAAAATAAGAATTTCAGCTTGAATGAGCCATAAAAAAAGCTAAGAACATACGTCCTTAGCTTTCTATTGGGGAAATAAAACAGTGCTTATTCGGCAACTACTTCAAATTTCACGTTAGTTTTTACTTCTCTGTGAAGGTCGATCTCAGCTTCGTATTCACCGGCTCCAACTACTGGAGAAGTGATTGCGATTTTCTTTCTGTCCACGTTGATGCCGTTGTTGGCAAGAGCGTCAGAAATCTGAAGAGTAGTAACCTTACCGAAGATTTTACCTGAATCACCGATTTTAGCTTTGATCTCCAAAGTGATTTTTTCGATCTGAGCAGCTATGTTTTCAGCTTCAGTTTTGATTTTTTCTGCTTTGTGAGCAGCTTGCTTGATATTTTCAGCTAGGATTTTCTTGTTAGAAGAAGTGGCCAAAACAGCAAAACCTTGTGGGATAAGGTAGTTTCTACCATAACCCGGCTTTACGGATACCAAGTCGTTCTTATAGCCAAGTCCTTTTATATCTGTTTTTAATATAACGTCCATTGTCTTATTGATTTATAAATAGTTGATAGAAACCGGATTATTTCAACCCGTCAGTCACGTAAGGCAACAAGGCAAGGTGTCTTGCTTTCTTGATAGCTGTAGCAACTTTTCTTTGGAATTTGGCAGAGTTTCCTGTCAATCTTCTTGGAAGGATCTTGCCCTGCTCATTTACAAACTTCAATAAGAAGTTAGGATCTTTGTAATCGATATACTTGATGCCGTGCTTCTTGAATCGGCAGTATTTCTTTCTATTTTCTCCTCTGTTGATTGGTTCGTTCTTAAGTGTCATTTTGCAGCTTCCTCCTTAACTTCAGATTTTTTGTTAAATTCACCTTTTCTTCTTCTTTCTGCATAAGCCATAGAATGCTTATCCATTACAGTGGTCAAGAAACGCATAACTTTCTCGTCTCTTCTGAACTCAAGCTCAAATTTCTTGATGATCTGTGGATCGGCGTTGAATTCAACCATAACATAAAAACCGGTGCTTTTTTTCTGAATTGGGTAAGCCATTTTCTTAAGGCCCCAGTTCTCAACATTCACGATTTCTGCCCCCTCTTCTTTTAACAAGTTCACGAACTTGTCTACGGTATCCTTCATCTGAACATCAGACAAAACGGGAGTTAAAATGAATACCGTTTCATAACTTTTTTGGAACATTTGTTTTTTCGTTTAATTTTAGAATATTTAAACAGACCGCAAAAGTATCACTTTCTAGTAAATAATCAAAATAGGTAGGGCAAATAATAGCCCTTCTCAGACCCATAAAACGAAAAAATCACGGGAGCTTTAAGTCCCGTGATATACTAATTCACCATCTCAGGTTTTCCTTTGGCTTGGAAACCTTACGACACTTTGCGGTCAAAGTCAGCTTTATCTCTGTGCCCCCGCGGGTATTTTTTTTCAATTACCTCACTTCAAACTCCCTGTTCCCAATTTGAAACCCATCGGCAAAAATCCTAACCTTGTAAGTGCCGGGCGCATAATCGGAGCCTTTCTCATAATAATAGGTTAGCTTTTGGCTGGAATTGTTATAAAGAATATCCTGCTTGGCAGTAAAGAATTCTTCTTTTCCCTCAAGGTCAAATGTGCCAGAACCTCTAGCTATGTCAAAGATCACTTGATTATTAGGAGCGATCACCTGCACAAAGATGTCCTTGGTACCCGCTGGGGTCAGGTCATTTTCCGTTAAGTCAAAAGAGATTTTAAGCTTGTCCAGCTGGCGGTTTCTGAAATTGTCTTCCCGCTCCCGTCCCCTGGAGTTGACGGCCGCCACTACGATGTTTTCAGCGCGTAGCCGTTCAGCTTTGGTGACTTTTTCGGTCAGTTGTTGCTGCTTGATATTGAGCTGGGCTACTTCCTCTTCAATCTCCGCCTGAGTGGATTTGAGCTGCTTGTTTTCTGAATAGAGTTCCTGATTTTGCTCACGCAACGCCAAAATTTCAGAATCTTTTTCACGGAGTAGGGTGGAGTAACCGTCAATTTTACGGTTTAGACTTGCAATCTCAGTCGCTGAGCGCTTGCGGTCAGTGGTCCTTTCCTCGATTAGTTGATCCCTGATCTGCTTGAGGGAGTCCACATCACCACCCAGGGTTTCGATCTCGTCGATACGGAGGGTGAGTTGGTAGGTCATAGAATCCAGCCTCAGGTTGAGATCATTGTTTTCCTCAGAAAGAATGATGATTTCCTCTGATTTTTTATTTTTGTCCTGGTGATCCATATACAATTTGACACCACTGACAATCACCAAAATGATCAAGACGATGATAAGAATATTCTTGCCCTTTTCGGTGTTTGGAGCTTTTCCCGAAGGAGTGTTGTTACTCATAATTGCTTTGTAGAAACTAAGTTATATTTGTTAAATATAAAATGCGAACGATGTTAGATGACCAATATTGGACAAATCGGTATATTAATAACGAAACTGGCTGGGATGCCGGAAACGTTACTTTGCCGATAATGCAATATTTAGACCAAATCAGGGACAAATCCCTGCAGGTGCTTGTTCCTGGGGCCGGCAACGGATATGAAGCGGCTTATGCTCATTCAATTGGTTTTAAGAATGTTCATATTCTGGATTTTTCCCCTGTTCCAATTGAAAACTTTATCAAGGAAAATCCCAATTTCCCAGCCTCCCAAATACACTGCGAAGATTTCTTTGAGCATCAAAATAAATATGATCTGATTCTAGAACAGACATTTTTTTGTGCCCTTCTTCCCGATCAACGGGAAAATTATGTAAAAAAAATGAAATCCCTATTAAATCCCGGAGGAAAATTGGTTGGGGTGCTTTTCGATAAAGAGTTTGCAAAGCAGGGGCCGCCCTTTGGAGCATCGCGTGATGAATACCAAAAACTTTTTGAGTCCAATTTCCAGATCCAGACCTTGGAGCCTTGCTACAATTCCATCGCCCCTCGGCAAGGGCATGAGCTTTTTATAATCCTTGTTAATAAGTAAGAATGTAATGTTCTTTTTGCAAATCCTTTTTGAAGAAAACCACGCCACATTCAAAAAAGTCAAAGGTCATTCTCACCTTCGAGTGGCCTTTGATTTTCTCCCAGGCCTTTTTCATTCCTTTGGACCAATAGATGTCACCTACAATCACAATACTGGTCTCATGAAGGAAGGGGAGTAGTATGTTGAAATATTTAATTGTGGCCTCGTAGGTATGATTGGCATCTATCAATAAAAAATCAAGAGAAGTGAATTTGCTGGCGATGAAAGGCAAAACATGGTCTATTTCCTCGCATACCACTTCAACATTCTTTAGTTTTTCCAAATGGGATGCGGCTAGCTGACAAATAGCCTTGTCGGCTTCAATGGTGATGAGTTTGTTTTTCACCTCCGCTGCAAGGTATGCCGAATTGATGCCCAGCCCTGTCCCGAGTTCTAAGGCATTTTGGGCAGGGGTTTGTTTGAGGAAATATTGATATAGGAGGTTATACTTGATAGGAGAATTGCTGTATTGGGCAACCTCTTTTACCTTTCGCTTGGCATGGGGAACTTTCTTGCTGCCCGCTCCATAGTCGGTCACCTGGATTTCAGTGGGGTCTTTTAGGAAGGCAGTTCTAATTTTTTCGATCTCAGGATATCGTACTATTTTCAAATGGTTTCGAAGCCCATCATACATTTTGAATGCAAATGGAGATTGCAGGCTATGTCTGTCTTCTTTTTTGAGAAAATAAAGAATATACTGAAATGCGGAAAACATTGTTCTAATTCGAGAAGATATCGGCCACAAGTTGAAACTCCGGGATTTCCACTTCGATGATTTTGCCATCTACTACTCTTTCCATGTAATAGTAGCCTTTCATCTTACCAAAGCCAGACCGGAGGTTGCAGCCAGAAACATAGCTGTGGGAGGTACCAGGTTCCAGTACAGGCTGGTTGCCTACGACGCCTTCGCCTTCTACAAGTTTGAGGTCTTCGGCAGCGTCGGTAATTTCCCATTTTCTCCTCATGAGCTGAAGAGTGGACTTGCTGTGGTTTTCGATAGTAACCTTATAGGTGAATACATAATGATGTTGGTGCGGGCTGGAGAACTCCGCCTGGTATTTCGCATTTATGCTTACTTTTACACCCTCTGTGATTGCAGTCGCCATGGAGAAAGATTATGATTTCGAATATAGTTTAATAATTTCAATTTCCAATTATTGAGATATGCACTTTAACATCCATCCAGATTGGGAGGCCATCCTTAGACCAGAAATGGAAATGCCTTATTTTCAGGATTTATTGAAATTTGTAGAAGAAGAATACAAATATAAAACCATTTTCCCTCCAAAGGCATTCGTGTTTAATGCCTTAAACCATGCGCGGCCTGAGGAAGTCAAGGTGGTGATATTGGGTCAGGACCCCTATCATGGCCCCGGGCAGGCCCATGGGCTGAGTTTTTCTGTTCCCGATGGGATAGCATTTCCCCCCTCATTAAGAAATATTTTCAAGGAAATCCAGCGTGATTTGGGGATTTCGGCCCCTTTTTCCGGCAATTTGGAAAGATGGGCCGATCAAGGAGTGTTACTTTTGAACGCCACATTGACCGTAAGGGCCTCCCTCGCCGGGTCACATCAGAAGAAGGGGTGGGAGGAATTTACAGATGCCATCATCCACCGTTTGGCCGAAGATAGTGAGAATCTTGTTTTCATGCTTTGGGGATCCCATGCCCAGAAAAAAGGACAATTTATAGATGAAAGGCGGCATTTGGTCTTAAAAGCACCCCATCCAAGCCCGTTGTCAGCCCATAGGGGATTCATCGGTTGCGGGCATTTTAGTCAGGCTAATGAGTATTTGGAAAGTAAGAGGAAGGGTGGAATAGATTGGTGAGTTAATTAATGAAAAAATGGTCACGAAGCACACGAAGTTAAAATGAAGTAGCACAAAGGCCACTTCGCGGTAAGATTGGTTAAATTTCGATGAATCGGGAATGATGTCAGTAGCTAATTTCCGTTGCTTATAGGGACTGAAGACCGAAGACGGAAGACCGAAATAGGGGCCAAACTAGTGTCAGGCGCAGTTTTTACACTCTTACTTTTAAATATATGGGATAAGTAAAAAAAAGGCTTGAGTTTATGTACTCAAGCCTTTTGATTTATCTGATGGGTTTGAAGAATCTTTCCCAACGGATTTTGCTAAACATATTGCGGTGCTTGTCTAGGGAAAGCCATAGGAACCAGGCTTTGCCTACAATGTGGTCTTCTGGAACGAAGCCCCAATACCGGGAATCAGCTGAATCATGTCTGTTATCACCCATCATGAAGAAATAATCCTGCTTGAAGGTGTAGCTTTCCTGCAATTGCCCGTCTATATAGATTTTGTTGGCCTCAATGTTAAGGTTCTTGTTTCCTTCAAACCTTTCAATGGTAAATGCATATCTGCGAACCATGTCCTCGTCGGTCAAATCTATCGTCCAGCCTTTGGCAGGGATCTCCAAAGGACCAAAATTGTCGCGGTTCCAAGAATAGTAAGATCCGTCGGGCATGATGTCCGGCTCCCCGAGGCCTTCTTTGTAAGACCTTAAGTGAACGGCTGAAATACTGGAAACTTTTCTTAGCCTCTCCGCCGTGGCAGGAGTGGTGGAAACCAAATATCCAGCACCATTTGAAAATGGCATTATACTTTCCGGGTTGATCTCGTAATCCTGGAAAAACTCCAGCCCAAATCTTCTTTCGGTCATGACCTCATAAGAGAACTGCATCAGTTCCGGATTGTCACCGGGCTGGCCATTGATCAGCAGCTGGGTATCCTTGATCTCAATCACATCTCCAGGCATGCCAACGGCGCGTTTGATGTAATTTGTTCTCAAGTCGGAAGGATGCTCAAATTCAACTGGGTAATTGAATACCACCACGTCGTTTCTTTTGACTGATGTAAAGCCTGGAAGCCTAAAGTAAGGCAATTGAACAGCATCGTTGTAAGACTTTATGTTGGTGCCCCAGATGGTCTGATGGGTGAGGGGCATCTGAAGGATGGTCCTGGGAGCACGAGTACCGTAATGCATTTTACTCACAAAAAGGAAGTCGCCTACCAAAAGGCTTTTCTCCATGGAAGCAGTAGGTATGGTAAAAGGCTCCAGCAACAGCCATCGGATTAAGCTGGCCGCAATGACTGCAAAAACCAATGCGTCCAACCATTCGCGGGCTGGGGATTTTTTCTTTTTTTCTTTAGTCTTCATTTACTTTCACTTAAAAGGATAAAAAATCATCCATGGACAAAATTCCTTTTCTGTTTTTTATCCATTCGGATACTAAAACTGCACCAAGTGCAAAACCTTTGCGTGAATGTGCGGTATGTTTGATCTCAATATCATCTGTCTCAGAGGAATAGGTGACTGTATGGGTACCAGGAACTTTGTCTATGCGCTTGGCACTGATCAGGATGTTGTGTCCGTTTTCGACCGACTCAGTGTCCAGATTCCAACGCTTGGCGCGGTCAATTTTGTTGATGATGTCTTCGGCCAGGGTGATGGCAGTTCCACTTGGGGCATCTTTTTTCTCCGTATGATGGATTTCCTCCATTCGAATGGCATAGTCGTGCTGTTCATCCATAAGTTTGGCTAAATAGCGGTTCACTTTGAAGAAAATGTTGACCCCGATGCTGAAGTTGGAAGCATAAAAGAATGCGCCTCCCTTAGAAAGTGTCAATTGTTCGACTTCATGTTTATGCTCTAACCAACCCGTGGTACCACACACCACGGGGATACCCTGGTTGATAGCCCAAGAGAGGTTATCGACGGCAGATTCCGGCTGGCTAAATTCTATGGCCACATCCACGGATGATCCGTCCAGATTATCTAATTGAGCTCTGTTGTCAGAGGTGATTTTAGCGACTATAGTATGGCCTCTCTCTTCTGCGATTTCAGAGATGATTTTGCCCATTTTACCATATCCGAGTATTATTATATTCACTTTATTAAAAGTTGATTTTAAATGATAATCCTATTAATCCAGAGCCGGCATAGAGATTCTCATATGCTGGCTTTAATTCAAAGCTGAGGTCATCGCTGACATCAAAAGCCGAAAGGTGGGCGTCCACTTGGGCATCCACTAAATTCAGGGCGTAAATGATTACGAAAATCATGTAGTTCAAATCCCTGTTTCTTCTCCAGTAGTTAACGTTTCGGACCAGCCCATCCTCGTTGAGATTAGGGAAGGGGTTGAGGCTGGGGTCAATGTTGGGATCTCTTGAAATCCTCAATGCGTCACGGAAAAGCTGATAGCGCCTATTGTTGAATTCCACAAAATAGGCAGTGGTGGTAATCCCCCCATAGATGATGGGTACCTTCCAGATTTTCTCATTGTACACCTGTCCGGCACCAGGCAAAATAGCTGAAAGCAAAGTCGCCGTTCGGGGATCCTTGGCTTTGGAAGGGTTGATTCGGATCTTATCCGCATCTGGACTTTCCATCACCACGCCTCCGGCCACGGTGTCTTGCACCACTTGGGCCATTCCCGACTGTGAGAAGCCAAATGATAAAACAAAAATAGCAATAGCTTTATATAAAACTATTGCTTGAAGTTTTTTTGCCATCCAACGATTTTCAAAAATCTGCAAATCTCTATATGATTTCAAGAATTTCAAGAATCCGGTTAAGGTCTTCTGTTGATCTAAACGGTATTTTGATCTCACCTTTATCTTTATTGTCTGACTTTAATGCAACCTTTGCTCCAAAGTGGGAGGCAAGCTTTTGCTGCAGTTTTCCCAATTCATATTTTTTGACGGGATCCAGGTCCTTTTCTTTTGTGTTTGCCTTTTCTTCCGGTCCGTCATTGAGACTTTTTACAAGTGCCTCCACTTTTCTAACGCTCAATTCCTCATCTACCGTCTTCTTATAGATGGCCAATTGCGTGTCGATGTCTTCAATATTGATCAACGCCCTTGCATGGCCCATGCTGATTTTTTGATCCCGAAGACCGGCTTGGATATCCGGCGGCAATTTAAGCAATCGTAGGTAATTGTTGACAGTTGTTCTGTTTTTTCCTACGCGGTCACCCAGCTGTTCTTGCTTTAGGTCGCATTCGCTAAGCAGTCTTTGATAGGAGTGGGCGATTTCCAAGGCATTCAGGTTTTCCCGCTGAATGTTTTCGATCAAAGCCATTTCCAGCATCTGCTGGTCATTGGCGGTCCTGATATAAGCCGGTACTTTGACTAAGCCAGCTAGCTTGGAGGCTTGGAATCGCCTTTCCCCAGAAATCAACTGGTATTCATTGTCAGCCAGTTTTCTAACCGTAATTGGCTGGATGATTCCTTGGACTTTTATGGATTCAGAAAGCTCTTCTAGGGCTGTTTTATCAAAATGGGTCCTGGGTTGGAATGGATTGACCTGGATTTCATCCAAGGGTATCTCGTTGATGCTCGCCGATGGGTTAGCAGCCGGCAAAACCTCTGGTTTTCCTTTCTTTGGACTGTCCTCTAATAATGCACCTAAACCTCTTCCTAATGCACTCTTCTTTTTCATAGGTTTATTATTAGCCATAATTATCCGTTAACTTTTACCATGTTGTTTTTCTCGACAATCTCACTTGCGAGGTTGAGGTATGCTACTGCACCTTTGCCTTCGGCGTCAAATGCCACCACTGGCACACCGAAACTTGGAGATTCACTCAGACGGACATTCCGGGGGATGATGGTTTCAAACACCATATCCTTAAAATGCATCCTCACTTCTTCCACCACTTGGTTGGAAAGTCGTAGTCTGACATCATACATAGTCAATAATATGCCTTCGATGCCCAATTCCGGGTTCAATCGGGTTTGGATAATCTTTATGGTGTTGAGCAACTTGCCCAAACCTTCAAGTGCAAAGTATTCACATTGCACCGGTATGATAACGGAATTGGCCGCAGTGAGTGCGTTGATGGTAATCAGACCGAGAGAAGGGGAGCAGTCGATGATAATGAAGTCATAAAGGTCTTTGATCCCTTCGATCACTTCTTTCATCTTTTCTTCCCGGTCTTCCAGGTTGATCATTTCGACTTCAGCACCTACCAAGTCGATATGGGATGGTACGAGATCTAAGTAGTCCATCTCAGTTTTGATGATGATAGAATCGATTTCGATTCCATCTACCATGCATTCGTAAATGCTAGTTTCGATTTCTTTGGGATCTTGACCAAGACCGGAAGTAGTGTTGGCCTGAGGATCTGCATCGATGACTAGGGTTTTGTACTCCAATACGGCCAAACTCGCCGCGAGATTCATAGCTGTAGTAGTTTTACCTACTCCGCCTTTCTGATTTGCAATTGCAATAATTTTTCCCATTCTATGCGATCAAAGGGTGATTATTTCTCCAATATTAAGCATTATCAATTCTTTTCCTGCCTCTTGGGCTGATTTTTTTACATCCTGCTCATCGATCTGGATGTAAGGAAAAGTATCGTAATGCATGCCTATGAACTTATTTGTGCCTACAAAGTCGGCCGCCTTGCAGGCATCTTTGATCCCCATGGTGAAATTATCCCCTATGGGCATAATGGCAAAGTCCAATTTAAATTCCTCTCCGATGAGCTTCATGTCATAGGTGAGGGCGGTGTCTCCGGCAAAATAGAAAGTGCCCTCCTCGGTGCTAACCACAAAACCTCCCGGATTTCCGCCAGGGGTACCGTCAGGCAAGGTGCTGCTGTGGATGGCATTCACATATTTAACATTTCCAAAATCAAATGTTTTGCTGCCTCCGTGATTCATAGGATGGACATTTTCCAAACCCTTTTCTTGGAACCAGCTCACTACCTCAAAATTTGAAACCACGACTGCCCCTGTGTTTTTTGCTATAGCCTTTACATCGGCGACATGGTCCTCATGGCCATGGGTCACTAGGATGTAATCGGCTTCAATCTGCTTGATATCGATATCCTTTGCCAACTCATTGGGTGTAATGAAGGGATCGAAAAGGATTTTCTTATCAGCAACAGTGATCAAAAAAGTGGAGTGTCCAAAGTATTGAAGTTTCATGATGATAGCATTTTTGGGTTAGTGAGATTCTACAAAGATAAAAGTTTAATCTTTACTGAAAACAGATTCTTATCCACATGGCATTGTGGATATATATCAAAACAGTAATTTAATCTTTTAACGACATATTTACTAATAAATTTTGCATAAAATAAGTCGTAAAAAAAGGGGGCAAAATTCACTTGCCCCCTTGATTATTTTTTCAGAGAATCTTATTTCTTTTTCTTTTGAGCTTCAGAGGCTTTCATGGCTTCCTCAAGTCTAGTCTGAAACTTACTCTTCTTCTTATTGGCATTCTTCTTTTTGCTTTCCTCTACTTTCTCTCTGATTTTGGCATCATCTACGAATGCTTTGATTAGATATTGCTGTCCAAAGGTTACCATGTTGGAAACAAAGTAATAGAAACTCAATGCCGCAGGGTAGGAGTTAAGTACAAACATAAAACCTATTGGCATAATATAACCAAGATTTTTCATTGGTCCCTGAGCGGCGGTCAGCTGGTTGTTAAACCTGGTGTAAACAATCTGTGAAATTGTCATCAACAAGGTAAACAATGACACGTGCGAACCATAGAAAGGTATGGTAAACGGCAGATTAATCACCGAATCATAGGTAGAAAGGTCATGTGCCCACAGGAAGCTCTCCTGTCTCAACTCAATGGAGTTAGGGAAGAAGAAGAACATTGCAAACAAAAATGGCATCTGAAGCAACATTGGAAGACAGCCGCTGATTGGGCTAACTCCCAATTGGCCAAACATCTTCATTTGCTCTTGCTGCATCTTGGTAGGATCATCCTTGTATTTCTCCTTCAGCTCATCAATTTCCGGTTTGATCACCCTCATCTTGGCCATGCCCACGTATGATTTGTAAGTGAGCGGGAACAAGAAAAGCTTAATGATAAACACGATCAGGATAATGATCACACCATAGTTGGTGA
This sequence comes from Litoribacter ruber, assembly GCF_018449405.1. Lineage (NCBI taxonomy): Bacteria > Pseudomonadati > Bacteroidota > Cytophagia > Cytophagales > Cyclobacteriaceae > Litoribacter > Litoribacter ruber. Next base: position 986,124 of record NZ_JAHCMY010000001.1, read on the forward strand.
AGAATCTTTCCAGAAAGTGGAATAGGTTAACAATTATATATTTGTTGACCCAGCTTACAAACCAGTAGCCCATTTCCACATTTTTGTGGAAACCCGGGGTAATTTTTCTTAGGAGGTTGTAATTGTTCGGACCAAAGAAATAGGAAATGTCAGAACCGTTTTGATCAAGATTAAGGATCAAAGTGGCCGACATGTTTTTTACCGACATGGTGTCGGTAGGCGTTTCTTGGGCTAGATTTCCTTCTTGAAACTGATTTCCGGCAATGATACCAGAAGTAAAGAATCGCTGCTTAAAAGCCACCCATTTTAATGGAGTCCTTACCTGTTCTGCATCTGAAGATGAAGATGCGCTCAGATAGTCATAGCTCTCATCAGCCGTGAAGAAGTTCATGTAGGTCTTTCTACGCGACTCTTCGATATCCGCTTCATGTTTCTTGAGCTGCCCCTCCCAGTTGATGGTAATATTTCTGTCGGTCAATAGAGTGGAGCCCGCTGAAAGATCCAAATGCTGATTTAAGACATAGCTCTCATTTGGAAGAAAATAGGTTCTTGAAAGCGTTCCGGAAGGAGTCTGGGCAGTGAAAACTACCTCCTGTCCCGGAGCCTCGGCATCGGACACCTGTCTGGTTTCAGCTGCAAAGTAAAGGTTGTTCAAGCTGATAGGACCCTTTGCGGTCTGTACTTGATAGTCCAGCGAGAAGTTTTCCTCATCCACCAAGATCAACGGTCGTTGGTCCCAAGTTTTAAAGGTTTTCAATTCTACTTCCCTGATTTCTCCGCCTTTGTTGGAAAAGGTAACCCTGATCACTTCATTTTCCAACACCAGTGACTCTTCCGTTCCGCTCACTAAAGCGGCAAAATCACCGAACTGGGCTTGATTCTGCACTTGCATCAAGCTGTCAGTTGGTTGTGGTACTGCCTGCGTGGTGCTTTGCTGTTCTGGCTGGTTGGAATCCACTACTTCCGTTTGGGCGGGAGTTTCTGTTGCTTCCGGAAGTTCTGGCCCCTTGGCAAAGAACATCGAATAAACCAGAATAACTGCTGCGAATAGGATTAACCCTGTCGCTTGATTTCTGTCCATACTTTACTTTTTAAAAGAGCTCAAAGTATAAGCTCCCAACTTTCGTTAATTTTTAGTTTTATTCTCTATCGCTGCTTTCACAAACCTCACGAATAAAGGATGAGGGTTCAGCACAGTACTCTTATATTCTGGGTGGAACTGGGAAGCCACAAACCACGGATGGTCTTTGATCTCAACAATCTCCACTAAGTTGGTGTCGGGATTTATCCCTGCAGCCACCATCCCGTTTTTCTCAAATTGCTCCAGATATTTATTGTTGAACTCATATCTGTGGCGGTGTCTTTCGCTGATCTTTGTTTTTCCATAGGCCGCACTGGATTTTGTTCCTTTTTTCAGCTCACAAGGATAAGCGCCAAGTCTCATTGTGCCGCCCATCTGTTCGATGTTCTTTTGCTCTTCCATCAGTGCAATCACCGGGTGGGAGGTTTCGGCATCCATTTCGGTGCTGTTTGCGCCTTTGAGATTCAATACGTTACGGGCAAATTCAATCACCGCCACTTGCATTCCCAAGCAGATTCCGAAAAACGGGATTCTTTTTGTCCGCGCAAATTTAACAGTTTCTACCTTACCATCAAGGCCTCTTTCCCCAAAACCCGGGGCAACCAAGATTCCATCCAGCTCAGCCAGCTTCTTTTCCACGTTTTCAGCATCAATTTCTTCCGAGCTAATCAGCTTCAAATTCACTTTGCACTCTGCAGCCGCACCGGCATGGATAAAGCTTTCGATTATAGATTTGTAAGCATCTGGCAGGGAAACATATTTCCCGATCAGGCCAATATTTACCTCAGATGTTGGGTTTTTCAACCTGCCCAGAAAGTCTTTCCACTGCTCCAACTCTGTGTTAGTTTTGGTGCTGAGCTTCAGTTTGGACATTACTCGTTCATCCAATTTCTCCTTTTTCATCAAAAGCGGAACATCATATATGGTTTCCGCATCCAAGGCTTCAATCACACAGTTGAGCTGCACGTTGCAGAAAAGGGCCAGCTTTTTCTTCACCTCCTGTGGCAAATGGTGCTCAGAACGGCAAACCAAGATGTCCGGCTGAATACCTGCCTCAAGCAATTGCTTTACCGAATGCTGGGTAGGTTTGGTTTTTAGTTCTTTTGCTGCCGCCAAGTAGGGGATCAGTGTGAGGTGGACTACCAAGAAGTTGTTTGGCCCCAAATCCCATCTCGCTTGTCTCACGGCCTCAATGAAGGGCAATGATTCAATATCACCCACACAACCACCGATTTCGGTGATTACGACATCATATTTTTCACCTTCGCCAAGCTTGTAGAAGTTTGACTTGATTTCATCCGTGATATGGGGGATTACCTGAACGGTTTTGCCCAAAAACTCACCTTTTCTTTCCTTGGTAATCACATTGTTGTAAATACGTCCGGTAGTGATGTTGTTGTTTTGGGAGGTAGGTGCGTTCAGGAAGCGCTCATAGTGTCCAAGGTCCAAATCCGTTTCGGCCCCATCATCAGTTACATAACATTCTCCATGCTCATAAGGATTCAGTGTTCCTGGATCAATATTTAGATAAGGGTCAAATTTTTGGATGGTAACAGAGAAACCGCGGGATTGGAGTAATTTGGCTAAAGAGGCGGCGATAATGCCTTTTCCCAAAGATGATGTAACTCCTCCTGTAATGAAAATGTACTTGGTAGGTGAGGCCATAGAAGCTGAAATGAAATTTTGTTTTGAACTCTATGGGATGCAAAATTAAGTAATTTTTCAGAGATTCCTGATGTTTGTGGAATTAAAATTCTGAAGCAGCTCCACTTCTGATTTTAATTCAAATTTTCCTCCAAACAGTTTAATCCGCATCCTCCCGCTGAAAATGTTTGGCCCTCAATTTCAAACTCGTTGTGCCAATTTCTAACGTTATTCAGAATTCTGTTATACTTTTGGGGTATAAAAGCATTTGATTAAAAACTGACCCCAATTATATAAAGTGGATATCAAAAAAATTACCGATACGATAAAGTCCAAAGGCAGAGTTTGTTTGCAGGAAAAGTCCGGGATGCGGTTTGAGTTGATCAGCCCTGAAAAGTGGGAAAAGGGCAAGGATGACAAGGAGGGGATTTTTCTCCTATTCGACCTATTCCAGATCAGGACCATTACTGAGCAGTTTTCAGAAATATCATTGGACATTGTGGAATTCACCACCAAGCCGGTGGTTTTTCACTCACCTGTGAACAAAGTTTTACAGTCTGGTCCGATGGTAGACGGAAATGTGAAGTTTCTGATGATTAAGGAAGGGGTGTGGAACAAAGTACTGTTTGCAATCGGCAGACCGGTTGTTTTTCAAAAGGCCGGAAGAGAAGCCGAGGTGATCGTGGATGATAACTTCATTATGCCAAGCAAGGAGATGTTTTTGGGGCCTGAAGGGGATGTGAAAATTTTGGATTGATGAATTTCAAAGAGCAATTAGACAAAGTAGATATTTTTAGAAAAGTTGGAGAATGTGCTGACCAGCTCCAGTTGGATACCTATGTGGTTGGTGGATATGTGAGGGATTTGGTCCTCAAAAGGGATAGCAAGGATATTGATTTTGTGTGTGTGGGCAGTGGGATTCAGCTGGCGCAAAAGGTTGCCGAAAGCTACGATTTTCACGTGCCTGTCTCCGTTTTCAAAACCTATGGAACCGCCCAAATCAAACTTGGGGAGTGGGAGGTTGAATTTGTGGGGGCCAGAAAGGAGTCCTACAGGAGCGATTCCCGCAATCCGCTGGTGGAGGACGGTACCTTGAAGGAGGACCAAGACCGACGTGATTTCACCATCAATGCGATGGCCATCAGTGTGAATAATGAAGATTTCGGTGAATTGATCGACCCATTCGACGGATTAAGGGATATCAAACGCAAACTGATCCGCACGCCGGCCGAGCCAAACATCACTTTTTCTGATGACCCGCTGCGCATGATGAGGGCGGTGAGATTTGCCACCCAGTTGAAATTTGACATTGAGCCGGATACTTTTGATGGCATAGTGGATAATGCTGAAAGACTGAAGATCATTTCCGGCGAAAGAATTATTGATGAACTGAACAAGATCATCCTTGCCGACAACCCTTCTTATGGATTTAAGCTATTGTTTGTTAGTAAATTGCTTCACCAGTTTTTCCCAGAAATGGTGGACCTGCAGGGCGTGGATTCGGTAGGGGACAAGTCACATAAGGACAATTTCTATCATACCCTCCAGGTATTGGATAATGTGGCCGGCGTATCTAATGACCTTTGGCTGCGCTGGGCCGCTATCATGCATGATATTGCCAAACCTGCCACGAAGCGCTTTAACAAGAAAGTTGGCTGGACTTTTCATGGGCACGAGGATAAGGGGGCGCGGATGACCCCGGGGATTTTCCGAAGGCTCAAGCTTCCCATGGATGATCGCATGAAATATGTGCAAAAGCTGGTAAGGCTTCACCTAAGGCCAATTGCCTTAGTCAACGACAAGGTGACAGATGCTGCCGTTAGAAGGCTGCTTTTTGATGCCGGAGATGATATCGAAGATTTAATGATGTTGTGCAGGGCGGATGTGACCTCTAAAAACAACAACAAGGTGAAGCGTTTTTTGGCCAATTTTGACAAGGTTGAGGAAAAAATGCAGGCTGTAGAGGAGCACGATCAGGTGAGAAACTTCCAGCCCCCGGTATCTGGAGAGGAAATAATGGAAATTTTTGATTTAAAGCCATCAAAAATGGTCGGAGAGTTAAAAGAAGAAATAAAAGAAGCTATATTGGAGGGCGAAATTCAAAACAATAAAGAAGAAGCTTTGGAGTTAATGTATAAATTAGCCGCCAAGAAAGGATTGAATATTAACAGATAAATGAGTATGACCCAGAAGTTTAAAATCTTAACCTTAGTATTGGCCCTTTGCAGTGCCAATCTTTTTGCACAAGACCAACAGGTGGATCCCAAGGACACCAATAAAGTGAAAAATGAAGCCGATCAGCGGATTTACCAAATGGCTTTGAGATACAACGATGTGGATGTAGCCAAATCCAAACTGTATGACCTGATTGCCAGAAATCCCAACAATGCCCGCTATGCAGAGATGTTGGCGACTATGTACTTTGAAATGGACCAATATGCTTCGGCAGCCTTGGTTTCCATGGATATTTTGGAGGCCAACAGCAAGAATGTAGCAGCTTTGGAAATTGCTGCCTATTCCCTTGAGCAACTGGGAGCTTTGGACAGGGCATTGGGACATTTTGAGTCATTGTACCTTTTGTCAGATGACATCTTTAGCCTTTATAAAGCCGCTAATCTTCAGTTTAGCTTGAAAAAGTATGATGAGGCCTTAAATTCTCTAAACATGCTAACCAAAAACAAAAAGGCGGATGAGGAGAAGTTGGCTTTCCCAACCAAAGACAATTCCCAGCAGGAGATCTCCATGAAAGCGGCAGCCTACAATCTTAAAGGGTTGATCTATAAAGAAAAGGGCAGTAGCACAGATGCCAAAGAGGCGTTTAATCAAGCCTTGACCTTCTCGCCTGATTTTGAGGTGGCGAAAGAGAATATTGCTGAATTAAATTAAACCATTACAGGATATTTATAAAGGAGCTCTCGGGCTCCTTTTTTTATTTTTCAATTTTAACCTATTTTAGAGAGCCAAACATTATATATATGAGATTTCTGAAATTTACCACTTGCCTGATTCTTATCCTTAGCACGTTTCAATTTTCTTTTGCCCAAGGAAACAACAATCCTTTTGAAGAAGAAAACCCCTGGCCGGAAATCAGGAAGCAGCGTATTGCTGAACTACTGCCCTCTGCCATGAAAGCGGCCGAGGTGGACGCCTGGGTGGTAGTTTGCCGGGAAAACAATAACGACCCCATTGCGGCGCATGTAGGGGGAGAAAATGCAGGTGGAACCGCCGTGTTTTTATTTTATCAGGATGGTGGCAAAGTGACCTCCAAAGTATTTTCCCCCATAGGAGAGGCCACCGCATTGGCAGATTTGAAGATCCATGATGAGGTGATCCCCATCGGAAGAACAGAATCCGCCATGTCTGCGGCGGCGTCTTATATTAAAGACAGAGGGTTCAAGACTGTTGCCGTGAACAGCTCCAAAGATAACGAAATGGCCGATGGGCTCAGCTATACGCAAAGGAAGGCTTTTGAGCAAGAGTTGGGAGAATTGGCTTCCATACTGGTGTCCTCAGAAGGCTTGATATACGAATGGCTTAGCGTCAAACTGCCTCAGGAGGTTGAGATAATGAGAAAAGCTGCCCAACTAACAGCCGACTGGCAAGTGGAAGCTTATGAGCAGGTGGTGCCTGGAAAAAGTACCGATGCGGATATTGCCAAGTTTTTGAAAAACAAGATTGCTGAATTCGGTTTCAAAGATGGCTGGCATCCAGATCAGAACCCCAATGTAAATTCGGGACCCGACCGCGGACATTCCCATGCCACCGACAAGGTGATTATGCCTGGTGATGTTATCCAAATTGATTTCGGGATTAGAGTTCACGATATGTGGGTGACAGATATTCAGAGATTTGCTTATGTATTGAGAGAAGGGGAGACCACAGCCCCGGATTCCGTGCTTCAATATTGGGAAAACAGCAAGCAGGGATCAAGGATAGCTTTGGCTGCCATGAGGCCAGGATCGACGGGATATGAGGTAGATAAAGCCCAGCGGGAATTTATGAAGGAGAAAGGATCCGAGTATGTGATGTGGAGCACTGGCCACCCTGTAGGCTATGTAGCCCATGATGTGGGTCCTAACCTTGGCGGTGCGCAATTAGATGAACCTAGGCCATCTTCTTTAAAAGAGCTCAAGGAAGGGATGACATTCGCATTTGATGGTTTCTTTACCTGGAAATTGCCCGATGGAAACGAAAAGACTATGTCGGTAGAGGAAATGGCGGTAATTACAGCTGATGGCGCTGAATATTTAATAGAGCCTCAGGAGGAGTTGATTTTAATTCCCAATAGGAATTGATTTCTCATTTAATTTAAAACAAAAGATCAGCTATCTATAGTTGATCTTTTGTTTTATCATAATTTTCTTTTAAAATTGCTTTGGAGGCAAATTCCAAATCCCATTTACCCCATCCAAACCTGATTATTATCATTAAAATAAACTTTTAAAGTTCTTCAACTTTCTTCATTGATTCATGGAACTGAAATGCATACTTTTGTAGTTGAAACACTGTTGCAAATAACTGGAGAACTTGAAAACTTTATTTCTTTATATACCCATTTTCTTTCTTAGCCTAATTCACGTGTCTGGTCAGACCAAGACTTTTTCTGTTTCTGGCACAATTGTAAACGATGCAGGAGAGGGGCTGCCTGCCCAGGTAGTCGTCCATGAATTACAGAAAGGTGTAATGGCGGACCTTGACGGAGAGTTTGAAATCAGCAGGTTGCGCAGAGGCAGTTATCACCTGCACATCACCATGATGGGGTATCAATCTGCTTCCCAAACCATCATCGTAAAAGACGAAGATCTCGCGGATCTGCACATTGTAATGAAGGAGTCCACCTTCAATCTGGAAGAGCTTACGATTGAGGCCAATCCTTTTAAAAATGGGCCTTTGGAGCATAGCCAAACCATTGAAGTAGTGGATCGGGCATATTTGGAAAAGAACAATGCAGGGACTTTTGCCAATGCTTTGGAAAAGCTTCCCGGTATCACCACCATCAATACCGGGGTGGGGATAAGTAAGCCCGTGATTCGTGGCTTAAGTTTTAACCGGATTATGGTCAATGACCGCGGAATCAAGCAGGAAGGTCAACAGTGGGGTGCAGACCACGGACTTGAAATCGATCCATTTGACGTGGATAGGGTAGAGGTGATCAAAGGTCCAGGGTCGTTAATCTATGGCTCTGACGGGATGGCCGGAGTGATCAATATTTCCCCAGCCCCACTTCCATCGCCCGGAACCATCAATGCCGATGTGATGTCCACTTACCGGTCCAATAATAACATGTGGGGAAATACGGTGTCTGTTGAGGGCAATGAAAATGATTTTGTTTTCAAGGGAAGGTTTACGATGCAGGATTATGAGGATTATAGAGTTCCTACTGATCGATTTACCTATGCAGGGTTTGTACTGCCTGTTCATGGTGGTAGGCTTAAAAATACTGCCGGGCAAGAAAGGCACTTCAGCGTTACTGGGGGGCTTCGAAAAGAGTGGGGCCACTCTACGGTTACAGTCAGTCGTTTTTCTCAGCTGGCTGGGATCTTTCCAGGAGCTGTGGGAATCCCAAATTCCTATAACCTTCAGCATAGGGGCGACCACACGGATATTGAGCTCCCCAATCAAAATAATTCCCACCTTAAAGTCATTTCAAATACGAAATACCTTTTGGGAAAAAATTGGCTGGAATTGGACTTGGGGTATCAAAAGAACAACAGAGAGGAACATTCACTTCCCCATACCCATGGAATTGGCCCGACCCCTTCTGGCACAATGGCCTTGGGGCTAAACCTGGATACTTATACGGCCAACTTGAGATACAATACTTCTCAGTCGGAAACCCATCAGCATATTTATGGCTTCCAGTTTCAGCATATGAGAAACCAGAAGGATGGTTTTGAATTTCTTCTTCCAGACTTTACCACTACGCAGGGTGGCGTATTTTATTTTCATGAAATGACCTACAGCCCAAGCTTAATTCTCAACGCAGGTATAAGAGTTGATGGTGCTGTCCATGATATTCAGGAGCATTTACAGCCCATTTATAGACGACAGGAAGCCACAGGAGAGTTTGACCAGAGAAACCCTGACATCAACAGGTCCATGTACAATGCTAGTGGTGGTACTGGTCTTTCATGGATTATCAATGACTCGAATAACCTGAAAGTAAACCTTGGGACAAGTTATAGGATACCCACAGCTATAGAATTGGCTTCCAATGGCGTCCATCATGGGAACTTTCGACACGAGATAGGGAATGCGGATTTGGAGAGCGAAAGAAGTTATCAAATCGATCTTAATTATACCTATAGAAAGAAGAACTTCTATGTCGGAATCAGTCCGTATTTTAGTTTTTACGACAATTTTATCTACCTAGCTCCAACAGGTTTGTTTTCACCCCTGCCTGCATCAAGCATGATGTGGGAATACCGTCAAAATGATTCCTACTTTTTAGGGGCTGAACTGAAAACTGAATTTGCCATTTTGCCAAGCTTGAGGATATCCACAGCCTTGGAGTATGTCTACAATCAAAATCTTGATACAGGTCTTCCATTGCCTTTGACACCACCATTCTCGGCTCTAACGCGACTGGAATATTCATTAGGTAATATTGGTAGGAGGATAGAAAACTTCTACGTATTCGGTGAAGTCCGAAATGTGGCAACACAAGATCGAGTTGATAGAAATGAACGAATTACGGAAGGTTACACGTTGTTTGAATCCGGAATAGGAATGGATTTTAGATTTGGTAATCAATTGGTTAAGCTTAACGTGTCAGGTCAGAACCTCACGGATGCGTATTACTTCAACCATTTGAGTAGGTATAGGTTACTTAACTTGCCGGAGCAGGGTAGGAATATCAATTTCAGTATCAAAGTGCCCGTTCAAATAAGAAAATAGCCGTTAGTTCTATTCATAAGTAAAATTTAAATGCAAACGTGTTGCAATTAACTGATGTTTGTCTTATTATTGCAATGTGATTGCAAATACAACTAACTTACAAAATACAAATACCATGATTAAAAAGTACCTTTTATTGTCAGCGATGGCAGGTGTGGTTTTTTTCAGCTGTAACACAGATGATGATACACCTAGAGATATGGATGCGCCGGTAATCTCCACTGCAGAGGGGCGAGATGAAATAAGACCTAGACAAGGTGAAAGAATGGCCGCCACCAATGATCACATGCACGTGCGTTTTAGCGTGTCGGATCCTTCAGGCATTCAACAAGTGAGAATTGATGTGCATTCTGGTTTTGATGGTCATACCCATGGAAGAGTTGCTCAGGGCTTTGAGCCTTTGACTGTTTCAAGAAGAATTGATTTGAATGGTGCTACTTTTTATAACCAGGATGGTCATGACACAGATATCTATTGGGAAGGCGAAAACTCTGAAATTGACGGAACTGTATTAGCGGGTCCTTACCACTTTGGAATTGACGCAACTGATATTCATGGAAACGTGACTAGCTATGCGGATAACAACAACTATTCTTCAACTTTCTATCTTGAAAGACCATATGCGCCAGATATGCAGATTACCAATTTGGATGGTAACGAACTTGATGGAGAGCCAGGTGAAGCACTAGATGTTCAGGGTACGGTTCATAGAAGAGATCATCAATTAAGCTCTGATATTACTTTCCTTTGGGTTAGATTGGTAGAAGAGGATGATCATGATGATGACGACCATGGCCATGGTGAAGATGTTTATGAGCGTATGTGGGGACAGTCTACTTGGAGACAGCATAGCAACGGTAACTGGTATGGTGGAGCTGATTTGCCATCAGGTGCCTCTATCAACCTTGCAGAAGCTTTGGCTGGTGATAATGCGATAATATTGCCTTCAGGCGACCGTCATTATGAATTGATCATATGGGCTGAAGACTCCAATGGCAACGTGACCAGAAGAGCTTACGAAGTTCATGCACATTAAGAGTTAAGGTTTAATGAAATTGAAAAAGCCATCCGGATAGGATGGCTTTTTTTGTGCCTGCTTGGAGCGAGTGTGGCTGGAAATTAGAAGAGCATCCTGCAAAAGACCTCAGAATCTGATTACCTTTGTAGAATGGAAGACAACTTGCAGGAAGCTCAAAGCAAATACCTCAACAATCTCGGCATTGAAAAATTGAATGAAATGCAGGGGGCTTTTATCAAAAAAGCAAATAACGGAAACAACCTGATGCTCTTGGCGCCGACTGGGTCAGGCAAAACACTTGCTTTTCTACTCCCCTTAATTCATCAGCTCAAGTCAGATGTCAAAGGCATTCAGGCTCTCATCATAGCGCCTTCCAGAGAACTGACCTTGCAGATTGAACAGGTCTTTCGAGCCATGAAGACTTCATTTAAAGTGAGTAGCTGTTATGGAGGCCATGGCTTTAAGATTGAGCAAAACAGCCTTCAAGAAAATCCCGCGCTGGTGATCGGAACCCCTGGCAGGCTACAAGATCATGTTATTCGGGGATCATTTAATACAGATTCGATAAGCATTGTGGTGCTGGATGAATTTGATAAATCCTTACAATTGGGTTTTCACGAACAGTTAAAAACGATTTTCCATGCCTTAAATGGAGAGCAACAGCACCTGCTTACTTCGGCCACCAGATTGGATAAATGGCCCGAGTTTTTGACTTTTTCCTATCCTGAGACGGTAAGCTTTCTAAGGCAAGAAGCCTACTCTAGGCTGAAGTTGGGAGTGGTCCATACGGATAGCATTGAAAAAGCTCAGACCTTGATGAAACTGGTAGCAAGATTTAAAAACGAGGTTTGCTTGGTTTTTTGCAATCACCGGGATGCGGTAGAGCGGATTAGTTTGCTTTTGAATGACCATGATTTTGCACATGGTACCCTTCATGGCGGAATGGAGCAAATAGACCGTGAAAAGAACCTGATCAAGTTTCGTGGAGGGGCCTGCAATGTTCTTGTCGCCACAGATCTGGCTGCTAGAGGCTTGGATATTCCTGAAATCAAGCATGTGGTGCATTATCAATTGCCCCCTAAGGAGGATGCCTTTATTCACCGTAACGGGCGAACGGCAAGAATGCATGCCGAAGGTCAGGCCTACCTGGTTTTGGCCCATGATGAATCGCTGCCTGATTATATGGAAGGTTCTGTGGAGGATATCAGCATTGATAACCATATCGAGTTGCCTGCACCACCTGATTTTGTTTCCGTTTACATCTCTGCAGGGAAGAAAAACAAGATAAGCAAAGGTGACATACTTGGCTTGTTGACCAAAAAGGGAGGACTCAGCAGTGCTGATATTGGTTTGATTACTGTGTTGGACTTTTCCTCCTACGTTTCGGTCAAAAGGGAAAAGGTCACCAGACTATTGGCAAAGGTTAAGCATGAAAAGCTTAAAAAACAGAAAGTGAAAATGGAGGAAGCTAATTAGCAGCTACTCTATTTCAAGCATAAATGGGGCAGGCGTAAAGCATAGAATAAATATTAGCACAGCAGCCCATCCGATCAGTTTTTGCTTTTGAGAAAGTGGCCTGTTGTCCTTGACGGAGGGGTGTTCGATTCCCAGCACCCTTCCCAAGATGAAAGCAAAAAACAGCCATCCACTATAACCTATTGTTTCAGGATTGATAAAAACTATCAAATACTGGATAGCTACGATTCCCAAGGTAAGCATCCACTTTGTTTGGTTGGCCATACTTGTTTTTCGGAGACAGATGTAGATAAAGCCTATATAAAGGGGCAGGGCAAACATCAGATAGTTTGGATCATCGAAGGGGCTTACCATTCCTAATCCAGCGTAAAATATGAATAGGCAATAGGCCGTAATGGTGATGATTTTATGATGTTTCGGAAAAAGCCCAAACACCACGTGTCCTCCGTCCAACTGGCCAATTGGCAATAAGTTTAAAGCAGTAAAGAAAAGGGTAAGGAAGCCAGCGAATAAATATGGATAATGCATCACCTCGTCCATGGTAGGCATTTTGGCGGGATCGGCCAGCATTTTTTCCATTCCATAAAAGAGTAAATTATAGCCAAAGGTTACCTTCATCAAATCCCCCTCAGATTCCTCTGCTTGATTAGCTTCCAAATACTCGGGATGTATTTCATAAATGTAATCGGCCTCAGGAAGATTGGTGAAACCATAGGCCAGTAGACCAACAGCGACTACAAAGCCAGCAATAGGTCCTGCCACACCAATATCGAAGAATTTTTTCCGGCTAGATATTACATCTTGGATTTTGATAACGGCCCCAAAGGTCCCGATGGATGGGGCTCCAATAAACCCCAGCCAGCCTGGAATAAAATAGGGCAGGGTAGACTTTACCTTATGGTGAATGGAGGTAAATAGGTGTCCCAATTCATGAATTAGCAGAATTCCAATAAATGGAATAGAAAAATGAAGGGATTTCAGAAAATACTCCCAGGTCAAGGGAGATTCACTGGAAAGTACCGATCTACCGTAAAGCCACTCTGCACCAGCCAAGGTGGTAGCTACAAGCGTTAGAAGAAATAATAAGGTGTGTTTAAAATAGTCCTTTCTGCTATACATTATTTTTAAAATAGCCCATCCAAGCATTGGGATGGTCAACATGATACGTTCTTAAACCGGCTTTCTCTGCAGCTTTCAGGTTGTCTTCCAAGTCATCAAAGAAAAGACAACGATGTGGCTCTGAGTTGAGCTGCTTGATCACTTCATGATAAATAGCCGGGTCTGGTTTTTTGTAGCCCATTTCATAGCTCAAAAACAACCTGTCGAAGATACTTGAAAAACTATGGACACCACAATCTCTCAGCAAGATTTCCTCCACTTTTTTGAAGTGGATAGAATTGGTGTTGCTCAACATGCAGATTTTATAGGTAGACTTTAATTTTCGTAGCATATCTATTCTTTCTTGAGGGATTCTTACCAAAAGAGAATTCCACATTTCATCGATCAATTGGTCTTCCCATTTCTTGGAAAAAGCTTTTCTCACTGAATCCCGGAACTCCAAATCGGCGATCCTACCAGTTTCAAAATCAGCATGAATCTGTGACTTAAAAAAATCTTCAGCTAATCCATGCTCGGTATCTTGAAGGTTTTGTTTTAACAAATTGACAGTAAGAGGGATATCAATATCAATGATCACATTGCCCAGATCAAATATCAAAAAATCCACTTCAGGTAATTTTTTCATGCTACAAATTGTTGTTAATTTCGATTCAAATATGTAACATTGCAGTCCCAAAAGCAAGGTTTTTATGACCTTGATCTGGGACTATAGCTCTCCCGAAAGCTTTCGGGAGGTTAGAGCTTCTGACTCCCCCGATGTTCCGATAGCTATCGGGAGGGCAGGAGGTCCAGAAGAAAAGATATTATTAATTTAGGGCCTATAGCTCAGTTGGTTAGAGCTTCTGACTCATAATCAGGAGGTCCCTGGTTCGAGCCCAGGTGGGCCCACAAGCCGCTTAAGAGATTAAGCGGCTTTTTTTTATATATTGTAGTATGAAAACTTTTTTATATATACTCCACTCGCAGCAGCTCAATAGATTTTATACTGGCATTACAACTCTGGAAGTCGAAGAGAGGTTAGAAAACCATCTAGCCAAAAAGTATAGCCCATTAAATTATACCCAAAAGGCCAATGATTGGGAAGTCTTTTTTCATTTGGTGTGCGAGGATTATTCCCAGGCGCGAAAAATCGAAAACCACATAAAAAGAATGAAATCATATAAATACATTCAAAACCTGAAACTCTATCCGGATATCAGTATTAAACTATTGAAAAAATACCAAAGCTTTTGACCCGCTACTAGGGTAGTAATTGATACTGTCGTTAGAGCTTCTGACTCTCCCGAAGGTTTTCGGGACAGGAGGTCCCTGGTTCGCCATGTCCCGTTACTTGCTATCGGGAAGCCCAGGTGGGCCCACAAGCCGCTTAAGAGATTAAGCGGCTTTTTTTTGCATTAGAGATTGAAAAAAATGGTAAGAAGAAAACTCCGTGTTACTCTACGCAGAACTCCGTGCCCCTTTTTCTTCCGCAATGTTTTATTCGGTCTCCGGTCCTTCATCCTTACATCAAAAAAAGCTGCNGCATTAGAGATTGAAAAAAATGGTAAGAAGAAAACTCCGTGTTACTCTACGCAGAACTCCGTGCCCCTTTTTCTTCCGCAATGTTTTATTCGGTCTCCGGTCCTTCATCCTTACATCAAAAAAAGCTGCCTCAAATAGAGACAGCCTCAAATCTGTTTTTATCCTTGCCCTTCAAGCTCTCGGTAGGCCATAATACCACCGATTAGGTTGCGGACTTTCGAGAAGCCTTTGGTCTGCAAAAACTTCTTGGCATTGTCGCTTCTTGCCCCTGAGCGGCAGTGGACCACCAATTCCTTATTTTTATATTCATCGATCTCCGAAAGTTGGTGTGGCAGCTGGCTCAAGGGGATATTTAAAGCCCCTAAGTTGTCTTCTTCATATTCCCACTCTTCCCTCACATCCACAAAGCCAAATTCTTCCTTCTTTTCTAATCTTTCCTTAAGTTCCTGTACGTTGATATCTTCCATAGTTATTTCACTAAAATTCGTATTGAGGTTGGTTTCTGGTTCACATTTGTGCGTATCAAATATACGCCTTTTTGTTTGCCTATAAAATCCAAAACTTTACCGTTCTCGGTTTCGCTCATGTTCACCTGGATTTGGCGGCCAAAGGAATCATAAACTGTCACTTCACCAGTTGCTCCCTCCAAAACCAATCTTTCGGTCACCGGATTGGGATAGGCTCTCAACTTAACTTCAAGGGGTGCCTCAACTGTTTCTTCCGGGGCATCCTGGGTGAGGTGGGGGCGCAACAGCAGCGAGCCTTCCACTATCTGGTTCTGTGCCCAAGCACCTGTCACGTTGTAGAAGATTTCCTCTCCGCTGTCGTTGGTCTTATCCAATCCTACATGAATAAAGTCGTTGGTGAATTGCCTATAACCGACATAAAATTCCCCTTGAACTCTAAGCAGGGTGTCCAATGGGAAAAAGCTGATTTCTCTCAAGGATTCTTTTTGAGGGATGGTTCTTTCCCTTGCGTAAATTGGATCCTGATCTAGTGAATTCCAAACAAGGATTTCAATGGGGCTGCCGATCTGGACAAAATTTGTGAAATTGATACTTAATCCATTTACATAAGCCTCTTCCTCGATTTCATATCTTACGGCAAGCATACCCGCACGCTGGTTTATCCCAGCGGCATAATCGATTGAATTGTTGTCATAGGCAAAATAATCCCTCAAGGGGATGGTTTGCCGGATGGTGTCATTCACACGAAAATCTACTTGTCTTTGAAACACGGTATCCTGCCCGCTTATACTATTGATTAAATAGTTGTCACCTGTGGTAAGGTATATTACCGCCTCAAGGTCTATGCCCTCCGTGAGATCGGCGTCCAGTTCATCAAAAGGATTGCTAATGAAATCTCTTCTTTCACGGCTCAGGGGAACTGGATTGAAGGGTGTATCGGAATTGATGTTTTGTATTATGGCACCAGTCTCGGCATTTCTCAATTGCACGGTATATTCCATGGCCCTAAAGCGGTTGTCAAGGTTGTGAAATTGGCTGGCCACAATTCCTGAATAAAGTTCTGGGTGCGCTTGGTATTCAAAATACGGTATGGCCGTATAGCGTCCTAGAGGGGAGGAGGGGAGTTTGGTAAGGGCCCTGTCGGGAAAGTGTGTGTTGGATGGATTTCTGCCAGTGTTTAGAAAAACGTAATCCACTATCCAGGAGTCAAACGGGCCAGATAGCCGGCCTCGGTTTTGAAATTTGAATCTAAAGTTGTCATGGACAAATTCAGCTGGTATTTGAACAAAAACCTGAGTAAAAATTTCTCTTTTGGAAAGGTCCCCGCCAGGCATTTCCCACACCATTTGCCAATTACCGAGGGTGTCCATGAGATGGACTTCGAGGAAGTCATCTCCATCAGGAAATTCTGCTTTGCCGCCTGCCTGGTAAGAAAAACTTAAATAAAGGGATGAAATCTGCTCTGAAGTAAGACCTGAGAGGTTAAATGGCCAAGAAGAGAGCTGGTCTCCTAACCCTTGTTCACGCATCCTGGTGGAGTAGGGAGCGCCTCTCTCATCCGTTCCATCGAGAATTACACCGCCCTGTGTGACCGGATTGATCCCCACGGAGCGGGAGACTACAGTGCCGCTGTTTTCCCATTTGGCCGTGTCTAGAATGCCTGTGGAAAAGTCATCCCAAAAAGGCAGGGTTAATGTTTCTTGCTGGAGTCTTTGGCCTACAGATGGGGAACTTGCCTTCTTATGGGACACAGGAAGTTGCTGTAGCTGTGCTTTAATATTTTCAGGAATGAAAAATAAAAAAGTACAGCACAACCAAAAACCTATGTTGCCCAGTTTTCTCATGTAAGTACGCGGTGTTTAGATTACCGGCTATAATTTTAATAAGTATATCCGCAATAGAGCCAGTTATAAAATCAATTACTTAATCCAAGCTTAACGCTAACAGTGCCCGCTTCTTCGGTTCTGCCTTTGCTGAGCAGGCAGGTTTCGGTCTTCCGTTCAGTCTATCAAAGAAACAATGGGAGGATAATCATAAACCTTAATTATATTCCTCCATTTCAGAAATCCAAAGGTCAATGATCTCACCTGTTTTGGCATTTATGCCTGCTGGGGGAGACTGCTGTACGATGGTGCCTTTAGGCACCGTATCGGTTTCCACAAAGGCGATACGCCCCATTCTTAGCCCCGAGCCAATGATCAAGAATTCAGCGTCGGTTTCGTCCATTCCCAAAAGATCAGGAACCTGCAAGGTCTGCTTGCCCAAACCATCACCTACCACCAAGTCAATTTGTGAGCCTTTGCTGATTTCAAAGCCTTCCTTGATTGGCCTTCCTCTATATTTTTGCTCCAATACAGAATTAAGGGCAATGTCTGGAACATATACGATCTCCCCCCTCACCAGACCATGGTTGGCCAGGATTTCCTGGGCGTTTTTAAGTGGGGTATTCACCAAATTAGGCATCTTAATCAAAGGCGCATTCTTGGCGTTTAAGGTGATGTAGATTTTTCTGTCCTTTTTAACTTTGGACCCAGCTCTGGGATACTGCTTTAGAACTGCCAAGGGTTTTGCTTCAGCCATAAACCCACTGTCTGGTGTGATTTCATAGCGTAGGTCTTTGCTTGAAATGAGGTTTTGAAGTTCTTCATAGGCATATCCCTGAAGGTCAGGCACCGTGACCGTTTCTCCGTGATTGGTATAGCTAGGAAGATACACCCTAAAGAAAATGATCAATAGTATAAATAAAGCCCCGAATATAAGTAAGGTATGTAATCCTAATTTCTTTAATGCTGCTTTTAAAGTACTCATTTTATAATGTTATGAAGCGGTAAATTTATACCTATTTAATGGAATTTCCATTTACTATATGAATAATACGCAGTAGCCACTGTTCAAGTATAGATCTTGAGTTAAAAAATCTATTTACTGAATAAGTAGCCTCTTTGTGTCTGTGATGGATTGGCTTCTGATTTTCACGATAAATACACCTTTGGAAAACATTTGCGTACTGAATGTATAGGTCTGATTAAGCGTGTTGGGATAGTCTACATCATGAAGGACCATGCCTGATAGGTTTAGAATCTGAATATTAACATCCTCAAATTCATCAAAGTTAAAACCTATGCTAAACACATCCACAGCTGGATTTGGGTACATCACAGAGGTGCCTTGCTCAGGAATTACCGGTTCCGGTGTGTTGGTGAAGAACAGCTCCATGTTATCCACGTAAACCGGGGCAGTTGTGGATGTAGCCTGGTCCACTACAAATGCCACCCTCACGTTGTCGTTTCCACTTCCTGCAAATGCAGAAAGATCCACAAACTCTCTTCTCCAATCTTCTGGGCTGTTAGGATTGACACCCCCTGAGCTCTCTATCGAGGCGATTTCCGCACCCACTTGGGAAAGCACCTCGTTGTAGGTGGTCCCTCCGTCATTGGTGACCAGCACCCTGAAGCGGGCATTTCCGCCTTGGTGGCTGTGGGCCTTGTCAAAGAACACGCTAGCCGCGCCAGTCCTGCTCAAATCAAATTTTGGCGAAGCCAGCCAATAACTGTTCCCCTCTACCATTGAGCTCAGTTCCATCACCCTCTCCGGGCCGTTGCCAGTAGAAAGACTGAAGAATCTCCATGTGCCCAAGTTGTTTTCTGGATTGATTACAACCCAGGGCGCAAGTGGTCCCTGATTAAAGTCTTTTCTCCAAGGAGCACGTACGGTGTCAGGGGACTGAACAATGAACCTGGTTAATCTTGAGGTATTCCCTTCATTTTGGTCAAAGTTCGGCCTGCTGATTTCAAGATTCAGACGGTTTGTTCCATTGCCGAAATTGCTTGCAGGGAGGTTTATCTGGGCAGTTTCTCCTGCCGGCACTGCTTCACCTTGCGCTATGAAACTTTGCACACCCCCATTGTTGACCTGGCGGGAAAGGATAAAGGAAGAAATGGGGAGGTTACCTATGTTGGAAACTTCCAACACCTGGTTCTCCTGACTGCCATCGATCACTGGCCCTGGGCTGAGCAATCTATTTAGCCTTAAATTGTATTCAAACTCCTCAGTAGAAGTGATGCTGATGTTTTTAACATAAATATTGTTGCCATATCCGTTCAAGCTCACAAAGGCTATTCTGACATTGGGTTCACCCTCATATGCGCTTAGGTTGAGGATTTCTTTTCTAAACTGATCTTCAGAGTTGGGAACAAACTCATTTTGATCTGGGTCAGTGGTCTGTAGTTCGACACCTTCTTTCCGGTAGGGTGCGTTAAACAAGTCAAAGGTATTGCCACAATCCGTCGAAACAGCGATCCATAGCCTGTCCTCAAGTCCTTCCTGGGGATATGGGGCATAGGCCAAATCAAATGTCATTTGGGCACTCGGGGTATTGCTTAGATCTATGGGTGGAGAGATGAAGAAATCCTGAGCGCCAATTCTTTCATACTCAAAGCTTCTTATGAAAACCACTTCTTGACTTACTCCACTGATATTGAGAACCCTTGACTCCCATGTGAAGCCGCTGTCATCATTTCTCACTGTCCAAGTAGACTCAAAGTCACCAGGCGAATACGTATAAGGCAAAGGCAAGCCATCCTGTAAAATCGGTTCACTGGATACGAGGTTGGTGCTGGCATTGACATCCGCATCCTGGGCATTGATTTCAATAATTTCTAATTCAAATGTATTATCACTTGATTCATTCAAATCCACAGGATTGAAAGTAAGGGTCGCCCGATCCCCTGTTGGGAGGTTGGTGCTTACGGTTTGTCTGTAGGTTGCGCCACCATTTACCCTTACTTCCACTCTCACGGAGGTGATGGTGGTCTCGCCCACATTTTGAACTTCAATTTGTGGGTTGAGGGGAGTTTCACAGATAAAGTTGCTGGGCTGGATCAGCCTTCTGATCACGAGGCTGAAGGAAGGCAGGTCAGCTGGAGGCGTGGTGGCTCGGTTGTTAACCAGGCTTACACGTCTTGGGCTATTAGCCAATACCACCCACATTCTCTCCACCTGTCCTTGGGTGAAAAGATTCATGCAGCGATCTGGAGTGTAATCCATGTAATTTTGGATCATATCTCTAGAGTCGCAGGTAAATATCTCTGCAGTGGTACAGCTGGTATTGGCCCGCTGCTGGTTGGGGGTGTCGGCTACAAAATCATCCACATCACAGCCATTTGTCCCTCCTGGAGGATCCCCCCAGATGTGTCTCAAACCCAAAAAGTGCCCCACTTCGTGCGTGAGAGTACGTCCTCTTGCTGTACCCAAGGCATTTCCACCTTCACCGAAATACCGGTAATCCACAGTCACGCCATCCAACTCTCTGGTAGTGGGAGGGAAATTTAGGCCAGGGAGGTCGGAAATCGGAAAGGAAGCATAGCCAATGTTGGGGGCGGAAAGTCTCACCACCCAAATGTTAAGATATTCCTCTGGTGGCCAAAGGGCCAAGCTGGAAATCAAACTAGCGTCCTGAGGGGCATAGCTCTCCGCTGGTCCCTGTACCCGGTTAATGCCTGTGGTAGGCAGCCCGTCTGGATCTTCCTGAGCCAAGACAAACTCAATTCTGGAATCTGCCGCCACTCCTTGGAATTCAGCGGGAGTATCTCCTGCATCAGGGTTTGTCCTGCGGAAATCTTCATTTAAGGATCTGATTTGAGCTTCAATCTGTGATCTGGGTATGTTGGCTCCATCACCTACGGCAGTCCCGTCGTGAATCACATGGATTACTACCGGGATGGTTCTTATGTCATCTTGGGCAGTTCTTAGCTGTGGGGCTTCTTTAAGTTTTTTTAACTCACCCTGCATCCAGGTTTCAAAATATTCCTGGCTGCCATAGATGCCCATGGACTCGGTCTGCTTTTGTTCAATAAAAGTGGCAGCACATTTCTCATCGTGCTGGTGCAGGGGAGCGGTGTTTAGTATTTGCTGGGAATGACCGTGAAAGACTAAAAATAAAAACAAAAAGGATAAGACCAATCTCATCCTAAAAATCAGTAATATCCTTTTCATTTAAGAATCATTAAATAATCGCAATTAAGCCACAGTGATATTTATGGCTTCCACACGCTTGATCTCAGGGATTGCCCTCTTAACGGCTTCTTCCACCCCCGCTTTCAATGTCATGGTGGACATCGGGCAGCTGCTGCAGGCGCCAGTAAGCTCAAGCTGCAGGACCATATCCTCGCTCAACCCCACTACCTTCACATTGCCTCCATCTGCTTCCAGATAAGGTCGTATACTGTCCAAAGCCCCTTCTATTTTTTCCTTTAACTCTACTTGCATTTCATTATGCTTTAACCTGTACAATTTCTGTTTTACTTCCTTCGGCGTTTCTGATGGCCACTTGGCGGGCAAGATTCTCTGCCAAAGCTTGGAATGCCACTTGGGTTACGCCTTCCTTAAAAACGGCCGGGTAACCACTATCCCCACTTTCCCTGATACTCTGCACGATTGGGATCTCTCCTAAAAATGGAACATCAAATTTAGCGGAAAGTTTTTGTCCTCCTTCTTTTCCAAATAGGTAATATTTGTTGTCAGGCAATTCTTCCGGTGTAAAATACGCCATATTTTCGACAACACCCAATATTGGAACCTTTATTTGTGGCTGTTGAAACATTGTCAAACCCTTGGTTGCGTCTGCTATGGCCACTTTTTGAGGGGTAGTCACTATGACGGCGCCTGTTACAGGGATAGTCTGCACCATAGTCAAATGAATGTCCGAGGTGCCCGGAGGAAGGTCAATCAATAGGTAATCCAGTTCTCCCCACTCCACGTCTGCAATGAATTGACGAAGGGCGGAACTGGCCATTGGGCCTCTCCATACCACCGCGCTATCGGCAGGGGTCAGGAAGCCAATTGACATCAACTTCACGCCATATTGCTCTATTGGGATAATGATGTTTTTGCCATTTTCCTGCTTTACGGCCGGCTGTTCACCTTCCACATTGAACATGGTAGGGAGGGAAGGGCCGGAAATGTCTGCGTCAATCAGGCCTACTTTGGCGCCTGTTTGAGCCAGGGCTACTGCTAAGTTAGACGAACAGGTTGATTTACCTACGCCGCCTTTACCGGAGGCAATGGCGATGATGTTTTTCACCTGCGGGATAAGCGGGGCATTGTCTCTGGCAGTGGTTACATTGGACGTCATGAAGATGTCCGTTTTCACCTCGGTACCAAATTCTTGTTCAATTGCCTCAATACAATTGTTCTTGATCAGCTCTTTCAGCGGGCATGCAGGAGTGGTAAGCACTACCTTGAAACTGATTTTGTTGTCTTGGATCTCCACTTCTTGGACCATTCCCAAAGTGACAAGATCCTTCTTTAAATCGGGGTCATCTACCGTTGATAGAGCCTTGAAAACGCGTTCTTTATTGATACTCATTCTTCTGCTAGCTTATTGGGTCGCAATTTACTTCTTATAAATGCTTTTTTAAAACTTAATAAGGAATAATCCTCGGTATTTGTTCCACATAGGCCAGTTTTGGGTTAAGCAATTTTGCTTATCTTTATGCCCTAATTCTTCGATTGAAATAGTTTATGTCCATAAGTCACAGCACCACAGAGAAAGTAAAGGAAAGAGCGGATATTGAGGATGTGGTAAATGATTATGTGCCCCTGAAGAAAAAGGGGCAAAACCTTTGGGCCTGCTGCCCTTTTCACAACGAAAAATCCCCATCTTTTTCCGTTTCCCCTGCCAAACAGATTTATAAGTGCTTTGGCTGTGGCAAAGCGGGCGACCCCATTCAGTTTGTGATGGATGTGGAAGGAATCGGTTTCAATGAAGCTATCCGCCACTTGGCCAAAAAATACGGGATTGAAATAGAGGAGGATAAAGCCACCACCCCTGAGGACATTCAGGCATTCAATGAGAGGGAAAGCCTTTATATTGCCCTCAATTTTGCTAAAAACCTTTTTGTGGAAAACCTGAAAAGTGACGAAGGCCGGTCCATTGGTTTAAGCTATTTTAAAGAAAGAGGATTTACTCAGGAGATAATCGAAAAGTTTGACCTGGGCTATGCCCTGGACAGCTGGGATCACATGCTCAAATCGGGCAAGAAAGCCGGTCACAGCGAAGAAATCCTCCTAAAGGCCGGGCTGGTCCTTCAAAAAGACGACGACAAAGCCAGGATATACGACCGGTTTAGAAACCGGGTGATTTTCACCATCCATAACCTTGGTGGGAAACCCATTGCCTTCGGCGCCCGGATTTTAACCCAAGATAAGAAGCAACCCAAATACATCAACTCTCCGGAGACGGAGGTTTACCATAAAAGTGATGTCCTTTATGGCCTCTTTCAGGCCAAGCAGGCAATGCGTCAGGCAGACAATTGCTACTTAGTAGAAGGATACACCGATGTGATCTCCCTTCACCTCGCCGGCATCCAAAATGTGGTGGCCTCATCTGGAACATCATTAACAGAGGGGCAGATCAAGCTCATCAAGCGGTTTACCGACAATGTGACTGTCCTCTATGATGGGGATGCGGCCGGTATCAAGGCCTCTCTGAGGGGGATAGATATGTTATTGGAAGGTGGACTCAATGTGAAAGCCGTTGTATTCCCTGACGGGGATGACCCGGATAGCTATTCCAGAAAAGTGGGCGGAGAAATATTTCAGGATTACCTGAAAAACAATGCCCGAGACTTCATCGAATTCAAAATTGACCTTTACGCCAAAGAGTCGGAAGGGGACCCCATCAAGCGGGCAGAAGTGATCAGGCAGGTGGTGCAGAGTATCTCCAAGATCCCTGATCCGATCATCAGGACGGTGTATGTGAAGGAATCCGGCCGCCTGCTCAGCATTGAGGAGGATATTGTATTGGCCGAGCTTAACAAAATCCTGCTCAAAGGTGAAAAAGACGCCGCTTTCAAGGCCCAAAGGGAACAGGAGGCCAATGCCGCTGATATTCCTTTTGAGGACCTGCTTCCGGTGGCCAAACCTGAAGTGCCCGCCAAGGAAATTCTGGCCGCCCAGGAAGGGGAAACCCTTAGGTTGCTGATATCCTATGGGTTTGAAAAAGTCAGCGATGACCTTCATGTCTGTGAATACCTGCTTCAGGAAATTGCCGATCTTAGTTTTGAAACGCCGGTTTATCAAAAAATTCTTGTCAGGTATAAGCAGGCTTTGGCCAAAGGGGAGCTGCCTACTGCCGAATATTTCCTCAACACCCCAGATGCCGAGGCCAAATCCATCATTGTGAACATGATTTCCCCTAAGCACGAACTGTCAGAGTCTTGGGAGAAAAAGCATCAGATCTTTACCGCCCGGGAAAGAGACAATCTTCCCAAGACCATCTATGATGGGGTACTCAGGTTGAAAAGAAATGTGCTCAAGAAAATGATAGACGAGACCAAGTTAAAAATCAAGACTGCGGGTGATGATGAGCTACTCGAATTGCTTGGCGTGTATCAGGAGCTCAAGAGGTACCAGGCAGAAATTGATAAGCATTTCGGGACCGTGATCTCAAATTAAACCAAACTAAAAATCGCTTTAGTCGGTTTTAGTGGATAAGAAGTGTATTTTTGCACTCGAATTTCGATCTTTCAAAAAATATTATGGCAGAAGAATTTAAGCTCAATACCATAGAAGAGGCAATTGAGGCAATCAAAAACGGGGAAATCATCATTGTGGTAGACGACGAGGATCGTGAAAATGAGGGTGATTTCATCTGTGCTGCAGAAAAAGTAACGCCTGAAATCATCAACTTTATGGCCACCCACGGCCGCGGACTTATCTGTGCATCCCTCCATGAGGACCGCTGCGATGAATTGGGTCTGGAATTGATGGTTGGGAAGAATACCGCAACTTACGAAACCCCTTTTACCATATCTGTTGATTTGATAGGTCATGGCTGTACTACGGGTATATCCGCAAGTGATAGAGCCAAAACCATCCAGGCTTTGGTTGATCCGGAGACCAAGCCGGAAGATCTAGGCAAGCCAGGCCACATTTTTCCCCTTAAGGCAAAAAGAGGAGGTGTATTGAGAAGAACTGGTCACACGGAGGCTGCTATGGATCTTGCCAGACTTGCGGGATTTGCTCCAGGGGGCGTTTTGGTAGAGATCATGAACGAAGACGGTACCATGGCCCGCCTGCCGGATCTTGTGGAAGTGGCCAAGAAATTCGATTTGAAACTGGTAACCATCAAGGACCTAATCGCCTACAGGCTGAAGCATGATACCTTGATCAAAAGAGAAATTGGCGTTGACCTCCCTACCGAATGGGGGAATTTTGACCTGATTGCTTTCAGACAAACCAACACTGACGAAATCCACCTTGCCCTTATCAAAGGGGAGTGGGAACAGGATGAGCCTGTAATGGTGCGTGTACACTCCAGCTGTATCACAGGCGACATATTTGGCTCATGCCGTTGCGACTGTGGATCCCAGCTTCATACTGCCATGGAAATGGTGGAAAAGGAGGGTAAAGGTGTCATTATTTATATGAATCAAGAGGGCAGAGGTATAGGCCTTATCAATAAATTGAAAGCCTACAAGCTTCAGGAGCAAGGAATGGATACCGTACAGGCCAATATTGCCCTGGGCTTCCCAACCGATAAAAGAGATTATGGGGTAGGAGCGCAAATCTTAAGAGATCTTGGCGTTTCCAAAATCAGGCTGATCTCCAACAATCCTACCAAGAGAGCCGGTTTGCTCGGCTATGGCTTGGAGATTGTTGATTCCCTGCCTTTGGAGGTGGTGCCCAATCCACATAACACCAGGTATTTAGAGACCAAACGCGATAAAATGGGACACACCATTTTGAAGAAAGAAATAGATAAAATCAAATAAAAACACGGCCCGGAACTCCGGGCTTTGTTTTGCCTATAAAATCGTATTTTCTCCTAACTATTCTGTGGTTTAATTCGTTATGTAGATATAAAAATCATCCAAAATGAAAAAATACTTTTATATCGTCTTACTCACCCTAATTAGCGTATCGTTCGTGCAGGCTCAGGAGTTTCCAAGCCAAATCTGGCACGAAGGCCGACTATTTTTGACTGATGGGGAAATCCTTGATGGCCCTATCAAGTACGATCTGGAAACCAATACGGTCCAGAGGAAAGGTAACACCATAGAGACCTTCAACGCAACTTCTTTGGAGTATTTTGAAATCTATGACGAATATTACGGCGGGATCAGGACTTTTTACAGTCTGCCTTATGCCATGAATCCCGATTATGAAGTTCCTGTTTTCTTTGAACTTCTGGTCGATGGAAATAACCTCACTCTTCTTTGCCGTGAGTTCATCACCGTGGACAACCGCATGGGTGGTATGGGCATGGGTGGAATGTACATGAACCCAATGTGGGGAGGCCCGATGATGGGGGTCAACAAACTTGCTTTCAACTTCTATTTTCTCCAGGATGGGAAAATCCAAAAGTACAGCCAGAAGAGAAAAGAGCTTTTGAATATTATGGATGACAAATCATCCGAAGTTAAACTTTTCATTAGGAAAAACAGGTTAAACCACGATCGTCGTGGTGACCTGCTCAGAATCACCTCATATTACAATAAATTAAAAGAATCTTAAATGTCAAGACCGCTTATTTTGGTCTCCAATGATGACGGTATCACGTCTAGGGGAATTCGTGTGCTAGTAAATGTAATGAAAAAACTTGGAGATGTAGTCGTGGTAGCCCCAGATAGCCCTCAATCCGGAATGGGGCACGCCATCACCATAGGAAACACCCTCCGACTCGTGGAGGAGGAGATTTTTGACGATGTATTGGCCTACAAATCCAGCGGTACCCCTGCGGATTGCGTAAAACTTGCCAAACACTACGTTTTAAAAGACAGGTCGCCAGATTTGATTGTCAGCGGTATCAACCACGGTAGCAATACTTCTATCAGTGTTTTGTATTCAGGTACCATGTCTGCTGCCATAGAAGGAGCAATTGAAGGGTATCCGTCTATTGGTTTTAGTCTTTGTGATTACAGCTCAAAAGCAGATTTTTCCCATGTGGAGGAAATCGTTTATAAAGTAGCCAAACAGGTTTTGGAACATGGCATGCCCAAAGGGGTTGCCTTAAACGTAAACTTCCCTCCAAAGAGAAATGAGCCTATCAAGGGCGTGAAACTCTGTAGACAGGCAAGGGCCAAATGGCAGGAAGAGTTTAAAGAAAGATATGATCCGAATGGTCAGAAGTATTTCTGGATGGCCGGTAACTTTGTGAACTTCGATAAAGGTGAAGACAATGATGAGTGGGCCATTGCCAACAACTATGCATCGATTGTTCCTTGTCAATTTGATATGACTGCCCATCATGCCATTACCCAGCTGAATGAGGATTGGGACTGGGAGGAAATGAAATGATTTGAAAGGTCAAAATCAGGGATTAAAAAAAGGACGGTTTGTAAGCCGTCCTTTTTTTATGCCTCCGCCTAAAATTCTCTCATTACCAGGCGGGGAAAAGGTTTACCTGAACCAGTCATAGACCAGTAATAAACCAATGTTAAACCAGTGTAAAAACAATCTGTGATTGGTTTAATATCAGTTAATTATAGGTTGTTGTAAGGGATTTAAATGGTTGATTAC
Organism: Litoribacter ruber; assembly: GCF_018449405.1. NCBI lineage: Bacteria > Pseudomonadati > Bacteroidota > Cytophagia > Cytophagales > Cyclobacteriaceae > Litoribacter > Litoribacter ruber. The sequence continues at coordinate 1,013,869 of NZ_JAHCMY010000001.1, forward strand.
TATTGTTATGATCTAAATGTTCTGATTTGAGATGCCTGAATGCCTGGGGAAGCCATGCGTAAATTGAAGAATAAACTAAAATAGCGTTACGTCAATTTTACAAAATTCAAATCTACCAATTCCTCAACGGGCAGCTCTTGATCTATTAAGCCGAGCTCTTCCAGAATGGTCATGGTGTTGAGCAGGGTGATTTTTTCCATATTCGGATCGGTGGCCCAATTGAGGTCCTTTAGCCAAGATTTGATGTCCTCAAGTTTCAATTGGTAATGCTTGCTAAGGTCTTCGGCAAGGGTGTCCTCTTCCTTGAGACTGGCAGTAGTTTCGTAGAGTGCTTTTTGAAGTTGCTTGAGCTCCTCGGTGTGGTTTTCCAAAGCGTTGTGGCTTGCCACGATCACAAAGCAAGGCCAAGGGGTGGGAATGGATCCTATGCGTCTAAACTCGCCATTGTCTACAAATGGCTTGGTCGTGTATTTTTCCCAAAGGAAAGCTTGTGGCTGGTTGGTGGCAAAGCTATTTCTAGCCCCATTGAGATCTCCGATGATGTCAAATTTGAGATTTTCCAAAGCCCATCCTTTTTGCTTGGCCAATAGAAAAGCCATCAAGTGAGATCCTGAACCCAATCTGCTGATCAGAAAGGGGTGATTTTGTAGCTCCGCCAGATCAGTCACTTCACTTCCAGAGGGAACATGAATTCCCCAAGTAAGTGGACTTTTGACATGGTAGCCGATAGCCTGCGCTTTTAACTTTTCCACCTTGGCCTTGAGGTAGCTTTCCGTTAAAAGAATGGCAACATCTGTTTCGCCATTTTGAAGAGACTGAATCATGGCTCCTGAGCCTTTGGGCTCTTCTTTCCAGGTTAGGTTGAATTTAAAAGGCTTTTTTTCAATTAATTTTATCCAGGGAAAATTGAAATGTTCCGGCACACCGGTGATTGTAATGTTTTTCATCTAATCGGTTTTTTCAAAAGTCAAACTCATCCTCCCGCTTTTCCAGCGGATAATCCAACAATACCAAATAGGGATTTCCTTCCAACCCTAATAACTTGGTAAATGCGGGCTCTGTTTTCATCCCTTCTCTTTTAAGCTCAATAATCTTCTCCTTGAAATCATCATCAAACTTTTTAAGGATATGGTATTCGATGATCATGTGGCGGAAAGCCAGCTGTTTTTCCGTTGGCATGTCCTGCCCAAATACCTCAATAGGTAGGCCTTCCAGCTCAAAACGGCATACAATGGTAGGTTTGTTGTGCAAATCGGTTTTTTTGATGCTAAACCATTTTTCCCCGCCAAACTTGGATTGCAAATCCTTCCTGAAATCATCAGGATCCTTTATTTCACAGATAATATCCACATCGCTTTGGGGAACATCTATTCCTAAAGGAATAGTGCCGACCACTAGCGGATGATATTTTTCCAATTTTGCCATCAATTGGTATTTGGTAAGAAGTTCAAAAACCTGTTTCTGGCGTTGGTTTCCATGCTCAAGGTAATCGATGGTGGTAAAAGGGTACATAAGTCAACTGTTAATGCTTGGCCATTCGTCGGCTAATATTCCAAAAAAAATTGTGTCTCTTCGTCTTTCCTTTGTCATCAAGGTATGACTTCTCAATATTCCTTCTTCTTTGATCCCCATTTTCTGGAGAGCTTTGCGGGCAGGTTGGTTTAGTACATCAGTTTTAAACTCTACACGCACAAAGTTTACTTTACCAAATGCATAGCTGAGCATGGCTTTTTTCATGTCCGCATTGTAACCTTTTCCTCTGGCGGAAGGAGAAAGCCAAGTCCAGCCTATTTCCACCCGTTGGTCGCGAAGGCTGATGTTGCCAAAGCTGCTGGACCCCAGGATCTCGCCAGTTTGCTTATCCTCTACTGTAAAGGGAATTCGCTGCCGTGATTCTTTCAGCTTTAAACCTTCCAATAGCCACATCTCAAGCTCCCTTTCATCAGAAAGATCATGTGTGAAATATGTCCAGTCCGAGGTTTTGGTCAATTCTTCAAAGGCTTTCATATCCTCAAGCCTCATGGGTCGCAATCTGACCAATTCGCCTTCCAGGCAAAGGTTGAAATCCAGGTATTTTGGGTCACATTTCATGCTAAAAAGTTTTTAGGGTCTAAATTTTATAGCCTCAAAGGCGCTAAGAAAGCACTTATGGTTCATTCGTAAAGGTTTTTTGGGTCCGCATCTGCAATTTCCGTATAGAGCTGGGCAAGTTTGTCCGTGACATCTTGGAAAAAACGTGCGCCCTTTTCAGCAGATGCAGCTTTGGGGTTTCCCACTCCGGTGTCTTCAGAGATAAGGGGCCAATTTCTTTCTGTCCAAGCCCAACCTTCACGGAAGCCCTTGATCTTGTTCTTTTTTTCCTGGCCCTCACCGGCTTCATCGAGGGGCAGTACTAGCTCAGGCTTGAGATGCATGATCAAGCTGGTTTCCATTTCATCAGCATGATCACCGTCTTGGTCAAAATACTTGGATTTGTCCAAAGACCTGAACCAATTGGAAGTCGCCAGAAACATCTCAGGATATTTAAGGCCAAGCTCTCTGAGTGCGGTTTTAAAATCATTTCCTCCATGGCTGTTGACAATCAGCAGCTTTTTAAGCCCTTGCCTATTCAATACCTCGATGATATTGTCGAGGATGGCCATTTGCACGGAGGGGTTTAAATTGATGTCAAGATAAATGTCTTTTTGGCCGGTATTTACGCCAAAGGGAATGGTGGGCAGGACGGTCACTTTTGTGCCGTTTTCCCAAGCTTTTCTGGCAGCTTCAGCGGCCAGGTATTCTGATTCGTAATTGTCTGTTGCGTAGGGGAGGTGATAATTGTGTGCTTCAGTTGCGCCCCAGGGTAGGACGGCTAGGTCAAAGCGAAAAGTCTGGAGGTCTTTCCAGTGGCTTTCTGCCAAAATATAGGGTCTACTCATGTGCTTCTATGCTAACTTCAATATGCTCTGGTAATTTTTCCAAACTGTCCAATTTGCCCTCAATGCCGATGTAAATATCCATCTCGGCATTTCTCCAATCCTGGATTTCACTGCTGTAAACTTCAAAATCGGTGCTGTACTTTCTGTCAATGTCTGATTCCCAAATCTCTTTCCAGGCCGCGGAATGGCATTCGGGAATTTTTTCATGGGAGCGAACTTTTAAATACGGCCCGTGGTCCATCTCAAATGTCTGCATCCCTTCTGGGATCTCATCGACATGTGTCACCTGACAGCCTACCAGAAACTCAAATGGCTTAGTACTGTCTCCCTCAAAATTAAAATAAGCGGCAATGATGTTATCATTAACTTTATTGGGTATTGCTTCGGAGTAACCACCCGTGACAAATTTTTTCCAAATCTCATCGCAATTTTCAAAAAAGTCAGAATCTACATCATGACTGACACATTTAGTAGCTAGCCCGATAACCGGAAAACTTTTGATATTTACTATTTTAAGTTTAAGTTTTTTCATAAGAGCACCCTTATACAGGCTTATAAGTTAAGAATATTTCTATATAGACAAAAACCACATGTATAAATGAGGATTGTCTTAGGGGTTGGTAATGTTGTTTTGAATATATTCGGGTAGCTCTTCAAGTTGGGAAGCACTCAATGAAATTCCAATAAACACATCCATATTAGCACTTCGCCACCTTTGGATGTCTGCATCATATACCTCAAAATCTGTTTTATAAGTTCTTGCCATATGGGAAGACCAGATCTTTTTCCAGGTGTCGGTGTGGCATTCCGGGACCTTGTCAAATGTGGTAACCTTCAAGTAAGTACCTCCTTTTATAGTCACGCAATCCATTCCCTCCGGTACTTCGGCGTCTGGAGCTACCTTGGACCCTACTAGGTAACGGGCCTGGGAGCCGGTCATCTCCGGATAATCGTAATACACTGCATACACTTTGCTATCGATTTTGTCTGGAATGTTTTCAGAAACCCTTTCCAATATGAATTTTCGCCAGACCTTACCGCAAGTATCCTCAAAAACCAGCTCATTGAATTCACAACTATTCTCAGATGTGATGCCTATAACTTTAAAAGACTCAACGTTAATAATTCTGAGGTTGTGATTTTCCATGATCTTATTTAGTGTTAGTGGTTCGTAAATCTTATATAGCAGTAATGTGCATATATCATTCCTAAATATTCATATTTAACTATTTCAAAAAAGGAAAAGTTAAATTTTTTTTCTACAATTTGGAGAAATCCCTGGAAAACGCCTCCACTTTTTGCCAATTGGTAAATTCCATGGCGATGGGAGGGAAGAGGGGCCCATCGGTGAAAAACATGATCATTCTTATGAGCCACTTATCCCAAAAGCTATATTTAGCATAGTCCAATTTACCTGCAAAGACGCCAACCATATCAGGTTTCCAATCCGTATTCTCGAAAAATTTCTTCACATAAGGATTGGTATCGGCCTCAGCTTTGTTTTCCTTCCGCGCTACAAGATTTACAGATAAAAATGCCGTTTTAAGCCGATTTAACTCCGTCAAATTTTCGTCAATAAAAGAGATAAGTTCTGCATTGTGTTTTCCATAGCGGATGCTGGAAGCCATAATTATTTTATCGAAAGCTTTAATCGAGGGCGGGGGATCTTGGATAGTCAAAATTTCTACCAGGTGTCCAGCCTCTTCCAGTTGCCCCCTTATTTTGCCGCAGATGTCTGCTGTCTGACCATCTACACTTGCATAAAGAATCAGGGTTTTATTAGGCATAAGTAGCTGTAAAAATGAATTGGTGATTAAACTTAATGAAAATAGCCGCAAAGGCTTTACCCTTACGGCTATTTTTATACCAAATCAATTTAATGATGAATTAACTGTTACTATTCATCCACGATTACTACATCATCTTTATCCTCTACGAACATTACGCAAACAGCTGCAATAAAGAGGATGATGCCAGCCGAAAGGATAGCATAGATGGCTTGGCCGCCATATAAATATTTGACGATATAGCCACCAAAGAAACCGTTGACGATCTGAGGGGCGGTGATGAAGAAATTGAAAATCCCCATGTAAACGCCCATTTTGCGCAAAGGAATGGATCCTGCCAATATTGCATACGGCATGGCCAATATACTTGCCCAGGCGATTCCCACGCCAATCATGGAAATGTTGAGCATCCAAGCTTGTGATGGGTCGGTGATCAACATGATGGAAGCCAGGCCGATTCCTCCCGCTGTCAAACAAATTGCATGTGTCCATTTCCTGCCCACCTTGGCCGCAATGACCGGAAGAGCTAGGGCGAAAAGGGCTGACACAAGATTGTAAACGCCAAAAATCACCCCTACATAATTTCCCGCTTCATTGAAAGCCAGCGAGCTCCGGTCCTCGGGTGCCAATCCCCAAACGTGCTGGGCCAAAGCGGGCGTGGTAAATACCCACATCGAAAATAGGGCAAACCAGGAGAAAAACTGTACCAAGCCTAGCTGGCGCATAGTTTCCGGCATTTTCCAAAAGTCGGTGAAAATGTCCATGATGCCCTTAGATTCCTCCTTGGGCTTCTCTTTGTTATGCCCGTCTATGGCCGCCTGTTCATCAGGAGAATATTCTGTAGTTCGCAGTACGGTCCAAAGTATGGAGCCTACCAGGATCATGGCACCAATGAAGAATGCCATGATCACGTTGAGAGGAATAATGCCTTCATCGGCGGTGGTTGCTACACCAAACCAATTGGTCAAAACATAAGGCATCCAAGAGCCCAAAACAGCTCCTAGGCCTATCAATAACGTTTGCACGGAAAAACCCAAAGTTCGCTGATCAGTCGGGAGTTTGTCCGCAACCAAAGCCCTGAAAGGCTCCATGGCCACATTGAAGGAGGCGTCCATGATCATCAAGAAACCAGCCCCCACCCAGAGAGCGGGAAGATAAGCCACGAAAAGTGAGGCGTTGGGCATCAATATCAATCCAATGGCTGCCAGGATGGCCCCGACCAGAAAATAAGGCCTTCTCCGGCCTAATCTGGTCCAGGTTCTATCGCTATAATAGCCGATGATGGGCTGCACGATCATCCCGGTAATGGGGGCCACCAACCAAAATAGAGACAGGTGCTCCACATCGGCTCCGAAAGTCTGAAGGATCCTGCTGGCGTTGGCATTCTGCAAGGCAAAGCCCATTTGTATCCCAAGAAACCCAAAACTCATGTTCCAGATCTGCCAGAAGCTTAGTTTTTTCTTTTCCACAAGTGTAGCCATGGCTTAGTTAGTCAAAACTCTATACCCCCAAGGCTGCATTTTTATCGAGGAACCAATCTCCGAGGCACCTGGGCTGAAATAGTCTTTCAGTCCTTCTTTGTTGTCGGTAAACTCATAGGTCCTTTCCCTAACCGAAAGGTTAACAATAGTGATCACCCTGTTACGGTCCTTTTTCCTTTCAAAGGCATAGATCCCCTCCGATTTGGAATTGGGAAGTCTCTTGAAGCTGCCACCATGCTCTCCATTCCAAAGGGCTTTGTTTTGGTGTTTCAAAGCATTCAGTTGGGTATAAAAATCGGCCTTTTCGTAATCACCCCAATCGATTGGGTCTCTTTCAAAAAACTCAAGGCGCTGGGTGATATTGGCCTCTTGTCCGGAGTAAATAAGCGGCATACCCGGGATGGTGTGGATCAACACTGCCATGGCTTCATGGGCTGGACCCAAAAGTGAATCAATGGTGCCTTTCCAAGTATTTTCGTCATGATTGGTCAAGAAATTCATTATAAAAGCCCCTTCAGGCAAACCTTCAACGCCTTCCAATACTGACCCATGCAAAGTGTCATTGTTTTTCTCTCTGTCTCCAGCCAAATCTACCAGCGTGTGAAAGACATTCCAAGCGTATGTCATATCGAAAGCCTCATAGAGCTCTACTTTTTCACCTTCCGCTAGCATGAATACAGGCTTGATTTCATCCAGACTTTTCCGGGTGTTGTTCCAGAATTCCATAGGAACCAATTCGGCCACATCACATCTGAAGCCATCGATATCATGTTCCTTTACCCAATACACCATGGCATCTTCCATGGCAGTATGAACCTCTGGATTATTATAATCCAAATCGATCACATCCTCCCAATCGGTATTGGCTGGAGGCATGAAATTGTCATTCTCATCCTTGGAGTAGTATTCCGGATTGCTTTTAGTCCAAGGGTGGTCCCAAGCGGTGTGATTGGCCACCCAATCAATGATTATATACATATCATTGTCATGGATGGTTTTTACAAGTCTGTCAAAGTCTTCTTTGGTCCCAAACTCTGCATTTACGCTCTTGTAATCTTTGATGGCATAATAGCTGCCGAGGGAGCCTTTTCTGTTCTTTTCCCCGATATCATGAATAGGCATAAACCATAGGATGTCCACGCCCATTTCCTTTAATCTTGGAACCTCCTTTTCAAAAGCAGCAAAGGTACCCTCTTGGGTATACTGGCGAAGATTGACTTCATAGATGTTTTTGTCCTTTACCCAATCAGGAGCCTGGGAAAAGTTACTCGTTTCCTGAGCTGTATCCGGGGGGCTTGTTTCTGGAGCCGGCTTGCAGCTCATAGTAAAGCCAATCAAGATCAACAGCAGGTAATTCTTAATAAAATTCGTAGTCATTCTGGGTTGAGTATAAGGTATTGAAACTAATTCTGGGTGTTTAATGCAATTCGATTTCCACCGCATCCGTAGTATTTTCTATTTCAAAGGTAAAGACATTTTTCACCTCATGGAAGGGATGCAAATGCTCCGGCAAGGGATCAAACTCGGTAAGTTTTTCAAGGAAAGCGAGATTCTCTTTCTTTAAATTACTTTCTGAATCCCCGATTTGTATGGATTTGGCATTAAAGCCGTGAAAATGCAGTTTGTATGTATTATAAGTAGACGGATGAGCTCCTTCCTGGCTGGAAATGGTGACCGAACCGGAATCCGAATCCAGAGTTATAGTCTTTTTGCAGAAATCACCGTCCTTGTGGCCGTTTGAAATCCCGTCATCTTCATAATGGACATATTTAGATTTACCTTTTCCTTTGTAAAAATGAAGGTTCAACACGCCGTCGTGATCTTCCCCGGTATGGTACGTTTCCGATTGCAGGGCTATAATACTGCCTCCTTTAACAAAAACAGGAAGGTAATTCAAAGGTGACTCCACAAAAACTGGATTGCCGCCCTTATGGTGTTGGTCATTAAAGAAATAATACCAGTCACCTTTTGGGAGGTAAACTTTGGCAATATCGCGGGTGCTTTTCACTGGAGCTACCAAGAAAGCATCACAGAAAATGTATTGGTCCTGGTATTTGGAGTCAAACACATTCATATCCTGGCTGTATTGTATGGCCAGACTTTCCGTCAAAGGTAAACCTGTCTGCGTGCTGCTGTAAAAGGCGCTATAAATAGTAGGAAGTAACTTGTACCTCAGCTTGATATAATTCCTTGAAATTTCTTCCACTTCTTCACCAAAAGCCCAAGGCTCAGCGTCGTTACTGTTTATCATACTGTGGGCGCGGAAAAGAGGGGCAAAGGTGGCGATACTCATCCACCGTGCATAAAGGCTCGGTGCAGCATCACCGGCAAATCCGCCAATATCATAACCTGAAAATGGTATGCCGCTGATCCCCATGCTGTTCAGTAACCTGACTCCAGCTAGCATATGGTCTTCAGAGGCCACATTGTCCCCGGTCCAAGCTGCTGCATAGCGTTGAATTCCGGAAAATCCGGCTCTTGTAAGTACAAAAGGACGGGCATCGGGGCTGATTTTTTCTGCGCCTTCTTTTACGCTTCTGGCCATCTGCATGCCGTAAATGTTTCGGGCTTTTCGGTGGCTCACCTTTTGGCCTTCAAAATCGAAATCAATTAAATTGGGAGTACATTGGCCCCATGTGGCCGGTTCATTCATGTCCGTCCAAAACCCGTCTACACCTGCTTCAGTGTAAAATTTCATTTTCCCTGCCCACCAGTCCCGGGTTTCAGGGTTGGTGTAATCAGGGAAAGCACACCAGCCGGGCCAAACCTGGCCTTCATAGATACTGTCATCCGGGTATTTGAGGAAGAGGTCTTTTTCTTTGCCATCTACATAAGGCTCATAGTCTTCTTCCGTTCGGATTCCTGGATCCATGATCACCACCACTTTAAACCCTCTATCTTTTAGCGTTTGGATCATGGCTTTTGGATCAGGGAATTTTTCTCCGTCAAAAGTAAAGACCTTGTATTTCTCCATATGATGGATATCAAGATAAATAACATCTGCGGGTACCTTTTTATCTCTAAATGACTGTGAAAGCGTCAATACCTCACTGTCAGGGTAGTAGGAATAGCGGCACTGCTGATATCCCAAAGCCCATTTTGGAGGCAGTTGCATCCGGCCAGTCAGATCGGAATAGGCACTGATGATCCCCTTGACCTCCGCATCATGGAAGAAATAATAATCCATTTCTCCATCCTCTGCAGAATAGTATGCAAAGCGGTTGTTGGAGGCGCCAAAGTTGAATACAGTTTTGTGGGTGTTGTCGAAGAATATGCCATAACTGCCCTTGTCATGGATGCCCACATAAAATGGGATGGACATATACAAGGGATCATCATCGGTACCATAGGCAAAATAATCTGTGTTCCAGTTGGTATAGGCGTTTCCGCTCCTATCCAAGTTGCCTGTCTTTTCACCCAGTCCGATAAACCGCTCGTTTTCTTGCAGTTTTTTATAGTTGGTGACCTCAGTGCCTAGCCAAGAGACGGAAAAAGCCTGGTCATCTTGGTTTATGATATTGCCCTTTTGGTCTTTAAAGATGATAGCGAAGGGTGTTTTATTGATTTCTATATTGATGTAGTCAGTCTGCAACAGCAAAAAGCTTCCTCCATCACTCACTTCAAAACCCTCCGACACCGGGGCTTTCACCACCGAGTAGGGGTTGGGGTTGAATTCATCCGAGCGGCTCACCTGTACCCTGACCGTTTTGGGTCCATATACGGAGAGGTTGAAAACCCCATTTTCGGTGGTGCCCTCAAGACCAAATGGGGTAGGGGACCATGAGTTGATGGCTCCAGCATGAAGGTTGCGGGAAGTAGATGTTGATTGGACTTTTTGGGTCATATTGGGCGTAAATTTTTGTCTTGAATCCAAACCTGGCCGAAAAATAAGAAGGTTTGTTTTGGGCTAATTTAGAAAGTATAATCAAATGAAAAAACCAGCCCAAGAACCAGATATGACAAAAGAAAGCCTTGCAAAGTCAAACTTTGACGTAAAAAATGATTACAAAACAATTTCAATCGTTTGCACTAAAAAATCAAATTTTGTTATAAAAAATTAATTTTAATCCTTTTTGAGGGAGGATCCTCTCACCAAAAGCTCCGTTTCCAGGATTTCGGTGATGGGCTCAAAGGGGTCTTCCTCCTTTTTGTTGATCATCTTTAGAAGCAACTGCGTGGCTCTTTCCCCAATCTTGAAACCTGGCTGGGATACGGTAGTGATGGGTGGGTCAACCATGGATGAAAACTGCCAGTTGCTAAACCCAACTATGCCCACATCCTGCGGAACTCTTAATCCGAGACTTTTTACAGCCCTCATTGCACCGGCCGCCGCAATATCGTTGGCTGCAAAGACGGCATCAGGCCTCACGTCTGATTCTTGGAAAACTTTTGTGATGATCCCGAAACTCTCCTCCTCAGTGCCTATAGGACAAGATTCCACCATAGTTGGGTCGAATTCACGGTTAGATTCTTTAAGGGCATCTTTATAGCCATCCAGACGGTGGGTACTGATAAGCAGGTTTTTTGGTCCTGCCAGATGGAAGATTTTTTGGTATCCCTGGTCAATGAGATGTTTGACGGCCTCCTTTGCTCCGGAATAATCGTCAACGGTTACGTTAACGGTATTGGGAAGTTCTGGAACCCTGTCAAAAAACACAATGGGGAAATTATGGTCAATGAGCTTTTGAAAATGGCTAAAGTCCGTGGTTTCTTTGGAGTAGCTAATCAATAGCCCATCTATCTGGTTACTTATTATTGTATCCACACTGGACATTTCCCTGGAAAGGCTTTCGTTGGTCTGACACAGGATTACATTATAGCCATTTGCAAAAGCTATTTCCTCAATACCGCTGATTACAGTGGAGAAAAAGAAGTGAACCACCTCCGGAATGATCACCCCAATAGTAAAAGATTTGCTTTTCCTAAGACTCAATGCCACTGCATTGGGACGGTAATTCAGCTTTTCCGCCAACTCCTTCACTTTCCGCTTGGTTTCCTTGCTGATACCGGGGTAATCCTTCAATGCCCGGGACACGGTGGAGGAGGAGACATTTAAAGCTTTGGCTATATCTTTTATGGTTGCTTGACCAAGTTTCATGGTATTCCTTTTTTCTGATTCAGAATTGGTAAAGAAAGCTTATTTTGATGATTATTCATAAAAACAAGCTAATTAATTTAAAGTTTGCAAAATGATGAAGCGCTCTTGATTATTTTGCAACGGTACGGCTATAATTTTAAATTATTCGCATTTTTAATAGTCTGAACGTCAAATAATTGAATTTTTTTAAGATATATTGATTTATTCAGAGGTTTGAATTAGGCTCTTTGTCACACATCCATTTTTAACAATTTAACAATCATAGACACCTTTTTGCATAATGTACTAAAAAATATTTTTTCTATGCAAACGATTGCGGTTTCGTTTGCAATAAAAAATGCAGGAAATACCCCTGCAACCTCCTTGGTAGGGAATTATTTTTTGGTTAATATTTCCTAAAATATGCACAGGGACTAGGAACGATATCATTTTCCAATCGCTTCAAACCTCTTCGGAGAATGCATGGAATTGGAATATTTTAAGAATTTTAACCTTGTACTAATTAAATAAATCCAAAATAAAACAGTTATGCGAAAAGTTTTTACCGTCTTTAAAATCACGGTCGTATTACTGTCCTTTATTTGTTGTCAGGAATTGATGGCACAGGAAAGGACAGTGACAGGTAAGGTGACAGATCTCAACTCAGGTGAGGAATTACCTTTTGTCAATGTTAGCATCAAGGGTACCACGCGGGGTACCACTACCGACATCGATGGTAACTATTCAATAGGCGTCCAATCCAATGAGGAGATCTTGGTTTACTCCTTTATAGGGTACACAGCCAGAGAAGTGGTAGCTGGAAACCAGTCTGTGATTGATGTGCAGCTGGAGGGTGACACCAAGCAGCTAGATGAAGTAGTTGTAATCGGTTACGGTACGCAAAGAAAAGCTGACCTTACGGGTTCGGTTGGCTCGGTGACCAGGGGCGACTTCAACGTCGGTCAGGTAACCAATCCCGAGCAGCTGATCACCGGTAAGATCGCTGGGGTGAACATCACCCCAAACAGTGGTCAGCCAGGTGCAGGTGCCAGAATCAGAATCCGTGGGGGTTCCTCTTTGAATGCATCAAATGACCCTTTGATTGTAATCGATGGGGTGCCTTTGGATAACTCCTCCATAGCAGGCTCTGCCAACCCGCTTAACTTTTTGAACCCAAATGATATCGAGACTTTTGATATCTTGAAAGATGCCTCTGCAACGGCAATCTACGGTTCTCGAGCTTCTAACGGTGTGATCTTGATTACTACTCGTAAAGGTAAAAGAGGTCAAGACCTGAGTGTTAATGTCAGCAGCTTAATGTCGGTGTCTGAGGTTACCAACACTGTCGATGTGCTAAACCCGGATCAATTCAGGCAAATAGCGTCGGAGCAGGCTTCTCCAGCACAACAAGCCCTGATGGGTGATGCCAATACCAACTGGCAGGATGCCATTTACAGAGATGCCATCTCTTTCGACAACAATGCAAGTATTTCAGGATCCATTAATGACATCCCTTATAGAGTGTCAGTGGGTTACTTGGATCAAAACGGGGTGTTAAGAACAGACCATATGAACAGAACTACGGCTGGCCTTTCCTTGACTCCAAGCCTTTTGGATGATCAGTTGAAAATCAATTTCAATATACGTGGAGCTTTGACTAGAAGCCGTTTTGCTGACCAAGGAGCCATTGGCGCAGCAGCGGTTTTTGACCCTACTCAGCCGATCCGTGACCCAGAAGGGTTAGGTGGATTTTGGGAATGGAGAAATCCTGACGGAAGCCCTCAGCTTTTGTCACCAAGAAACCCAGTGGGTCTTCTTGAGCAAAGAGACAATAGAAGTGAAGTGAGAAGAAGTATTGGTAACCTTCAATTGGATTACTCGCTTCCATTTGTGGAAGGCTTGAGAGCTAATTTGAACTTGGGTTATGATATCAGCCGTGGTGAAGGTACAGATATTATTCCTTCCACTGCTGCAGCAGGATTCAACCAGGGAGGATCAATTTCTCCATACGCACAAAATAACAGAAACCTATTGGCTGATTTCTATTTGAATTATGTCAGGGATTTTGGAAATGCGGGAAGACTTGATGTGACGGGTGGTTACTCTTGGCAAGATTTCTTGTTTGAATACCCACAATTCCCTACGGTGAACGAAGAAGGGGTAGAGCTCACCCCTGCAGGTATCGAAACAAGGCCACAATATAGATTGATCTCTTTCTTTGGAAGAGCAAACTACAACTTGATGGATAAATACTTGTTGACCGCTACAATCCGAACTGACGGTTCTTCAAGATTTAGTCCTGAAAATAGATGGGGTGTATTCCCTTCTCTTGCAGCAGCATGGAGAATCAGTGAAGAAGGATTCTTGGCCGATAACAATACACTGACAGATTTTAAATTGAGATTGGGTTGGGGGATGACAGGTCAGCAGGATATTGGATCGTTTTTCCCTTATCTACCAAGATATACCGTATCTGACAACGCTGCCAGATATAGATTCGGCAACACTTTCTACAATACGTTGAGACCAGAAGGATACGATAGAAATATCAAGTGGGAAGAGACGGTGACTTGGAATGCAGGGGTTGATTATGAATTCCTGAACGGAAAAGTATTCGGTACCTTGGACTACTATTATAAGAGAACAAATGACCTTCTTGCTGTAATACCGGTTCCTGCAGGTACTAACCTGACCAACCAGCTTTTTACCAACGTAGGTAATATTGAAAACTACGGTGTGGAGGCAGCTATCAATTACAACATCATCAGAACTAATCAGCTAGACTGGACTATAGGAGCAAACTTTACCTATAACCGAAACAACATCCTAAGCCTTAGCAATGTAGCCGAGGATGCAGTTGGTATCTTGGTGGGTGAAATTTCCGGTGGAACTGGTAACACTATCCAAGTTCATACTGTTGGCTTCCAGCCTAATTCTTTCTATGTATGGCAACAGGTATATAACCAAGACGGCAGACCATTGGAGAATGTGTATGTGGACAGAAACGGTGACGGTGTTGTCAATGAGCAGGATCTTTACAGAAGAGGATTCCCTGATCCACAATACTTCTTTGGCTTTAACTCGCAATTGCGTTACAACAACTGGGATTTCAGCTTCGTGTTGAGAGGCAATACAGGTAACATGGCTTACAACAACATCAGAGCTGCCAACGGAGCTTATCAAGGGCTTAGATTCCCAGGTTATTTGAACAACATCACTTCGGATATCCTTCAAACTGGTTTCCAGGATTACAGGTTGAGATCTGATTACTATTTGGAAGATGCCACTTTTGTAAGAATGGAGAACATCAGCTTGGGATATAACTTCGGTAATATTTTCAACTCCAATATTAATTTAAGAGCAAACGCAACGGTTCAGAATGCTTTCTTGATTACCAACTATTCAGGTATCGATCCTGAAATCCCAGGTGGTATAGATAACAACTTCTATCCGTTCCCAAGAATTTATTCCTTTGGTGTAAACTTTGGATTTTAATGGACTCAACCAATGAAAGGGTCTGACTCTTTGATTGTTAAAAATATTGAAAAGATGAAAAAACAATTTCTAAAAATAATGGCATTGGTGATGGGGACCTTTTTCTCATTCACCTCCTGTACCGACTTGGATTTGGAGCCCTTCAATGAGCTCACCTCCATTCAGGTATATGAAGATTTTGATAACTATATCCAAGTGTTGGCTAAACTGTACGGTGGTTTAGCCGTATCCGGCCAATCTGGACCTGATGGCCGTGGTGATATTGGCGGCCAGGATGAGGGTGCTTCCACTTACCTTCGTGCATACTGGAAACTTCAGCAACTTCCAACTGATGAGGCAATCATCGCTTGGAATGATGAGGGTCTTCCAACCTTGAACACTATGACTTATTCTGCTGACAACGGCTTCATTGCCGCTATGTACTACAGGATTTTTTACCAAATCACTTTGGCTAATGAGTTTATCCGTGAGCTAAGTGATGAAAACATGGCTTCTAGAGGAATTTCAGAAGCTAACCAGAATACCGCAAGAGGTTATAGAACCGAGGCGAGATTCCTTAGAGCCCTTTCTTACTACCATGCTTTGGATCTTTACGGAAACGTTCCGTTTGTGACTGAAGCAGATGTGGTAGGTTCATTCTTCCCAGAGCAGATTCAGAGAAGAGATCTTTTCAACTACATCGAAAGTGAGTTGGTAGAGATCATCCCTCAGATGGTGCCAGCTGGTCAGCATGAATATGCGAGAGCAGATCAGGGTGCAGCGAGAATGCTTTTGGCCAAATTGTATTTGAATGCCGAAGTGTACACTGGTGAAGCCAGATATACAGAAGCACTTGCCCAATTGAATGAAGTGATTGGAGCTGGCTATTCTTTGGAGCCAAACTACAACCACTTGTTCCTTGCTGACAATGATAATTCTCCTGAAATCATTTTCCCTATTGCTTTTGACCAAGTAAGCACAATGGCTTGGGGTGGCGCTACATTTTTGATCAATGCGGCGATAGGTGGTGACATGGCTTCAAACATCAACTTTGGCGTTCCAGGTGGATGGCAGGGATTGAGAATTAGGCCTGAAGTAGCCAATCTTTACCCTGGCTTAAATGGTGAGCCTGATGCAAGAGGTTGGTTATACACTTCAGGTCACCAAGCTGATATTGAAAGTGTGTCAACTTTCCAGGATGGCTATGGTGTAGTGAAATTCAGAAATGTGCTTAGCACTACTGACGCCAGACCTGACGGCCCTATCAACGATCACGTGAGTGTTGATTTCCCAATGTTTAGATTGGCGGACGCTTACCTGATGTATGCCGAAGCGGTATTGAGAGGCGGATCTGGTGGAAGCCAGGCGCAGGCGTTGACCTTTATCAATGAGTTGAGAGAAAGAGCTTATGGTGATGCGAGCGGTAATATTGCTGCAAACCAGCTTAACCTGGATTTCATCATTGACGAAAGAGCCAGAGAGTTGAAGTGGGAAGCTCACAGAAGAACTGACTTGATCAGATTCGGCAGATACACCGGTGGGGATTATGTATGGCAGTGGAAAGGTGGATCATTCAATGGAGCAAGTACGCCTGCTTCCAGAAACCTATACCCACTTCCTCAGGCAGATTTGATCGCCAACCCTACATTGGTACAGAACCAAGGTTATTAATCTAAAATTAGAAGAAGCATGAAATCTTTATTTAATATATTCTTTGCAGTATTTGCCCTGGCTTTTGCCTGGGCATGTACTGAGGAGATGGAGCAGGTCAGGATCAGCGAAAATCCTGAAGCCGCTACAATAACCAGCCCCTCAGCAGGCCAGTCATTCGTGTTAACTGAGGAAGACGCCGGAGAGAGAATGGTTTTCAACTATGAGCCTGCCGACTTTGGCTATTCTGCGGCAGTAAGCTATACGGTACAAATGGATGTGGCGGGTAATGAATTTGCCAACCCAACTGAGGTAGGAACAACCAACGGGACTTCATTGGACCTTTCTTATGCGGAATTTAACCAGAAGTTAGTTGGAAAAGGCTTAGCACCAGAAGAAGAAGCAGAAATTGAAATTAGGGTTAGATCTTCAGTGGGATCCGCTGTTGCGGCTAATTACTCTTCCCCTATTACTATGGTGGTAACACCTTATTTGGCAGCATTGACTTTCCCAAGAATGTATGTGCCTGGTGATTACCAAGGATGGAATCCAGAAAATGAAAATACCGTAATTTATTCCGTAGAAGGTGATGATGTTTACGAAGGCTATGTACACATCCTTGGTGGTTCAGGAGCTTTTAAAGTAAATGAAGAGCCAAACTGGGATGTCAACTACGGTGGAGTTAATGGCGTTTTGGAACAAAACGGACCAGATATTATCCTAGATGAACCATTCGGAACATTCAGATTAAAAGTTGATTTGAATGCAGGTACTTACGAAATCGGAACAAGAAGAGTTTGGGGTATAATAGGTAGTGCCACTCCAGGTGATTGGGAAACTGACACACCATTGGAGTTTAATGCTGATGAAAACGTTTTGACATTAACATTAGATTTGGTAGCTGGAGAAATGAAGTTTAGAGCTGATAATGTTTGGGATATTGATTATGGCGCTAATAGCCCTGAAGGTGGTGTCCTTGAACAAGGTGGACCAAATATTCCGGTTGAGGAAGATGGAAACTATACCATCACAATGGATTGGAAAGTACCTGGTGAAATTACGTATTCAATAGTTAAGAATTAACAATTCAAATTCCATATAAAGCTACCGGGTATGTGCCCGGTATCTTTTTTTAAACCCAATTTGCCTATGAAAGCAACTTTTACTTTACTTTTACTTTGGGTGATTGTCTTACTGCCGGTGGCAGTCCAGGCCCAAATAACCACAGACCCAGAATTTCCCAGAGCAAATGCTCCTCTAACCATAAGATATGATGCCACCCAAGGTACTTCAGGACTTCAGGGAGCAGATCAGGTATATGTCCATCTAGGCGCTGTAATAGCCGGACCCAACTCAACTTCTTGGGAAATTGTCCCATTTGATTGGGGACAGGATATTGAAGAGGCCAGAATGACCAGAGTGGAAGGGGATATCTGGGAATATGAACTAACTCCCAATGAACTTTTCGAGCCTTCAAGCGAACAGACCATTTATAGAATAGGGCTGGTTTTCAGGAACCGGGACGGTTCCCGAGAAGGAAAAACTGAAACCAACCAAGATTTTTTCATCAACCTCAGCCAGGGGTTTGATCTCCAGTTTACAGAGCCTACCAGGTCTACGGTGATGCTGGAAATAGGGGACAGTCAAAACATCTCCTTTTCCACTTCGGATGAAGGAGATTTAAGCCTTGAAATCAATGGCAGCGTTGTCGCTTCTGAAGCCAACTCTTCATCGCTGGATTATACGTTCATTGCTACAGAGTCTGGGAACTTTGATGTAGTTGCCAAAGCTGTTGCCAATGGGGAAACTGCAGAGCGTAGCATGAGGATTTCCGTAGTGGCTGAAAGCCCTAGGGGAGATTTGCCGATAGGAACCAGAAAGGGAATCAACTACAATTCTGATACAGAGGTGACTTTTGTATTGGAGGCTCCGGGAAAGAAAAACGTATTCTTGATCGGGGATTTCAATGACTGGCAAGTTGATCCGGATTATCAGATGACAATGACTCCAGATGGGGAAATGTTTTGGTTTACTCTTACGGATGTGGAACCTGGCAGGGAGTATATTTTTCAGTATTTGGTAGACGGCGACATCCGCATCGGGGACCCGTATGCCGATAAAACTTCCGATCCATTTCACGACCAAGAAATCATTGATCAAAACAGGTATCCTGGCCTGCTTCCTTTTCCAGATGGACAAACTGAATTTCAGGCCACCTACTTCCAGACTGCCCAACAGCCATATGAATGGAAACACCTGAATTATGAAAAACCTGCACCAGAGGAATTGGTGATTTATGAACTGCTCGTCAGGGATTTTGATGACCGACGGACTTACAAGGCCGTGACCGAAAGGTTGGATTACCTGCAGGATTTGGGGATTAATGCCCTTGAACTAATGCCCATAAAAGAATTTGAAGGCAACCTGTCTTGGGGATACAACCCGTCATTCTTTTTTGCCCCTGATAAATTTTACGGGACGAAAAATGACCTTAAAGAACTCATAGATGAAGCCCACAAAAGAGGCATGGTGGTGCTGTTAGATATGGTATTGAACCATGCGTTTGGCCAATCCCCATTTGTGAGGCTTTACAATGACGGGGACTATGGCGCTCCCACTGAGGATAACCCTTGGCTCAATAGAGTGGCCAGACATCCATTTAATGTGGGCTATGATTTTAACCATGAAAGCCCTTACACTAGGGAGTTTGTGGATTCAGTTAACAATTATTGGCTCACCGAATATAAGTTTGATGGATATAGGTTTGATTTGAGTAAGGGCTTTACCCAGGTCAATTCAGGTGATGATGTGGGGTTGTGGTCGCAGCTAGATGAGTCCAGAATCGAAATCTGGAAACACATTTATGACCGCATCAAGGCCAACCATCCTGATGCTTATGTGATTTTGGAGCATTTTGCGGACAATTCCGAAGAGACTATCCTTGCCGATTATGGCATGATGCTTTGGGGCAATATAAACCATCCTTTCCGGGAAATGGGTAGGGGCTTGAGCCGAAATTTCAATGGAGCTTATTATGAAACTCGCAATTGGTCGAAAAATCACTTAATCGCTTACATGGAAAGCCATGATGAAGAAAGGGTGATGTTTGAAACCTTGACCCGTGGGGCCACGTCTCCTGTTAATCTAAGGAATCTCACCCATGCAGTCAACAGAAAGCAACTTTTGACTGCCTTCTACTTTGGCATCCCAGGGCCGAAGATGATCTGGCAGTTTGGTGAATTTGGCTATGATGTGGAGCTAAACGATGACCGGCTGGGTATCAAGCCCACCAAGTGGGAGTATCTTGATGATGAGGACCGTCTGCGACTGTATTACCTCTACAGGGCCATGATCAGGCTAAAGGATCAGCATGAGGTGTTCAACCGTCCTGAGGAAGTGAATTTGAGTCTGAACGGATTGATCAAAACCATTTCTCTTAAGCATACTGATATGGATGTGTTCGTGGTTGGGAATTTTGGTTTGGAGGACGCCGAGCAGGCTTCTGTCAATTTTCCTTCCTCAGGGGTCTGGTATGACTACCTTTCTGGCGAGCAGATTTCAGTGGGTGGAAGCATTTACCGTTTGGATTTTGCTCCAAATCAGTTCCATATTTTCACAAGTGTGCCATTGGAAAAGCCTGAGGAGGAAATACTCTTTAATGACCCGATATTAAGTGTGGAGGAAAAGCCAAGCCTCGAGGGGTTAAAATTATACCCAGTGCCAGCCTCAAATTCATTAAATATTGAATTACCGAATGGTTTTGGACAAGCCAATTATCGCATCATGGATGTGACCGGACAAATGCTTCAGGAAGGTAGCTTAGAAAGCGAGTTTGTCAATGTGGGGCTTCAATCCATCCGGCCGGGTGTGTATGTGATAGAGATGTACAACAGCAATAATGTGGTGAGGAAGAGGTTTGTGAAGGAATGACCGGTGTTGGGTGTCGGATGTCCAATGTCGGATGGCAAAGTAACCACAGCACTTGTCCCGAGAAGCGAAGCGAATCGGGAGCCTCAGGGAGCACAGAGAAAACCTGTCAAGTAAAATTAGGCCGTGACACTGTTGAGAAGGAAACATCAAAAGGGGGTTACCCTCTTGATGTTTCTACTTCTGCTGTTTTTGCTATTTTTTGAAAAACTTCTGCGGTTAGTTCAAATGACTTCAGCCGGTCCTCATGATCATAAATGTTGGTAGTGACCATGATCTCATCGAGTTTAGTCTGATCTAGAAAGCTTTCCATTTCCGCCTTTATAGTTTTCTTGGTGCCAATAAAGGTGCAAGCCATCATATTTTGAATGGCAGCAGCTTCTTGGGGAGTCCAAATGTCTTGCATGCTCTTAACTGGCGGACGCAAAGGGTAAGATTTTCCTCTGACAATTCCCAAAGCCATCTGATAAAAAGAGGTAGCCAATCTGTGCGCTTTCTCTTCATTGTCTGCGGCAATTACATTCACGCATGAGATAACATATGGCCTTTGGCAGTCAGGAGATGGACGGAAGTTATCTTTGTAATATTTGGTGGCTTGCAGGAAATACGTGGGGGCAAAATGACTGGCAAACACATAGGGGAGTCCCCTTTCAGCGGCCAGCGCGGCACTACTCATGCTCGATCCTAAAATGTAAAAAGGAACGTGGAGGCCTTCCGATGGAAAAGCCCTTACCGATTTGTCAAAATTGGATTTGGAAAAATACTGCTGAAGCTCGCTGAGGTCTTTAGGGAATTCCTGGATTGTTTCCACCCGCCCTCTTCGTAGCACTGAGGCCGTTTTCTGGTCTGTGCCCGGTGCTCTGCCCAGTCCTAGGTCTATTCTGCCAGGATAGAGCGATTCCAGAACACCGATTTGCTCAGCCACGATCAAGGGGCTGTGATTGGGAAGCATTATACCCCCGGAGCCTATTCGGATTTTTTTTGTGCCCTGAGCAATATACCCCATCAATACCGTTGGGGCGGAACTGCCCACGTAGGGCATGTTATGGTGCTCGGCCAGCCAAAATCTGCTATATCCCCAGTCTTCAGCCTTTTGGGCCAATTCCAAACTCCTGCGGTAAGCGTCTCTGGCATCAAAATTCTCCTTGAGGATAGCCAGATCCAAAATCGAAATAGGTAAGGTTGTTCTCAAAATTCAGTACGGAATTAGTCTGCTATCAAAACGGTGACTTTATTGGTTTCGTTCCTCTTCATCCTAACTCGTGAAAATCAATGTTTCAAGCTGTTATTTTTCAGCTATTTAAATTAATAATGAGTTAGTGGTATATCGTTTGTTTGAGAGATATTTTAAAATATCGTTTATTTAGACGATATTTGTGATTATCGTTTGATTAGGCGATAATATGGGGATACCTGTAATAATGGAGAAGAATGATAGCAGTAATTAAAGGGGATATTATAAATAGTAGGGCGGTAGAAAACCAAGCCATCTGGCTGGAACCGCTAAAGAAGCTTTTGAGTGAGTGGGGTAGGGCAAATGCTGATTGGGAAATCCTGTGGGGTGATTTTTTTCAACTGGAGATAGGGGAGGTTCAGGATGTTTTGACGGCTGCTTTTCAGATCAAAGCTTTGATCCGGTCTGTGGAGACAGAGACGGGGAAAAACCTGGATGTTCGTATGGCCATCGGTATAGGAAAAAAGACATTTGAAGCCGAAAGGATTTCGGAAAGCAATGGCGAGGCATTTGTTTTTGCAGGTGAGAAATTTGACAGACTGGCAAAGGATAAAACCAATTTGGGGCTACTAACTTCATGGCCTGAGTTTGACCAGGATATAAATTTGATGTTGAGACTGGCAGGATTGTTTATGGATAAATGGACCGCCCCCTCAGCAGAGCTAGTCCAGCTGGTTTTGCAAAATCCAAAAATCACTCAGCAGGAAATTGGTAAAAAACTGGATATCAAGCAAAACTCAGTAAGCGGCAGATGGAGCAGATCTAATGTGGATGAAATTTTGGCTATCGATCAGGTTTTTAGGAAAAAATTGGCTAAGCTTATTGGATGATTATTTTTATAAAAATGATTTTGGCTCACCTCATAGGTGATTTTCTTTTACAGCCTACGGGCTGGATCAAAAGCAAGGAAGATAAAAAGGCCGGCAGCATGTTTCTCTACCTCCATGTTGTTCTTCACGGAGTATTGGTGTTTTTATTTTTATGGAATTGGCAAATAGCTTTGCTCATTGCAGGAAGTCATTATTTGATTGATGTAATAAAACTCTACGCTCAAACTCCCCAAAACAAGCCCGCATGGTTTTTAGGAGATCAATTACTCCATCTAACAGTGATTTTTGGCGTGGGAATGTACTTTTCTGGCATGACCATATTTCCTTTCTGGGAAAATCACTTGGTCTGGCTTTACCTTACGGCTATCCTGTTCTTAACAGTAGCGTCGGGAATCATCATACAGGTATTGATGTCCAAATGGTCCCAAAACTTATTTGACGGGGAAAATGAATCGCTTACCAATGCAGGGAAATACATTGGGATCTTGGAGCGCTTGTTTGTTTTTGTCTTTGTGATCAGCGGAAGATGGGAGGCTGTCGGATTTCTGTTGACCGCCAAATCTGTTTTCCGTTTTGGGGATCTTAAGGAATCCAAAGACAGAAAGCTTACAGAGTACATCCTGATAGGGACTCTGATGAGCTTTGGGCTGGCGATCTTTACCGCACTTTTGGTTTTAGGGATGGACAGAATCCAATTTTAATCGGAACCGACTTCAAAGGTGACCACCTCTCTTAAAGCCTGTCCTTCTGTGGTAATTCCTTCGATTATTACCCTATATGTGCCTGGGGTATCAGCAGTGAAGAAATTAAAGGTTTTTCCTCCTTCATTACTCAGGTGTATAATGGGATTCCAATAGAGGGTACTTCGCAGGTCAGGCAGGTCATAATAGTCCATGTCCTCATGGGTGGGTGAATAGAAGTTTCTGGTTCTCGAAAACCCTTGAGCTCTATGTACGACAATATGCTTGCCTCCCTGAATATCTATTTCCTCCTCATATCCGATATCTGTAAACATCGCTATCACCCCTCCGCCACCTCTTCCCCCATAAATCCCGGCAGCTGAGGGTCTCCTGATGATTTCAATCCTGCTGATATCAAAGGGATTGATCATCTGAAGGGTATTCTCAGGGATTGGCATGCCATCCAACAAATATAAAGGAGTGCCTTGACCCCGAATGGTGGCTGTAAACTCATTCATGCCCCTTCTTATAACCTGCAAGCCAGCCACTCTTCCTTGAAGGACCTCGAGAATATTTCCTGAGGGGGCCACAGGAAGTTGCTTGCGGAACAGCACCATATCCGGTTGGGTATGAAGCCTAAAGGGTTTATGAATTTCAGCCCTTCCTTCCACTACAATTTCATCCAAAAGCAACTCTCCCAGTTCCATCGCCCCAACTTCGGCCTCCGTACGGCGGAATTGATCCAAAACTGTGGCGGCATAATCCCGCGGAGGCTGACCAATTGTCTTGATTCTATTGGAAAGAAGGGGTGGGGTGTACTCCTCTTCCCCCATAATCACTTCCACCTGCTCCCTTCTCCCACGGTGGTCGCCCCCTTGCACCACTACGGGGATTTCTCCGGTATAATAGAAGCCTCGGAAAGCGAAATAGCCCTCCTCATCTGTGTTGGTACTGACAAAAGTCTGAAAGCGGTCCTTCAGCCACAGCAAAGCTTCTCCGTTGTTGACAGGTTTCCCGTTTTTTAACAATTGACCTCTGATGTTGATTTCCTGCTCATTGCCGTACCGAATCGCGGGAAACTTGGCACTTGCTAAGTCATCCAGGCTATAGCGTTTAAATTTAGCCTGGCTCAAGGCCTCATTCAACAATTCAATCTTCTTGTCATCTTCTCCGTTGAAAAATGCCCCCGCATTTAGGAGTGGGTTTTCAATTTCAGAGTTGATATAGAAATAGCTTAAAATATTTTCTTGCTCGGGTTGGTAAGGAACAAAGTTGTCAGCCGTCACGGACAGAGAAAGTTTGGCAATATTTCCTTCGTCCAAACCCAATGCCGATATGGATAAGGTGACTTCTTCCCGCACGTCATAGCTTTCTTTTTCAAGGTTGACCGAGATGGTTGGGGTGAATTCTTGATTTACGAAAAATAGCATTTCTGCTACTTTGTCTCCATCCGGATTGACCAATACAAACTTTGAAATGCCTGTTTGAAAATCCTCTCTAGGGATTTTTACGGAAGTCGTATTTTCCTCTAAAGTCTGATCAAAAATCATTTTATCTCCCGAAAAAGCCATCAGTATAAGCTCAGTAGTTTCTGGAAGATCATGGGTTACAAGGACAGCATCTTCCTGTACTTGTATAGAAAGTGGGGAATCGTGTTCATCAAATGGGATACTAGATGAAGCATTTTCGGTAGGGATTTCAGAGCCTTCTGCAAGAACTTGGATTTCCTTTTGGAAAAATGTCTCCTCGCCAAAGTTTCTCATCCACCTGGTATAGGCAGTCAGTTTATAGGTCCCTGCTTCCAAATCATCGGGCAGGGTGATATCTCCATAGGACTCCCCTTCGAAAACAGGCAAGGTGAGCTTTTCCACCGCTGAGCCTTCATCATCCAATAAATCCACATACAATACACCACTCCGCTCAGTAGCCTTTAGATCCGACGCTCTTAGCACATAAGCTTTTAGCCAAATTATCTCTCCACCCAAAAAATGGGATTTGTCCAAGTGCAGATAGATTTTCTCGGGTGTAAAGCTCTCCCTGTAGATTTTCAGGTTTTCTTTAATCTTGCTGGTTTTGTCTTGTGCTGAAAGTGGCGGAATTAGTAAAGCAATCAGACAGAATAGAATGAGCAGGTTTCGCATGTGTGGTTAAGGAATTTGGGTCTCTTAATCAATACGTTAATATAACCAAAAAGATTTTATAGGGAATAAATCCTGCCCCAGGCGTGTTAGAGGGAAATACAGAGATATGCAATTGCCGTGCATGCGGTAATTGGCTAACTTTCCCAAAAGCATATATGCGAATGAAAGACTCCACTGAACAAACAGATACTTTGGAAGCAACCGAAAAGGCGCAGCCGTCAGCTTCATTTTTGGATGCTGAAGGCTGTGGGTGCGATTCCCATGCCTGTAGTACCCATGCCTCCATCGAAGGTTCCACCTTCGATTGGAAATTGTATTGGCAGGCGGGAGTGAGTTTTATTTTGCTGGCATTAGGTATCGGTTTTGATTTTTTTGATTCCAGCTGGTTTGAGGGAGTACCGAGATTTTTATGGTTTGCCGTCGCATATGTTTTGGTGGCCTACCAAGTTGTGGGACCTGCGGTGAGGAACTTGGTAAAGGGTTCCATATTCAATGAATTCTTTTTGATGACCATCGCCACCTTTGGAGCTTTTTATCTGGGAGAGTATGCCGAAGGGGTAGCCGTGATGCTGTTTTATACTATTGGGGAGCATTTCCAGGCCTTGGCAGTGAAAAGGTCTAAAAACAGTATCAAAAACCTAATTGATGCCCGGCCTGATAAAGCTTTTGTCAAGCGTAACGGGGTTTTTCGGGCGATTGATCCCAAACAGGTCAAAATAGGGGAGGTAATTCAGGTCAAGGCTGGGGAAAAGGTGGTTTTGGATGGCGCGCTTCTCTCTGGACCAGCAGAGTTTAACACGGCAGCTCTCACCGGGGAATCGGTGCCACGTGTTTATGAAAAAGGTGATAAGGTGCTTTCAGGTATGATCAACCTAAGTGGGCTGATTGAGCTTCAGGTCGCCTCCCGCTTTGAGGATAGTGCCTTGTCCAGGATTTTGTATTTGGTTGAGCAGGCTGGGTCCAGAAAAGCCACTACCCAAAAGTTCATCAGTAAATTTGCCAAGGTTTATACGCCTATAGTGGTTTTTCTGGCGCTTGGGCTATTGTTGGTGCCGATGCTGATTGTTGCAGAATACGATTTTCAGGAATGGCTGTATAGGGCTTTGGTGTTTTTGGTGATTTCCTGCCCCTGTGCTTTGGTGATTTCCATCCCCTTAGGCTACTTTGGAGGATTAGGTGCAGGAGCCCAAAACGGGATTCTTTTTAAGGGCGCCAATTATCTGGATGTGTTGGCAAAGGTTGACACCATCGTGTTTGATAAAACAGGAACCTTGACAGAGGGAAAATTGAGGTTGACTGGGATTTCACCGACTGATATAGATCCTAATGTCATTGAAAAGGTAGTAGCACTGGAAATGGCCTCTACCCATCCGGTGGCCAAGGCTATAGCAGAACGCTTTTCAGAAATTGATTCGACAACAAAATTGGAAGAAATCAGAGAACATGCAGGTATGGGTCTTTCTGCCTTCACAGAGGAAAAGTTGCTTTTAGCTGGAAATATTAACCTGCTTGATAAGCATAACATAGAGTACCCCGCTGCCTTGAAAAACCACCCCTCAACCTTAATTGCAATTGCTATGGATGGAAAGTATCAGGGACACTTTACGTTTGAAGATGAAATAAAGCCTGATGCTAGGCAAATGGTTGGGCAATTGAAGAAGCTAGGAGCTAAAAGGCTGGCAATGCTTTCCGGTGATAGAAGCAGTGTAGCGGAAAAGGTGGCTACCAAACTTGATCTGAGTGATTTTCACGGCGAGCTCCTTCCCGAGGAAAAATTGAAAAAGCTGGAGGAATTGAAAAGCACCTCTTCGAAAATAGCCTTTGTGGGAGATGGCATCAACGATGCACCTGCATTGGCACTTGCTGATGTTGGGATTGCTATGGGGGGAATGGGTACTGATGCGGCTATCGAAACCGCCGATGTGGTGCTGCAGGATGATAGATTGCTCAAAATACCCTTGGCGATCCAGATTGGAAGAAAAACCAGGGAGATTGTTTGGCAAAATATAGGTTTGGCATTCGGAGTTAAGGCCTTGGTGTTAATACTTGGAGGTATGGGAATTGCCTCACTCTGGGAGGCTGTCTTTGCCGATGTAGGGGTGGCCCTGCTGGCCATTCTTAATGCGGTCCGGATCCAAAAATTTTATAGACCAAAAAAAACAACCCCTGCCAAGTAAGGCCGGGGTTGTCTACTCCTATTGGATTCGGAATTATTTTCCTGAGTTTTTGATATCAGTGATCTCTTTACGGATTTCCTGAGCAAGCTTCTTAGCTTCGTTCATACCGTTTCTTACTCTGGTCCCGGCAGCTTTGTTGCCTTTGTCATAAAACTTATGGAAGTCATCTTCCAGACCTGAGATCAAATTTTTAACTTCTTCAAATCTACTCATTTTTGTCTTTGGTTATGTTAGTTAAAATATTACCTATGGGAAATGTAGTTTAGTTTTTTTAAATCACCAACAAATAGTTTTAAAAAAATAAATAAAATTTTTTCTACCAATCCACTGTGCTACTTATAATTCCTTGATTTATAGAAAGAAGCGGGTTTTCAACTGATGTTCAAATAATTTAGGGGCATTTTCTTTAATTCGAGGGTTTTGGTGTTATTTACCAGCAAATTATCCTTTAAGACTATTGGGAGGTTGTTTTGGGATTATAGCTTAGAAGCATTCCCAATTCAAATAAATCCTTGTTTTCAGTGATTTTAAACTCCTTGTTTTTATCTTTGAATAACCCTCCATGCCAACCTTATTTTCACATGGAGTGGTGAGATGAAATTTAAATTTTAAACTAAACAATACCTATGAAATTCAAACCAGGAGTTAAGTACGGCCAAGAGCTTCAAGATCTTTTGGCTTATGCCAAAGAAAATGAATTTGCAATGCCTGCGGTGAACGTAATCAATACAAGTACTGTCAACGCGGTACTGGAGACAGCCAAAAAGGTGAATTCTCCAGTTATGATTCAATTCTCAAATGGTGGTGCTCAGTTTTTTGCTGGTAAAGGCCTTCCAAACGATCAGCAACAGGCTTCTGTAGTCGGTGCTGTATCGGGAGCCATGCATGTTCATAAAATGGCCGAAGCCTATGGAGTTCCTGTGGTTTTACATACCGACCATGCGGCCAAAAAGCTTCTACCTTGGATTGACGGAATGCTTAAGGAAGGCCAAGAATACTATAAAGCATTCAAAAAGCCTCTTTTCAGCTCCCATATGCTTGACCTTTCTGAAGAGACTTTGGAGGAAAACATTGAGACTTCGGTAAAGTATTTCAAGGAGTTTGCTAAAATCGAAATGGGCATCGAGATCGAACTTGGTGTGACGGGTGGAGAAGAAGACGGGGTGGACAATACCGACGTGGACAGCTCCAAGCTTTATACCCAGCCTGAGGAAGTGGCCTTTGCCTATGAGCAACTGAAAAAAGTTGGTGACAGCTTCACCGTAGCTGCTGCATTTGGTAATGTGCATGGTGTTTACAAGCCAGGCAACGTAAGCCTTGAGCCGATCATCCTTAAAAACAGCCAAGACTACATCAACGAGAAATTTGGCACTTCTGGCAAGCCGGTAAGCTTTGTATTCCATGGCGGTTCTGGTTCTTCTGTGGAGGAAATCCGCGAGGCAAACAGCTATGGTTCTATCAAAATGAACATCGATACAGACATGCAATGGGCATTCTGGGAAGGTGTGCTTAAGTATTACCACTCAAATGAAGGATATCTTCAAACACAACTGGGCAATCCTGACGGAGACGACAAGCCAAACAAGAAGTATTATGATCCAAGAGCATGGTTGAGAAAAGGCGAAGAGAACTTCGTGAAAAGACTTGAGCAGGCTTTTGATATGCTTAACTGTATTGACAGAAATTAATATCTCAATAATCCAAACCTGATAGTCCACCTTTCAAGTTGCTTCAGCTTGAATGGTGGACTATGTTTTTAACAATTAAACCTATGCGCAAACTTTATTCAGTATTCCTCTTACCTTTTTTTATTGCCTCAGTTGGATGTGCTCCAACCCCGGATGTAGTTTCTGGAAATGAGGTCAAAGATGACCATTGGCCAAAGGCTGGGATCACCTATGAGATATTTGTCCAGTCTTTTTACGATACAGATGGAGACGGAATCGGGGATATCAATGGCGTAACAAAGAAACTTGACCACGTTAAAAACCTAAATGCCAATGCTATTTGGTTTATGCCCATCATGCCTTCCCCAAGTTATCACAAATATGATGTGACTGATTATAAAGAGATCCACCCGGATTATGGTACCTTAGAGGATTTCAAAAAACTGATTGAGGAGGCCCACAGAAAGGACATCAGGATTGTGATCGATATGATCATCAATCATACTAGTAGCGAACATCCTTGGTTTTTGGAAGCCAAAAAAGGCCCCGATAATCCTTTTCGAGATTATTACGTGTGGGCTGGAAAAGATACTATCGCTGACCACATCAATAAGAAGCAAACTACGCTGGATAGTGATAATATCCGTCAGTGGCATGATCCAGGACATGGTGATGAGTTTTATTATGGTTTTTTCACCGGAAATATGCCGGATCTGAATTTTGACAATCCGAAGGTAAGGGAAGAAATTTATGAAATCGGCCGCTTTTGGCTGGAGGAAATGGGTGTAGACGGATTTAGACTAGATGCGGCCAAACACATCTATCCTGATGACAGACCAGAAGATAACCATGCGTTTTGGGTGGAGTTCAGAGAAGAAATGGAAAAGATCAAGCCAGATGTGTATTTGGTAGGAGAGGTGTATGACATGAAAGAAGTGGTGGCTCCGTATCTTCCGGGTTTGCCGGCACTATTTAACTTTGATTTCCATTATACCCTTCTGGAGTCTTTTGAGAAAGGGGAAGGGATGCTTTTGGCAGAAAGGCAAAAAGAGATCCTAGACTATTATTATGACATTACGGATGATTTTATCGACGCCACTTTCTCTTCAAATCATGATCAGCCTAGGCTTTTAAGTAGTCTGAAAGGAAACGAGGCTAAAGCCCGTCAGGCGATCGTGATTCTAATGACAATGCCAGGAGCACCCTATTTGTATTATGGGGAGGAAATTGGTATGCTGGGAGAAAAACCTGATGAGCACATCCGAGAACCTTTTTTATGGGATGTGGAGGAAAATGACACCGGTCGAGCCACGTGGATTGAGCCGAAATTTAGTACCGATGATACGGTAATTCCTTTGGTAAAACAAAAGGATGACCCTGAGAGTAAGTTTAACTTTTATAAAGAGATTACTTCTTTAAGAGCTAATGACCGGGTGTTGACTTTGGGCTCGCTTGAATTGACCGACCTTGAGTTGAATAAAACGGTGATGGGTTATGAAAGGCATCATAATGGGGAAGTCTATAAAGTGTTCCATAATATAGGAGATGCAGAAGTGGAATTTGACCTTGATGACCAAGATTACGAGGTTGTATATAAGCACGGCAATGTGGATGTCAAGAATGGAAAAATATCCTTGGCAGCTTATGAAAGTGTTGTTATTAAGTAATTTGTTGAATACTAGTAGTAAACCTCGCCAGATGGCGAGGTTTTTTTGTATTTGTAAAAATTTTATAATTATCCTTTAAAATGCTGATTTATAAGGTTTTGTGTATTTTTATCTAAATCAATACTTACATTTTTTGAAGAAAAATTTGGCATAACTCCTTAATTTTTAACCAGAAAGCTTATTTTTATGAAATCTTTTTATTTATATTTGAAATACAAAAAGAAGTATTTTTTAAACAACTGCAATTTTGGCTATGGAATTTTTAAGTCGAGTGAGCATCTTGCCCCGGTGGGCCGTTGCACTTTTTGATAGTTTGATCCTGGTATTTGCGATATTCATTGGCTTCACCCTCCGCTACAATTTTGATTTTTCCGGATTAGAAGCCTATTCAATACCAGCGGGTTTGATGCTTTTTCTTATTTGTGGGTGGGTAGCCATGCTCATCACAAAAAGCTATTTGGGGATCATCCGCCACACCAGTTTGAGGGATGGGGTTATCTTGGCAAAAATGGTGGTAATTACATCCGTTTTGGCCACTTTGGCCAATTTTACGGCTGTTCATTTTCTCGGCCAGGAATGGATCTTGTCATCGGCAGTTCTGCTTATTTCAGCAGGTGTCGCGCTGATGACTTTGCTTTTTTACCGCATGATCATCAAAGAGCTATTTGGGTACATCAAGCACAGCAACAAGGATATCATTCCTGTGGCCGTATTTGGGGCCGGAGAGGCCGGTATACTCGCCCAGGAGATTTACGCCAACGACAACCAGGTGAAAAAGAGGGTGGTGGCATTTTTGGACGATGACCCCAATAAGGCAGGTAAAATTCTATCTGGTGCAAAAATCTATTTGGGCTTGGAAATCCTTGCCTCTGTAGTGGCCAAGTACAAAATCAGAGAGCTAGTAATCTCGGTGCAGGAACTTTCCCCCACAAGAAGAAGACAGATCATTGATGAGTGTCTCCGTCTGAATGTCCACGCCACAATCATCCCACCTGTAAAAGAATGGATCAATGGTTCTTTGGGGTCTAATGAGATCAGGGAAGTGAAAATTGAAGATCTTCTTTCCCGTGAAGAAATTGGTCTTGACAATGATCAGGTCAAGAATGATATAGCAGGAAGGGTGATTATGGTAACAGGCGCAGCGGGCTCCATTGGAAGTCAATTGATAAGACAGCTGCAAAAGTATAATCCAAGACAAATCTTGCTTGTAGATCAAGCGGAATCCCCGCTTTACACTTTGTATACTGAAGTGTGCTCCTCTGCTAAAGAAATCAGCTTTGTGCCTTTGCTAGCAGATATCCGTAAAAGAAAAGGGATGTCGCGCATTATCAGCAAGTATAGGCCCCAGATTATCTATCACGCCGCAGCCTACAAGCATGTGCCGATGATGGAGGAATTCCCGGAAGAAGCTATCAAGGCCAATATACTAGGTACCCGTACCCTGGCCGACTTGGCAGTGATCAACCATGTAGAAAAGTTTGTCATGGTGAGCACCGATAAGGCGGTGAACCCAACCAATGTGATGGGGGCTTCAAAAAGGATTGCGGAAATGTATGTTCAAGCGCTCAATGACGCCATTGCTGATACGGGTGATCACAGAAGGACGCGATTTGTTACTACCCGGTTTGGAAATGTTTTGGGTTCCAATGGTTCAGTAATCCCGCTATTCAAGAACCAGATTAAAAACGGAGGCCCAGTGACAGTTACTCATCCTAACATCACTCGGTATTTCATGACTATCCCTGAAGCCTGTCAACTGGTCATTGAAGCCGGGGTGATGGGGAATGGGGGAGAGGTTTTCGTGTTTGATATGGGAGAGCCGATAAAAATCCTCGACTTGGCGAAGAAAATGATACAGCTCAGCGGGAAAAAGCTTTGGAAAGATATAGGAATCGAATTTTCTGGTTTACGGCAAGGGGAAAAGCTGTATGAAGAACTTTTGACAAGTTCTGAAAAAGTGATCGAGACCCATCATCCTAAGATCATGATCGCCAAAGTGAAAAAGGTCAACTTCGAGGCTATTGTCAATAAAGTGGAAGCCTTTAAAGTGTTGCGTGACAAAAACTCGGACATCGCTTTGGTAAGCCATATGAAAAAGATCGTGCCTGAATACATCAGTAATGCTTCCCGTTTCAGCTTTTTGGATAAAATGGAGCTTAAGCAATAACAATTTCTCAATTTAACCACTACGCCCCTTGACTACTGTTGAGGGGTTTTTTTATGGCTTAAGCTATCATTTAAACATGTGAATTATAAATAGATTTGATTTTTTGATATTGTTTAAGTAAAAATGTGATTTTTTTAATTAAAAAAATAAATATTTAATCTTGCAGAAAGTGCTCATGGTATAATAATTGTATCCTGTATTATTGAATTTGTATTTGGTGATTATTTTTTAAATCAATAATTGGATATGTTTCGTTTGGTGGCCTTTTTAGTATTTTACTGTTGTTTTCTTTGTGCCCATGAGGTGGAAGGTCAGAGACACACTCCTGTAATCGAATTTCACGATATCATCAGTGATACACTGGTACTAAACCACAACAAGTTTCCTGAATCTTACCGAATGAAGATGGTGACCAACCATAAGGGGGCTGATTTTTTATATGTTTTTGATTGTAAAAAGGGAGGTTTCGAAATCTTTGACCTTTGGACTAAAACCCACATCAAAACCATTAATCCCCCTGTAGTGGAGGGGTTGCCTGGGTTCAAGGCAGTTTCCTTCGATATCATGAGTCCAAATGAAATTTATATGCTCAGCCAGAAAGGGAATTTGATTCAGCTTGATAGTGCTGGAAAAATGGTGGAACATTGGCTGGTCACGCAGGAGTTGGATAATGAAGAATATGCGATAAGTGTGTCGGACCATCTTAATAACTTTGCTGTGATGGACCAAAAGGCCTATTTGCCTATTATGCATGCTTACCAAAAGAATGGAAGCTTCACCTTGAAAGGGAAGTCGGCCATGATTGTATATGACCTAGCAGCCGGGGAAGTTGAAAAAGAATTTGCGGGATATCCTAAATCGACTTATAAGTCAAACAATCTACCCAGTCCAAAATATGAATTTGCCACCTTGAAAATGAAAGACGAGGAAAAGTTGGTGATTTCTTACTTGAAAGATCCTGAACTCAAAGCTTATAAATTCAAGAATAACAAGGCCAAATCGAGTAAGGCTGAAAGTCCTTTCCTCAACGATAACCGAATTAGACCACAAAAAGACCAATTCGGAAACGTAATCCAATACAGCAACCCGAATGGATTTTACCACAACATTTATTATGATGAAAACAGGCAGTTGTTTTACAGAACTGTAGCCCATCATCATGACAATGGCAACAGTTTGGCCCGACGACCTTTTTCAATTCAGGTGATTGACAAAAATTTCAACTTGCTGTCTGAAATCAAAGTCCCAGGCTCAGAGCCTTTGGACCATATGAAACTGACTGTGATCAAAGAGGGAATCCTGCTCCAGATCTGTCAGCAAAAAAACCCTGAAGAGGTCAGGTTCTTGGTTTTGGATGTCAATAAGTCATTTAGAGACTAATCCGCTTATCAGGTTAAAGCAGTATTTATAGAAAGTTCAGATATAGTTTATCCATATTGTTTTATATTAGGAACCTATTCAGTGATGCTGGATAGGTTTTTTTGCAAATAAAACTTAACCCAAATGAAAAAAACTATACTGATGCTGAGTTTGCTGATCTCAGTTCAATTTGTATCCTTTTCCCAAGAAAGGCAGATCGAAGTGGAGTCGGCTAATACCACCAATCACGAGATTACCATCAATGGCAAGCGTGTCCCATATTCTGCCACTGCGGGTACCCAGCCTGTCTGGAATGAGGATGGCAAGCCAATCGCCTCTTTGTTCTACACCTATTACGAAAGAACTGATGTTAGTGATAAAGCTACCAGACCATTGGTGATTTCCTTCAACGGTGGCCCAGGCTCCGCTTCCA
Source organism: Litoribacter ruber (assembly GCF_018449405.1). NCBI lineage: Bacteria > Pseudomonadati > Bacteroidota > Cytophagia > Cytophagales > Cyclobacteriaceae > Litoribacter > Litoribacter ruber. The sequence goes on from NZ_JAHCMY010000001.1 coordinate 1,048,538, forward strand.
TATGGATGCACATTGCCTATACCGGGCCAGTATTACTGAATATGGACGATGAGGGTAATCCAACGCAGCCATACGGGACCCGTTCTAACCCGCACTCCATCTTGGATGTAGCTGATATCGTGTATGTAGATCCGGTCAATACTGGCTATTCCAGAATTGTAGACAAGGAAACTGATAGAAAGAAGTTTTTCGGCGTAAATGCCGATATTGAATACCTGTCTGATTGGGTTAATACATTTGTGACTAGACAGAACAGATGGGCTTCCCCAAAATACCTTATTGGAGAAAGTTACGGTACCACAAGAGTGGCCGGAATGGTCAACAGATTGCAAAATTCCCATTGGATGTTTTTCAACGGTGTGATCTTGGTGTCGCCTACCGGATTGGGAATTGATAGAGGGGGACCTGTGTCAGCTGCCAATTATTTGCCTTATTACGCCGCAACGGCTTGGTTTCATGAAATGTTGGATTCCGATCTTCAAAACCAGGATTTGGACGACCTACTTCCTGAAGTGGAGGAGTTTACCATCAATGAGTTGATCCCAGCGATGGTGAAAGGTGGATATTTGGAGGAAGACCGCAAAAAGGAACTTGCCGAAAAGATGGCCCGCTATTCGGGAATGAGTGAAAAGGTGATCTTGGAGCATAACTTGGCTGTACCCACAAACTTTTTCTGGAAGGAGCTGATGAGGGAAGAAGGACTAACAATTGGAAGATTGGACAGCCGTTATAGGGGGATTGATCGCCAGGGCTCAGGAGAGCGTCCCGATCATGACCCAGCCCTTACTGCTTGGAACCATGCCTTTGCACCGGCCATGAACTATTATGTAAGGAACGTTTTGAAATATGAAACTGACCTAACGTATAATTTATTCGGACCTGTGCACCCTTGGGACAGAAGCGGTGATAGGACAGGGGAGAATCTCCGTTCTGCTATGGCTCAGAATCCTTTCCTTCATTTGTTGGTTCAGTCCGGTTACTATGATGGAGGTACTGATTACTTCAATGCCAAATATAATTTGTGGCAAATGGATCCAAGTGGTAAACTGAAAGACAGAATGGACTGGAAAGGGTACCGCAGTGGTCACATGATGTACCTGCGCGCAGAGGATTTGGAAACCTCCAATGAGGATATACGACAATTTATCTTGAAGTCGACGCCAGAAAAAGGAGCTCCTGCGAGGTATTGATAGAAATTGAAGACGGAGACAGGAGTAGGCTCCAAAAGAAACAAAAATGCCAAGTCTTTGACTTGGCATTTTTGTTTTTTCGAACCGCTTAATCGCAAAGATATGAAGGAGCGTGTTTAGGTCTCAAGGCTCAGCCTTGGAACAATTAAATCAATTTTACTAAACTCCTAAACCTCCCGATGTGCGCAGCACCCATCGGGAAATAAACTTCTAAACCACTCTAATCCTTCAACGAAGCCATATCAATAACAAAGCGGTATTTTACGTCGCTTTTGAGCATTCTTTCATAGGCCGTGTTGATTTCCTGCATTTTGATCATTTCTATATCCGAGACGATGTTATGCTCTCCACAGAAATCGAGCATTTCCTGCGTTTCGGCGATGCCTCCGATCACTGATCCGGCCACTGATTTTCTTCCAAGGATCATTGGAACAGAATTTAAGATGGGGTCAAGGTCTCCTAAATAGCCAACCAATACCAATGTGCCATTGATATTTAATGTGCTGACATAGGGATTAAGATCATGGGCGTAAGGGACAGTGTCTATGATTAGATCAAATTTTCCTCTTGATTTCTTCATTTGGTCGGAGTCGGTTGAAATGATGACTTCATCTGCTCCAAGCCTTTTGGCATCCTCTATTTTGCCTTCTGACCTTGAGAATAGCGCTACCGATGCCCCCAGTCCTTTGGCCAGCTTAATAGCCATATGTCCTAGACCACCCAGCCCGACTACAGCAACCTTGCTGCCTTCTTTTACATTCCAATGCCTCAAGGGGGACCAAGTCGTGATACCGGCACACAGCAAGGGGGCAACCGCCGCTGTGTCTAAATTCGTGGGGACCTTCAATACAAAATGTTCCTCAACCACAATTTTTTGCGAATACCCCCCAAAGGTCTGTTCATCTAGGTGTTTTTCATTTCCATTATAGGTGCCAGTAAAGCCATTTTTACAATACTGTTCCAGGTCCATTTTACAGCTCTCGCAGGTTCTACAGCTGTCTACCATACACCCTACGCCGACAAGGTCACCAACTTTATATTTTGAAACTTCTTCACCAACTTGAGTGACCTTGCCGATGATCTCATGCCCCGGCACGGTTGGGTATATAGTGCCTCCCCAGTCATTTCTGGCCGTGTGTAAATCCGAATGGCAAACCCCGCAATACAGGATTTCAATTTCGACATCCGTTGACGTCACCGATCTGCGTTTAATGTCCATTTGGTCCAAATCCGCCTCTTTTGAAGCTGCACCGAAGGCTTTTACTGTTGTGGTTTCCATGTTTTTGCTTGATTTAATTATATCTGAAGTCTGGGTTTACTTAGATAAGAAAATTGAAGGGAAATAGTTTGGATACAGCACCATAATACAATCCTGTCAGCAGTATAATTAAGGGATGTTAGGAGGATGTCAGTAGGATATCAGCAGGATGTTGGCAGGATGTAGGCAGGATGTAGGCCATCTTCCTTACCCATTCCCGCCTGTTTTGCTATGGATTAAGAATTCGTTGTACTTTTCTAAGGGAGAATTATTCCGGCTCAACTCTTCAATCCATCTAAAGCTGTCAGGAATAAGTTCAACCCATTCTAAATCCCTCAACGAATTCCTCAAATTTATTTACAGGTTCCATTTTTAGAAAATCGCTAACCATTTTGTATATGTCAGAGGGTGGGATTCCGATGCTGCGCATGTAGTGGATGGAAGTGCTTCCTGCTGACTTGGAAAGCTTGATGGATGATTCGTCTTTGATTAAAGGGTGATGATAAAAGCAGATGTTGGCAAAATTAGCTTCATCTAGTATCTCACTTAAAATGAGTTGGGCGGCGGTGGAGCCCAATAAGTCTTCCCCGCGTACAATCATATCAATTCCATAATGGAGATCGTCCACCAAGGAGGCTATTTGGTAGGCCGGCAGTAGGTGTTTTCTTCTGACGATGAAGTGCTGCAGCTTTTTGGGTAATTGGATTTCTTTTTTGTGTCCTTCAAGTGTTTGATAGCTGGTGACGGTTTTTCCTTTTACCCTACATCGCCAGCAGCAATCTTTTTTCTCAAAAAGAAGGTTTTTAGGAATACATTTGCCTTTGTAGATGCCCTTTTTGCTTCGGGATAAAATCTGTTTGCGGCTGCAAGAACATGAAAAAATTGCTTTTTGTGCTTTCAAACCCTCTAAGGCATTTTGGTATAAAGGAAGCCGATGGACCTGAGACCAATTGTTTTCAAAATCCTTCATATCTTTTGGTCCTTCATCAAAGGGGATTTTGAGGTATTCAAGTGTTTCAAAAATATCTTGGACATATGCTGCCCTTTTACGGGCTTGATCCAAATCATCAATTCGCAGCAGGATGGTCGCTCCCTGTTGGCGGGCCAAGGCGGCGGTGATCAGGAAGTTGAGCACATTTCCTAAATGCAGGTAACCACTTGGGGTAGGAGCAAGTCTGGTTTTGGTAAATTTCATGAAATCTGGCTCACAGGTCATTGATGTCAACAGGAATAAACCTTGCAAAAAGATCTTCCCTAAACCACCCTTCTTTATTGGCCATCTTAAGGACCTGCTTATGATCCGACTGGTAAGCGAAGTTTTTCATGCTTTCCAGGTCTTTCCATTGGGAAAATGTGGCCTGTTCCACCAAGGGGAATTGTCCAATCCCTTTAGCAAAAATAAGTCCCGGGGAGTCATAAAGCGCCTTTGTAGTCACGGGCACATTCCTCCAAAAAGCCAATAACTTGGTTTTGTCAATACTTGCTCTGGTCAAGGCAAAAACAGGCCCATCGGTATAGGCTGCCATTTCATAATTTTGGAAAGGGTTGCCATCTTCCCAGCAGCCATATGACTGAAGGCAGGACATCCAGTGAGTTTGGTGGCTATGGCTTTTGGAGGCAAAGGTTGAAAACAGATCGGTGCTCTCCCAGGCCTTGGCTTTCTCAGCTGAATCCCAAATGCACATAATGACGTAAGTTCCAAAATCGGGCTTGATGGAAAAACCTGAGCCTCCTCCGCTTCCCAGTAATTTTGCAAAACTGGCTCCCGGAACCTCCAAGTCTGAATGCTGCATCTGCCTCAGGGCCCACCATTTTTGAGCAAAAGGGAAATTAAAGAAACTGAAGGATACTAGGGATTTACTCATGGTCTTAAGCCTATTATGATCAGGGTTTTTGGCAATTCTACTAGTGGGAACTGGCTGTTGAGGCATTAGTTTTTGATTTTCAAAAGGATTTCTAGCCTGAATCGTTATAGATTTAGTAATTTTGCGGACTTAAATTACCAGATACGTCACAGGTGCATCCTGTAAAGATATATAATGAAAACATACTTTCGGTTACTTTCCTTTGCCAAGCCAATAGAAAAATTCGCCATCCCCTATTTGATTTTCACCTTGCTTGGGGTAATCTTCAATACACTTAACCTAGCCCTGCTGGCTCCGTTGCTCAACACCCTCTTTTCCAGTAAGGACGCAGGACCAACCCGCGAGCCAGAAAGCTGGACCGATCCGGTGGGTTATCTTAATTACTACGCCCATTTGGCCAATGAGCAGTTTGGCCCATACGGCGCTCTAAAAGTTGTTTGTGCTGTTATTGTCATTTCTGTGCTATTCAGTAATATTTTCAGGTACCTATCCCAGCGGGTGATGGAAAACCTGAGGATTCATACGCTCCTTAACCTTCGGAGAAGGGTTTTTGACAACATCATGGATATGCATGTGGGTTATTTCAGCAACCAGCGCAAAGGGGATATCATTTCCAAGATTGCCTCCGATGTGCAGGTCGTGCAGTTCAGTGTGACCGGTACCCTTCAAGTAATCTTTAAGGAACCCTTGCAATTGCTTGCTTATATATTCATGCTATTTGCCATTTCATTTAAGCTGACTATTTTTTCTCTGTTAATTATTCCCATTTCTGGTTTTGTGATAGCCAGAATCGTAAAGCGGTTGAAAAAGCAGGCCTCCGAGGCACAGCACATGTATGGGGTGATGATCAGTTACCTGGATGAGGCACTATCCGGTATAAAAATTATCAAAGCCTTCAATGCGACGGAAAGCATCAAAGACAAGTTTAACTGGGAAAACGAAAAGTATTCGAACCTGAGCCGTAAGATGGTCAAAAGGCAACAGTTGGCCTCTCCGGTGTCAGAATTTATGGGAGTGACCATGGTGGCAATCATAGTTCTTTATGGAGGATCCCTGATTATCGATAACCGATCGGAACTTAGCCCATCGGAATTTATCGCCTACATCGCCATATTTTCGCAGGTAATGCGACCTGCCAAAGCAATTACGGATTCCTTCAGCACGGTTCACTCGGGCATTGCGGCAGGGGAGCGGGTGCTGGCCCTTATAGACGAGAAGCCAGAAATAAAAGATGCAAAAAATGCGAAAGTTCTTAAGGAGTTCCAAGATGAGTTGAGCCTTGAAAATGTGGACTTTGCGTATCCGGGCAGAAATGTTCTCAATAATATTAACCTGAAAATCCCAAAAGGCAAGACAGTTGCTCTAGTTGGTCCGTCAGGGGGAGGTAAATCAACTTTGATGGATTTGATTCCAAGGTTTATTGAACCACAGGGGGGGAAGATTTTGATTGATGGCCATGATATCACGCAACTGACGATGGACTCCCTCAGGAGCCAGATCGGGGTGGTCAATCAGGAATCGATTCTTTTCAACGACTCCATCCGAAACAACATCGCATTTGGAAAGCCAGATGCAAGCCAGGAGGAAATCGAAGCAGCAGCTAGGATTGCCAATGCCCATGATTTCATTCTGGAAACAGAAAAGGGCTACGATACCAATATTGGTGATCGGGGGATGAAGCTGTCCGGTGGACAAAAGCAGCGGATTTCCATAGCCCGGGCGGTATTAAAAAATCCACCCATCATGTTGCTGGATGAAGCGACCTCAGCTCTGGATACCGAATCCGAAAAACTGGTACAAGATGCCCTGAACAAACTGATGCGCAACCGTACCTCTTTGGTCATTGCCCATAGGCTCAGTACCATTCAGAATGCGGATTTGATTGTAGTGTTGGAAGATGGCAGGATAACAGAGCAAGGGTCTCATCAAGAGCTTATTACGCACGATGGTGTCTATAAGAAATTGGTGGAAATGCAGGAGTTTTCTACTACCTAGGGTTGACATTCATTGAGTTGATTTAATAATACGCCAAATTTCTATTTTCTTGTATAAATATTTGTTTTTTATTATTTATTAAGAGAATGGTATAATAATTGGTTTAAAACTGTATTGTTTAATTACTAACTCAAATCAGGTTATACCCTAATAGCCATGAACCAGACAAACCAACTTAACCCACTTGTTTCAATTGCTGTTTGTACCTACAACGGTGAGAAGTATCTAAAGCGTCAATTGGATACTTTGGTTAATCAGACATATCCCAACTTGGAGATCATCGTTCTAGATGATGGAAGTTCGGATCGTACCTGGGAGATTTTAAAAGAGTATGAAGCTCAATTTTCATTTTTTACAGCCATAAAAAACGAGGAAAACTTGGGGTATGTCAAAAACTTTGAAAAGGCGTTGGGACTTTGTAATGGAGAATTCATTGCCCTTTCGGATCAGGATGATATATGGGAGTTGGGTAAAATCGAAAAGCAAGTGGCCAGTATAGGCGATCATTTGTTGATATACCATGATTCCCATTTTATTGATGAGAATGACAATGATTTGGAAAAATGTATGACTGATATAATCAACCTTTACCATGGATCAGACCCAGAACCATTTTTATTGTTCAATTGTGTCTCTGGTCACACTATGTTGATCAAACGCGAGCTATTGGATTATGCCCTTCCTTTCCAAAAAGGTTATTTTCATGATCATTGGTTGGCCTATGTGGCTTCTAATGTAGGTTCAATTGGATATGTGGATGAAAGGTTAGTAAGCTATAGGCAGCATACAGAAAGCAATACAGACATTCTCAACCTTCGTAAAAGGAATAGAAACAAAAGATACCACTCAAATAGGGATGTCAACAAATTGCAAAAAGAGTTGAGTTGGCTAAAAATGTGTGCATCTTACCCAAATAATAAAGATAGTAGGTTAGTGAAAAAGTTGACTAGGATGTTTGAAAACAGGATGTCTTCTTTCATTTCAATTGATTATGCCATCTACTTGTTTAAAAATAGGGACCGCTTCCTGTGTATTCCTAAGAAAAGTGCTGCTAGTAAAAATACATTTATTTATAAGCAGATTTGGGGTTTGAAAACCAAATTGTTTTGGGACAAATTGTCTCAAAAGCAAATCCTTCCTGAACTAAGGTCATTTTTGCATCTGTAGACTTATATATACAGGCCTAAAGACATTATTTTTAAATCTTAACAATGATTAGCATCATCATTTGCTCGGTCAATCAATCGTATTTAGACCAAGTTTCCCAAAATATTTCTCAAACCGTGGGAATAGAGTTTGAATTAATTGCTATTGATAATACTCAAAATCCAAGAGGGATTACTTCAGTTTACAATGAAGGGGCTAATAGAGCGAAGTATCCTCACCTTTGTTTTGTGCACGAGGATGTAATCTTTGAAACCATGGATTGGGGGAAAAAGGTTTGTGAGATCCTGAGTGACGAATCCATTGGCTTAGTGGGTGTGGCTGGGAGTATTTACAAATCTTTAGCACCGTCAGGCTGGTATCTTTATGAACTGAATTATCCTGCTAAAGCATTTCAAAAAATTCGGCAAGCTTACAAATTTGAGGATCGTCCACCTATGTTAGTAGAAGCGAATCATAACGATAAAAAGCTAAATGAAGTCGTTTGCATCGATGGGGTATGGTTTTGTACTACCAAAAAAGTGATGGAGGAGATGTCGTTTGACGAATCCATTCAAGGGTTTCATGGGTATGATGTGGACTTCTCTTTATCCGTTGCTCAGAAATATAAGGTGATGGTTACCTATGATGTCCTTCTCACGCATTTTTCAGAAGGTAGGTTTGATCGACAGTGGCTGGATTCGACATTGAAAGTGCAGAAAAAATGGAATCATTGCCTTCCGAACTATTTGCCAGATGTGCCTGAACATTTAATTTACAAAACTGAAAAAGCTGCCTTCAAAAGGTCTATAAAAGAAATGCTAAAATATGGATATGGTTTTAGGGAAATTAAAGCAATGCTTTTAAATGCCCGTAAATCTCCATTTATGAGTGATTCCCTATTTTACAAGCTTTATTTTTATCTAATTAAAACGACCTTATTTTCACGCTTTACTTATAACAAAACACAGTAATCGCCATGTCAAAAGTCTCACAGATTAAATTTTTATCCACAAACGGTCTCCTTCTAACACTTGATTCCTTGAGGTGATACTTGAAGCCTTCTTCAGTAATCAGTTTTAATAATTCATGCAAAGACTGAGGCTTATGGATATCGTTGTGATATTCGAAAAAGATGTGCTGCACTTTTGATAGGGAGCCCTTGCAGGCTTTTAGGACTTCCACTTCGGCGCCCTCTATGTCGAGCTTTAAAAAGTCTACTTGCTCGTTTAGTAAGGTTTTCAAATCCACCGTTTTTACCTTTTCTACAGGCTTTTTCTTGGATTTATAAAGGTTGTTGACCCGGCCGCCCATGCCGCCATCGGTGCTGAAGGTTAATTCTGTTTCCTCCGTCCACACCGCCTTTTGGTGTAGGGTAACGTTGTTGAGCTTGAATTTTTCAACATTCTCCTCCAAGACTTCAAAGATTGCCTTTTCCGGCTCAAAAGCTATAATCTGGTGCTTGGGGTAGTTTTTGGAGAAATACATCACGCTCAACCCCATATTTGCCCCACAATCCAAAATCACGCCTCCAGATTTTATCTTGGGGTTGAATTTATAGATCTCATCCTGGTAAATCTCCATGTAGGTGTTTACAAAACTCGCCGCATGGTGATAGCGAAATGGGGTAGTGAAAATGGTGCTGTATCCTTTGTGGCTGCTGGAAAGTCCGCGTAAGCGGTTGAGTTCTATATTGATTTTATCCGGTATGGATCTGACTTTCTTCTTAAAAAGGCGGGTAATAAAGCGCATGCGTGGGCTAATGGTTTTTATGAGTTCTAAATATAAAACAAATAAATGGGCACAGCTAAGCAAATAGTGATAAAATTGATAGGTTAAAGCCAGTTTTTTGTGGCACTTTTTTTGGTTATTTTCGCCTAAGCAAACTTTGAAAACATGATTAAGAAAATCATCTTTATTTTAGCTGCAGCCTTTATTATTGAAGGTTGTGCTAAAGTGCCTCTCAGTGGAAGACGGCAGCTGAGTATTATCGGCAATTCAGAAATTCTGCCCATGTCATACGAGCAGTATGACCAGGTAAAGGCAGAAAGTAATTTGGTTACCAACACTGCTGAGGGCCAAATGGTCGTAAACGCAGGTAACCGTATCGCCAAAGCGGTAGAAACCTATCTTCAGGAAAGAGGATACGATGATGTCACAGAAGGTTTTGCCTGGGAGTTTCATCTCATCGAAAGTGATCAGATCAACGCTTGGGCTATGCCAGGTGGCAAAGTGGCATTTTATACTGGAATTATGCCTATAGCGCAAAATGAAACCGGTGTGGCGGTAATCATGGGACATGAAGTAGCCCACGCCATTGCCAACCATGCAAGAGAGAGGATGTCGCAAGGTTTGGTAGCCAATGGTTTGGTAGGAGGATTACAGGTAGCTATGGGACAAAACCCGAGCATGACCCAGCAGATTTTCTTGCAAGCTGTAGGTTATGGCGGGCAAGTAGGAATGCTGAAGTTTTCCCGTGACCAAGAATTGGAAGCAGATGAGTTGGGCCTGACTTTCATGGCGATTGCCGGTTACGACCCAAGAGAGGCTCCGGTTTTCTGGCAAAGAATGGAAGCAGCAGCAGGAGGAGGACAAAGACCGCCTGAGTTTCTATCCACTCACCCTGGACCAAACAGACGTATCGAGCAGCTTAATAAAATGATGCCCGACGCCTTGGAATATTATAACAAAAACAGAAGATAATATGGAAGTACGAGGAGTGAGGTGCGAAGGACGAAGTAAACAAACGTCGCGACTTCGTACCTCGTACCTCGTACTTATTTATTAAAGCTTCTTAGCTTCACTTGCGTAAATTTCCTCTTGGTGTCCAATGGGAAATCTCCCTTCATCATCCAATCGTAATAACCCGGCTCTTCCTTTAGCACCTGCTCAATGGGCTTACCCTTGTGCTTGCCAAAGTTAAAACATTCCACGCCATCATCATTAAAGATAAATCGGCCGGCCAGATCAACCATTTTTTCGTTGAAAAGCGCATGGAGCTTTTTGATGTCGTTTTCAATGACACCTAATTTGTTCCCCAAAAGATCCTCTACTTCTTGGCCATTGTACCTGTCAATCTGGGCCTTGAAGATTTCATAGGTGGCAATCGTGTCAGCTTCGGCACTATGGGCATTTTCTAGCAATTTACCGCAGTAGAATTGGTAAGCTGCTGTGAGGTTTCTTTTTTCCATCATATGGAAGATTTTCTGGGCATCCAAGATGCTTCTTTTCTCAATGTCGAAATCCAAACCGGCTCTCAAAAACTCCTCTACCAGAAGAGGAATATCATATTTTAACACATTGAAGCCAGCCAAATCAGCACCTTCCAAAAACTTGTAAAGCTCTTTGGATATGTCCTTAAAAGTCGGCGCGTCCTTTACATCCTCATCATAGATACCGTGGATCAAAGACACTTCCTTTGGAATGGGAATGGTTGGATTTACCTTTTTGGTCAAGATTTCTTCTGTGCCATCAGGCTGAACTTTCACTACGCTGAATTCCACAATGCGGTCGGTAGATATATTTGTGCCAGTGGCCTCCAGGTCAAAAAATGCAATAGGTGTTCTTAGATTCAGATTCATTATTCAGCTAGGTTAAATTTGTTTTTCAATAAAGTCAGCTCCATGTCGTCATAATTTCCGGAGCTCATTAGCAGCAAGTTGGTGTTGTCATACCTTTTACTTTCCAGGTAGCTTTTTAGTTCTTCCATTTCAGTGAAAAGTTTGAGGTCTTCTCTTTTAAAACCCTCCCGAAGCGTATCCTCACTCATCAATTCAAGTTTTTTCAGAGCGACTGCCTTGGGGTTCAGATAAATCAAAGCCTCATCGGCTGCATCAAAGGTATGGGCATAATTGGACAAAAAGTCCCTGTTCAGGGAACTGTAAGTGTGAAGTTCCTGTACGGCGATGAGCTTTCTATTGGGGAACTGGGATTTCACCGCCTCCACCGTGGCCTTCAGTTTGGAAGGGGCGTGTGCAAAGTCCCGGAAGAATATCCTGTCATCCGCTTTGGCCAAGATCTCCTGCCTTTTGGCCGCTCCCTTAAAATGCTGGATGGCATCGTAAAAGGCTGGCGCACTCACGCCAATTGCCTGGCAAACCTCCAAAGCTCCTTGAAGATTTTGAAGATTATGCTCTCCAAATACCGCAATTGGGATATTGGCTTCAGGAGTTTTTAGGTATGTGATTCCTTCTGCGATGTCATAAGGATGTGCCTCGTAAGGAGTTTTCTTGTACTTGCCGAAACTGGCTTCTCCAAGTTTTTTGACCTCAGGGTCTCTTTCACAGTAGATAAACTGACCTTCATCAGGAGTCATTTCGACTAAAGTCTTGAATTGCTGAAGATAATTTTCAAAAGTCGGAAACACATTATAGTGGTCCCATGCAATCCCGCTCATCAGGAGGATATCATGATGGTAGTGGAAAAACTTGGGACGCCTGTCCATAGGGGAGGTGAGGTACTCGTCGCCTTCAATAATGATGATTGGTGCATCGGACAACTTGACCATTAAATCAAACCCTTCAATTTGGGCTCCTACCAGATAATCGAAATTCATCCCGTGATACTTGAGCACATGCAGGATCATCGATGTGATGGTGGTTTTACCATGGCTACCAGAGATGACGATTCTTTTCTTTTCCCGACTTTGTTCATAGATAAACTCAGGGAAGGAGAAAATTGGAATTCCAAGTTCCAGCGCTTTCTGCAATTCGGGATTATCTTGCCTGGCGTGCATGCCCAAAATGATGCCATCCAGTCCGGGATGTATTTTGGTGGGAAACCAGCCTTTCTCAGCAGGTAAAATGCCTGCGTTTTCAAGGCGGGTGCGGGATGGTTCGTATATCTCATCATCCGAACCGCTCACCTCGTACCCCTTGGCAACCATCGAAAGGGCTAAATTATGCATCACACTGCCTCCGACGGCAATAAAGTGGTATTTTTTGGACATAGGGTCAAAGTTTGATCGATCAAAAATAAGAAATTCATGGGTAACCTTATTGACTTTGAAAGCTTTGTTTGCAATTAACTCCGGCCAAATCTGATTGGCTGATTGTAAGCGTTTAAAAATTAGTCGTTTTGATTCTTTGAAAAATTACATGAGGTTAATAATTTCCCTTTCTCGCTTTAAGCAATTTTTCACAAGGGTCAGTTTCTTACTAGGTTAGCAGTGAGTGTTTTAAGGGGTTTTTAAGTTCTGGTGTTGATAACTGCGTGAATAAATTGTTTATTAACTCTGGATTAAACGGCTTACATTTGTTTCTATGGCAGAGAACAAACCCGCAGGTAAAGATTGGAGTCCTTCAAGGAGAGGCAATTCCTTAAAACAGAGTATTGGAGTAGGTAAATTACCCCCACAGGCGCCCGAATTGGAAGAGGCGGTGTTGGGTGCGCTGATGCTGGAAAAGGATGCCCTCACGGCAGTGGTGGATATCCTGAGCCCCGACAGCTTTTACAAAGATTCACACAAGGTCATCTACCAGGCCATACTGGATCTTTTCAACGGCAGTGAGCCGATTGACCTGCTGACTGTAACCAATCAGCTTAAAAAGAACGGCAAACTCGAAATAGCCGGCGGTGCTTACCATATCACCGAACTGACTTCAAAGGTTTCCTCTGCCGCAAACATTGAATACCACGCCAGAATCATCACCGAACAGGCCATGAAGCGGGACATGATCCGGATAGCCTCGGATATCCAAAAGGAGGCCTACGAGGAGACAACGGATGTTTTTGAGCTTTTGGATAAAATGGAATCCTCCCTTTTTGAAATTTCCGAAAGAAATATTCGGAAAAACTATTCCGACCTTAGATCCATCATGAGAGCAGCCATCACGGAACTGGAAGGTAAAAAAGGCCAGAAAGATGGACTTACCGGGGTGCCAAGTGGTTTTACTGCTCTGGACCGTGTGACCTCTGGTTGGCAAAAATCCGACCTTGTGATTATAGCCGCCCGTCCTGCCATGGGTAAAACGGCTTTCGTATTGTCAACCTTGAGAAATGCGGCTGTGGATCATAATAGACCTGTAGCCATCTTTTCTCTGGAGATGTCCTCCGTGCAGCTAGTGAACAGACTCATTTCCTCTGAAGCCGAATTGGATTCGGAGAAAATCAAGAAAGGAAATCTAGCTGACTACGAATGGGAACAGCTCATTCATAAAACCAGTAAACTTTCGTCTTCCCCACTTTTTGTGGATGACACTCCTGCACTGTCCATTCTTGAGCTTCGTGCCAAATGTAGAAGGTTGAAGGCGCAGAGTGATATTCAAATGATCGTAGTCGATTACCTTCAGCTGATGTCTGGAGATACCAGCAAGGGTTCAGGAAACAGGGAGCAGGAAATTGCCAGTATTTCCCGGGCTTTGAAGATGATTGCCAAGGAACTGGAGGTTCCGGTGATTGCACTATCCCAGTTGTCACGTTCGGTGGAGACCAGGGGTGGGGACAAGAGGCCACAGCTTTCGGATTTGAGGGAATCTGGAGCCATCGAGCAGGATGCCGATATGGTAATGTTCCTATATCGACCTGAGTATTATGGTATCACGGAAGATGAGGAAGGCAACAGTACAGCAGGTGTGGGTGAAGTAATCATTGCCAAGCACAGAAACGGTTCCTTGGAGAATGTAAAACTGAGATTTATCGGTAAATACACCAAATTCTGTGACCTCGAGATGAATACTCCTTACCAACCACAGGATGCCATGTATGGTCACAAATTCCCAAGTAGCGCCGGTGGGCAGGGATTTGATGACGGTGGCATGATAAGACTTCAGAGCAAAGCCAACAGCAACGATGATCCATTCCCAGGGGGATTCGGAAGCAAAGATGACGCTCCTTTTTAGGTTTAAAAGTTTAATTCTGACATAAGACAAAGCGAAGCATTTGTCTTATGTCTAGAAGTTTAAGGGTTTAGAGCAAATTAGGCTTTATATTCGATTGCTTTCAATATTATTTCGCAGGCTTCTTTGATTTCCTCTTTTGTAATTACTAGAGGAGGGGCGAGGCGCATGGAGTCGTCGCAGAATAAAAACCAGTCGGTTACCACACCCATTTCGATTGCTCTATCAATGATGGGCTTGAGTTCTTCAAATGATTCAAAAGCCACGCACATCAATAAACCTTTGTTTCTGACCTCTTTGATTTTTGGATGGACAAGGAGTTCTTTGAAGAGGTTGGCTTTCATTTCTACCAGTTCGACAATGTTTTCCTCTTGGAGGATTTTTATGGTAGCCAATGAAGCTGCGGCGCTTACGGGATGTCCTCCAAAAGTCGTAATGTGACCCAATAAAGGATCATTTTTAAAATGGCCCATGATCTCTTTGCTGGAGATGAAAGCCCCAATGGGCATTCCTCCGCCCATTCCTTTGGCACAAACCAAGATGTCAGGTTGGATTCCATAATGCTCAAAAGCCCAGAATTTGCCAGTCCTACCAAAACCTGCTTGGATTTCATCTAAAATAAGTAAGGTCCCGGTTTCATCACATTTTTTGCGCAGCGCTTTGAAGTAAGATTCACTAGCCACTCTTATCCCCGCTTCGCCTTGCACGGTTTCCATGATCACAGCTGCGGTGTCTGTGGTTATATCCTCTAAATCCTCTTCCTTTCCAAAATGGATATGCGAAATACCTGGCAATAGCGGGCGGTAAGCTCTTTTAAATATCTCATTTCCTCCTACCGAAAGAGAACCGTGGGAGGAACCGTGGTAGGCATTCACACAACTGATTATTCCACGCCTATTGGAATAGCGCTTGGCAAGCTTCAGCGCGCCTTCTACAGCCTCGCTGCCACTGTTGACCAAGTAGACATTATCAAGTCCATCAGGAAGTGTTTGCACTAAAGCCTCGGCAAGTTGGGTTTGGGGTGTCTGAATGTATTCCCCGTACACCATCAGATGCAGGTATTTATCCATCTGATCTTTCATGGCCTGAAGGACCTTGGGGTGTCGATGGCCCACATTGCTTACACCTATGCCGGAGATTAGATCCAAATATCGCTCCCCATTAGGACCATACATATAGAGTCCTTCCGCTTTTTCTATCTCTATCATCAGCGGAAAGTCCGTAGTCTGGGCTAAGTGAGAAAGGAATAATTGTCTGTTGTGCATGATAAATGTCAATAATGATTAATAAACCACAGAGAAAAAGAGGTTAATAATAAGTATGATCTTTCCCTTCTTGGCGGTTTCTCTGCGCCCTCCCGATTCGCTTCACTTCTCGGGACAAGTTTTGCGTGAAACTTCCTTCTACAATTTCCTAAACCTGAAGAAAATTCCCAAGGGGAGCTTTTTCTGAAAGTTATCCTCCAAATACAGTTCCCCGTGTTCGGCATTTTCCACCTCTCCAAAGTTGGACTTCACGAGGTTGGCGGCAATCATGCTGGAGAAACTCAGGGAGTACAAGTTGAGGATCAAGAAGTGGTGATCAGGTTCCAGGATCTCGGAGCATAGCTTCAGCAACTCGTTTATCTCTTCTTCCAAAACCCACTTCTCACCGTTTGGACCTCGTCCGTAGGCAGGTGGGTCAAGGATAATACCGTGGTATTTGTTTCCCCTGCGGATTTCCCTTTTTACAAATTTCATGGCATCATCTACCACCCAGCGGATGCCTTCCTGACCGGAGGATTCCATGTTGTGGCGAGACCAAGTGACTACCTGTTTTACGGCGTCTAGGTGGGTGACATCCGCACCGGCTGCTTTGGCTGCTACGGACGCTGCACCGGTATAGGCGAATAGGTTGAGAACTTTTGGCTTTTCCACGGGCATCCTGGCGATGCTTTCTTCAATATAGTCCCAATTCACAGCCTGCTCAGGAAATATACCGATATGCTTGAAAGAGGTCATGGCAAGGTTCAATGTCAATTTTAAACCTGCAGGGTTGTTATAATCAATCTGCCACTTGTGAGGGATCTTTTGAAATTCCTTCCATTGGCCCTTTTCAGGGTTGTTTTTTTCTTTTGCAAAATGAGCATGGGCTTTCTCTCTCCACTCTTTCTCATCCATGCTTCTGTCCCAGATAGCCTGCGGTTCGGGACGGCTTATGATGTATGGGCCAAAGCGTTCTAGCTTTTCGAAGGCTCCACTGTCAATCAATTCATAGTCCTTCCAATGCTGCGGACTCAGGGATAAGATGCTTTCTTTCATGGTGCAAAAATAAGGATATTATTAGAAACAACGTGCCTGGGTAAGGCTGTCAAAAATGTTTGGATTGCTATTCTTCTCCGAAAAGGTTAAATTTATAGATATTAACTTTCTACGATTATGAAAAGAGCGGTTCTCCTAATTTTTTGCCTAATAACCTGTTTTTTGGCCCATGGACAGGAAAGGTCTGATGTGAATGAAAACGAATATCTTTTTGTAACCGAATATGGAAAGACGGCCAAATCAAAAGGGGTAAAGGGGACTCCGTTTGTTTTTGAGGAAATGAAAAAAGGGGACATCCTGATGAGTGACGGCAAGTTTTATCAAAATGTTAACCTAAATATCTACCCCAAAAAAGCCCAGGTATTCATCGGAGAAGAACTGCCGGAAGGCGAAGGGAAAAGCAACAAAACCATTGTCATTGATAACAGAAAACTCGACAGGGTAGTCGTGGAAGAAGGTAACCGGGTTTTTAGGTATTTCAAAATCAAAGACATCTACATGATAGGAGAGGTGCTTTTTGAAGATGGGGATGAAAAATTTGTGGCCTATCATGAAAAAAGGTTTATGCCTGCCCAAGTTGAGGCTTATTCCATAAATGCTTATGATGTTTTTCAGGATGTGATCAAATATTACCTTGTAAAGGAAGATAGGGAAGAAGAGGTCAAAAAAGGAACTGCGGGGCTAAAGAGCATTTCCTCTGACAACTGGAAAGCTCTCAGAAGCTATATGAAAGACAATAAACTGGATTTCGGCAATCCAGCCGATATGCGCCTGGTGTATTTGAAGGCTAAGGAATTATAAATTCTTTTTCTTGATTTTAGATAAAAAAAAACTCCCGAGACATTGTCGTATCGGGAGTTTTTTATGGCTTATTTTCTAGCTAAAGCCTTCTTCGCTTTTTCTACGATGTTTTCGGCTTTAAGACCATATTTTTTCATCAGATCCATCGGTGTTCCTGACTCGCCAAAGCTGTCGTCCACACCTACAAATTCCATCGGAACAGGATTGTTTCTTACCAATGTCTGAGCAATGCTGTCGCCAAGACCACCGTTAAGCTGGTGCTCTTCCGCGGATACGCAGCAGCCTGTTTTGGCAACTGATTCCAGGATAGCCTCCTCATCAAGAGGTTTGATGGTGTGGATGTTGATGACTTCAGCAGAGATGCCCTCTTCAGCTAGCATGGCTTCTGCAACCACTGCTTCCCATACCAGGTGTCCAGTAGCAAAGATGGTAACATCCTTGCCATCGATCATTTTCCAGGCTTTACCGATCTCAAATTTTTGATTGCTATCCGTAAAGATTGGCCAGCTTGGGCGTCCAAACCTCAAGTAAACCGGTCCATCGTGCTCAGCAATAGCCATTGTCGCAGCTTTGGTCTGGTTGTAATCACAAGGGTTAATCACCGTCATGTGAGGAAGCATTTTCATCATTCCGATGTCTTCCAAAATCTGGTGAGTAGCACCATCTTCGCCAAGAGTAACTCCAGCGTGAGAGGCACAGATCTTTACGTTTTTACCAGAGTAGGCAATAGACTGGCGGATCTGATCGTAAACCCGGCCTGTGGAGAAGTTGGCGAAGGTACCTGTAAAAGGAATCTTTCCGCCGATAGTCATACCAGCGGCAAGGCCCATCATGTTGGCTTCTGCGATACCTACCTGGAAGAATCTGTCAGGGAATTCTTTCTGGAAAGCTCCCATTTTTAGGGAACCGATTAGGTCAGCGCAAAGTCCAACCACCTCAGGGTTTTTTCTGCCAGCCTCCAATAGACCGTCGCCAAAACCTGAACGGGTATCTTTCTTTTCTGTATAGGTGAATTTTGTATTCAAAGTCTTTTCCATTGTGCTAAATTTTTTCTTTTCCAAGAAAAAGGGTTTTCAATTAATAATCTCCTAAGGTTTCTTCAAGTTGGCCCAAAGCGTTTTCCAACTGCTCGTCATTTGGAGCCACGCCGTGCCATTTGTGAGTGCCAACCATAAAGTCTACGCCATAACCCATTTCGGTATGTAGGAGATTCATTACTGGTTTACCGTTTCCTAGAAGGGATTTGGCTTTTTCAATCACAGAAACCACTTCTTCGATATCGTTGCCGTTTTTAGTTTCCACAACCTCCCAACCGAAAGCCTCATACTTCTTTCTAAGGTCCTGAAGGTCCATTACATCAACTGTAAGACCGTCAATCTGCTGTCTGTTCAAATCAATCGTTGCAATCAGGTTGTCCACTTTGTGGTGGGCGGCATACATGGCCGCTTCCCAAACCTGACCTTCCTGCTGCTCTCCATCACCCATCAACACAAAAACTGTTTTGTCATCACCGTTGATTTTCTTCGCCTGAGCTGCTCCGATACCTGCTGAAAGACCTTGGCCCAATGAACCTGAAGCGATTCTGATGCCCGGTAGGTTCTCCTCAGTAGTAGGGTGGCCCTGAAGCCTGCTGTCGATCTTTCTGAATGTAGCCAGTTCCTCAACGCTGAAGTACCCGCTTCTGGCCAGGACACTGTACCATACTGGAGAGATGTGGCCATTGGAAAGGAAGAACAGGTCTTCATTTTTGCCGTTCATATCAAAGTTGGTGTTGTGCTCCATTTGGTTGAAATAAAGGGCCACAAAGAATTCAGTACAGCCAAGAGAACCTCCTGGGTGACCTGAATTGACCGCATGTACCATGCGCAGGATGTCTCTTCTTACTTGAGAACAAGTTTTATTGAGTTGATCGATTGAGAGTTTTTCCATTTTGGTGGAATAGTTTATTTGAGTATTTGATTTGTATGCTCTTTGGTTTTCACCTTTTCGATGATGTCGGCGATATTTCCCTCCTCATCGATGACGAAGGTTTTGCGGGCAGTGCCCATGTATTTTCTACCGTACATGTTTTTTTCCACCCAAGTTCCATATTTTTCATGTACCGTCTTTTCAGTATCGGCAAGAAGGGTAAATGGAAGCCCTTGTTTTTCAATGAATTTCTGGTGGGCCTTTTCTGTGTCGGTGCTGATTCCTAGCACCTCGTAGCCCTCCTTTTGGAGTTGGGCGTAATTGTCGCGAAGGTTGCAAGCCTGGGCTGTACAGCCAGGAGTGTTGTCTTTTGGATAAAAATAAAGAATTACCTTTTTGCCTCTGTAGTCAGAAAGTTTGACTGTTTCCCCGTCCTGATTTTTCACTTCAAAATCAGGTGCTTGCATTCCTTTTTCTAGTGACATATGCTTTTTGGTTTTTGGTTATTCAAATCTTTGAAGTAAACACCGCCTCGTTGCCCGCCTTGTCCCTTACTTTGAGCAAAACATCTCCCTTGTATGGTTTTGCGTCTCTTTTTTCAGACCAGATCACTGACTGCTTATGCTCGTAACGCATCCAAACCCATTCTCCATCCACAAACGCTTCAAAACTGTCAATCCCCGATAGGTTATCCGCAATGGTAAACCTTAATCCCGAGGAGTTGACCCTGACAGGGTTGATCCTTGGCGGGGTGCTGTCTTCCGCGATTACAAAAGTACCAAAATTTTTGGTTTTGAACCTGATCTGATCCCCTATCCATTGACCGCCTATAAAAGACCTCCAACCATTTTCATATTTAAGATACACGTGAGCTTTGTCTCTAGCACCCTCAAAATGACTGGCATCCATATCAATTTCCAAGTTATTCCATAGGTATTCATAGGGTGAGTTGACCGTCAGTTGCCTGTCAGGGCCGATTTTGTGATAATTATACCTAAGGTATAAATCATCGAAATGGGTGTTGTCGGCAAAGCGGAAACCAGTGCTTCCATCGGTAAAAAATAGTTCTTGCTGAAATGGAATTTTTGCCCTCACATCTGGAAATAATTTTTCTGTGCATACATCTACCGAGTCCGGCATTCCGTATTCCATGTCCCAAAGGTAGGTGCGCTTATTAGATCCCACATAGGCTGGTGGTATTTCCATGACTAACCCATTTACAAAAAACTTGGCCAAAACCCCCTCTGCAGCGCCTTCACCATTGACCACCATGATGTTGTTTTGGTAGCTGATTTGCTCATTCCCAGCCGTTTGATTTCTCCCGCCTAGATTGGATTTAGCTTCTGTGCCCTTAAAGGACAACTTCAAAGTCGACCTGTTTTTGTACACATCCTCGAGTAAGACCTCAATGGCACGGCTTTCACCTGGCTTCGCATCTATGCTTCCGCTAAGTGGCTCGCTGGGCGTGTAGAAAGGGAAAAGGTTGTTTTTGGCTTTGTAGAGTTTGGTAAACCTGTTTCTGTGGGTATGGACAAGTAAATATCTGCCGATATTAAAATCAATCACATCCACATTACTTTCAAAAACCTTTTCTCCCTGGTCATAAATCTGGTAAATAGGAAAGCCATTGGGGTTGTGCATGTTGTCCAGCTTGTCAAAAGCCAATACTTCTATACCAACTTTCCCGGCAATTTCTAAATCCTGATTGACTGTAAACTTTTTACCATCATAGATCACAGGGAATTCTGTGCGCTGAAACTTTCCATTTACCCGGCTGTCGATGGTGAGCGGTGTGATGGCTACTTTTTGGACGGTGGGCGGGGTGTTGTCCACTATTTCGGAGAAACCAAATTTCAAGGGATCCAAAGCCCTATCAAGGGAGTCTCGAATCTCAAAATGCAGGTGGGGGCCAGCAGAACTACCTGTATTTCCGCTGTAGGCAATGATATCCCCTTTTTTGACAGGAAGAGCTGTCGGGTCCGGGTAAACCTCAATTTCATTTTTTTTCTGGCTATAGGCCTCTTTACGAATGTAATCCCCAATTTCATCGTTGAAGTTTCTCAGGTGAGCATAGGTAGTGATCTGCCCATTGGGATGGCGCAGGTGAATGACATTTCCATAGCCAAAGGTGGACGCTTTCATGCGGTAGACATAGCCGTCTGCAGCGGCATAGATGGGTAATCCCTGCCGGCCTTCCGTTTTGATGTCGATGCCGCTGTGGAAATGGTTGGGCCTGATTTCACTCATGTTGCCGGCCAAAAAGTTTTGGTGGCCAGGTTTTACGGGGAAGAGATAGTACCCTTTTTCAATATTAGCCGAAGCCATCAAGATGGCTCCGGCTAAAAATACAATTGCGAAAAGAAATTTATTTGATTTCAAAATCAAGCAGCTTTTTATCCTCTATATACGCCTCTAACCTGTCTCCTATGCTGATTTTGCTAACCCCTGCAGGAGTACCGGTGAAAATGAGGTCTCCTTTTTTTAACGTAAAAAACTGTGAAACATATTCTATAATGGCACCAAAATCAAAAAGCATCATGTTGGTGTTGCCTTTTTGCTTTTCCTCACCGTTGATGGCCAAGTGGAAATTGATGTTGTTCAGATCCTTAAAATCTGCTATGGGCAAAAATTCCCCGATGGGTGCAGAGCCGTTGAAGGCTTTGGCGATTTCCCAGGGAAGTCCTTTCTCCTTGCATTTTTGCTGAAGATCCCGAGCGGTGAAATCAATACCGATTCCGATTTCATCAAAATAACGGTGGGCAAACTCTTTTTTGATGTACTTGCCTTCCTTGTTTATTTTCAGCACCAGTTCGACCTCGTGGTGGATGTTGGAAGAAAAATCAGGGTGGTAAAATGGCATGTTTTTCTTCAGAACTGCCGTGTCGGGTTTGAGGAAAACAACCGGTTCTGCGGGCCTTTCATTTTCCAGTTCTGCTATATGTTCGGCGTAGTTTCTGCCTATGGCAATGACTTTCATGGATGTGCTTTTAGTGTCTGCTAATCAGAAGCACAAAGAAACTTAATTAGCCTTGATTTTGAAAGCCGTAAGGCGAAAAAGGTGAGGGGAGAAATGGGAGGTGAAATTCAAAAAAATCAAAATTAGTTTTTATTTTTAAGGTTTTAGTCTAGATTTGGATTCCCAGTTTTTGAATTCTTATTGTAGCTATCCCTATATGAGTAAAATTTTTACCCTCCTACTAATCCTTTTTGCCACAGCTTCTTTTGCCCAAAAAGTCACCTTGAATGGAATTGTGAAAGACAAAGAAACAGGCGAAAACCTCATTGGCGTGAATGTTTTCGACAAAACCACCCAAAAAGGAGCTGTTTCCAATAATTACGGTTTTTACAGTTATACCAGTCAGGGTGGCGAGGTGGAAATCCTCTTCAGCTATGTGGGATACGATCCCTTTATTTTCAAGCAAAACCTTACTGAAGACATCACTCTCCATGTGGAATTGACTCCGGCCCATCTGTCGGAATTTGTGGTGGAAGGCTCACGGGAAGAACTGATCCAGGAAAACACCCAGATGGGGAGCATCAACGTGCCCCTGCGTCAGATCAAGGAAATGCCTGCTCTCTTTGGAGAGGTGGATGTTTTAAAAGTGCTTCAACTCCTGCCTGGGGTGCAATCCGGAACGGAAGGTGCCAGTGGTATGTATGTGCGAGGGGGAGGGCCCGACCAGAATCTCATACTGCTGGACGGCGTGCCCGTGTACAACGCCACCCACCTTTTCGGTTTCTTCTCGGTTTTCAATGCCGATGCGCTCAATAATGTGGAGCTTATCAAGGGAGGCTTTCCGGCCAGGTATGGGGGGAGGCTTTCTTCAGTCATTGATATCAATATGAAGGAGGGGAATATGAAGGAGTTTCATGGGGCTGGATCTATAGGATTGATTGCTTCTAAGTTGACTTTGGAAGGGCCGATAGTGAAGGACAAGACTTCATTTTTGTTGTCTGCCAGAAGGACCTACATTGATCTATTAGCGAGGCCATTCATCCGTAGAGAATCAGGGGGACAAGAAAGTGCCGGTTATTATTTTTATGACCTGAATGCTAAAGTGAATCATATTTTTGATGACAAAAACAGGCTTTACCTGAGCGTGTATGGTGGCGATGATGTGGGATATACCAGATCGGATTATTCCTCAAACAGCAACAATGAACGTATGAGAAGTACCTCAGAAACCGGACTGGGTTGGGGTAACCTCATTACAGCCATCCGTTGGAATCATATTTTCAACAAGAAATTATTCGCTAATTTCTCAGGGACTTACACCAAGTATCATTTCAGGATTTTTGATGAGTACGATTACAGTAGGGTAGGGAATGGAGTCGAAGAAGACAGGTTTTATCAAGCTGATTACAGATCTGGAATTAGGGATTATGCCTTGAAGGCCGATTTTGACTACATTCCAAACACCAACCATTATGTCCGCTTTGGAGCCAATCATATTTTTCACCGCTTTACCCCTGGTGTATTTACTGCTACAGAAAGAGCCGAATGGTTTGATATGGAAGGTGGGGATATTTATGATAGTCAAGAATACGCTGTCTATGTTGAGGATGATATCCAACTAGGGCGAAGGGTCAAGTTAAATGCAGGGTTACACTATTCTGGTTTTATGGTAGATGGTGAGCATTACAATTCACTTCAGCCCAGAATTGCCTCAAGATATCTGATAGATGAAAGCAGTTCGGTAAAAGCCTCTTTTGCCACTATGACTCAGTTTATCCATTTGTTGAGCAATGCTGGACTCGGTTTGCCTACAGATCTATGGGTGCCTGCCACTTCAAACATTGGTCCTCAGCATTCTTGGCAGACAAGTTTGGGCTATTATAAATCCTTACCCGGAGGATTTGAGTTGAGCACCGAGGCATATTACAAAGAGATGGAGGGGTTAATTGAATATAAAGACGGGGCCTCATTTTTAAATATGGGTGAAAATTGGGAGGATAAAGTGGAAGTAGGTAGGGGCAGAAGTTATGGTGTAGAAATGCTTTTGCAAAAAAAGGTAGGGAAAACTACTGGTTGGATCGGCTACACGCTTTCCAAAACGGAACGCCAATTTGAAAATCTAAACCGCAACCAATGGTTTCCTTTCCGATATGATAGAAGGCATGACCTCAGTTTGACGGTATCACATCACCTGACGCCCAAAATCCATCTATCAGGTACCTGGGTTTATGGTACTGGAAATGCCATCTCCATTCCGACGGAAATCTACCAAAGCTATGAAAAACATCAGTTCTATGGTCCAATGTTCGGACAAGTGGAGCATTATGACGAAAGGAACAACTTTCGTATGCGGGATTACCATAGACTGGATCTAGGAATTAATTTCATAAAGCAAAAGCGCTGGGGCGAAAGGGTTTGGAACATATCTATTTACAATGCTTATAACAGGATGAATCCTTTTTACATGGATATCACCAGGAACCGGCAAACACAGCAGAAAGTGTTGGCTCAGTACACCCTTTTCCCGGTAATGCCTTCTTTCTCTTATGGATTTAAATTTTGATTTTGATGGTGAATTTTAGATTTGTTTCAGCCTTATTCCTGCTAATTGGACTGGCCTCCTGCGAAAGATACCTAGAGGTGGATTTGCCTGCACATACCCCAAGGTTTGTAATCAATACTGATTTGGAGGCAGGCAGACCAGCAACGGTTTTTGTGAGCCAGACTCGGGGAGTTTTGGAGGAAAGTAATTTTTCTCCGGTCCGGGACGCCAAAGTGGAGATGATTGAGGATGGCGAGCAAGCCTATCCTTTAAGCTTTCAAGGTTTTGAAGGCCGATTTAATAATACCCTAAATGGATACGTATCCGAAGCGATTGAGATACAACCTGGTAGGACTTACCATTTGAATGTGGAAGGCAGACTGGAGTCAAGCCATAATACGGTTACAATCCCAAGTGAAGTTCCGATTAAGTCGTTGGAAATTAAAGAGGTCGGAGGGGATAATGTCGAGTTTGTCTTAACTTTCGAAGATCCAGAGGAGCGGAATTTTTATGAAATTACAGTTTTTTATGACGGGTATATGACATATCAGTATAGTGACGATAGGATAGATACTGTTTCTGAAAGTAGCGCAGTTCGAATAGAAGCCCTCAGTCCGGCATACCAGAGGGACTTTTCGGTCGGGAGTGGATTGTTGATTGACGACCAGCTGTTCAATGGAAATGAAGCTACAATAGAATTTTCGGCAAATTTGAGGTATAGATTGACAATGGAAGTAACGGTGGTGCTAAAAAATGTCACCGAAGATTATTACCTATATGAAGTGACTCGAGGCCTGCAAAGGCACACCGGAGGTGACCCCCTTGCCCAGCCGGTGTCGGTCCATAATAATGTCAATGGGGGCAGGGGCATCATCAAGGCAGGAGTAATTTCTAAGGAGAAAGTGCCGTTTGCTTTTTCTGGGGCGCAGGGAAATTAAGAAAAGGGGGAATTGGTTAATTGTGAAGAGAGACTGAAACTTAAGAGTGGTAAAAATGTTAATTTTGTTAAAGACAAAAACATTATGGACATCCAGACAGAAAAATTACGGTTAATTGAGTGGCTAGCAGGGCTAAATGACCCTAAAATACTTGAGGAGTTCATCAATTTGAAAAATAAGAAGGATGTGGACTGGTGGGAACAGATCAGTGCGGAAGAACGGTCTGAAATCGAGCAAGGACTACAACAGGCAGACAAAGGTGAGGTTAGGGAAAAGTATAAGAAATGGCTTTAGAGATTATCTGGAAAACTTATCTAATATTCGTTCATCCAGACAACTACTCCCAAAGTAAATTTCGGAAAGGATAAGTTGGATTTTTACCTATGACTTAAAAAAAAGCAACGCCATCCAGCGTTGCTTTTCCTTTATCGATAAACCGTGTTAACCTTTATTGAGTATGTTTAAACCGTACTGCTGAACAGCTGCGTTTCGGGCTGGTTTCTCCAGAGTTTGGCGTCCAGGGCCATGCAGATGTTTCGGATGAAGGGCTTGCCAGCTTCGTGGACGGTGATCTTGGTCTCACTGATTTCGATCAGGCCGTCTTTTTCGATATCCGTCAACCTTTCCAGCCCCTCCAAAAGTGCTGGCGTGTACATGCCTTCCTCATCCCAATGGGTGTGGAAAGTGCACATCAAATTGAGAATATGCTGCCGAATAATGAGATCCTCATCCGTAAGGATATGGCCTCTAAATACCGGGAATTTACCTTCATTTACAGCTGCTTTGTAATCTTCAATCTTCTTTAAATTCTGGCCAAAGGCTGTCCAAGTATCGCTGATAGAGGATGCTCCCAATCCGATCAACAACCCCGTAGGACTGGCACTGTATCCCATGAAATTTCTATAAAGTGAGCGGTTCTGGGAAGCGATGTATAATTCATCCGTGGTTTTGGAAAAATGGTCCATACCGATTTCCATATACCCAGCCTCCTCCAGGAGGGCTTTGCCGGTTTCGTATAGCTTTCTCTTCTCCTCATTTTTGGGAAGGTCGGCTTCCGTGTAGGAGCGCTGCCCCGGGCTGGTCCATGGCACGTGCGCATAACTGTAGAAGGCGATCCTATCAGGTTGCAGTATCTTGACTTTCTCGATTGTATTGATGATGCTGTCCAAAGTTTGCAGAGGCAATCCATAAATCAGATCAAAATTGATGGAGGTGTATCCGATCTTCTTGGCCTGCATGGTTACCCGCTCCACATTCTCATAGGGCTGAATTCTATGAATCACCCGCTGCACCTTTTCGTCAAAGTCCTGGATGCCAAAGCTCACCCTTCTGAATCCCAGATCATATAAAGTCTGCAGGTGGTCTTCAGTCGTATTGTTGGGATGGCCTTCGAAACTCATTTCCGGCTGATCAGCAAGTGTGCTTGCCTCCAAAATGCCCTCAATAAGGATTTTCAGGTTTTCTGGTGAAAAGAATGTAGGCGTGCCTCCACCTAGGTGGGTTTCCTTGATCAATGGCTTTTCGCCAAACAATTCCAAATACATCTTCCACTCCTTAAGCAAGGTCTCGATATATGGCTCCTCCACCTTATGGTTGATGGTGATCCGCTTGTTGCAGCCGCAATAGGTGCAGAGCTTTTCACAATAGGGGAGGTGTATATAAAGGCTCAGACCGGCGCCGGTGATTCCCGAAACCATGAATGCCTTCTTTACATGTTGCTTCCAAGTTTCCTCGTTGGGAGAGGTTTCCCAATAGGGCACGGTAGGATAGCTGGTGTATCGGGGCCCCGGTACGTTATATTTGGTGATCAAAGATTGACTCATAGTAATCGATGTTTAGATAATTGTCCGATGACGGATGTCGGATGACCGATGTCCGGAGCCGGATGATAATTTTATTCCTTATTTCAATCCACACATGGTTATTCCAGCTTCTACAAATTCCAGAACTGGACTCAGAAAAGGAATGCCTAATCCTAGCCCCCTCACGATGAGGACAATTCCGAAAACGCCTGTGACAAATGGAATGACTTGACGGATGTTGTTTCTAAATTTCAAACTTGCAAAGCTTCCCGCGAAGACCAAGGTAATCATGGCCGGCAGGGTGCCCATACCAAAAGCGGCCATGTAAATGGATGCCTCTGCGGGGCTGTTTTGCAACAATGAAGCAGCAATGGCCAAATAGACCAAGCCACATGGAAGAAAGCCATTGAGAACACCAATCGAATAAGCCGATAGCATTCCTCTTTTTTGAAATTGCTTTCTAATTTGCCCTTTCAGCCAATTGACCATTTGTGCGAGTCTGCTGCTGGGGCTTAGTTGGTTTTGAATGGCTGCTGGTAGAAATACGGACAGCAGGATTACAATACCCAGAATGACCGAAAGGCTTTTCTGAAAACCGGCCATGGCAATCCCTGTTCCCAGCAGTCCAAATAACAACCCCAAGAGGGCGTAAGTGGTCACCCGGCCCAGATTATAGTTAAGCCTGTTAAGGAAGAAAGCCGACTTGTTTCCGTTTTTGCCGGGAAGGGCCAAGGCGATGGGGCCGCACATGCCCACGCAGTGGAAACTCCCCACAAAACCTAAGGTAAGGGCTGTCCAGATTGCCATGTTAATGGAAGTTTAAGGCTTCTTCGGTATAATACTCCACTCCTTGGGACTGCCAGTTGATTTTTACCCGGTAGAAGCCTGCTGGTAGCTGGTCCACCGGGATGACCTGCTGGTAATCAGCATTCACCTCAACAGGTTTTTCAAGGTCAAACATGGAATCTGATGGTCGGAATATTTGGATATCACCCTCGATTCCAGGTAGTGGAGGGAAAGTGATGCTTACCGTTTTATTCTTGAATTTCACTGCCACTGGTGATTCCAGTTGTTTGGCATTGTTGATCTTGTCGATTTGCTGCTGGAATTTGAGCTCCTGTTCGTAATAATTGTCGGTCACCAAGTCAATGTTTTCCTGATGGGCCCTTACTACCAACATGATCATAAATGCCACAAAGCATGAGAAGAAAATTGCGATTCCGTGTCCCCAGTTCATAATGTTTATCTTTAACATTACAAAGGTGCGGTAAAAAGGCAAGGTAGGGTATGAGGGGTGTCACGGAAAAACCTGATTAATGTCAGGTTTTTCCGTACTGCCTATCGGCCAATGAATTTGGTTTTCACTTTCTTAAGTGGTTGGCCGCCCTCATAGATTTGCAGGATTACCGGTTGGGAAAGGCCGCTCATTTCATCTTTTTCCATGTAAATGAACAGGGCGCCCTCAGCAGTGCCCTGGGCAGGCAAAGTGATCTGGTTTTTTCCCACAAGTGTCGCTGTTCCAACCATGCTTTCTAGCTCTAGTGTCATCTCACGATTCGTCTTATTGATGACTTTATAATTGTAAAGGTTGCTGATTCTACCATCCTCTAATTTTTGTGGCATCATGCCTGGGGTACGGAGGATAGTGGCATCGACTTCAGTTCTCAAGAAAAGCAGACCAGAAAGCAGCCCAGTAATCAGCACCAAAACCACCGTGTAGGCAATACTACGCTCGTTCCAATGGAAGCCGCTTTTGCCTTCTGCGATGTTTTCTTCCGAATCATATCGGATCAAGCCTTTGGCAAGCCCTACATTATCCATGATGCTGTCGCATGCATCAATACAGGCGGTGCAGTTTATGCACTCCAGCTGGGTGCCGTTTCGGATGTCAATTCCGGTAGGGCACACGCTCACGCAGAGGCTGCAATCCACACAGTCTCCCTTGAGGGCGGAGCTTCGGTCCTCATTTTTACGAAACTTGCCCCTGTTTTCCCCTCTTTTGTAATCATAGGCCACCACAATGGATTTCTTGTCCAAAAGTACCCCCTGTAGCCTTCCGTAAGGGCAAACATTGGTACACACCTGCTCACGGAAGAAAGCAAACACACCATAAAAAACGCCCGTGAAAACCAATATGGCAATGAAGCCTGAAAGATGTGCCGTAGGTGGCTCGGTGATAATTTGAAGCAACTCCTCGCTTCCGATAATGTAGGCCAGGAAAGTGTTGGAAATGATAAAGGATATCAGGAAGAAGATTCCGTGTTTGATGCTTTTCTTCCAAACCTTTTCAGCATTCCACTCCTGTTTGTCAAGTTTTTTCCGGGCGGTCCAATCGCCCTCAATCCAGTATTCAATACGTCTAAATACGCCCTCCATAAAAATAGTCTGCGGACAAATCCATCCACAGAAGATCCTGCCATACACCACCGTAAAGAGCACGATAAAGATCACTCCCACGATCATGGCTAGTCCGAACAGGTAAAAATCCTGTGGCCAGAAAATTTGGCCAAAGATGATGAATTTCCTTTCCAGGATATTGAGCATTAATACCGGTTGGCCATCGATGCGTAAAAATGGTCCGGCAAAAAGAATGATCAAAAGTATGGTGTTGACGAAATGTCTCCAATTTGTGAACTTCCCTTTTGGCATTTTGGGGTACAGCCATACCCGCTTGCCGGATTGGTCCACTGTGGTGATTTTGTCACGGAAATCTGTTTTTTCCACGGTTTTCATTAGGTTCTAGGCTTTAGGGGGGGCTGTAGTGTAATGAGAGAAAGAAATAGGACCGAAGGCGTGGTCAGTCGCCCCCGGCCCAAAAAAAATGGGTTTATTGTCTGATAAACTCGTCACCTTCCGGTGCTTTGGCATTTGCAGGTTCAGTGCCTTCCTTGCTCATGATGTAGCTGGTTACCATCTGGATCTGTTCCGCGGAAAGTTGGCCTTTCCAGCTGATCATACCCTTGGAAGGTACACCGTCGCGGATTACTTTGAAGATGTCGCCAACCTCACCGCCGTGTATCCAATAATTGTCTACCAAGTTAGGTCCTACGGTGCCCTGAAGTTCCTGCCCGTGACAGGCTCCACAGTTCCCATCGTAGATGCTTTTACCCTCCGTTAAGCTTTCTTCATCGGAGAGGAAAGTAACATTGGTCTCGTTAAGCGCGCCGCCGATGGATTCGAAGTAGGCATCAATTTGAGCTTTTGCTGTGACCATTTCATGTTCGTATTCCTCAGCCTGCAATTTCCCCCATCCGAAGATGTGATAGTTGGCCATATAGAATACAGCAAATACGATGGTCACATAGAACATGGCTTTCCACCAAGGAGGAAGACTGTTGTCCAGTTCACGAATGTCATCATATTCGTGGTCAGTCATGACCTCAAACTCGCGCTCTACCGGTACGGCATCAGTAAGTCTATATTCCAGTCGTTTCCAGAATCCAACCTGTTCAGGGATGATACCCATCTCTGCTGCTTTCTGCGCATCGATTACTTTCTTCAGGGCATAGAGCGCATAGGCCAGTCCCAATAGGGCCAACACCACAAATCCGGCCATGAATATCACCGCTCCCAGCATCAGGTCTGCTGAAGTCCAGTTGGTATAATCCAGCGTCGGAGTGGCTTGCGCAAATGCGGAAAGGGTAGGCAGGGTCACCAAACCTAGGGTGAATGCGGCTCCTTTGTTTATCCGTTTTAAAGAAGGTCTTTTCATGGTAAATCTATTTTGTTGCCAGTCTCTGAATAAGTTCCGTCTTCATCAAGGGGTAAATTCTCTACACCCGAAAAGAATTCTTTTTTGGTATAAAATGCCCACAGAATAAGTGTAGTGAAGAATATGAAGAAGATGAGCAGGGAGATCATGGGATAGATCTCTATCCCGATGATTGAATCCATATGTTGTTTTACAAATTTGAGCATGGCTGTATTATTTAGCTGGTTCTATGTGATAAGGTTTAGCCACTTTGCCTTCTGGGTTGATGTCGGTACCCAGTCTTTGCATGTAAGCGATTAAGGCGATGATTTCTCTATCGTTTTTAACCTCAATTCCGCTTTTAGCAAGGTTGGCTGTGATTTCATCAGCCTGCAGGTACATGTCGGCCACAGCCTGGTTTTCGTATCCCTCGGGATAAGGTACACCCAACCTTCTCATCACATTGATCTTGGCTTCCGTGCTGGCTACATCTATGTCCTTTTCAAACAACCAAGGGTAGCTTGGCATGATTGAACCTGGTGACATGGACTCTGGGTCGAGCATGTGGTGATAGTGCCAGCTGTCCGGATATTTCCCGCCTAGCCTTAGGAGGTCAGGGCCCGTACGCTTTGATCCCCATAGGAAGGGGTGATCGTATACGAATTCCCCTGCTTTGGCATATTCCCCATAGCGTTCGGTTTCGCTTCGGAAAGGCCTTACCATTTGGGAGTGGCAGTTGTTACAGCCTTCTTTGATGTAGATATCCCTGCCGTGGAGTTCCAGAGAAGTATATGGTTTTACACTTTCAATTGTAGGTATGTTGGAATCGATCAGGAAGGTTGGCACCATCTCTACTGCCCCGCCGATCATGATTACGATCAAGGAGCCCACTAGCAATTGGACAGGCTTTCTTTCAATCCATCTGTGCCAGTGCTCGCCTTTATGCTTCACATAAGTATCGCTCAATGGCGCTGCCTCTGCTTCTTCGTTTTTCAGGAATGATCCTTTTTTGGCGGTTTTGTAAAGGTTGTACCCCATGATCAAAGCACCAATGATGTAGATTGCTCCTCCACCTGCTCTAAGCGCATACATCGGCTTCAGCTGGGTAACCGTCTCCAGGAAGTTTGGGTAAGCCAATAGACCTTCTTGGGTAAACTCTTTCCACATCAGGGACTGCGTAAACCCGGCCCAGTAAAGCGGAAGAGCATAGAAAAGGATTCCAAGTGTAGCCAGCCAGAAGTGGGTGTTTGCTAATTTTTTGGAATAAATCTCTGTTCTGTAAAGTTTTGGGAAAAGCCAGTAAAGCATACCAAAAGTCAACATCCCGTTCCAGCCCAGACCACCGATATGAACGTGAGCCACTGTCCAGTCGGTAAAGTGAGAAATTGCGTTTACATTTTTAAGGGAAAGCATTGGCCCTTCAAAGGTGGCCATACCGTAGGCTGTGATTGCCACAACCATGAATTTCAATACTGCATCCTCTCTTACTCGGTCCCAAGCACCTCTTAAGGTCAAAAGACCATTGAGCATACCGCCCCAGCTAGGCGCTAAAAGCATGATACTGAATACCACACCGAGCGATTGAGCCCAGTCAGGAAGTGCATTGTAAAGCAAGTGGTGTGGACCCGCCCAGATATAAAGGAAGATCAGCGCCCAGAAGTGGATAATGGATAACTTGTAAGAATAAACCGGTCTGTTGGCTGCTTTTGGCACAAAATAGTACATCAAGCCCAAATAAGGTGTGGTCAGGAAGAATGCTACAGCATTGTGGCCATACCACCATTGTACAAGGGCATCTTGCACACCAGCGTAAAAGCTGTAACTTTTCATAAAGCTGATTGGCAACTCGAAAGAGTTTACGATATGCAAAACTGCCACAGTCACAAACGTACCGATGTAAAACCAGATGGCTACATACAGGTGTCTTGTTCGTCTTTTCACAATGGTAGCAAACATGTTCCATCCAAATACCACCCAAATCAGCGTGATGGCAATATCAATCGGCCATTCCAGTTCAGCGTACTCTTTGGAAGTAGTGAATCCAAGTGGAAGTGTGATGGCTGCGGATAAAATGATCAGCTGCCAGCCCCAGAAGTTTACCCGGCTAAGAATGTCGCTGTACATTCTGGCCTTACAGAGCCTCTGCAGGGAATAGTACACCCCGGTAAAAATACCATTGCCCACAAACGCAAAAATCACCGCATTGGTATGCAGGGGCCGGATCCGCCCAAAGGTGGTGTATTCGGTGTTGAAGTTTAAGGCGGGAAATACGAGTTGTAGCGCCACCAAGAGACCTACCAACATGCCGACCACGCCCCATATCATGGTGGCAATGGCAAACATTTTGACAATTTCGTTGTCGTAAGAAAAGCGATCCAGTCCCAGCCTGGATTGCCGTTCACTGTTTGGCCTTTCAAGAATTGCAGCTTCCTTGCTCATAGAGATTAATTTATTGATGGTAAAATGTTTCTATTTTTTATGGTTTGATGATGGTGTGCTCGGGGAGGACTTGTCTTTGGCCACTGGTGCTTTGTCATCAAAAAGCATCCTTACGGCCGGTGTGTAGTCGTCTTCAAACTGTCCACTTCCCGTGGCCCAGAAAAAGGCAAACAGAAACCCGAAGGCTACCAAAATGCTTATGATGATCAGGACAAATAGTGCACTCATGATTTTTAGATTTATCAGTCATGCAAAATTGGAGGAAGATGTAAAGTTTTATTATGATGGTCATCAGAGAGAAATATGACTTTTGTCAGGTTTTAAAAAATAATAGTTAACTTCCTTTGCAGTACATTATCATGTGGTGAATCCACATTTGGGAAAGATTTTTATTCAAAATTAGATATGGACGTAAGAGTAAAGTTTCTGGGTGGTGCCAAGTCGGTAACCGGGTCAAGGTATTTATTGGAGATTGATAGCTTAAAGGTTTTGGTGGATTGTGGTATGTTTCAGGGCCTCAAAGAGCTGAGGGAAAGGAATTGGGAAGAATTCCCGGTAGACCCCAGCACCATCGACATGGTCTTGCTGACTCACGCACACATCGACCACAGCGGCTATTTGCCAAAACTGGTAAAAGAGGGTTTTTCTGGGCCCATTTATGCCACCGACGCCACTATTGAGGTAGCCAAAATCCTGCTCAAGGATGCCGGAAAACTGCAAGAAGAAGAGGCTGAATACGCCAGGAAGAAAGGCTATTCGCGGCACGAAAAACCGGAGGCTCTTTTCACCATTGAAGAAGCAGAGAGGGTGTACCCCCTGTTTCAATCCATCCCTTTTGAAAAGGAAACCTATTTGACGGAAAACATTGTATTAAAGGCATTCAATGCTGGCCACATTCTAGGAGCCGCAATTTTTAAGTTAAGACTGATAGGTGAAAACCAGGAAAAGAAAATTGTGTTTTCTGGTGACCTGGGCCGTTTTCATGATCCAGTGATGTTTCCTCCAGTGACTTTACCGCATGCAGATGTTTTGTTTTTGGAATCCACCTATGGAAACAGGCAAAGTATTTCGTCCAAAGCTGAAGAGCAACTTGGTTTGGCCATTAGGGAAACCTTCCGGAATGGTGGGGTGGCCCTGATCCCCGCATTTGCTGTGGGTAGGTCACAGATGGTGCTTTATTATCTGCATAGGCTTCAGATGAAAGGGAAAATCCCCCAAATTCCCATATACATCGATAGCCCGATGGCCATAGATGTGACCAAACTCTATGTAGACTTTCCCCAATATCACAAACTAGGGCCAGTCTTCGATGAGCCGGGTGCAAATCCCTTTCAGCATAAAAACCTACATTATTATACCAGCCAAGAAGCCTCTTTGACCCTCAACCATATTAAGGGCGACGCGATAATTATCTCTGCAAGTGGCATGGCTACAGGGGGTAGGATTTTGCACCACCTTTACAATAGGCTTCCCAATGAGCAGGATAGTGTAATATTTGTGGGATATCAGGCAGAAGGCACAAGGGGCAGAAGGTTACTTAATGGGGAGCCGACTGTGAAAATGTATGGAATTGATGTTCCGGTCAAAGCCAAAATCCATTATGTGGAGGGACTGTCGGCCCATGCCGATCAGTCGGAGTTGATAGAATGGGTGGATGGCTTTACCAACAAACCAAAAATTACCTTTCTTATACATGGTGAGGAGGAGCCTGCCCAGGTTTTGGCAGACAAGATCAAAGAGGAGTTTGGCTGGCAGACCATAGTGCCGGATTATTTGGAGTCCTTTGAATTATTTAAGGGGATTTGAACTAAATTAATTATATTTAACTTCAGAAATTTCCCTTGTCGGTAGAGTTGGATGCTAAATAAAAGATAAAATAGTATTTAACTCTAAATAATAATATCTTTGTCGGATTGTAGGAACTATTGCCATTATGAGTTTTAAAAAAGCGCCAAAAATCAGCTGTGAAGATTGCAAAAGCCGTGGAAGGTCCCTTTTCGGGGTTCTGTGTTCACATGAGGTAGCCCAAATTTCTGACGCCAAATCCTGCACCAATTATAAAAAAGGGCAGGTTTTATTCCATGAAGGTACACGACCACTAGGGGTGTTCTGTATCAATAACGGAAAAGTCAAAGTTTATAGGCTAGGCGCAGATGGCAAAGAGCAAATCATGAAGATCACCAAAGAAGGTGATGTGCTTGGGTATAAGGCTATGATAGGGGAGGAAACATATCCTGTCACTGCTGAGACGCTTGAGGACTGCACCATATGCTTTGTTCCAAAAAACGATTTTTTATCCTTACTAACAGACAACCCCAATTTCAACAAGAAGCTTCTTCAGGCCGTTTGCCAAGAAATTGGCGTAATGTCTGAAAAACTTACCAACCTAGCCCAGAAATCTGTGCGTGAGAGACTTGCCATCACTTTATTGATGCTTAAGGACACTTATGGCATTGATGGTGACAAGGAACCCGTGGAAATCAACCTGACCAGGGAGGATTTAGCCAATATTGTGGGTACGGCTACGGAAACCCTGATCCGACTACTTCACGATTTTAAGGAGGAAAATTATATCAGCACCAAGGGCCGAAAGATCAAGGTGGAGGATGTAAAAGGCCTCGTAAGGGCTGCCGGGCTGTAT
Source organism: Litoribacter ruber (assembly GCF_018449405.1). Taxonomy (NCBI): domain Bacteria; kingdom Pseudomonadati; phylum Bacteroidota; class Cytophagia; order Cytophagales; family Cyclobacteriaceae; genus Litoribacter; species Litoribacter ruber. The sequence goes on from NZ_JAHCMY010000001.1 coordinate 1,084,843, forward strand.
TGATACCTCAAATTACCTGATATAAATCAGTTTTTTCTTTGATGACCATCATATAATAGGTTGCAGGTAATCCTGACATTTGCTATTGGTACCGTGGGTACGGTTCCGACGTAGCGAAAAACAGGGAGAACTAATGAACCGGATAAAAATCATCATTGGATTTGGGGGAAAACTAGACCATAAAGAAATTGACTTCATCTTTAAACTCATACCCAGAGAGGAAGTGCTCTTTGTGGGAGCTGTAGTCAATGATCTCATTGGTGGAAGTGAACTCCCGCCTTGTCAATCAGGCAAATGTGACAAAGATGCCTGCAGACAGAAAAAGGAAAATGAAGCCAGAAAATCCTGGTACCGTTATTTTGGGGAAAATTGCAAAAAATCCCATTGTAAATACACCATCCATAAAGAAGACGGCTGCTCATCCACAGAACTGATGCGGGAAACGCATTATGCTGACTTGATGATCATCAACCAAGAAACCTACCGAGGCCAAGTCAAAAACGAAGCAGGGGACCAGGTTCCTTTTAGGAGCCTTTTGACCCAGTCGGGTTGTCCCGTTTTGGTCATTCCGGCCAATACTATGGAAATCGACCAGGTAGTCATGACTTTTGATGGGAGCACCCGGGCCATGCATGGCATCAAACAATTTAGCTACCTGCTATCAGAATTGGGCCAAAATCTACCCGTCACGGTTTTAACCACCTATTGTGAAGAGGGTCCTTCTGCTATGGAGGAAAAGCTTTTCATCGAATACCTCAAGCAACATTTTCATAATCTGGCTTTGCATAAGCTCAGCGATGAAACCGAGCATACCATTTATACCGCAGTTGGTTTAAATTCCAATACCCTAATGGTGGTCAACAACCCATCTCCTGAGAATCTCACCGTGTTGGGCAACTTGCTCAATAGTGATGATTCGATCGTGCCATTTAAGCTTTATACCCAAACTGTTTGAGATTGATGATTGAGGAAGTAAAGGTGAAAAGCACTTGTTACCACTGTGGAGAAGACTGTCAGGATGCACCAATCAAAGCTGATGACAGAGAATTCTGCTGCCAGGGATGTTTTGCCGTGTATGATTTGCTGCGGGGCAATGACATGGTAGATTACTATGAGATGGAGAAAACCCCCGGGTCCAAAAGAGTGGAGGAGCACGGTAACCGTTGGGCATTTTTGGACAATGAGGAGGTGAAAAGGTCGCTGTTGTCTTTTTTTGACGCCCATATTAGCAAGGCAACATTCTATATTCCGGCCGTTCATTGCAGTTCCTGTATTTGGCTGTTGGAAAATCTACATATTTTAAATAATAACATTAGACAGGCCACGGTAAACTTCACCAAAAAGGAAGTTGCCATCACTTGGCAAAACGAAAATTTGTCTTTGCGACAGCTGGTCGAGTTGATAAGCAAATTGGGATATGCTCCGGATATCAGTCTGAATAAGAATGAGAAAGAGGTAAAGACTGACAGGAGTTTCTATTACAAAATCGGAATCGCAGGGTTTTGCTTTGGTAATATCATGATGCTTAGTCTACCCGAATATTTGGATACCAAAAATCTTGTAGACCCAGAGTATCAGGTATTCTTTACTTTCCTGAATTTGATTTTGGTGCTTCCTGTGGTGTTTTATTCCTCTTATGATTTTTACAAATCCGCATGGAACGGTCTGAAGTACAAGTACCTCAACCTCGACTTGACGATCGCGTTGGGTATTTTGACCATTTTTGGCAGGAGTGCCTATGAAATGATCACCCTTTCCGGAGCTGGATACATGGACAGCTTATCGGGCCTGGTGTTTTTCTTATTGATAGGAAGATGGTACCAAAGCAAAACCTACGAAGCCTTGGGCTTTGAGCGGGATTATAACAGTTACTTCCCTGTAGCCGCCACGGTGGTCAAAGAAGGAAAAGAAGAAACGGTTTTGCTAAAAGACCTGCAAGTAGGTGACCGCATTTTGATCCGAAACCAAGAGTTGATTCCTGCAGATGCCAAACTGATGAAAGGGGAGGGCAAGATTGATTATGCCTTTGTGACTGGGGAATCGGACCCCGTTTGCAAGTCCAGTGGAGATTTCATGTATGCCGGAGGCCGTCAGACAGGTGGAATGATAGAGGTGGAAATCCAAAAACCTGTGGAGAGCAGCTATTTGACCCAGCTGTGGAACCAAGAGGTGTTTAAAAAGAACAACCAGTTTCAACTTACCGAAGTGGTCTCCTCTCTGAGTAAGCGTTTTACTTATTTTATTATCATCCTTTCCATCATCACGGCAGGATACTGGTATTTTCAGGATGCTTCCAAAATCTGGAATACAGTTACGGCAGTATTGATTGTTGCCTGTCCTTGTGCATTGGCCTTGGTGATTCCCTTTTCTTTTGGCAATGTACTTAGGGTTTTGGGCAAGTGGGGATTCTATATGAAAAGCTCCGACTCGGTGGAGGCTTTAGCGACGGCGGATACAGTGGTCTTGGATAAAACCGGCACAATTACCCAAAAAACCAAAGGCAAGCTGTCTTTTGAGGGACATCTTTCTGCCAAAGAAAAAAGTCTGGTCAAGTCCATCGTCCGTAATTCCACTCACCCTTTAAGCCAGATGATCAATAATCATTTGGATGAATATGCGCTTGTAAAAGTTGAGGATTTTGAAGAAATAAGTGGATCGGGCTTAAAGGCCTACTTTAATAATGAAGTCATAAAAATTGGTTCGGCCAAGTGGGTAGGGGCAGAAAAGCCAGACGGTAAACAAACGCGGGTTTATATTTCTCTAGGAAATGAGGTGAAAGGCTATTTTGAATTTGTGCCTCAATATAGAGAAGGACTTTTAAACCAGCTTGTGCAGCTCAAAGACGCAGGGATTAATCTACATCTTCTCAGTGGAGACAACGACCAAGAGAAGGAGACGCTCAGCCCATATTTTGATGAATTAAAATTCAACCAGCAACCGATGGAAAAGCTGGAATATATAAGAAACCTGAAATCACAGGGCAGAAAAGTAATCATGATCGGGGATGGATTGAATGATGCTGGAGCCCTTCAGGAGAGCCAATTGGGGATTAGTGTGAGTGATGATATCTATCATTTTAGCCCGGCCTGTGATGTAATTATGGATGCCAAGAGCTTTCCCAAGCTGCAGGATGCAATGAAACTTGCCAAAAGCAGTATGAAAGTGATCAAAATTGCCTTTGTGCTATCATTTCTATATAACATCATAGGATTAAGTTTCGCTGTCACAGCCCAACTTAGCCCCATTGTCTGTGCTATTCTGATGCCGCTGAGCTCGGTGACCATCGTTGGCTTTGTCACGGGGGGTATTCGCTGGTGGGCTTCCAAGTTAGAGAAACCCAAAACCCGCGTGATACAGAAAGATTGGCAGACATCAAAAGTACCACAAACCACTTAATTATTAACCTTTATTGAAATTATGAGTAGTAACACCTTCAAACATACTTTCCATATCCCTGTGATGGGTATTGGATTTACCATTGACACACCTATCCGAGTGGCTCCTTACGGGATATCCTCGGCCATGTCACTGGTGGATGATATGCTTATCGAGCGGATGCGGGAGTTTTATAGTGAAAAAATGAAAGTGCCATTTGAGGCCATCACCAAAAAAGTAGATGATTTCAGGGCAAAAAGAATAACCGCCTACCTCAATTTAGTAGATGAGCTGGTGGACCGTAAATTCCAAGAAATTAAAGACTCTTTTGATCTACAGGAAGGGGAGTGTGAAAAATACCTAAGGATGCTTCCAAGCTCATTCCAGGAGCAATTCAAGCAACTCTTAGCAAGCAAGGGCAAAATGGAAAAGCAAGTATGGGACTGGGCGAAGCAGCAGCTGGTCAAGGGTAGCATCGATGTGAATATCATGACTAAGCTGGATAAGGACAATTACGTCAATGATGAAAAATTACCTGTAGAATTTAATGATGCACATGCAGCCCTGCGGGGTTATGCGTTGAGCAATCTTGAAAACAGTAGCATTATTCTTTCAGCTGGAATGAACCCAAGACTTTACAGTTACCTGGAGAAATTTGAGGATTTCTTTCCTGATGAAGAGGGTAAGCTGAAAAAGAAAGTGACGCTTAAAGTAAGTGATTTCCGTTCTGCTATGATCCAAGGTAAGTTTCTAGCCAAGAAAGGTATTTGGGTTTCCGAATACAGGATCGAGTCAGGACTTAACTGTGGAGGCCATGCATTTGCCACCGATGGTTACCTGATGGGGCCTATTTTAGAAGAGTTTAAGACGAAGCGAGCAGAACTGATAGATACAACCTGGGATCTTTTAACGCAGACCTGGGAGAAAGCAGGGAGAAGTTTCCCTGCTCATAAGCTTCCCCTTAAGGTAACCGCTCAAGGTGGAGTTGGGACATCTGAAGAGCATGAGTTTTTGATGAAAGAATATAACCTGGATTCCATAGGATGGGGCACGCCCTTTTTATTGGTTCCAGAGGCGGTCAGTATAGATGAACTGACCATGGAGCTACTGAGCAATGCTAAGGAGGATGACCTGTATTTAAGCAATATTTCACCATTGGGTGTGCCTTTTAATAATATAAAGGGCAATACTGAAGATATAGAAAAACAACGGCTGATCGACAAAGGTAGGCCAGGCAGTTCTTGCCCTAAAAAATATGCATCGTTAGATACTGAATTTACTGAAAAAGTGATCTGCACCGCTTCGCGTCAATATCAACAGCTTAAGCTGAAGCAACTCGAAGTAAAGGAATTGGAACCTGCCCAGTATCAAAAGGCCTATGATAAGATCACGGACAAAGCCTGTATCTGCAAAGCCTTAGGGACAGCAGCCTTGGTGGAAAAGGGGATGGAGACTAAGAAAGAAGGGTCGACAATTGCCATTTGCCCAGGACCAAATATGGCTTATTATTCGGGAAAAAGGACGTTGGAGGAGATGGCGGACTATATTTATGGTCGTGGAAGCATTGGAGAAAGAAAAGATCGGCCTTTCATCTTTGTAAAAGAACTGACTTTGTATGTCAATTATCTAAAGGATAAATTGAGTGAATTGGAAGCCCCCATCACTTCAAAGCAGGCAAAATATTTTGCTGATTTTGAAAAAAATCTCCAGGAGGGAATAGCTTATTACCATAATCTGCTTTCTAGGGTGGAAGATAATTTAGGTTGGAAAAAGGAGGTTCTTTTTAAGGCGTTTGAGGAATTAGGTAAAAAGATAGATAGATTGGATTTGAGTGAAGTAAAGATTTAAATTAATAGGCTCCAGAGTTTTGATACCACTAGGTAACCATACCTAGTGGTATTATTTGTAAATGCTTTCAAACTACCTATGGCAGGTTATAAAACCGTGTAAATTTTTTTAGTCGTTTATTTTACGTAATATTCATCTGTTACTATTTTATTTTCAGCTTTTGAATTATATATTTAAGAGTGAATTCACTTTTTAAGAGAGTATCTGATTACCCTTTCCATTACCCATTCTAATTTTTGAATCTCGAGGATCATATCCTCTATTTAGTTTGGACTCCAGAAGTTCATTTTGCGGACACTTGGTTTTGTAGGTTAATTCCTTCAAGATAAAGTTTTGTGTGCAGGAAAAATGATGGTCCAATTGGTTTGTTGAAGTTTTTTTCGACCATAGGTGGAGTAGATTGCTCCAGTCCGTAAAGGTTTATTTCATTTTTTACCCAAAATCAGATGACTAGAAATTTTAAAACAACTCAACTTAAGCAATCTCTATTGCTTTGGGCGGGATTCATGCTATCCTGCTTAGCTGTTTCAGCCCAATCTATTGAAACAGAAAAACCAGATTATTTGCCTGGTGATACCGTGGTGATGACAGGAAGCGGTTGGCAACCGGGGGAATTAGTAGAGCTAAGCATAGTGGAAGTTCCAACTGAACTTCCGAATATGATCATTAGGCTTATTGCGGACAGTGATGGAAATCTGTTTTCTAAAGAATTCATTACCCAAGAACATCATTTAGGCAAGGCTTTATTTATTGAAGCAAAGGGGAATATGGGTGGCAAAACTGACTTTCATTTTACTGATGCCTCTTTTTCATCAGCCAAATCAGGACCTTGGAATAAAGGCGAGACATGGGGGCACCCCGGCAACGACGTGGAGGGATCAGGCTATCCTGGAGCCAAGGATGTGGCCACAATTTTAAATGGTCATGCGGTGACCTTGTACGAAGATGCCTCTGCCTTGCGGGTAACCATATCTGGTAATGTTGAAGGAACCACAAAAATTGACCTTAACGGTCATCATTTGAGAGCCGTGGAGTGGATAACCCTGGCAAGTAGTAATTCTGCTTTACGGAGATGCGAGCTTCATATTAACGGAGGTACTTTGACCACAGCCCAAGTAAATGTCAATACTCTTAATAATGGCTTTTCAAAAGTTTACCTACTTGAAGGGAGGGTGAATACTAATATTTTCCGCATTGATTCCCATTATTCAAACGCATTCATCAGAGGATGGTCAGAGTTGGAAATAGGGGATGAGGGGGTATTAGATGTAACCGGGAATTTCATCAGAACTGGAACGGGAGATAGTAAAATTTTTGCTTCAGAAAATAGCCATGTTCTGTTTACAGGATCTCAAGGTCAACTTTTGAGACTAGAATTCGGGTATGTTTATGGAAATGTGAAAATCATAAGTAATGGTACCGTGTATGTGAGAGACCATATTACTCCTGAAAAGGTTAAAGGAAATATAACCATTGAAAAAGGGACTTTTTTTGTAGAAAACAATACCTCTATCTCAGGTCAACCAGGAAAGGTTTTTCATCTAAAAGATGGAACGAGGCTTAGACTTAACGGTCATTGGGCTAATTCATTTCCTACAGTAATTATTGATAAAAACAGCACGGTTCAATATGCCACAGGAACCCAAAATATAGGGGCAATTTCTTATGGAAATTTGGAGGTAACAGGGTCAGGAAATAAATACCTTACCGGTACCACAACTGTGCAAGGTAGATTTTCTATTGGTCTCAATTACTCATTTCGACCAGGAAATCATAATTTGATTCTGCAGGGAGATTTTTACAATAATGGAATATATTACCCTGAATCATCAACCGTTACTTTCAGTAGCAAATCTAGCAAACAAACGTTATCAGGAAGAGCGACTACCTTTAACAACATTGTAATTGACAAGGAGGATGGTGAAGTAGAGCTGGGAAGTAATAATATTTCCATCAATGGATTATTAGATCTTAAACAGGGAAAGATTATCACTGGTATGCATGAAGTTAGGGTGAATGGCGCTGCTAATATTGCAGGCGGTTCTGCTTTATCCTATGTAATCGGAAACTTAAGAAGACTAATTTCACCCACTAGGCAGCAGTATGATTTCCCAATCGGAACCGCTTTGGGATTTACCCCCTCCTTAGTGAAATTTTATGAATTAACAGGTTCAGGGTCCGTTTTAGGTAAATCTATAGATGGGCCACATCCCTATGCTGCAGATCTGGGTTTTGACCCCATACTTAACCGCCATTGGGAATTTGAGAATGAGGTAGATGGATTTAACAATTTTGATCTTTCACTGGCTTTTTTGCCGGCCGATATGAGTGAAAATTCCAACTACAATAATTTTATGGTGGGTAAACACAACGGATCCTTATGGTCATATCCAGCAGTTGGTAATAAAACCCAAAGTAGCATTCAGGTGACAGGGTTAACCTCCTTTAGCAGCTTTGCTGTTGGAAGCGGGCTTGTAGTTACAAAAACTACCGTTGTAAACCCTGCCCCTATAAAGTACGGTTCCCAAAGCGTCTTCCTATCAGCCAAAGTGGAAAGACAAAGTAATTCGGCTCCTATTGAGGAAGGTAGTGTTGACTTTTTTGTTGATGAAATTAAGGTCGGTACCTCCAATGCTATAATAGGAGGGGAAGCAATTTTGGAGTTTAATCCATCTCTATTAAAAGTTGGAAATTATCAAATTAAGGCTGTTTACAGTGGGGAGGGTATGATTGCCGAAAGCTCAACTGATGTTGAAGGAGGTGGGGTTTTGGTAGTGGAAAAGGCTGATTTACTAATTAGGATCAAAGACCAAGTAAAAATCTATGGGGAGACTTTCAGTTTTTCGGAATCAGATTACCTGTTGGAAGGCTTAGTAAATGCCGATAAGGTTAATTCAGTGTCTCTTTTGAGTATTGGAATGGATGCTGCCTCGAGTGTAACCTTAGAAGGGGAGGCCTATCCTATTATGGCCAATGCCGCCCAGGGAGAAGGGTTAGAAAATTATGATATTCAGTATTTAGATGGGCGTTTTTCGGTAACTGCTAAACCTATCGTATTACATGCAACAGATCGAATAAAGACTTATGGAGAAGAACTTGATCTTGGAACAGGAGCTTTTACTGTTGAGGAAGGAGCCTTGGTGAATGAGGATATAATCAAAGGAGTGAAGCTGGAAAGTATGGGGGCTTTAGACACAGCATCAGTTGGGAGAAGCTATCCTATAATAGCAAGTGAGGCAGAAGGGGTTGGTCTTGAAAATTATGACATAGAATACAAGGAGGGTATTTTGGAAGTGAAGATAGTACCCCTTATTGTCAGTAATTTATATAAAGTTAAGAAATACGGTGAAGTTTTAGATGAAATAGATTTTGCGGGAAGTATTACGGGAGTAGTAGCTGGAGACCAAATTACTGTAAATAGAAGTAGTACCGGTGAAATTGAAAGTGCATCTGTTGGAGTTTATCCTATAGTTGGAACCCTTGCGGATCCCAACAGTAGGCTTGGCAATTACATTGTAACAAATGAAAATGGTCTACTGACAGTTGATCCTGCATCCCTTACAGTTGTGAATAATGCTAGGTCGAAAGTATACGGTACCATCTTATTAGAAGCGGATTATACTGGGAGTATCAGCGGTATCCAGGCGGGCGATGACATCACAGTAACCAGAAGTAGTGTTGGTGAAGTTGAAGGAGCGGATGTTGGAAGTTATCCAATAGTGGGAGACCTAAAAGATCCGAATGACAGACTGTCCAACTATTTAGTAACTTACGAGAACGGTATGTTGACAGTGGACCGGGCGGCCCTTACTGTAGTTAACACTGACCGAACTAAAGAATATGGTGTAAGCCTGTTAGATCCTGATTTTATGGGAAGCATTAGTGGTATCCAGGCTGGTGATAATATCACGGTTACCAGAAGCAGTGTAGGTGAAGGTCAGAATGCAGATGTGGGTACCTATTCCATTGTTGGGGCACTTGTAGATCCGGACAGTAGGCTTGTGAATTATGAAGTAAGCAATGCTGATGGAACCCTAACGGTGACGCCTGCTACTACCTCTATATCAGTATCTAATGCGATTTCAGACTGCGGAAAGAATATTAAACTGATTGCAACGGTGTCTTCTACAGCCCTTTTCGAGGTCAACAATACAGGGGGTAGGGTAGAATTTATAAATGGTGAAAACTTGATTGGATTTGTGGAGCCAACAGTAGTGACCAATGGTAAATTTGAAGGTGCCTTCTTACATAATTTTAATGCCGGTGGGGAATATAATATCCAAGCTGAGTTCATTCCTAATTCTGGTAATCTTATTGGATCAATTACCACAAACCCAGCCACAGTCACGGTCTTAAATTCCACAGTAACCTCAAGCGTAGCTGAAAACAGAAATGGAAATGTGGTGATATTTGACGGGGCGGCAATTTCATTAGGATTGCCTTCTATAACAACCTTGACTGCCTCTATCGCACCAGTCAATGCGGGAGTAACATATAAGTGGTCGTATTTTGAGAAGGGAGTCTCTAAACAACTTTTAAGCACATCAAATTCACTTCAGGTAAATGGATCTGGTGACTTTGTAAGAGAGTACATGGTTGAAATGTCCAGCAATGGGGTTTGTGTGGCAAGTGCGATGTTTAAGGTAATTTCGGTAGAGGCATCCTGCGGCAATGACAACAATAAAGTTCAAGTCTGCCAGATTCCTTCAGGAAATCCTAATAACCGCAAAACTATATGTGTGAATGCTAATGCAGTGAGTGCGTTACTTGCCAACTCGGAGTCCTATATAGGAAGCTGTGATGTTTCTTACAGAGTGGACGAGGGGGAAAATGTGCAACCGGAAGGTGAGCACCAAACAGCCGAAATGATTAATGTTCGTTGGAATACTCCATTTGAAGATCTGCAGGTTAAACTCATTGAGATAGGTAAAACCATTAATAAGGGATCGGCACCGGTGAAATGGTTTAGCAATGATTACGATCCATTGAGACCTGGGGTCTATCAGATTACTGGTGAGTATGCGGATCACAACGGTAAAGGCACCAACATGATAATAGTTCCGACAATTGTATCTGACAAAGCCATACCAACTGATATTACCGTTAGTAACTTGCAGATCGCGAATAACATTTCTACTGGTGAAATCATAGCAAATATAATGACCGTAGATGAAATGGACGATATGCATGAATATAAGATAGAAGATGCAATAATGGAAAACAGTTTCTTTGCAATCAGAAATGGTAAACTGATCTGGAATAGTTCTGAATTAGCTAAACAAAGACCGTTGTATCAGATACGCTTATCAAGTACGGATAGGGTTGGAAATACTATTTCACGAAACTTCACGCTACATGTCGAGAATTCAGGCTTTGCGGACATTGAGATTTTCAACACCTTCACTCCTGACAATGACGGGGTTAACGATACTTGGGGTGTACCGGAACTTAAGACGGTTGTCAAGGGGAGAATTACTGTTTACGACAGGTTCGGTAGGCAGGTGTTTCGATCGGTTGATCCGATTGACCGTTGGGACGGCAAGGCTAATGGTGTGGACCAACCGGTAGGCGCTTACTTCTTTGTCATCGAAAGCGGTCAGGGAGAGGTAAGAAGAGGTACTTTGAATTTGTTGAGGAAATAAAAAGGCAAAATATGGCAGGTGGCTAAGGCTATCTGCCTTTTTTGTTTTCGGTGAGTGGAACCATAGCCCCAAAAAAGGTAATAGAATGAATTAAATTTTTTAGGTACGGAAATAAGAGTAATTTATTATTAATTGTTGTTAAAATTATATTCAAATTTTTTTTGACTAAAATTCTCAAAAGTGCGGCTCGGTAAAGCAATAAATTAGGTAATTTACTTTGGTTAATTTAGCCGATTGAAATTTTTTAATCGGCTATTATTCAATAAAACGTATTTTATACTTCTTTTTTTGCTTTTTAAAATATATTTTTGTCAAGAATTCTTCTTACTTTTTTTAAGAAGGCTCCAGGTGACATTTTTAGGGCCACCGCTGTAAATCAACACTTTCCATAACTTTCTATTGACATGAGAAAACTTTTACTCCTGTTTACCTGCATCGCATGGGTTTCGACCACCTATGCCCAAATGCCGGCCCCAACGTATCCGGCCGGCAGCGAACCCACGGTAGTCTCTGATAAGGATGATTATGCACCCGGGGAGGTCGCGATTATTACGGGGTCGGGTTGGACTCTGGACACCTCCGTCAGGATCCACATCGAAGAGGAACCTCATTATGATCATCATAATGACTTCAATGTTGCCGTGAAACCTGACGGGACATGGAGATTGGAGTTTCCCATTGATGAAAGGCATTTAGGGGTAGCTTTTCATTTGGAAGCTACTGGAAATGTCACAGGTTATTTGGCGGAGACTTTTTTTACGGATGCAAATGTAAGGTTTTCTACTTCAGGCCTTCCTAATGGGGTGAATGTTACTGTAGAATATTCAGGCACAGCACCAGGACCGACTCCTGTAAACAGTTCGGTAACATTTTCTACAAGTGGTTCAGGTAATTCTGGAGCTATAGCTTTAATTGGCAATTTGATATTTTCATTTCCTGCCTCTTTATCAGCGGGAGGAAATACTTATATTTTAATTGGAACAACTCCCAACTCTCCTGCTAATGTGCCTGCAACAGGGAATTTTCCGATTGTAGGAAATTACACTCTTCAAACAGGTAGTGAAGGATCAATTGGTTCAGTTTCAGTTGCTCCACAATCATCTACAGTTGTTTTTGGATCTTCTAATTCAATAGATTTCGTGGTTACCTCAGTTAGAGCTTCTAACGGTAATGTTAATGGTACTTATACTGTAAATGGTTTTCCTTCTGGTGTATCGGGTGTTTTTGATCAACCTACTTTTAATTCTTCCGGAAGTAATGCTTTTCCAGGTTCAATCTTAACAGTTTCGGTACCTAATAATGTAAATGCCGGTTCCTATCCTTTTACAGTTACTCTATCTACGGAAAATTCTGGATCTGGAGTTGCAGAAGGGATTTTGGTAATTGATAAAGCTCCAACTACTACTACCGTATCAATTAACGGCGGTCCGTTCACTTACACGGGATCAGCAATTGAACCAGCTACGGTAAGTGTAACAGGTGCCGGCGGGCTGAACCTGACTCCAGAAGCTTCTTATGCGGACAATGTGAATGCGGGAACAGCAACAGCAAGCTATAGCTATGCAGGAGACAACAACTACCTTTCATCTTCTGACAGTGAGGAATTCACTATTGGCAAAGCAGCTACAGTTACGACTGTAACCATCAACGGCGGTCCTTTCACTTATACTGGTTCGGCAATTGAGCCTGCTGCTGTAAGTGTAATTGGAGCGGGTAATCTAAGTCTTTCCCCAGATGCGCTTTATGATAACAATATCAATGCGGGGACAGCTACAGTTAGCTTTTTCTTTGAAGGAGATAATAACTACGAGCCTTCTTCAGACATCAAGACTTTTATAATCGGAAAAGCTAGCCTTACGGTAGTGAATACAGACAGAAGCAAGGTATACGGTA